>NZ_JALJDY010000012.1:0-119927 GCF_023242425.1 Pseudomonas sp. MWU12-2029 | reverse complement strand
AGCCTTGATTGGCAAGGCCTACCGGGGTTTTGACCGCGATTTTATTACGGACAACTGCGCAACTTCTTGCGCACTTCCTAAACGCCCTTTCAATACATCGCAGCAACAGAACCTCGCCATAATCGCCTCAACGGGCCGACACACCTCATTTGGAACCCATGGGCTATCCTGCTGCCCACTTAAAGGTATCGACCGTTTTCAGATAGGAGGTTTGAATGCGTACCCTCGAACTGGCTGGCGTGCAGGTTCCGGTGATTGGCCAGGGCACCTGGCGCATGGGCGAAGACCGTTCGGCGCACAAGCGTGAAGTGGCGGCCCTGCGCAGCGGCATCGAGCTGGGCATGACCCTGATCGACACCGCCGAAATGTACGCCGAGGGCGGTGCCGAAAGCGTGGTCGGTGAAGCCATCGCCGGCCTGCGCGATCAAGTGTTCCTGGTGAGCAAGGTCTACCCGCACAACGCCAGCCGCAAAGGCATTCCCCAGGCTTGCGAACGCAGCCTGCGCCGGCTCGACACCGATTACATCGACCTCTATCTGCTGCACTGGCGCGGCCAGTATCCGCTGGACGAAACCGTCGAGGCCTTCGAGCGCCTGCGCGAGGACGGCAAGATCGGGCGCTGGGGCGTGTCGAACTTCGACGTGGACGACCTCGAAGAACTGTCTTCATCGGCCTGTGCGACCAATCAGGTGCTGTACAACCTGGAAGAGCGCGGCATCGAGTTCGACCTGCTGCCTTGGTGCCAACAACAGCGCATGCCACTGATGGCGTACTGCCCGATCGGCCAGGGTGGCGCGATGCTGGCCGAGCCGGTGCTGAAACAGATTGCCGCTCGTCACGGCGTGACCCCGGCACAGGTTTCGCTGGCGTGGATTCTGCGTCAGGATGGGGTGATTGCGATTCCCAAGGCCGTGCGCCCGGAACACGTGCAGCTCAATGCACAAGCGGCGCAGCTGCAACTCGATGCCGGGGATCTGGCGGCGCTGGACCAGGCGTTTCACGCGCCACAACGCAAGCAGCGGCTGGCCATGGTCTGAGCCACCGCCGACTGACAGAGGGCTTCGCCATGAGAAGCACTGATCAGGACGATCCATTCAACCTGCAACGTTTCGTGCTCGCCCAGGACCCGGTGTTCGAGCGGGTCCAGCGCGAGCTCGGTGAGGGCCGCAAGCGCAGCCACTGGATGTGGTTTGTGTTCCCGCAGTTCGCCGGGCTCGGCGGCAGCGAGATGTCCCGGCGCTTCGCCATCGGCTCCGCCGGTGAAGCCCGGGCCTATCTGGCCCATGAGCTGCTCGGCGCCCGGCTGCGCACCTGCGCGCAGCTTGTGCTCAATGTGCCGCAGCGTTCGATTGCCGAAATTTTCGGCCACCCGGACGACCTGAAATTTCACTCATCGATGACCCTGTTCGCCCAGTTCGCGGACGACGACAGCCTCTGGCATCAGGCGCTGGAACGTTACTTCCACGGCATTCAGGATGAATGGACCCTGCAGCTGCTGGACTCAAAACAGGCCCAGCTGCCCCCCGATCAGGGTTGAGAAATCGTCGTCGACAAACGGCAGGATCGCATCCGCCACCGGTTGCAGCTGGCGGGTGATGTAGTGGTCGTAGTCGATGGCCGCGCGGCGCACTTCCAGCGGCTCGGGCCCGGCCAGGGTGATGACGTAGCTGATCCAGCCGCCGTTCTGGTATTGCCGGGGGCGACCTTGCTCTGCGTTGTAATCGTCAGCCAGTCGCGCCGCACGAACATGCGGCGGCACGTTGCGTTCGTAGTCGTCGAGGGTGCGACGCAGGCGCTTGCGGTAGACCAGTCGCTCGTCGAACTCGCCGGCCAACGTCTTGCGCACGTACTCGCGCACATAATCCTGATACGGCTTGCGCTGGAAGATCCGCTCGTACAGCTCCTGCTGGAACTGCCGGGCCAGCAGCGACCAGTCGGTGCGCACGGTTTCCAGGCCTTTGTAGACCATTTCTTCGCTGCCGTCGGCGCGGGTCACCAGGCCGGCGTAGCGCTTTTTACTGCCTTCCTCGGCGCCACGAATGGTCGGCATCAGGAAGCGTTTGTAGTGGGTTTCGAATTGCAATTCGAGAGCGCTTTCCAGCCCGTATTGCTCGCGCACATGCTCGCGCCACCAGTCGTTGACGTGCGCAACCAGTGCCCGGCCGATTTGCGCCGCCTCCTCCTGGCCGTGAGGACGACGCAGCCAGACGAACGTCGAATCGGTATCGCCATAAATCACCGCATGCCCTTGTGCCTCGATCAACTGCCGGGTGCGCAGCATGATTTCGTGACCGCGCAAGGTGATCGACGATGCCAGCCGCGTATCGAAAAACCGGCAACCGCTGGAACCGAGTACACCGTAGAAGGCGTTCATGATGATCTTCAGCGCCTGGGACAGCGGCGCGTTGTGTTCGCGTTTGGCAGTCTCGCGACCTTCGGCGACCCGGGCGACGATGGACGGCAGGCAATGCCGGGTGCGGGAGAAACGCGCGCCGCGAAAGCCCGGCACCGAATCAGCGTCATCCGGATGCTGCAAGCCTTCGATCAACCCCACCGGGTCGATCAGGAAGGTGCGGATGATCGACGGATAAAGGCTCTTGTAGTCGAGCACCAGCACCGACTCGTACAGACCCGGCTGCGAGTCCATGACAAACCCGCCGGGGCTGGCCTGCGGAGGATTGGTACCAAGGTTCGGCGCCACAAACCCCTGACGGTGCATCAACGGCATGTACAAATGAGTGAACGCCGCCACCGAACCGCCGCTGCGATCCGCCAGCAAACCGGTGACGCTGGCGCGTTCCAGCAAGAACTTCAGCAGTTCAGTCTTGGCGAAGATCCGCGTGACCAGCTCGCAGTCCTTGAGGTTGTACTTGGCCAGTGCCGGTTTGTCCTCGGCGAACATGCGGTTGATCTCGTCCATGCGCTGGTACGGGTTGTCGATGGACTTGCCCTCGCCGAGCAAGGTCTGGGCGACGTTTTCCAGGCTGAACGACGGGAAACTCCAGGTCGCCGAACGCAGGGATTCGATGCCATCGATGATCAACCGCCCCGCCGCTGCCGCGAAGTAATGAGTGCGGCTGCCGTGTTCGCGCCACTGCATTTCCTCGCCGCCGCGCCCGAGTTTGAGCGGCACGCCGAGGCGTCGGGCGTGTTCGTGGAGGACGCGCAGGTCGAACTGCACGAGGTTCCAGCCGATGATCGCGTCGGGGTCGTGGCGGGCGAACCAGTCGTTGAGTTTCTTCAGGATCAGGGTGCGCGATTCGCAGTACTCGAGGTCGAAGTCGACGATGCTGTCATCACCGTTCGGCGCGCCTAGCATGTACACCTGGCGCTCGCCGCAGCCTTCCAGCGCGATGGAATACAACTCGCCCTGCTCGGTGGTTTCGATGTCCAGCGAGACCAGTCGCAGTTGCGGGCGATAGTCGGGCGAAGGCTTGAGGTGGGCGTCGAGCAGCACACCCTTGGCATCGGGCGTGCCACTGAACCATACCGGCGCGGTGATGAAACGCTCCATCAGGTAGCGTTCGGGCGGTCGCACATCGGCTTCGAAGACGTCGACATTGTGACGGTTCAGCGCGGTTTCCAGACGCATCAGCTGCCCGTGTTGCTGGCAATACAGCCCGAGCACCGGGCGATGTTCGAAATCCTGCAAGGCCAGGGGGCGCAGTTCGACGTTCTTTTCGCCCGCCAGCACCCGCTCGGCCTGCTCGCGCTGCGCCGCCGGGATGAACGCCACCGACGGCTGATGCGGCAGGCGTACGCGGCGCGGCCCGGCGTCGGTCGCCAGCCAGAACTCGACTTCGGTGCCGGCCGGGGTGTCACGCCAATGCCGGGTCAGGACGAAGCCCTGCTGTAAATCCACCACTGCGACCTCAAGAATTGATTCAGACAGGCATTCTACGCGGCATTGCCGCCTCCGGTGGCAAAGGCCTCGCCAGGAAAAAACCGTCAAATGACGTTTTTTGCGTGTTATCTGCCGTTTTGCGACCTTGCTCTGCGCGCCACGGTCTACGATGCTTGGAGAACAACGACAACACCTGAGTAACCGCCATGAAAACCGTCGCCCAGCTGCTCAAGCTCAAAGATCAGAAAAATCAGGAAGTGCACCAGATCAAGCCCGATCACATGGTGCTCGAAGCGCTGATGAAGATGGCCGAGAAAAACGTCGGCGCCTTGCTCGTGGTGGAAGACGAAAAAGTGGTGGGCATCATCAGCGAGCGCGATTACGCACGCAAACTGGTGCTGCACGGGCGCTCCTCGGTAGGCACACCAGTGCGCGACATCATGGTGGCGAACGTGATCACGGTGGACACCCACCAGACCGTCGACACCTGCCTGAGCATCATGTCCGACAAACGCCTTCGTCACTTGCCGGTGGTGGAAAACGGCAAACTGCTGGGCCTGCTGTCGATCGGCGACCTGGTCAAGGAAGCGATTGCCGAACAGGCCGAGCTGATCAAACAGCTGGAGCAATACATTCGCGGGGAATGATCAACCGGGCCAATGCCTTGCAAAGACCGGCGCCAGCACCGGGTGCCGGTCGATGCGTTGCAGCCACGCATAAAACCCCGGCCGGGCCTGGCGCAAGTGTTCGCGGGTGCCGGCCCAGCGCGTGACCACGGCCGCCAACACATCCAGCGCGCCCGGTGTTTCATCGTCCAGGTACAGCTCGGCGGAAAACTGGTCGGCGAACACTTCCCACATCCAGTGCAATCGCTCCCGGGCGCCGGCCATCAGGTTCTGCCGCGATGCTTCGTCCGGCATCACCAGCCAGCGCTCGGGGTAATCGATGACGCCGATGACTCCGTAGCAATTGCTGACGATGTACACCAGTCCGCGAATGGCCTGGTCACGATCAGCGGTATCGGCCGGCAGCAGGCCTGACTTGGGAAAGCTCAGCCCCAGGTGAATCAGGATCGCCGCGCTTTCGGTCAGGGCGCTGCCATCGGGCAGTTGCAGGGTCGGAATCTGCTTGAGCGGATTGAGCCTGGCCAGTTCCTGCGCCGCTTCGGCGCTGGCTTCGGTGTCGATGAAGCGATAAGCGATCTGGCACAGTTCGAGCGCGGCCTCGATGGCCGCTGCCCCTGAATTCCTGTGGCCGTAAAGTTGATACATGTTCCCCCCTCGAAATAGCGACTCCCGTCTGCTCAGGAGTGTAGAAGGCGCGGCGGATATCGCCGCCGCGAGCCGATGACCGAGTCGTCAGTCCCGGGCCATGCAACGCCGATAACGCTCGTCGACCCGTTTGGCGAACCACGCGGTGGTCAGTTTGCGGGTGATCTTCGGGCTTTGCAGGACAATCCCCGGCAGCACCGCTCGCGGCAATGATTTGCCTTCGGCCTTGTCCGCCAGTTCGAAGACCCGTTGATACAGCTTGGTCTCTTCGAATCCCAGGGTGTTGCCCTTCTCTAACTGATCGCGGATCTGCGGATTTCGCATGCCCAATGACTTGCCTAGCGTGCGCACCGCCATTTCGGTGGTGCCCGGCATGATCGAGTCGTAGCGGATCAGGTCGCCATCCAGCGCCAGCGGCACACCCGACACACGACTGACCGCATTCTGAAACGCCGCGTTGCGACTGGCGTACCACCCGGCGTTGAAGTCGGCGAAGCGGTACAGCGGCTCGCGATAACTCACCGGATACCCCAGCAAATGAGCGATGCCGAAGTACATGCCGCCTCGGCGGGTGAACACTTCGTGGCGAATCGTGCCGTTCACCGGATACGGATAACCCTTGGCGTGCTGCTCGGCGAATTCGATGCTGACCTGCATCGGCCCGGCGGTGTGCACCGGGTTGAAACCGCCAAACAGCGTGCGCCCCATCGGCACCATGCCGATGAAGTCATCGAAAATGGCGCTCAGGTCTTTCTCGGTACGTGCTGCGCTCAGGCGTTCGCTGTAGCTCTTGCCGTTGGGCGAGCGCACCTGCAAGGCGCCACTGACCAGCAGGCTCGGGATGTGCACTTTGGCGGCACGCCGGTCGATCTCGTCGCGGGCGATCTTGCCCAGGCCGGGTACCGGCGGATCGACCTGAAAGGTGGACTCCTGCTCGGCGACGGCCAGCACCGAACACAGGTTTTGCGTGGTCGGGCTGATGCCCTGGGCGGCGAACGCGGTGTAGATGTCCGTGGCCCAGCCCTGGCGGTCGGCGGTTTTCGCCGGCAGCAGGCGCACGATCTGCGCCTTGACCTCGGCCGGTGCGCGCGGGGCCGGCTCCTGGCTGCGCTGCCCGGCGCAACCGGCCAGCACCAGCAGCGCGGCGAGGCTGAGAAATAATCGAGGGCTTTGCATAACGCTCCATAAAGTCCGTTGAGCCGGGTTTACCCTACGCCCAATCCCGGGTTGCAGGATAGGACTGCGGGCCGGCGGCGCTGTTCCATCGCCCCGTTTGGCAGGCCAACTGGCCGTGCCCGCCCGCTGATCCATACTTGCTGCTGCACACTCAGTGGCAAAGGGCACGCGAGGAGGACAGACCATGAACCGCAGTGACGTTCTGATCATCGGCGCGGGCCCCACCGGACTGGTACTGGCCCTGTGGCTGAGCAAACTGGGCGTGCGCGTGCGCATCCTCGACAAGACCTCCGGCCCAGGCACCACCTCGCGAGCGCTGGCGGTGCAGGCGAGAACGCTTGAACTGTACCGGCAACTGGACCTCGCCGAAGCCGTGGTGCGCAACGGGCATCGGGTGGCGGCGGCGAATTTCTGGGTCAAGGGCAAACCCGTGGCGCAGCTGCCGCTGAACCGGATCGGCGAAGGCCTGACGCCGTATGCCTTTCTGGAAATCTACCCGCAGGACGAACACGAGCGGTTGCTGATCGACCGTCTCGAAGACTACGACGTGACGGTCGAGCGCAACACGACGCTGGAGAGCTTCACGGAAAACGGCGACGGCCTCACCGCCCATTTGCGTCTGCCGGATGGTGAACAGGAGATTTGCCAGGCCTGTTACCTGGCCGGTTGTGACGGCGCCCGGTCGGTGGTGCGCAAGACCCTCGACACCGGTTTCCCCGGTGGCACCTATCAGCAGATTTTTTACGTTGCCGACGTAAAGGCCAGCGGCCCGGCACTCAACGGCGAATTGCATCTGGATCTGGACGAAGCAGATTTTCTCGCGGTGTTCCCGCTGGCCGGCGAAGGTCACGCGCGACTGATCGGCACCGTGCGCGACGAACGTGCGGATCGCGCCGAAACCCTGGAATTTTCCGATGTCAGCAGCCGCGCCATCGAACACTTGAACGTGCACATCGAGGACGTCAACTGGTTCTCCACCTACCGCGTGCATCACCGGGTGGCGGATCACTTTCGCAAGGGCCGGGCGTTTCTGCTTGGCGACGCGGCCCACGTGCACAGCCCCGCCGGCGGTCAAGGCATGAACACCGGCATCGGCGATGCAATCAACCTGGCGTGGAAACTCGCGGCGGTGCTCGGCGGCGCAGCCACGCCAAAGTTGCTCGACAGCTACGAAACCGAGCGCATCGCCTTCGCCCGGCGCCTGGTGTCGACTACCGACAAGGTCTTCAGTTTCGTCACCGCCGAAGGGCGAATGGCCGATCTGTTGCGCACACGGCTGGCACCGTTCGTGATCCCGAAAATGGCCTCATTCGAGACCAGCCGCGAATTCCTGTTTCGCACGGTGTCGCAAATCACCGTCAACTATCGGGGCATGGCACTGAGTGAAGGCGTGGCCGGGCACGTCCACGGCGGCGACCGCTTGCCTTGGGCCCATGATGGCGAGGGGGACAATTACGAACCGTTGCGCAACCCGTGCTGGCAGGTGCATGTGTACGGCGACACCAGCGACGAGATGATCGCCTGGTGCAATGAGCATCACTTGCCGCTGCACGTGTTCGACTGGCGCCCGGCGTTTGAAACGGCGGGACTGGGGCGCAACGGCTTTTACCTGCTGCGCCCGGACACCTACGTGGCGATTGCCGACAACAGCGCGGATCCGAAGGTGATCGAGCGGTACTTCCGTGATCACGGGATCCGGCCGTTTTTCAATTGCCCCTGAAAGATCAGATCCCGGCCAGCGCCAGGTCCATCGCAAAGTAAGTGAAGATCAGATCCGCACCGGCGCGTTTGATCGCACCGAGGCTTTCGCGTACCACGCGGTCTTCGTCGATGGCCCCGGCCTGGGCGCCGAACTTGATCATCGCGTACTCGCCGCTGACCTGATACGCCGCCAGCGGCAGGTTCGAGGCTTCGCGGATGTCGCGGATGATGTCGAGGTACGCGCCGGCCGGTTTGACCATCAGCGCATCGGCACCTTCCTGCTCGTCGAGCAACGATTCGCGCAGGGCTTCGCGGCGGTTCATCGGGTTCATCTGATAGCTTTTGCGATCGCCCTTCAGCGCGCTGCCACCGGCCTCGCGGAACGGGCCGTAGAGCGCCGAGGCGAATTTGGTCGAGTAGGCCATGATCGGAATCTGCGTGAAGCCGGCATCGTCCAGTGCCCGGCGAATCGCCCGCACCTGGCCGTCCATTGCCGCCGACGGCGCGATCACGTCGGCACCGGCACGGGCGGCGGCCACGGCTTGCTTGCCGAGGTTGATCAGGGTCTGGTCGTTGTCGACTTCATGGTTGTGCATCACGCCGCAATGGCCGTGGTCGGTGTACTCGCAGAAGCAGGTGTCGGACATCACGATCATTTCCGGCACCGCGTCCTTGGCGATCCGCGACATGCGCGACACCAGACCGTTTTCGCGCCAGGTGTCGCTGCCGTTGGCGTCCAGGTGATGGGACACGCCGAAGGTCATCACCGACTTGATCCCGGCACGGGCATAACGCTCGATCTCGCCGGCCAGTTTGCGCTCCGGAATGCGCATCACACCGGGCATGCTTTTGATCGGCACGAAGTCGTCGATCTCTTCTTCAACGAAGATCGGCAGCACCAGATCGTTAAGCGAAAACTCGGTTTCCTGGAACAGGCTGCGCAGGCTCGCATTGCGGCGCAGACGGCGTGGACGTGCTTCGGGGAACTGACTGGACATGGGGCCTTTCCTGAAAAACGGGCAGATGAGACGAAAGTCGTAGGGGGCGAAGCTTATGCCTTGCGGGGGACGGGGTACAAACCTGGATCAATCAACAGTGCATTACCGGGCACGCAATAATGTGCGCACCCGGCTCACACCGACTTATGAAGGGATGGTCAACCCGCGCACCACCGCCGGCCGTGCCAGAAAACGCTCCAGCACCCGGGTGACGTTCGGGAAGTCCTTGATGCCGACCAGATCGCCCGCCTCATAGAACCCGATCAGGTTGCGCACCCACGGGAACGTGGCGATGTCGGCGATGGTGTAGCGCACGCCCATGATCCAGTCGCGCCCTTCGAGGCGGGTGTTGAGGACGCTGAGCAGGCGTTTGCTTTCGTCGACGTAACGGTCGCGGGGACGCTTGTCTTCGTAATCCTTGCCGGCGAATTTGTTGAAGAAACCGAGCTGGCCGAACATCGGGCCGATGCCGCCCATCTGGAACATCAGCCACTGAATGGTTTCGTAACGCAGCGCGCCTTCCTGGGCCAGCAACTGGCCGCTTTTGTCGGCGAGGTAAATCAGGATCGCGCCAGACTCGAACAACGGCAGCGGTTTGTCCTCCGGGCCGTGAGGATCGAGGATCGCCGGGATCTTGTTGTTCGGGTTCAGCGACAGGAATTCCGGGGACATCTGATCATTGGTGTCGAAGCCCACGCGGTGCGGCTCGTAGGGCAGACCGATCTCTTCGAGCATGATCGAGACCTTGACGCCGTTGGGGGTCGGCAAGGAATAGAGCTGAATCCAGTCAGGGTATTGCGCCGGCCATTTCTGGGTGATCGGGAACGCGGACAGATCGGTCATGTGTAGCATCCAGTCACAAAATGAAAGGCCTGAGCATAATCCACGTTTTCCGCGCTGGCTCGGGTTCTTTTTGTCGCTTTCTTAATTCCGCAACATCCTGTCGCTAACCTCCACTCAAGCCGTTCAGCGTTGCCTTTAGAGTGCGTCCCGGCAATCGGATCGAACCAAAAGGCCTGTGAGGGCTCCAAGAAAGCCAATCAAGACAGGGAAGACACCCGGCTCCGGCAGCCCGTGGTGCAGAGGTTTGTCAGCCTTAACCAAACACGCTGAAGAATCCTTATCTCATGACGAACTTGATGAAAGTCGCCAGACGCTTCAAACATCGCGCCTACGTTGCCCTGCCCTCGCTGCTGGCGATGAGCGCGCTGTTCCTGTCCCTCGAATCCAGCGAAAGCCGCGCGCAACCGGTGGACGGCACCCAGACCCTGATCTTCCTGCGCCACGGGGAAAAACCTGCCGGGGGCCTCGGCCAGCTCAACTGCCAGGGCCTGAACCGCGCCATCGAGCTGTCGACCCTGCTGCCGGAGAAATTCGGCAAGGCCGACTACGTGTTCGCCGCCAACCCGACGCGCAATGTCGAGGAAGGCGAGCTGGACAACTCCTACAGCTACATCCGCCCGCTGATGACCATCAGCCCCGCCGCGATCAAGCTCGGCCTGCCGGTGAACATCGAGTTCTCGGCCAATGACACCAGCGACCTGGCCCGGGAACTGATCGCCGACAAGTACCACAACTCGATCATCTACACCGCGTGGTCACACGGCTACCTGCCGGAGCTGATCAACAAGGTCGCCGGCAAGGCGGTGGGCGAGAAACAGACCATCACCGAAGACTGGGAATCCGGCGACTATGACTCGCTGTACGTGCTGACCCTGACCTGGCACAACGGCAAGGCCAGCCTGCAGAGCCACAGCTACAAGCAGGGGCTGGACAACGGCAAGGTCACTTGCCCGACCTGAGTTTTGTGGAGCCCCTGCCGGGGCTCTCGCTTCAAGGCTTCTGATTCAACCGCTGGCGCAGATACTCGATCACTGCCCCGCACTCCCCGGCAAACTCGATCCGCGCGCCCTTCTTCTCGCGCTGAAACACATACATCGGGTCGTAATATTCACGCAGCAACCCCTCGATCCAGCCCCGGTGCAAGTCCACCGAACCGCTGCGCCCCTGCTCGGCCAGTGCGTCTTCCATCAACAGCAGCATCCGCCGATGGCGTTCGCCGCCCAGACGTTTCTGCACATTGTTCAGGCTCTCGAGCAGGCGTTCAGAGAACAGCGCAAAACCCTGCTCGCCATGCACCGTCGAAAACTCGGCCGACAGGTCCACCACGTAATCGCGCAGGATCCGCTGCACCCGATCCTCGAAGCTGTCTTCCAGCCAGACCATCGGGTACTGCTGCATACCCTGATACAACGGCAGCGGCAGCGCGCAACTGCCCACCACCCGGCTCTCGTCTTCAAGGACGAACTGATCGATACCGGCGTCGCGTTTCTTGAGGAGGTCGATGGCCAGGCGGTTTTCGAAGTCGATGTTCGACGGCTGACCGGTGGCGCGCTTGCCGAAGCTGGAGCCGCGATGGTTGGCGTGTCCTTCCAGATCCAGGCTGTTGCGCAATTGCACCAGCAGTTCGGTCTTGCCGGTGCCGGTCATGCCGCCCAGCAGCACGAAATCACATTGGGTCAACGCTTGTTCAAGGGTGTCGATCAGGAAGTTGCGCAGGGCCTTGTAGCCGCCACCGATGCGCGGATAGTCGATCCCGGCCTCGCTCTTGAGCCACTGCTGGGTGATCTGCGAGCGCAGGCCACCGCGAAAGCAATAGAGATATCCGTCTGGATGGGCCCGGGCGAATTCGGCCCAGGCCTCGATGCGTTCAGCCTTCACCGCACCGGACACCAGATGGTGGCCCAGTTCGATGGCGGCCTGCTGGCCATGCTGTTTGTAGCAGGTGCCGATCTTTTGCCGTTCGAGGTCATTCATCAGCGGCAGATTGACCGCCCCGGGGAACGCGCCCTTGTGAAACTCGACCGGCGCGCGGGCATCCATCAGCGGCCGGTCGTTGAGGAAAATGTCGCGGTAATCGGTGCAGTCGCGGAGCATCAAATCACCTCGACTGCGTGGGTCTGTCGCTCGACCATTTCGCCGATCGGCGACAGGTTCAGGCCCAGCTCTGCGGCCACTGCGAGGAATTCGGCGTTGCCTTCCGGGGTCACGGCCAGCAGCAGGCCGCCGCTGGTCTGCGGATCGCACAGCACCCGCTTGTGCAGTTCCTGAACGCGCCCGAGCTTGCTTGAATAGCTGCCGAAATTGCGCAAGGTGCCGCCGGGGACACAGCCCTGATCAAGGTAGTACTCGACGCTGTCCAGACGCGGTACGCGGTCATAGGCGATGCGCGCGGTGAGGTGGCTGCCGTCGGCCATTTCCACCAGATGCCCAAGCAGCCCGAAACCGGTGACGTCGGTCATCGCGGTAACCCCGGACAACTTGCCGAAACGACTGCCGGGCTTGTTCAGCGTACACATCCAGTCCCGGGCCACGCCGATGTCGGCGTTACGCAGCTTGCCCTTCTTTTCCGCGGTGGTGAGGATGCCGATGCCCAGCGGTTTGGTCAGGTACAGCAGGCACCCGGCGGTGGCGGTGTCGTTGCGCTTCATGAAGCGCTTTTCCACCAGACCGGTGACGGCCAGGCCGAAGATCGGCTCCGGCGCATCGATCGAATGGCCACCGGCCAACGGAATACCCGCCGCGTCGCATACCGCGCGACCACCGCGAATCACTTCTCGCGCCACTTCCGGCGCCAGCACGTTCACCGGCCAGCCGAGAATCGCAATGGCCATCAACGGGTCACCGCCCATGGCGTAGATATCGCTGATGGCGTTGGTCGCGGCGATACGGCCGAAGTCGAACGGGTCATCGACGATCGGCATGAAGAAGTCGGTGGTCGACACCACACCGCGTTCGGCATCGATTTCATACACCGCCGCGTCATCGCGCGAGGCGTTGCCGACCCACAGTTTCGGGTCGAGGTTCTGCGCGCCGCTGCCGGCGAGAATCACTTCCAGCACCTGCGGCGAAATCTTGCAGCCGCAACCGGCACCGTGGCTGTATTGGGTCAGACGGATGGGTTCGCTCATGGGGCAACCTCTGGCTGGGAATGGGGCGGATTCTAGCAGAGGGGATTGCCGAGCAAAAAAAACCGCCCTTTCGGGCGGTCAAAGTGCTTCGACCACGATCAGAAGCTTTGGCTGAAGCTGATGGTCATTGCGCTGTCGTTGTTGTCGCTGGACACCTGGCCCGAATAGCCGATGCCGAGCTTGCCGGTCGGGCTGATCTGGAAGTCCACGCCGGCTTCGAGCAGCGCACTGTCCTTGGCGATCGGCACACCCTGGGTGCTGAACGACGCGCCGCCGTCGATGAAGGTCAGGTCGGCATCCGGCTTGGTGTCGCCGTAGGCATGCCGCCAGCCGATGGCTGCGCGCGGGGTCAGTTGACTGCCGTTGGCCAGGGTCACCAACTTGCCGATGCGCACACCGAGGGTCGAGTAGGTGATGTCCTGATCGGCATCGCCTTTCAGGCGCCCCACTCCGCCTTTTTCCTTGGCGGTGTCGCTGTCGTAGTTGACGTAGGCCAGGCCGGCGAACGGTTCGATGGCCACGCCGGCTGCATTGATGGCGTAACCCACTTCACCGAACACCTGGGCACTGCGGGCATCGTAGTCAGCCTTCAGACGGTCGTTGTAGGCACCGACGCTGACGTCGCGTTTGGTCTCGATGCTGTGCCAGCTGTAAGCCGCGCCGAGGCGCACGGCCAGGGCATCGAACTGCGAACTCAGATACGCCGCCAGGTGGTAGCTGTCGACCTTGGCATCGGAGTTGCGATCATGGGCGTTGAGGTTGCCGCGGGTGTAGCCCGCGGCCATCCCGGCGCGCCATTGATCGTCGAGCTGCTTGTCGGTGCCGAGCATGAAACCGCCGAGGCTGCGATCGACTTTCGCCGTGTTGCTGTCGCCGCCCATGTCGCCCCAGGCACCGATGGCACGGGCCCAGCCGACCATTTCACCGTGGCAACCGTTGCTGCTCAGCTGGGTGTCGCTCGGTGCCAGGGTCCGGCGTGGATCGTCCGATGCGCTGCAAGTCGGTTGACGCATCCGGTCATTGACCGCTTCACGCACGAAACGTGAATCCTCGAGGACCGCGCTGGCGGTGCTGGCATGGATTTCCCCCGACAGACTGTCGAAAGCGTGACGCGCACCGGCCACGCTGAGGTTGACGATTTCGTTCTGCAACGCAGCGCCCGCCGGACCGTTGCGCATCAACGCCGAAGCGGTGTTGCGCTGGTTGCGGGTGGCGGCAACGTCGGCGAACGAATTGCCGTTGCGGCTGACCACCAGGTTCACCGCGTCAGGGCTGTACACCAGCGCCGTATCGAGGAACGCGTATTGCGGCAGATCCGCGGCGCTGAACGTGCCATTCACGCCACCGCCGGCGGTGATCAGCGAGTACACAGTGTTGCCGGTGAACGGCGCCAGGCTGTTCACCTGCAGGCCACCGCCCAGGGTTGCCGTGCCGCCGACGGCCAGAGGCGTCGCGGTTGGCGAACTGACCGTCAGGGCCAGCACGCCGTCCGGGGCGTTGGTCAGGTTGCCCGCCACACTCAAGGTACCGTCACCGCCACCGGAGGCCACCACACCGTGGTTGACCACCGAGCCGACGCTGCCGTTACCGCTCAGGGCTGCGCCGTTGGCCACGGTCACTTGTCCGCCCAGCGATGCCCGTGCCGCACGGCTGCCGACTTGCAGCACGCCTTGATCCACCGACACGGTGCCGCTGAACGGTTGATCACCGGTCAACAGCAGCCGCGCCACGCCACGTTTGGACAGTGCGCCGACGCCACTCAAACGACCGTTCAACTTCCCGTCGGTGTCCTGTTGGAACACCAGCGAAGCATTGTCGATGATGTTGCCTTGCAGGCTGGTGGTGTTACCGATCAGCGTACCGCCGCTGACGGTGGTGCCACCGCTGTAAGTGTTAGCCGCGGTGAGAATCAATGTGCCGGAATCGAGTTTCTCGATCCCGCCAGTGCCAATCAGCGGCACATCGATTTGCGTGGTGGCACCGGCATTGACGCGGATCGGCGCCGGGGTGCCGCCAGGCCCGTTGACCGGGGTCAGCGTATCGCCGGCATCCGGCACCAGGCTGTAGCCGTTGACGAGGAATTGCAGCCCAGTGAAGTTCTGATTGCCCTGCACCGTGACCGTCCCGCCCTGCCCGCCGAACACCGCGAACTGGCCATTGGAGCCCAGTGCCTGAGTGCCGGTCGGGTCAGTCCAGTTGGTGCTTGGGCCCCACACGCCGCTGCCGCCACCGATGCTGCCGTCCGGGTTGGTCTTGCCGCCGTTCCAGAACTGCACTTCGCCCGGCGTGTTCTGTACCAACAGGTTGACTTGGTTGGCCAGCGCGGTTTGCAGGGTCAGATTGGCCGCCGAAACCGGCAGGCTGCCGTACACCAGACCGTTGTCGGTGAGCGTGCCGCCGTAGCTGAACAGTTGATACACACCGGTGCCGAAGCCGCCGGCGTTAGTGATGTTCAGCGTACCGTCGAGGGTCAGGTTGCCGGCGACATTGACCACGGTTGTGGAACTGGTGGCCGAGCCGAGGGTGAAGTCCAGATTGGTCCCCGAAGACAACGCCAGGGATCCGACCGACAACGGAGTCGCGCTGCCGCCACCCAGCAGGGTCGCACCGTTGGCCAGTTGCACGGCGCCACCGAACTGTCCGCTGCCGCCGATCTTCGCGCCGCTGGCGACATCGACGCTGGCGCTGTTGAGCACACCATTGACGTTCAGCGTACCGGCCTGCACCGAGGTGTTGCCGGTGAAGGTGTTGTTGCCGGTCAACAGCAAGGCGCCGGTGCCGGTTTTGTTCAGGATGCCGGCGCCGGTCAGATTGCCGGTGTAGCTGCCGTCGCTGTTTTGCTCGAAGGTCAGCGTCGCGTTGTTGACGATGGCGCCTTGCAGGCTACTGGTGTCGCCACGGGTGCTGCCGCCGTTCAGCGTGGTGCCGCCGCTGTAGGTATTGGCGCCGCTGAGCAGCAGATCGCCATTGCCATTTTTCACCAGACTGCCGCTGCCGGTGATCGCACCGATCAGCGTGGTGTTCTGGTTGCCGGCCAGGGTCAATTGCGCACCCAGGTTGATGGCGTTGGCCAGTTGCAGCGCCGAGGTGCTGTCGAGGGTGCCATTGCCCGACACACTCAGTGCACCGCTGCTGATCGCGCTGTTGTTGCCCAGAACCAGCGTACCGCCAGCGAGTTGGGTACCGCCGCTGTAGGTGTTGCTGCCGTTGAGCGTCAGGCTCGATGGGCCGGTCTTGATCAGGCTGCCGCTGCCGCTGACCACGCCGCCGAGGGTCAAGGCGTTGGAACCGGCAACGGTGAGTCCGCCATTGAGCACCACATCGTTGGCCAGGCTGACTGCCGTGTTGCTGTCCAGCGCCGTGCCGTTGGCGGCGGTCAATACGCCAGTGCCGAGGGCGGCGTTGTTGCCGACCACAATCTTGCCGCCGTTGAGCGCGGTGCCGCCGGTGTAGCCGTTGGCGGCGTTTAGCACCAGGGTGCCGGTGTCGTATTTGCCCAGTGTGCCGGCGCCGTTGAGCGCGACGCCAATGGTCGCTGTAGCGTTCGGATCGACCCGCACGGTGGCATTGCCCAGCGAACCGTTGACCAGATTCAGCGAACCGGCCGTACCGTTCTGCAGGCTGTAGCCATCGGTGACGAACTGCATGCCGGTGATGGTTTGCGCGCCGTTGACGGTCACGGTGCCCGCCGCGCCCTGGAACACCGCGAAGCTGTTGGTCCAGGCCTGGTTGGTGGTGCCGTTGACATCGGTCCAGTTGGTGGTGCCGGTGCCCCAGGTGCCGCTGCCGCCATCCACCGAACCGTTGGCGACGAGCTGGTTGCCGTCCCAGAACTGCACGGTGACGCCCGGTGCGGTGACCAGCAGGTTGATCTGGTTGGCCAGTGCAGTTTGCAGGGTCAGGTCGCCCGGGGTGACGCTGCCCGGCACGGTGCCGATCAGCATGCCGTTGTCGGTGAGGCCGCCGGTGTAGTTGATCAACCGGTACACGCCGCTGCCGAAACCGCCGATGTCGCTGACGTTGAGGGTGCCGTCGAGGGTCAGGTTGCCACCGACGTTGACCAGCGCGTTGCCGCCACCGGACACCGGTGCGCCAAGTCCGACGTCGAAGTTGGAGTTGGCGTTGAACACCAGCGAATTCACCGACAGCGTGCTGCCGGTGGCGCCGGCCAGATGACCGCCATCCGCCACGGCCACCGCCCCGCCGAGCGAGCCGCCGCCGGTCAGGGTACCGCCGCTGTTGACCAGTACGCTGGCGCTGTCCAGCGAGCCACTGACGTTCAAGGTGCCGGCGTTGACCGTGGTATTGCCGGTCAGGCTGTTGAGGCCGGTCAGGGTCAGCGTACCGGTGCCGAGTTTGCTCAGTTCGCCGGTGCCGGTCAGCACGCCGTCGAAAATACTGCTGGCGTTGTTGCCACCGATGCTCAGGGTGTTGCCGCCGCCGATCAGTGCGGTACCGCTACCGGTCAGGCTGGCGAGGCTGCCGGAACCGCCGAGGTTGAGGGTTGCCGCAGCGCCAAGATTAACCCCGGCGTTGCTGCCCAGTGCCGAGTTGCCCAAGGTGGTCAGGCTGCCGGCCTGCACGTCGAAGGTGCCGCTGAAGGTGTTGTTGCCGGTCAGCGTCAGGTCGGCCAGACCGTTCTTGATCAGGGTGCCCGCCCCGGCGATCACGCCACCGAGGGTCAGGTTGTTGTTGCCCGCCACGCTGAGGTTGGCATTGACGTTGAGGTTGTTGGCCAGCACCAGCGGCGCCGTGGTGTCGAGGGTCGAGGCGCCCGCCACGGTCACCGCGCCGGAGCCGAGGCCCGCCGAGGTGCCGAGGGTCACGGTGCCGGCGTTCAGCGTGGTGCCGCCGCTGTAGGTGTTGATGCCGTTGAGGGTCAGGTTCGAGGCGCCGTTCTTGATCAGTCCACCGGTGCCGCTGACCACGCCGCTGAGGGCCACATCGCTGTTGCCGGTGTTGGTCAGGTTGGCGTTGAGCACCACGTTGTTACCCAGCGACACCGAGGTGTTGCTGTCCAGCGCCGAGGCACCGGCCACGGTCAGGTTGCCCAGACCGAGGGCGCCGTTGCTGCCGGCGGTCAGGGTGCCGGCATTGAGGGTGACGCCACCGAGGAAGTTGTTGGCCCCGCTCAGGATCAGGTTGGCCGCGCCGTTCTTGGTCAGGCTGCCGGCGCCGTTGATGGCACCGCTGAGTGTCAGATCGTTGCTGCCGACGATAGCGAGGTTGCCCGCCAGGTTGATCGCGTTGGCCGCGCTGAAGGTGCCGCTGGCATCGAGGGTGGTGCCGTTGGCCGCGTTCAGGGTGGCCGAGCCCAGCGCGCTGTTCGACGCCAGGATCAGACCGCCCGCGTTCAGTGCCACCGGCCCGAGGAAGGCGTTGTTGCCGCCGAGGGTCAGGCTGGCCGAACCGTTCTTGATCAAACCGCCGGTGCCGGAGATCACACCGTTGAGGGTCAGCGCATTGCTGCCGAGCACGGTGAGGTTACCGTTCAGCGTGGTCGCATTAGTCAGGGTCACGGCGGTGTTGCTGTCGAGTTGCGTGCCGGCATTGGCGATCAACGCGCCAGTGCCCAGCGCGGTGTTGCTGCCGACGACCAGGGTGCCGCCATCCAGTTGGGTGCCGCCGGTGTAGCTGTTGGCGCCGTTGAGCACCAGGGTACCGGCATCAAGTTTGTTGAGGATGCCGCTGCCGTCGATGTTCACGCCGACCGTGGCGGTCACGCCCGGATCGACCCGCATCGCCGTGGTGCCACCGCTGCCGTTGACGGCGGTCAGCAGACCCGACGTACCGTTGACCACGTTGTAGCCATTGGTGAGGAATTGCATCCCGGTGAACAGTTGCGTGCCGTTGACCGACACCGTGCCGGCCGTGCCCTGGAACACCGCGAAGTCGCCGGCCCAGGTCTGGTTCAGCGTGCCGTTGGAATTGGTCCAGTTGGTGCCGCCGGCATCCCAGGTGCCAGTGCCGCCATCCACCGTGCCGTTGGGGATTGTCTGGCTGCCGTCCCAGAAACGCAGGTTGGTGTTCGGCGCAGACACCACCAGGTTGACCTGGTTACCGAGGGTCTGCACGAGGATGTCGCCGAGGCCGTAACCCACCGGCACGCCGGCCACGGTCAGGCCGTTGTCGGTCAGCGCGCCGATGTAGTTGAACAGGCGATAGACACCGACACCGAAACCGCCGGCATCGGTGACGTTGAGATTACCGTCGAGGGTCAGGTTGCCGCCGATGTTCATCAGCGAGCTGGTCGATGGTGTGGCCAGGCTCGCGTCGACATTGCTGTTGGCGGTGAGGATCAGCGACGAGGTGGACAAGGTATTGCCCGAAGACAACGCCAGATGACCACCGCTGTTGACAGTGATGACGCCAAGCGCCGAACCGGTACCCGTGAGAGTCGCGCCGTTGTTGACGTTGAGCTGGGTGCTGGCCAGCGAACCGGTGAGATTCAGCGTACCGGCGTTGACATTCGTGTTGCTGGTAAGGCCGTTGCTGCCGGTGAGGTTCAAGGTCCCTGTACCGACTTTGGTCAACACACCGCTGCCACCGAGGTCGCCGTCAAAGGTGCTGGTATTGCTCAGGCCGCCCACGGTCAGGGTGTTGCCGCCGGCGATCTGCACACTGCCGCTGCCGCTCAAGCCATTGAGGCTGGCGCTGCTGTTGAGATAGAGATTGGCACCGGCGCTGATGTTGGCGCCGGAGGTATTGCCCAGCGCCCCGCTGCTCACGGTGGTGACGCTGCCGGAGGCGATGTTCAGCGCACCGGTGAAGGTGTTGTTGCCGCTGAGCGTCAGGTCGCCGAAGCCGTCCTTGGTCAGGCTGCCGGCGCCATCGATCACGCCGCTGAGGTTCAGGGTGTTGCTGCCGGCCAGGGTCAGGCCGGCGTTGAGGGTGATGTTGTTGCCGACACTCATGCCGGTGCTGGTATCCAGCGTCGAAGCGCCACCAACGGTCAGGCCGCCACTGCCCAAGGCAGCGGCAGAGCCCAGTGTCAGCGTACCGGCGTTGAGGGTGCTGCCACCGCTGTAGGTGTTGGTGCCGTTGACGGTCAGGTTGGCCGCGCCGTTCTTGATCAACTGGCCAGCGCCGCTGATCACACCGCCGAGGGTCAGGTCCTGGGTGCCGCCGACGCTCAGTGCCGCATTGAGCACGACCGCGTTGGCCAGGCTGACCAGCGGCGAACTGCTGTCGAAGGTTGCTGCGCCGCCGACGGTCAAGGCGCCGGTGCCGAGGGCCGAACTGTTGCCGGCGGTCACTGTACCGGCGTTCAGGGTGGTGCCGCCGACGTAAGTGTTGGTGCCATTGAGGTTCAGATTGGACGCACCGTTTTTCACCAGACTGCCGGCTCCGGCGACAGTGCCGGTGAGGGTCAGGTCTGCGCTGCCACCCACGTTCATCGCACCGGCCAGGTTGACCTGATTACCCAGCGTGACGGCGGTGTTGGTATCCAGCGTGGTGCCCGCCGCGGCGTTCAATGCGCCGCTGCCGAGCGCGGTGTTGCTGCCGACAATCAGCTTGCCGACGTTGAGTGCGGTGTTGCCGAAGTAAGTGTTGGCGCCGTTGAGAATCAGGTCGGCGGGGCCGCTTTTGGTCAGGCCGCCGACACCGGAGACCACGCCCGCGAGGGTCAGCGCATTGCTGCCGCCGATGGTCACGTTACCGCCGAGGTTGACGTTGTTGGCCAGGCTGGTCGCGGTGCTGGCGTCCAGCGTGGTGTTGTTGCCGGCATTGAGCACGCCAGTGCCGAGTGCGGTGTTGGAGCCGACGATCAGTGTCCCGGCGTTCAGCGATGTAGCCCCGGTGTAGGTGTTGTTGCCGGTCAGGGTCAGGGTCGAAGAACCGGTCTTGATCAGGTTGCTGCCACCGCTGATCACGCCGCCGAGGGTCAGCGGGTTGGCGCCACCGGCGGTGAGGTTGGAGTTCAGCGCAATGGCGTTGTTCAGCGTCACGTTGGCGCTGCTGTTGAGCGTTGCGCCCGCCCCGCCCACGGTCAGCGTGCCGGTGCCAAGTGCCGCACCGTTGCCTACGGTCAGGCTGCCGGCGTTGAGCACGGTACCACCGGTGAAGGTATTGGCGCCGTTGAGGGTCAGGTTGGCGGTGCCGTTCTTGATCAACTGACTGGCGCCGCTGAGCACGCCGCCCAGAATCAAGCCGTTGCTGCCGCCGATGGACAGGTTGCCGTTGAGGGCGACGTTGTTGTTGAGGATGACCGAGGTGTTGCTGTCGAGTGTCGCAGCATTGGCGACGGTCAGGGCGCCGCTGCCCAGTGAGGCGGCGTTGCCGACGGTCAGGGTGCCGGCGTTCAGCGTGGTGCCGCCGCTGAAGGTGTTGGCGCCGTTGAGAATCAGGTTGGCCGCGCCGTTCTTGGTCAGCCCGCCGCTGCCGCTGACCACGCCGCCAAGGGTAAGGTTGGCGTTACCGGCAATGTTCAGATTGCCGCCGAGGGCGACCGCATTGCTTAGCGCCACGGTGGTGCTGGCGTCGAGGGTGGTGCCCGCCGCCGTGGTCAGCGCGCCGGTCCCGAGCGCGGTGTTGGAGCCGACGATCAGCGTCCCGTTGTTCAGCGTGGTACCGCCGGAGAAGGTGTTGTTGCCGCTGAGGGTCAGGTTCGCGGTGCCGCCCTTGATCAGGCTGCCGGCGCCACTGATGACGCCGCTCAGGCCAAGCGCCTGGGTGCCGCCGATGGTCAGCCCGCCCGCCAGCGCCACTGCGTTGGCCAGGGTTACCGCCGTGGTCGCATCCAGTGTGGTGCCGGCCGCAGCGTTCAATGCGCCGGTGCCGAGGGCGGTGTTGCTGCCGACGAACAAGGTGCCGCCGTTGAGCGCGGTGGTGCCGCTGTTGGTGTTGTTGCCGGTCAGAGTCAGGCTGGCGCTGCCGCTCTTGGTGATCGCGCCGGTGCCGGAGACGATGCCGGCCAGGGTCAGGGCATTGCTGCCGAGCACGTTCAACGCACCGGTGATGCCGACGTTGTTGGCCAGGGTCACGTTGCCGGTGCTGTCGAGGCTGGTGCCGTTGCTGGTGTTGAGCACCCCGGTGCCCAACGCGTTGTTGTTGCCCACGCGCAAGGTGCCGGCGCTGAGGCTGGTGATCCCGGTGTAGGTGTTGATGCCGTTGAGGGTCAGGCTGCCGCTGCCGGTTTTGGTCAGGTTGGCGGCGCCGCTGATCACCCCGCCCAGGGTCAGTGCACCGGTGCCGGTCGCGGTCAGGGTGCTGTTGAGCGTGATCGCGTTGGCCAGCGAAATCGGCGCCGTCGCCGAGATGCTCGAAGAGCCGCCGACGGTGATACCGCCAGTGCTGAACGCCTGGTTGTTGCCCACCAGCACCACACCGCCGTTGAGCACGGTGTTGCCGGTGTAAGTGTTGATGCCGTTGAGGTTGATCTGGCCGCTGCCGATCTTGGTCAGGCCACCGGTACCGGAGATCACACCGTTGAGGGTCATGCCGTTGATGCCCTGCAGGGTCAGGCCGCTGGCGCCCAGATTGATCTGGTTGGCCAGGGTCAAACCGGCGTTGCTGGCCTGAAGGATCCCGCCATTGGACGTCAGCACACCGCTGCCAAACGCACCGTTGTCGTTGAACTGCGCGACACCGCCATTGAGGGTGGTCGCACCGCTGACCAACGGGCCCTGCAAAGTCCAGGTGCCGCTGTTGAGGGTCAGGTTGTTGAAGTTGACATAGACCGCGCTGGACGCCGTACCGGTCCCGGTGGTGCCGCCGCCGAGGCCGATCGGGTTTTGCAGGATCAGCGTGTTGGTCCCCGCCGCGCCCCCATCGATCGTGCCGGTCGGGGCGAAGGTCAGGTTGACGCCGATCAGGCCTCCAAGGCCGACGGAGACTTGCACGCCGTCACCGACGTTAACGCTGGAACCGGTGATCGCGTAGAAGGTGTTGGTGCTGCCCGCCCCCATCGACAAACCGCCGGTGATGTTACCAGCGTTGGTGAAGGTGTTGCCCGCCACTGACGTTTCGAACGCCATCCGGCCGTTGATCGTGCCGCTGGCGCTGTTGGTCATGTTGACTTGCGAACCGCCATACACCCCGACCACCGGGGTATCGGCCAGAGTGATCCCGCCGACCGACAGCCCGGTCGAGGTAATCGTGCCGTCGTTGGTGATGGTCGTCGTGCCCGACACCGAGTTGTTCACGGCAATCCCCAGACCGTCGATGCTGGTCAGGTTGAGGCCGAGCAACATGCCAGTGCCGCGAATGATCCCGGTGGTGTTGTTGGCGATGCTCACCGTGCTGGTCGCGCCGGTGCCGATGAACGCACCGCCACTGAGAATCGACACCAGGCCGAGCAAGGCCGGGTCGAGGGTGCCGGAGTTGTTCAGGTTGATGTTGGCCCCGGTCAGGTTGATCACCTTGCCGCCCAGCGTCGCGTTCATCTGCGCGCCGTTGGTGACGTTGACCGTCACGCCGCTGCTGGCGCTGCTGTAGTCATTGAGAAACAGCGGCAGAGTCGGAACACCCGAACAGGTGATCGTGGAGCCCGCGGCCGAGCAGGTGGCGAACGCCTGCTCGCTGACCCCGCCGAACAGAAGTCCGGCGACGCTCAGGTGCACTGCAAGGGAAAGTGGGGAAAAGCGCGAAACGAGGGCGACACCAAACCTTGCTTCCACGGGTTACTCCTTTCGTGGCCAATTTCATCCTTGAAGGCGTGCGACGGCGGCAAGATCCAACACGCGTATCAAGCGTATGACGGTCATCAGATAAACCGTCTATTCCAGACACACGCTAGTTGATGCCCTGCGATGGGGCATTGATTAAATAGTGTTAATACTTTTGTGCGATAAGGCGCTGCGGTGATACTTCCAGCCGTTCTGAACACGGTTTTGAGGGATTTGATACGGGCCAGGCCTACACCTGACCGAGGGGCCAGATAAACCACCGAATTGATCTATTTTTCAGGGCATTGCGAAAATTGGTACGGCTTGTGCAAACGTTTGCGAGTCGCTGTTGACCGCATTTTCGTAACAAAACCGTACAACCCCGAAAAACCGGGCCCTGATCCGCAAAAAGGACTTTGAATGCACGTCTCTTCCTGCCGCCGCCGTCGTGGTGCGCGCACCGTTGCTGTTTCCCTGCTACTGGCCGGCGTTACCGGAGTTCTCAGCCACACGGCGCTGGCGCAACCTGCCCTGCCCGAAGAATCCGCCCAGGGCGAAGCCTTGAGCCCCGAAGCCAGCCCGCCGAAAAAAGGCGCGTACCTGTCGGACTGGTATAACCAGGACCTGATGCTGATCGGCAGCAAGGACATCAGCTTCGGCCCGCAACCGGCCGACGATATCTACCTGGAATACGAATACTTCGGGCGCAAGGGCCCGTTCGAGCTGTACGGCTACATCGACATTCCGAAGATCTTCAACATCGGCAACAGCCACGACAAAGGCGTGTGGGATCACGGCTCGCCGGTGTTCATGGAGCATGAGCCGCGCATCTCCATCGACTACCTCGCCGGCCGCAGCCTGGCCATCGGGCCGTTCAAGGAATGGTACGTGGCGTTCGACTGGATCTACGACCACGGCAGCCGCAAGGAAAACCGCGCCAACACGCTGTACAGCGGTCTGGGTACCGACATCGACACCCACTCGCGGGTCAATCTGTCGGCCAACCTTTACGGGCGCTACCAGTGGGAAAACTACGGCGCCAGCAATGAATATTCGTGGGACGGCTACCGTGCGCAGCTCAAGTACATCGTGCCGATCGACAAATTCAGCAACGGTGCCTCGCTGACCTACATTGGTTTCACCAACTTCGATTTCGGCTCGGACCTGCACAAGGACAACCCGGCGCGCACCGCCAATGCCACGGTGGCGACCAACGTCTTGCTGTACTCCTTCACCCACCTGCGTTTCACCCTGGTCGGCCGTTACTTTCACAACGGCGGCAACTGGGAGGACGGCAGCGAGCTGAACTTCGGCGACGGCAACTTCCGTGCACGTTCCAACGGCTGGGGTTACTACGCCGGCATCGGTTATCAGTTCTGAATTCAGGAGCCATCATGAAAGCAATGACGCGTGTATCACTGGCCGCTGCGGCCCTGCTCTCCTCCACCGCCTGGGCGGCCGAGGCGCCGATTCAACCGAAAGTGGTGCTGATCACCATGTTCGCCCCGGAGGCGCAACACTGGATCGAGCGCCTCGAACTCAAGCAGGAAATCCGCGTGCCGGGCCTGTCGGCCGAGTACCCGACCATCCGCTGCAACACACAGCAGGTGTGCCTGTTGACCACCGGCATGGGCCAGACCAACGCCGCTGCCTCGACCCTGGCACTGGCGCTGTCGCCGAAGTTCGACCTGCGCAAAAGCTACTTCCTGATCGCCGGGATTGCCGGCATCAGCCCGAAACACGGGACCATCGGCACCGCCGCCTGGGCGCACTATCTGGTGGAGTTCGGCACCCAGTGGGAACTGGATTCACGCGATGCGCCGTCGAGCTGGCCGACCGGTTACCTCGGCATCAACACCAAAGGCCCGAACGAAAAACCGCCGCTGGACTACAAGACCGAGGTCTTCGAACTCAACCCGAAACTGCAGGCCAAGGCCTTCGCCCTGAGCCACAAGGTCGAACTGAGCGAGAGCAAGGAATCGGCCGCGTGGCGCCTGAAATACCCGGCAGCACCGGCCAATCAGCCGCCGGTGGTCACCCGCTGCGACACGCTGGCCGGCAACACCTGGTTCTCCGGCACCCGCCTGAGCGAACGCGCCGAGGTCTGGACAAAACTGCTCACCGACAACAAGGGCGAATACTGCACCACCCAACAGGAGGACAACTCCACCTACGAGGCGTTGTTGCGCGCCAGCCGCGAAGGTCTGGTGGACGTGCAGCGCCTGGCCGTGGTGCGCGCCGGCTCCGACTTCGACCGCCCGGTGCCGGGCGGCAGCGAAGTGGACAACCTGCTCAAGTACGCCGATCAGGGCGGATTTGTGCCAGCCCTGGAAAACCTCTACCGCACGGGGAATCTGCTGGTGCAGGACATCCTGAAGCACTGGTCGGCGTGGGAAAACGGCGTGCCGCAATCCTGAGAACCGAAAAACCGTGGGAGCGAACTCGCTCCCACGGTTTTTTGATGCCCTGAACAACAGTGCCCGTCAGGGGATAAGAATCACTTTGTCGCCGCTGCCCTGATTCACATCGGCATAGCGCGCCAGCCCTTCGGCCAACGGTGCTTCGATCAGTCCTTGCGGCAGTGGCAGCAGGTCTTCGTCGAAGAACCGGCCGAACTGCTCGAGCATCGCCGCACAGGCTTCAACGCCGTACAGCAACGAGTTGATGCCGACCACGGAGCCACCCTTGCGATACAGGGCCAGCGCCGGCAGTTGTACATGACCGTCCACCGGCGCAGCGATGATCGCGATACGCCCGAACGGCGCCAATGCGGAAACCGAAGCCGGCAGCCAGAACCCGGTGGTGTCGAAGATCACGTCGGCACCGCCGCGGTATACCGCGTTGACCTGAGCGCCGAGTTCTTCAGGCCTGTCCAGCTGGATCGTCTGATAACCCTGCGCCTGCAAATCCTTGACCTGCTCCGGTCGCCGCGCCGCCGCCAGCAACTGCGCGCCACGCACCTTGGCCAGCGCCAGTGCCGCCGTCGCCACCGCCCCGCCGCCGATCACCAGCAAACGGGTTTCGGCATTCACCAGACTGCGCTCCAGCGCATCCCACGCCGTGGTGTAAGGCACGCCGAGGCTCGCGGCCTGGGTGAAACTCAAGTGCGAAGGTTTGTGCGCCACGCCATTGGCCGGCAGTTTGACGAACTGCGCATGGGAGCCATCGGCGAAAAAGCCCAGCTCGCGCCCGGTGCCCCAGACTTCCTGACCGATCAACGCCTGCGGCCCTTCGACCACCACCCCGGCAAAGTCCCGACCGGGAATGCGCGGTAGCGTGGTGTACGGGAAACGCCCGAGCACGTTCTTCACGTCGCTGGGATTGAGGCCCGCTGCCTTGATCTGCACCAGCACCTCGTCGGTCCCCGGCACCGGCGTCGGCACCTCGACGAAGCGCAGGGAAGACAGGTCGCCGGTTTTATCGAATTGCAGTGCTTTCATGAGTTCATCCACCGAATGAAAAAAGGAAATTCAGGACAACCAGCCGCTGACCAGTTGCCGGCCCAGCGGCCACAACTGCTCGCCCGCCAGCATGCCCAACAGACCGACCAGCGCGATGGCCGGTGGCGCCGGGGAACGGAAATCCAGCGCGCCATACAACAGACCGACGCCCAGACCGATGCCCAGGGAGATCAGGTAGTTCATGGGATCACTCCGCCACATAAAGGGAATGGGCAAAGTCTAGGGAAGGCTGTGCGAAAGCACCGGCCAAGGACTTCTGAATTTCGGCCAAATCAGCCTGGAAGCTGCCCAGCACCGAACTGCGAAGGCGCGACACCCAGCTCGCGGCGGAACATGTCGCTGAAACTGCTCGGCGAATAACCCAGCTCCCGGGCAATCGCGCTGACCGGCACGCCCTGAATCAACTCGGCCACTGCCGTCGCCAGTTGCACCTGCCGCCGCCATTCGGCGAAGCCCATGCCCAACCCTTCCTTGAATAGCCGTGCCAACGTCCGCACGCTGGCCCCGGCGTTCTCGGCATGTTGCTCGAAAGGAATCTCCAGCGACGGCGCGGCCATCACCGCCTGACACAGACTCATCAGCCGCCGGTCGGCGTCGTCCGGCAGCGGGATCTTCAACTGTGAACGCCTTGCGCGTTTCAGCTCCAGCAGCGCCAGCCCGACCAGCGCTTCGTAATACTCGGCATCGCCGCTGTCGCCCTGATCCACCAATCCGACGATCAACTCACGCAGCAGACCGTCGACCTCGATCACCTGCACCGTCTGATCCAGCGTCGCCGCCAGCGCCGGGCGCAGGTAGATATTGCGCATCTGCAAGTCCGACACCACGCGAATCCCGTGGGGCACTCCCGGCGGCAACCACACCGCCCGTTGCGGCGGCACCACCAGCGCCTCGTGTGGGGTTTCGACCCACATCACCCCGCTCATCGCATACAGCAACTGCCCCCAGACATGCTCGTGCGGCTCAATGAAAAGCCCACGCGGATAGGTGCGCGCCAGCGGCTGCACCGGCACATCGGTATCACTCAGATCGGGGGGCGCGGCGAGGGCCATGGCGAACATTCATCAGGGTTGGCGAAGGCGTCATGGTAACCAGTGCACCCGGTTCCTCGCCATTGATAGATACCGTCGGACAATCCGAGTGAATTTTCCCGGTGCGCAACGATCCTTCTATTACCACAGGGAGGAAGAACGGCTTTATGAACAACGCAAAACTGTACGTCATCGATTACACCCTTCACGGCACGCCAAAGTCGTTCATTATCCGCTCGGACAAAATGGACAACACCGAGGCGTGGCACTGGGCAAGCTGCGACGCCGGGGTGGGCCGCATCCCGCGCTTCGGCCGGGAGAAAGTGCAAAAGACCAGCAAGCCGATGGCAGAAAAATTCGGCGTGGAAAATGTGACGTGGCGACCGGCAAGCTAAGCTTGCGCGCAGGCGGGGACTCTTTCGGGGGAACACACATGACAACCATCAGCAGCCCGGCGCATCTGGACTACAGCCTGGACACTGCCTCCGGCCGGGTCACCCGAAGCATCGACTGCCCGGTTGGCCTGGAACCCGTCGAAAACGATCCCTACTGCTTCGCCCTGCGCATCCCGGCCCCGCAACCGGCTGACCTTGAACAGGCCACAACCGTCGACGTCCGGGTCGAAGGCCGACGCCTGCAAGGCACCGTCCGCCACACCGAACGCCTGGAAGACGACAGCCTGAAACTGCAAGTGGAGCCTGACTAGGCTCCACTTTTTCATGCAGCCCGTTATTTCGGGTGCGCGCAATGGCAACCCTTGCCGGAACACTCTTCACCGCCCTTGTGATGATGAGCGCAAGCCTCACAGCAATAGTGCTTGCCGTGCGCCACGTAGGAATGCTCGCCTTCCTTGATCTTGCAACTACATCCCGGGCAATCGCATTTTCTGTCGGCCATGGAACAGACTCCTTTGGTAGTGGTTGTCTGAGGCTGAAGGAACAAGCCGTGCTACCAGTGTAGAAGCTGAAAAGCACTCAACAACCAAACCACTCACCACTCACCACGATGAGCGTTAGCTCGAGTACCGCTTTTGATCGCGAGGCCCGTCGGCAGGCTGAGTGGAGGGATTGATCCGGGGGTGGGAGCGCAGCGACCGTGCGGCGCAGCCGCATGCATCGAGAGGAGGTGCAGCGAAGCAAACCGTAGGTGATGCCCCCGGATCGATCCCGGAGCGAAGGAACCCGAGCCACAGCGAGGGCCGTACGTCAGGGCCTAAGACCTTTGGTTACTTTGGGGCGTTTGCCAAAGTGACCCGCCGTAAGGGCGGAACCCTAAGAAGCCGTTACCGCAGCAACGGATATGTACTCAACCCACCTGCCGAACACTACTGCGATACATGAATACCAACGCCAACCCCAAACACCCCATCGCCAAAACCCGGCTCGAAGACAGCTCAATAGCCGGATTCCCCAACCACCCAAAATTATCGATCAGCATCCCCATTCCAAGCTGCCCGACAATCACCGCCACCGTGGCCACGGCCGTACCAACGCGCGGTACCGCACCGACCATGACCATCATATAAACCACACCGAACAAAGCACCGCTGAGCTGCCATTTCGGCACGTCCAGCAGGCTGACGGCATGAGCAGGCTCGAAAAACAGGATCAGCAGCCCCGTACTCACCGCGCCAACCACGAAAGTCAGGAGGCTACTGCGCAACACACCAACGGTTTCCCCAAGGCGCCCATTGATTGCCGCCTGCACACTCAACACCGCACCGGCCAACACCACCACCGCCAACAAAATCACCAGACTCATCTCATCAACCCCGCGCAATCAAAATCAGTGCCGCCACAATCAACCCGAGCGCCAACCACCGCTCGCCGTTGACCTTCTTGCGCGTAGCGCCAAACCAGCCGAAGTGATCGATCAGCACACTCTTGCCCACCTGCCCCGACAGAATCGCGATCATCGTCATCGCAATCCCGATATGCGGCGTCGCCAGCGTCAACACCACCACATACATCGGCCCCAGAAACCCGCCGATCAACTGCCAGCGCGGCAGATCCGTCAGCGCCGGGCCTTTCTGTGGCCCCGCAAACAGCAACAGCAAAAACAGAATCGCCGAGCCAACCCCGAAAATGCTCAAAGTCGCCCATAAGTGCCCGACCTGCTCACCCAAGGGCCCGAGCAACCCGGCCTCCACCGACAAACCCATGCCGGCCAGAATCACCAGCGGCAACAGCAACAAGCGCAAACCCGGCCGGGCGACCGGGGCCGGCGCCGCACTCACTTCATCAAACGACTGCATCAACAAAACCTCTGAAGGAAACGATGGCGCGGATTATCGGCTGGCGCAGCTGTGCGATAAATGGCAGCATCCGGACAACACTTTTGCGCAACTCGCACAGCAGGATCGACGATGTACGGGCTCAACGAACTGGGATTCAAGGCGCTAAGGCTGTTTGTGGCGGTGCTCGACCACGGCAGCTTTTCCGAAGTCGCCCGCCGTGAAGGTGTGGCGCCCTCCTCGATTTCCCGACAGATCCAGTTGATGGAACAGGCGCTGAACCAGCAACTGCTCTACCGCCACACCCGCGCAGTCACGCCGACCGAAGCCGGGCGCATGCTCGGCCACCATGCACGACTGGTGCTGGTGCAACTGGAGGAAGCTGAACAGGCGTTGCAGGAACAGCAAAGCGAGCCCACCGGGCTGGTGCGGATCAATGCTCCGGTGGTCTTCGGCCAGCGCCATCTGACGCCATGGCTGGGCCGCTTGTGCGAGCGCTATCCGAAGCTGCAGCTGGACATCCAGCAGACCGACCACTACATCGACCCGCTGCTGGAAGGCGCCGACCTGCTGTTCCGCATCGGCCCGCTGCACGATTCGAGCATGCAGGCACGGATCCTCGCGCCGCACCGCTTTCAGGTCGCGGCCAGCCCGGCGTATCTCAAGCGTTTCGGCACGCCGCAGCATCCCGAAGACCTCGCCCGCCATCAGTGCCTGGCGTACAAGGGCGCGACCGGTCAGCAGCGCTGGTTTTTCCGTCAGGATCAGGGCGAGTGGACGCCGTATTCAGTGAAAGGCCCGATCACCGGCAATCATGCGGACACCCTGACCCAGGCTGCCGAACAGGGTTTGGGGCTGGTGATGTTTCCGTCATGGCTGATTGGCGAGGCGGTGCGTGAGGGCACGCTGGTGCCTGTGCTGGGGGATTATCAGGTGTCGAACAGTGTGGAGCCGCAGCAGATTGCGGTGCTGTGGCCGGGGAGTCGGCGGTTGTCGGTGAAGGTGCGGACGGTCATCGACTTTTTTATCGAGTGCTTCGGCGAAGTCCCCTACTGGGACAGGCCCTGAGCTCGCCAAAGTCAAAAGCCCACCCTCACCCTAGCCCTCCCGAAACGTCGGACCGCCCGGAGGGAGAGGGGACCGATTGGGGGATATTGGAGAAGTACGCCGACCTGAAAGATTTGCTTTGAATCCATAGTCGACTCGGTCTTTCCGGTCGGCGTTTAGCGCAAGACAACTCGGTCAGTCCCCTCTCCCTCCGGGAGAGGGTTAGGGTGAGGGGGCCTTTGGGGATCAGATACGGAACTGGCCCACCAACTTGCCCAACCGCTGCCCCAAATCCGCCAGACTCCGCGAAGTCTGCGCCCCCAACTGTGTCTCATCCGCCACGTTATCCACCGCCACCGCAATCTGATGCACGCTACGGTTGATCTCTTCAGCCACCGCCGTCTGCTCCTCGGCAGCACTGGCAATCTGCGCGTTCATCGAGTTGATGGTCGCAATCAGATCCGCCATCGCATCCAGCGACGCACCTGCCTGATTGGCCTGGGCCGATGTGCCGTCACCCGCCTCGCTGGAACGGCGCATCGCTTCAACCGCCGACTGCGTACCGGCCTGCAAGCGATCAATCATCCCCTGAATTTCCTGAGTGCTGATCTGCGTGCGTGACGCCAGCGCCCGCACCTCATCCGCCACCACCGCAAACCCGCGCCCGGCCTCACCGGCCCGGGCCGCTTCAATCGCGGCGTTGAGAGCCAGCAGGTTGGTCTGCTCGGCAATCGAGCGGATCACCCCAAGCACGCCGACAATCGATGACACGTCCTGCTGCAGGCTGTCGAGGGACACGCCGCTGCTGCGGATGTCGTCCACCAGCGCATGAATCTGCTTGATGCTGCCGGCCACCACGCGTTTGGCGGTCTGGCCTTCTTCGTCGGTCTGCTGCGCCGCAACGGCGGCGTTCTGTGCGCTCTTGGCGACTTCTTGCGCGGCGGCGGACATTTCGTTGATCGCCGTGGCCACCTGATCGGTCTCGTGGCGTTGACGCTCCATGGCCTGATCGGAACGCTGGGCCTGATCCGAGACTTGCGTCACCAGCCCGGTCAGTTGTGTGGTCATCTCGGTGATCTGCCGCACCAGGCCGTGGATCTTGTCGACGAAGCGGTTGAACGAGCCGGCCAGTTCGCCGAGTTCGTCCTGACTGGTGATGGTCAGACGGCGGGTCAGGTCGCCCTCGCCTGCGGCGATGTCGTCGAGGTTGGCTTTCATCAGGTTCAGCGGCCGCAGGATGGTATTGGCCAGCACCAGCCCCGCCACCGCGATTACCAGCAGCACGACCACCGCCACGCCGACGATGCTCAGCACCACGCCCTCCATGCGTTCCTGAACCTGGGCCTGGACCAGCGCCACTTGCGCCTCGATGCCGTCGAGGTTGACCGAGGTACCGACCGCCATGTCCCACTTCGCCAAATATTCGGTGTAGCCGAGTTTCGGCACCAGCACCTGCGCATTGCCCGGCAGCGGCGAGCTGTATTGCAGGTAGTGAGTACCGTCCTTGGCCACTTTCACCAGGTCGCGGTTGACGTAGACGCCGTTCGGGTCGCGGTTGTCCTTGAAGCTCTTGCCCACGCCTTCGGGATCGGTGGACTTGAACAGACGCACGGTCTCGGAGTCGTAGCCGAAGAAGTAGCCGTCCTTGCCGTACTTGATGCCCGACAGCAGCTTGATCACCTGCGCCCGTGCCTCGGTGTCACCGGGGGCGGCAGCGTCGTAAAGCGGTTTGATGGTGGTCATGGCCACCGCGACATAGCTGGCCAGAGTGGCCTTGGCGTCGCCGAGCAGGCGCTCGCGGGTCTGTTCGACTTCCTTGTGCGCCTGTTCCTGGAGAATGAACAGCGTGGTCAGGCTGATCACCAGCGCAAAGAGCAAGACCGGGAGGACGGCAAGGGACAGGACTTTAGCCTTGAGACTCAGGCGCATGGGTGCTCACTCTTTTGGTTTTATTGGCGTGGTTAAAGGCGTTAACGGCACGCGAAAGCAAAAGTTGAGCTGAGGTCTAACCAGATCGTTACCACGTTCTGAGCAGTAACGATCCGGTTTTGGGTGTTACAAGACCATTGCGGCCATCCAGCCGGCCGCCAGCAGTGGCAGGTTGTAGTGCAGGAAGGTCGGCACCACGGTGTCCCAGATGTGGTGATGCTGGCCGTCGATGTTCAGGCCGGAGGTCGGGCCGAGGGTCGAGTCCGAAGCTGGCGAACCAGTGTCGCCCAGGGCCCCGGCTGTGCCGACGATGCAGACGATCGCCATCGGGCTGAAACCCAGTTGCACGCACAGCGGCACGAAAATCGCCGCGAGGATCGGCACCGTGGAGAAGGACGAACCGATGCCGATGGTCACCATCAGCCCCACCAGCAACATCAGCAGCGCGCCAATGGCCTTGCTGTGATCGATCTGCGCCGCCGCGCTTTCGACCAGCGTGCGCACCTCACCGGTGGCCTTCAATACTTCGGCAAAACCCGAAGCGGCGATCATGATGAAGCCGATCATCGCCATCATCTTCATGCCTTCGGTGAACAGGCCGTCAGTCTCGCGCCACTTGACGATGCCCGACGCCGAGAAAATCAGGAACCCGGCCAGCGCCCCGATAATCATCGAGTCCAGCAGCAGTTGAATAATGAAGGCTGCAGCGATCGCCAGACCGGCAATCCCGATGGTCATCGGATTGTAGGCGACGCTGACTTGTTCAACCTGTTCGATCTTCTCCAGATCGTAGACACGCTTCTTGCGGTAGCTGAAGAACACCGCCATCAACAAACCAAACACCATGCCTGCGGCCGGAATGGCCATCGCATGCATGACGTTGACCTGGCTGATGTCCACGCCAGCCTTGCTGACGTTGGCCAGCAGGATCTGATTCAGGAAGATGTTGCCGAAACCCACAGGAAACACCATGTACGGCGTGATCAGGCCAAAGGTCATGACGCAAGCGATCAGCCGGCGATCCAGTTGCAGCTTGGTCAATACATATAGAAGCGGCGGCACCAGCAATGGAATGAACGCAATGTGGATCGGCAGGATGTTCTGCGAGGCAATCGCCACCACCCACAGCAGGCCGATCAGCAGCCATTTGACGCTGCCGCCACCGGATGCGTGCTGACGATCGACCATCGCCAGGGCCTTGTCGGCCAGCGCATGGGCCAGGCCGGACTTGGCGATCGCCACGGCGAAAGCGCCGAGCAACGCGTAGGACAACGCCACCGTCGCCCCGCCGCCCAGGCCACTGTTGAAGGCCTTGAGCGTGGCGTCGATGCCCAGGCCGCCGGTCAGGCCACCGACCAGCGCACCGACGATCAACGCGATCACCACATGCACCCGGGACAGGCTGAGGATCAGCATGACGCCGACCGCAGCAATCACTGCATTCATTTCACTACCTCAAAAACACGACGGTAAAGCCATTCACCGCCAGACAGGATGAGTCCGGCCGACAAGCCACGAAGGTCGCCAGCGGATTTGCATAGAGGGTCTTATTAGAAGGGCGCGCACTGTGCCGCAGAGCGGGCGCAGTGTCAAAGCGACCGGTCGCGTCACTGTGTAACTTTCGATGATCAAACCGGCGACAACGGCATATCCGCCACAAAGTGCGTCAATTCGCCATATTGCGTTTGCGCCATAAAGAAAGTCGAAACGCGGCCGTTACAGTGCAAAGTCTCAGATATTTATCGAATAAGGACGTCTCCATGTCGCTCAGACAACTTTCCATCCAATGGAAAATCACCCTGCTCGCCGGCCTCTGCCTGGCCGGTATCGTGACCCTGTTGGTGGGTCTTTCGCTGTATCGCATGGAGCACAGTTCCGAACTGGTCAAAGCCTCCAGCATGGAGATGCTCACCGAATCGGCCCAGGCGCGCATCGAATCCCAGGGCGAAGTTCAGGCGGCAGGCATTCGCCAACAGTTCATGGACGCCTATCAATATGGCCACGGCTTCTCGCGTCAGGTGCTGTTCCTGCGCGAACAGGCCGAGAAGCGCTTCCTCGATGCCTTCGACCTGCGCGAAGACATGACCCGTCAGGTGAAATCGGCGCTGCAGGCCAACCCGGAATTGCTCGGCCTGTCGCTGGTGTTCGAAGCCAATGCGCTGGACGGCAAGGACGAGCTGTTCGCCGGGCAAAGTGAATTAGGCAGCAACGACAAGGGCCGCTTCGCCCTGTACTGGTCGCAGCCGACGCCGGGCAAAGTGACCTCGATGGCGCTGCCGGAAAGCGACATGGCCGACACCAGCACCGGCCCCAGCGGCCAGGCCGCCAACGCCTGGTTCACCTGCCCGCGCACCACGCTCAAGCCGTGCGTGATCGAACCCTATTTCTATGTGATCGACGGGCAAAAGGTGCTGATGACCAGCATCGTGTTCCCGCTGATGGTCAACGGCAAAGTCATCGCCTCGCTGTCGGTGGACATCAACCTCAACAGCCTGCAGGCGATCAGCCAAGGCGCCAGCAAAAAGCTCTATGACGGCCAGACCGCCGTGAGCATCATCAGCCCCGCCGGCCTGCTCGCCGGTTACAGCCCGGACGCCAATAAACTCAGCCAGCGCCTCGATGCCGTAGACACCACCAGCGGCGCCGAACTGCTGCGTCTGCTGGCCTCGAGCAAAACCGTCAGCAGCCTGCACAGCAATGCGCAGCTGAAAGTGCTGTCGCCGTTCCAGCCGATTCCCGGTGGCCCATCCTGGGGCGTACTGCTCGATGTACCGGAGAAAGTGCTGGTGAGTCGCGCCGAAGCGCTCAAGCAGCAACTGGATGCCAGCAACACCTCGGGCACCCTGATCGAACTGAGCCTGGGCGTGCTTGCAGCACTGCTTGGTCTGCTGCTGGTGTGGCTGATGGCACGCAGCGTGACCAAGCCGATTCTCGGCGTGGCGCACATGCTGGAAGACATCGCCAGCGGCGAAGGCGATCTGACCCGTCGTCTGGCCTATGACAAGAAAGACGAACTCGGCCAACTGGCCGGTTGGTTCAACCGTTTCCTCGACAAGCTGCAACCGATCATCGCCGAGGTGAAACGCTCGGTGCAGGATGCGCGCAACACCGCCGACCAGTCTTCGGCCATTGCGACCCAAACCAGCGCCGGCATGGAGCAGCAATACCGTCAGGTCGATCAGGTCGCCACCGCGTCCCACGAAATGAGCGCCACCGCCCAGGACGTCGCCCGCAGCGCCGCGCAAGCCGCCGAAGCGGCCAAGGATGCCGACCGCGCCACGCGTCAGGGTCTGACCGTGATCGACCGCACCACCGCCAGCATCGACACCCTGGCCGCTGACATGAGCGCGGCGATGGTTCAGGTCGAAGGCCTGGCCGCCAACAGCGAGAAGATCGGCACGGTGCTGGAAACCATCCGCGCCATTGCCGAACAGACCAACCTGCTGGCCCTCAACGCTGCCATCGAAGCCGCCCGTGCCGGTGAAGCTGGACGCGGTTTTGCGGTGGTCGCCGACGAAGTGCGCAACCTCGCCCGCCGCACCCAGGAATCGGTGGAAGAAACCCGCCAGGTGATCGAGCAACTGCAAAGCGGCACCCAGGACGTGGTCGGTTCGATGGGCAACAGTCATCGTCAGGCCCAGGGCAGTGTCGAACAGGTCGGCCAGGCCGTGACCGCGCTGCGCCAGATCGGCGATGCGGTAACGGTGATCAGCGACATGAACCTGCAGATCGCCAGCGCCGCGGAAGAGCAAAGCGCGGTGGCCGAAGAGATCAACAACAACGTGGCGACGATCCGAGACGTGACGGAGTCGCTTTCGGGGCAGGCGAATGAGTCGGCGCGGGTGAGTCAGTCGCTCAATAGCCTGGCGAATCAGCAGCAGAGTTTGATGGATCAGTTTCGGGTTTGACTCGGGATTGCTGAAGATCAAGAGCTTACCCCCTCACCCCAGCCCTCTCCCCCAAGGGGGCGAGGGGGAAAGGGAGCCGATCTCGATTGCTATCGGTACCGGAGTACATCTCGGTATATCACGTCGGTGTAACTCGAACATTCAACTCGGTCAGTTCCCTCTCCCTCTGGGAGAGGGTTAGGGTGAGGGCTTCTACGGGCTCACCGCCGAGGCAACTGAATCTCCACCTTCAACCCACCCCACTCACTCTCCCCCAACACCAAACCCCCACCCCACGTCTCGACAATATCCCGCACAATCCCCAGCCCCAACCCATGCCCATGGGTCTGCTCATCCAGCCGCGCCCCCCGACTGAACACCTGATCGCGCTGCGCCTCGGGAATCCCCGGTCCATCGTCTTCCACGCTCAGCACAAAACCTGCAGACGTCTCGACCACGCTCAGCCGCACCTCGGCATCCGCCCACTTGCAGGCGTTGTCCAGCAGGTTGCCGAGCAGTTCCAGCAGGTCCTCACGATCCCACGGCAATTGCAGCCCGGTCGGCGCGACGTAGCTCAACGAAAGGTGTTCGCCGTGGATCATGTTCAACGTCGCCAGCAACCCCGGCAGCTCCGCATCGCAATCAAACAGTGCCCCCGGCAGTGCATCACCGGACAGCCGCGCACGGTTGAGCTCGCGGTTCAGCCGTTGCTGCACCTGTTCCAGTTGTTCCTTGAGGATCTTGCGCAACTCGGGATGGGGATCGAGTTTTTCGTTCGAGGCCAGGCTCAGCAGCACCGCCAGCGGGGTTTTCAGCGCGTGCCCCAGATTGCCCAGTGCATTGCGCGAGCGCTTGAGGCTGTCTTCAGTGTGCGCCAGCAGATGGTTGATCTGCGCCACCAGCGGTTCCAGTTCTGCCGGCACTTGCTCATCGAGCTGTGAACGCTGGCCTTGCTGTAACTGAGCGATCTGTTCGCGGGCCTTTTCCAGCGGACGCAAGGCGCGGTGCACGGTCAGCCGCTGCAGGATCAGGATCAGCAGCAACCCGGCCAAACCAAGGCCCAGACCGATCTGGCGCATGCGCTGGAAGCTTTCGCGCACCGGGGTGTAATCCTGGGCCACGCTGATCGAGATCGACTGACCGAGCCGTCGGTAATCCGAGCGCAGGACCAGCAGTTGCTGCCCGTCCGGCCCCAGTTGCAGATTGCTGTGCAGACCGGGCTCCGGTAGCAGCGGCAGATCCTGATCCCACAGCGAGCGCGAACGCCAGTGACTGTCGGCAAAGTCGATGCGGAAATAATGGCCAGAAAACGGCCGCTGATAAGCCGGCGACAGGTGTCGCTCATCCAGTTGCAAGCCTTGCGGACCACGGACCAGCGCCACCAGCAGGCTTTCACTGTCATTACGCAGGCCGGCTTCGAGGTAACGCTGCAAACCCACTTCGAACAGCCACAGGCTGGTTTGCGCCAGTATCACGCCGACAACCACCATCACGCTGATCAGGCCGAGACTCAAGCGGCGCTGGATCGATCTCACGAAGCCTGTCCGCCGAACAGATAACCCTGGCCGCGCCGGGTTTCGATCACGCTTTTGCCAAGCTTGCGCCGCAGGTGATTGACGTGGACTTCGAGGACGTTGGAGTCGCGTTCGGTCTCGCCGTCGTACAGGTGTTCGGCAAGGTGGCTTTTGGAAAGGATCTGCTCCGGGTGCAGCATGAAGTAACGCAGCAGGCGGAATTCAGCGGCGGTCAGTTGAATGTCCGCGCCGTCTCGCACCACGCACTGTCGGCCCTCGTCCAGATGCAGCCCTGCGGCCTTGAGCGTCGGCTGGTTGGCCTGCCCCTTGGAACGGCGCAGCAGCGACTGGATGCGCAGATGCAGTTCTTCCGGGTGAAAAGGTTTGGTCAGGTAATCATCGGCGCCGGCCTTCAGGCCCTCGATGCGTTCGGCCCAGGAATCCCGGGCCGTGAGGATCAGCACCGGCGTCGCCAGCCCGCCGGCACGCCATTGCGCCAGCACTTCAAGGCCCGGCACGCCCGGCAGGCCGAGGTCGAGCACAATCAGGTCGTACGGTTCGCTACGGCCCTGATAGACCGCATCGCGACCGTCCGCCAGCCAGTCCACGGCATAACCCTGACGTTGCAGGCCGGCGATCAGCTCATCGGCCAGGGGGACGTGGTCTTCCACCAGAAGCAAACGCATCGATCAATCTTCCTTGTCTTTCAGCAAACGGCCGGTGGCGGCTTCGAAATGCAGCTCGCGGGCCTCGCCTTCAGCGGTCAGGAGCTCGATTTCATAGATGTACACATCGTGTTTCTCTTCCAGCTCGGCTTCCAGCAATTTGGCACCGGGGTAGCGTTCCATCGCGTTATGCAGCACCTGCTCCAGCGGCAGAATCACGCCTTGCTGACGCAGGCGCAGGGCTTCGTCCTGATTCAGGTCGCGAGCAAGCGTCACCGAGCAGAACGTAACAAGCGCCAGGGCCAGAAGTCCCGTGGCGCGCGTCGATGAATACGGCAAAAACAGTTTCATTAAGTGTCCTGATGATCCCTGCGCAGCAGCCCGTCGCTCGCGTCCAGTTCCATTTCCCATTCCACGCCTTGCGAATCTTTCAGCTCGATCTGGTACAGATAAATGCCGTAACGCTTTTCCAGTTCGATATCGATGACGGTCGAATCCGGATGGCGAGTCATGACCGTGGCCTTGACCGTTTCAATCGGCACAATGGTACCAGCGTCGATCAGTTTTCGGGCTTCATCCGCCAGCAGATCGCGGGTATGGGCGAGGTTCGAGGTCAGACCGTAAAGAAGGAGCGCGATGAACAGGGGCGCGAGAATTTTCATGGGTTTTCCTGATGTCCGGTGTTTCTTCCTGAGCGCCACCTTAGTGATTCGAACTTAACTGAAACTGAATGGCCATCACCGGGCCAGTTTCAGCAAGGCCGGCAACATGTGCTTATAATCTTTCGCTTGCTAACGATCGAGACCGGTATGACAGCCATCCACATCAAGTTCCCTGCCCTCACCCTCAAGGCTGGCCCGCGTGCCATGGCACGCATCCGCGCCCAGGGCCTGAACGCTGCCGACGTCGGCACCCTGCCCGGTGCGGCCGGCGGACCGAAGGCGCTGGGGATTCAGGGTCTGGATCTGGCGCTGTTCGGCGAGTGGCTGCCGGCGGCTCCCCGTGAGCGTTCGCTGATCGGTGCGTCGGTGGGCTCCTGGCGCTTCGCCAGCGCCTGTCTGCCGGACGCCGCTGAAGGCATTCGCCGCCTCGGTCACCTGTACACCGAGCAGAACTTCAACAAGGGCGTGACCATCAGCGACGTCAGCCGCAGTTCGCAGCGCATGCTCGATGACCTGCTCGACGGCCGCGATGCGGTATTGCTCGACAATGCCCATTACCGCTTGAACATCATGGTGGTCAAAAGCCACGGAGGGCTGGCGGACGACCATCGTGGCCGGCTCGGGCTGGCGCTGGGTTCGGTGATCGCCGACAACCTGCGGGGCCGGGCGCGGCTGTCGCGACACTTCGAACGGCTGATCATCCACGACCCGCGCCTGGCGCCGCCGGTGCATGCGCTGAACGATTTCCCGTCGCGCTTCGTCACCCTCAATGCCGGCAACCTGCGTCAGGCGCTGCTGGCCTCGGGGTCGATCCCGATGGTCATGGAAGGCGTGCGCGACCTGCCGGGCGCCGGTGCTGGCACCTTTCGTGACGGTGGCCTGCTGGACTATCACCTCGACCTGCCCTACAGCGGCGACGGCATCGTGCTTTACCCGCACTTCACCGACCGGGTGATCCCGGGCTGGTTCGACAAGACCCTGCCGTGGCGCAAAGCCTCGACCGAGCGCCTGCAAGACGTGCTGCTGCTCGCGCCGTCCAAGGAATACCTGACGCGCCTGCCCTACGGCAAACTCCCCGACCGTAACGACTTCAAGCGTTTCATGGGCGATGCACCGAGCCGGCAGAAATACTGGCGCGCGGCGATGGACGAGAGCCGCCGGCTGGGCGATGAATTCCTTGAACTGACTGCCAATGGTCGCCTCGCCGAGCGCTTGCTGACCCTTTAGTCAGCACAGCCGGGGACAAGCTGGTAAACTCGCCGCCTGCCCGAATTCGCTGCGGCGAACGCCATCTGAACAGAGCTGAAATCACTGTGGAAATCTTCAAGGAATTTACGTTCGAATCCGCCCACCGTCTGCCCCACGTACCGGACGGCCACAAGTGCGGACGCCTGCACGGTCACTCGTTCAAAGTGGCGATTCACCTGAGCGGCGACCTCGACCCGCACACTGGCTGGATCCGTGATTTCTCCGAGATCAAGGCGATTTTCAAGCCGCTGTACGAGCGTCTGGACCACAACTACCTGAACGACATTCCGGGCCTCGAGAACCCGACCAGCGAAGTGCTGGCCAAATTCATCTGGAATGAATTGAAGCCCCTGCTGCCGGAACTCAGTGCGATCCGCATCCACGAGACCTGCACCAGCGGTTGCATCTATCGCGGCGAGTAACTCCCACGACACAAAAAACCACCGAGACCGGTGGTTTTTTTACGCCTATGCTTTTTGGCTCGAACCCGCCAAGAGGACAGGCCCATGACGGACTGGCTGCTGGATCAGGTCTTTGATTTCAACGGGCGACAGATTCGCCACGGAGTGCGCGGCGACGGCCCGCCGCTGGTGTTCGTGCATGGCACGCCCTTCTCTTCCTGTGTGTGGCACCGCATCGCGCCGCATTTTTTCGCCAGCCATCGGGTGCATTACTTCGACCTGCTGGGCTACGGGCGCTCCGAGCAACCGAACGCCGACGTCTCCCTCGGCGTGCAGAACGAATTGCTCGCGCAGTTGCTGGATCACTGGGGCCTGCAACGCCCGGACGTGGTTGCCCACGACTTCGGCGGCGCCACCGCCCTGCGCGCGCACCTGCTCAACGGCAAGGATTACCGCACCTTGACCCTGATCGATCCGGTGGCGCTGACGCCCTGGGGCTCGCCATTCGTGCAGCACGTGCGCCAGCATGAAGCAGCGTTCAGCGGCCTGCCGGACTACATCCAGCGCGCCATCGTGCCGGCCTATATTCGCGGGGCCATTCACCGGGACATTCCCGAGGATGAACTGGCGCCCTACGTGGAGCCGTGGCTGGGTGATCCGGGGCAAGCGGCGTTCTACCGGCAGATCGCGCAGATGGACCAGCGCTACACGCTGGAAGTACAGCCGCTGTACCCGACGATCCGCTGCCCGGTGCAGATTCTCTGGGGCGAGGAAGATCAGTGGATTCCCATTGAACGCGGCCGGGCCTTGCACCAGATGATCCCCGGATCGCAGTTTCATCCGATTCCGAATGCCGGGCATCTGGTGCAGGAAGATGCGCCGGAAGCCATTGTCGCCGCGCTGCTGCGTTTTCTCTGAGCCGAAAAACAACCGGCCTGATGGCTCCCTCATTGTGCTTCAGCGGAGGCAGGCGCACCGCTTTCGCGCCAAATCCGCTCCCTCGTCTATACATAACCTCGCCAATCGGTAACTGGCACGACCGCTGCAACCTCCTCGCGTCCTCCCCTTTCCAGCAAGGAACGCCCGCCATGACGCAGAACGATCCCGGCAACGACTACCCCCTCAGCGAAGTCCCTATGCACGCCCGCAAAGGCCTGGCCTCGACGGCCATGGTGCTGCTGGGTTTCACCTTCTTCACCGCGACCATGTTTGCCGGCGGCAAGCTCGGCGTGGCGTTCGACTTTGGCGAGATGATGGCCGTGATCATCATCGGCAATCTGCTGCTGGGCCTGTACGCCGCGGCCCTGGGTTACATCGCCTTCAAGAGCGGCCTGAACTCGGTGTTGATGGGGCGTTTCTGCTTTGGCGAAGTCGGCAGCAAGCTCAGCGACCTGATCCTGGGTTTCACCCAGATCGGCTGGTACGCCTGGGGCACCGCCACGGCAGCGGTGGTGCTCGGCAAATATTTCGCCCTGGACGACGGTACGGTGCTCGGGCTGATGGTGCTGTTCGGCCTGGTGTTCTGCGCCACGGCGTATGTCGGGTATCGCGGACTGGAGATTCTGTCGTACATCGCGGTGCCAGCCATGATGTTGCTGCTGATGCTGTCAATGTGGGTGGCCACGGTGAAGGTCGGCGGCCTTGATGGTTTGCTGGCCGTGGTGCCGACCGGTTCGCTGGACTGGTCGACCGCCATCACGCTGGTGTTCGGCACCTTCGTCAGCGGCGCGACCCAGGCCACCAACTGGACGCGTTTCTCCCGTTCGGCGCGGGTAGCGGTGCTGGCCAGCCTGATCGGCTTTTTCATCGGCAACGGTCTGATGGTGCTGATCGGTGCCTATGGCGCGATCGTCTATCAGCAGCCCGACGTGGTTGAAGTGTTGCTGCTGCAAGGTTTCGCCATGGCCGCGATGGCCATGCTGTTGCTGAACATCTGGAGCACCCAGGACAACACCATCTACAACTTCGCCGTCGCCGGCTGCAACCTGCTGCGCACCGGGCGCCGCAAGACCGTGACCCTGGCCGGTGCGGTGATCGGTACGCTGCTCGCGCTGTTGGGCATGTATGACATGCTGGTGCCTTATCTGATCCTGCTCGGCACCGTGATTCCGCCGATTGGCGGCGTGATCATGGCGGACTTTTTCTTCCGCTGGCGCGGGCGTTATCCGCGTCTGGCCGACGCACGGCTGCCGGCCTTCAACTGGCCGGGGCTCGGGGCCTACGCGGTTGGCACCGTTGCCGCGTTTCACTCGCCGTGGATCGCGCCGCTGGTGGGGATCGCCGCTGCCGCGCTAACGTATGTCATCGTCACCGGCCTGCTGGGCGCCCGCCGCGCCAGCGCGCCACTACAAGACCTATAAGAAGGATTTGCCTGATGCACATCATCAACGCCCGCCTGCGCAACCAGGAAGGTCTGCACGAACTGCACCTGGAAGGCGGCCTGATCCGCAGCATCGCGCGCCAGACCGAAGCGCCGACCCTGGGCCCCGACGACCTCGACGCCGGCGGCAATCTGGTGGTGCCGCCCTTCGTCGAGCCGCACATTCACCTCGACGCCACCCTGACCGCCGGCGAGCCGCGCTGGAACATGAGCGGCACGCTGTTCGAAGGCATCGAATGCTGGGGCGAGCGCAAGGTCACCATCACCCAGGAAGACACCAAAACCCGGGCGAAAAAGACCATTCAGACCCTGGCCGCCCACGGCATCCAGCACGTGCGCACCCACGTCGACGTCACCGATCCGCAGCTCACTGCGCTCAAGGCGATGCTCGAAGTGCGCGAGGAAAGCCGTCACCTGATCGACCTGCAGATCGTCGCCTTCCCCCAGGAAGGCATCGAGTCGTTCCGCAATGGTCGTGAGCTGATGGAAGAAGCGATCCGCATGGGCGCGGACGTGGTCGGCGGAATTCCGCATTTCGAATACACCCGCGACCAGGGCGTCAGCTCGGTGAAGTTTTTGATGGACCTGGCCGAACGCACCGGCTGCCTGGTGGACGTGCACTGCGACGAAACCGACGACCCGCATTCACGCTTCCTTGAAGTGCTGGCCGAAGAGGCCCGCAGCCGCGACATGGGCGCACTCGTGACGGCCAGCCACACCACCGCGATGGGCTCATACGACAACGCCTACTGCGCCAAACTGTTCCGCCTGCTCGGGCATTCGGGCATCAGTTTTGTCTCCTGCCCGACCGAAAGCATTCACCTGCAGGGCCGCTTCGACAACTTCCCGAAACGCCGTGGCGTGACCCGCGTGAATGAATTGCTTGAGGCCGGGATGAACGTCTGCTTCGGCCAGGATTCGATCGTCGACCCTTGGTATCCGCTGGGCAATGGCAACATCCTGCGCGTGCTCGAAGCCGGGCTGCACATCTGCCACATGCTCGGTTACCGCAACCTGCAAAGCGCACTGGATCTGGTCACCGACAACAGCGCCAAAGCCATGCACCTCGGCGAGCGTTATGGCCTGGAACAGGGTCGCCCGGCCAATCTGCTGATCCTGTCGGCGGACAGCGATTACGAAGTCATCCGCAGCCAGGGTCTGCCGCTGTATTCGATCCGTGACGGAAAGGTGTTGGTGAAGCGGCAGATGCCGGTGGTGGAGTTCGTCTAAGGTGTAGAGGTCGGCGTCGCAACGGCGCCGACCTTTCCCGATGGACGCCCTGTCATGCCGTAGTTCGCGCGTAGTTGCTCCGCTGCCATCCTCATTGCTGCATGAGGACGCGACATGAACCCCAAAACTGCTTCCGATCCCATGGCCACGCTGTATCGCGAAGGCCGTCATACGTTCATCGATCTGGTGCCCGATGGCGGCGCCCGGCTCGATGCCTTGTTTCATACCGCTCCCGCGTTGGGCGAACTGGCCGTTGGCGTGGTGTACGGGTATTTGCACGCGCGCCCCGGTCTCGACCCGCGATTGCGCGAGGCCGTGTCATTTGCCTCCGTTGTGGCATCGGGCATGGTGGGGCCACCTCTGAGCGTGCACCTCAAGACCGGGCTCGCATCTGGCCTGGCGCCCGGCGAAATGACAGAGGTGCTGCTGCAAGCCTCAGCCTTTGCCGGTTTTCCGCGAGCCGTCAGTGCGGCGGAGCAGCTCAATCATTTATTTGCAGAAGCAGGCCTGGCTTCACCGTCACCGCCCACACCAAGAGAAATCTCCCTGAAATTCTGCACAGCGGTTCGCGAGGGCCACCCACCGATCCCGGTCAGTGCGGCGGTGAAACGGCAGCTGCGCGACGCTGACCGGCTGGCGATACAGGCCTGCGCGGCGCAAGCGGTCATCGTCGAATGTTTCAAGGATGCTCAAACCACTCCGCAGGCACTGCTGCATTTGACGGTGGACACCACTGCCGTGGTTGCAGTGAAACTGTTCAAGGCTCACTGAATCGAGGAATTAGAAGGTTATGGTTCGCGGCGGCCTTATCGCAAAACGATAGAGCCGCCCTGTCAGATCTGACAGGCGACAACCACAGCGAACCGGCTCACAGTGAAGTCCAAGGGATCCATCGTTCCCGGGGGGACGATCATGAAAGGGACTTCATCTTTTTGTCTGATGCGCGGTGCCGAACAGACGCACGCCAGTCAGTTCACCGCCCTCTTCTTCCAGTAATACCGGTGCCGTCCCGCCCGGCATGACCACCTGTACTTCTCCCGCCGACACCCAGCCCGCCCGCCATGCCGCACACGCCACCGCACTGGCGCTGGTGCCGGAAGACGCCGTCGGCCCCTCGCCCCGTTCGAATACTCGTGCGGCGATGCGTTGATCGCCTGCGTGCATCGCCCACTGCAGATTGATCCCGGCCGGGCACGGCTGGCCGGCGCCGACGGGCATGGCGTACGCGATGGCGGTCAGGCTGTCAGCCAGCGGCGATTCAAGCATCTGCGCGTCGCCCGGCAATGCGGCTTCATCCTGTACCAGCGTCACACAATGGGGATTGCCGATGCGCACGAACTGGCTGTGTGCCCACGCAGGATCGATTTGCGCCAATGGCCTTACGCGACTCACTTCCACGTTATTGAACCGCACCGATTCAACGCCGACTGCGCCAACTGCATTCGGGCCGAAACCCGGTTTCCCGAGATCCAGCCAGAAGCCTTGCACGCCGGCCACTTCTGCCGGTTTGACGGAAACGGGCACTGGCGACGACGCATCCTGCTTGTCGTGATGCACCTGCAACGATGCACCCTCTTCCGGCATCAGCCCTTGCTCAAGCAGGGCCTGAGAGAAAATCGTCAAGCCGTTGCCACTGCGCTCGGCCAACGTGCCGTCGGTGTTGACGATCAGCAGATCGAAAGGAGGCGAGGATTGAAACGGACCGATCAGCAAGCCATCGCTGCGGTGAGCCTTGCTGCCGGCAGGTCGCTGACCGTCGGGCCAGTCACAACACAGGGCGATCGCGGCGCGGCTCCACGCCTGTCGAGACAAGGCACATTGCGCGGCATCGATGGGCAGATCGATGCCCGACTCCCGCAGCGCCCGGGGTGAGACCACTCCGTAGATATTGCCCCGTGCATCGTAGAACTGCGTCATGAACCGCCCCTTGGTTTCAAATTGCCAAAGGTGTCACTGTAAAACGCAACTCCCTGTGGGAGCGAGCTTGCTCGCGATGGCGGTGTATCAGTCAATGAAAGTCCGACTGACACGACGCTATCGCGAGCAGGCTCGCTCCCACTGATGAGCTGTGCAAGGATGTCTCCTGCTGAAACGTTTTTTGCCAAGGATTCCCATGACCAGTCTCACGCCCAACGACACCTTCGTCCCCGGACGCCTGCAACAGATGTCCACGCGCATCGCCTTCTTCATCGCCGGGCTCGGCATCGCGGCGTGGGCGCCGCTGGTGCCGTATGCCAAGGCGCGGGCCGGGCTCGATGAAGGGACGCTGGGGCTGTTGCTGTTGTGTCTGGGTGTGGGTTCGATTCTGGCAATGCCGCTGGCAGGGATTCTGGCCACGCGGTTCGGCTGTCGGCGCGTGGCTACCGGCGGCACGTTGCTGATCTGTGCAGCGTTGCCGTTGCTGGCGACGGTGTCGTCGATCCCGGCGCTGATCGCCACGCTGTTCATGTTCGGCGCCGGACTCGGCACGGTGGATTCGACGGTGAACCTGCAAGCGGTGATCGTCGAGCGGGCCAGCGGCAAGAACATGATGTCGGGGTTTCACGGCCTGTTCAGCCTCGGCGGGATCGTTGGCGCGGCGGGCGTCAGTGCCTTGCTCGGCCTCGGCTTGTCGCCACTGGCGGCGATGCTGGTGGTGGTCGCGGTGCTGATCGCGGCGCTGTTCAAGGCTGTGCCGCACATGTTGCCTTACGGCAGTGAAAGCTCGGGGCCGGCGTTCGCAGTGCCCCACGGGATTGTGCTGTTCATTGGCGGGATGTGCTTCATCGTGTTCCTGACCGAGGGCGCAGCGCTGGACTGGAGTGCGGTTTTCCTGGCGCAGGAACGCGGGATCGATACAGCCTATGCGGGGCTGGGTTATGCCGCGTTCGCGCTGACGATGACTGCGGGCCGTTTGACCGGTGACCGGATCGTTCGCGCATTGGGTGCGACCCGGATCATTCTGTTTGGCGGTCTGCTGGCGGCGGCGGGACTGTTTCTGGTGACGCTCGCCCCGAGCTGGGAAGCCGCGCTGGTCGGTTATGCACTGGTCGGCGCCGGGTGTTCGAACATTGTGCCGGTGCTGTACACGGCGGTGGGCAAGCAGACAGTGATGCCGGAAAGCATCGCGGTACCGGCGATCACCACGCTGGGTTACGCGGGGATTCTGGCGGGGCCGGCGGTGATCGGGTTTGTCGCCCATGCCAGCAGCCTGAGTTTCGCCTTCGGGTTGATGGCGACGCTGCTGGTGGCGGTGGCAATTGGCGGGAAAGCGCTGAAGGTCTGATCCAGCTCGTTCCCACTCAGCGTGGGAACGAGCCATACAGCGTCAGAATCCGACGCTGGCCTGCACGAAGAACGTACGCGGTGCGCCGACATACATCCCCGAGTTGTTGTCGCTGGAGCGGGTGAAGTACTGCTTGTCGAAGATGTTTTTCACCCCGGCGCCGAGCTTCAGGTTCGACAGCTGCGCACCGAAGTCATAGCCGCCGCGCACGTTCCAGGTCACATAACCCGGGATGTCGCCGTACTGCCCATCCGCCGTGCCTTCGGTGATGTAGTTGTTGCTGAAGCTGCCATCGGCATTCACGCCGGTGCCCGGTGAACGCTGCTTGGACTGGGCGAAACCGTCGATGTTGTAGGTCCAGCGGTTGATGTCGTAGCGCAGGCCGACGGTCGCCACCTGACGCGAGTAGAACGGAAGGTCGCGGCCCTTGAAGCCTGGAATCTCGCCTTCATACGTGGCGCGGGTGTAGGTGAAACCGGCGTTGGCGGTCAGGCCATCGAGGCGCGGATCGAGCGCCGCCATGTCGTAGTGCACCGAAGCTTCGATGCCCTGGTGCTTGGTGGCGCCGAGGTTGGTCCAGCCCACGTCGTTGCTGATGTATTGCAGTTCGTCATCGAAGTCGATGTAGAACAGCGTCACTTCACCGCCCCACACGTCATCGTTGTAGCGGGTGCCGATCTCGTAGGTCTTGGCCTTTTCCGGCTCCAGGCCATTGGCCGTCTGGTCACCCGAGCCGCCCTGCCCCAGCTGGAAATACTGCAGGCTGCCGAACGAGGTTTCGTAGTTGGCGAACAGCTTCCACGCATCCGACAGGTGATACATCACGCTCAGCGCCGGCAGCGGTTCGTTGCTCTCGATGCTGCGGTTTTTCTCCGGCACGCGTTTGCCGGCGGTGTCGAGCACGGCGCGATCATGCCAGTCGGTGTTGATGTGCTCGAAGCGAATACCCGGGGTGATGGTCCAGTTGCCGACGTCGATCTTGTTGTCGACGTAGACCGAGTTGGCCTCTGTGCCGCCGGTGCGGTCCTGGAACACATGGCCGTCGGACGTCTTGGTGACCACCGGCTCATTGTTGACCAGCGCCAGACGGCTCGACTGCTCGTGCATGGCCTCTTTCAGGTAGCGATAACCGACGCTGACTTCCTGAGTGGTCGGGCCGACATCGAATACCCGCGAGACACGTGGCTCGATACCCAGCGTGTAGTAGGAACGCGGGTACGAGCTCAGGGTTTTCAGGTCGCGGGCGGCGATGGTACTGCCGCGGAAGCTGTCGGTGTAATAGGTCAGCACTTCGGCCTGGGTGCGCTCGTCGATCTGACGGATCCACTTGAACGACACGTCTTTGCGACGGCCACTGAAGTTGTCGTAGTCGCGCACCGAGTCATACGGCTTGTCGTCGTACTGCTTCTGCGTCAGGCCGCCGGGCATGTCGGCGCTGGCGTCGTAGTAGTGAAAATTGAGACTGAAATCGTCCTGATCGGTCGGCGCCCAGTGGGTCTTGAGCAGCACGTCGTCGATGTCGTTGCCGTTGTTGCGCTCGCGGTAACCGTTGCCGTTGACGCCGGAGTACAACAGCGCCACGCCCATGCCGTTGTCGGCGGTACCGCCGAGGAAAGCGGTGTCGATGTGTTTCCAGCCGCCGTAGCGAGTGGTTTCCAGGGTGGTGCCGATTTCACCGGTGGCTTTTTCCGGGATGGCACGGGTCACGAAGTTGATCACGCCGCCGACGTTCTGTGGCCCGTAACGCACGGAACCGGCGCCGCGCACGACGTCGATGCTGTCGAGGTTGCCGGAAGAAATCGGTGCCATCGACAGTTGTGGCTGACCGTACGGCGCGAATGCCGCCGGTACGCCATCGATCAGCACGGTGGAGCGCGGCGACAGGCGCGAAGTCAGGCCACGTACGCCGACGTTCAGTGAGATATCGCTGCCGCCGGTGCCGTTGGAGTCCTGCACCTGCACGCCCGGCACACGCTTGAGGACGTCGCTGACGTTCATCGCGCCCTGCTCGACCATGGCCTCGCGGCGGATCACGGTCCGCGCGCCCGGGTGGTTCTGTACCACGGCGGCATCGGCGTCGCCGAGCCAGTCACCGACCACCTTGATGTCGGTCACGCCCAGTTCCAGCGGGCCGTTGGCGGCTGCGGTCGGCGCTGGCGAAAGGGTCACCGAGCCTTCATTGATCTGATAGTTCAGGCCGCTGCCCTGCAGCAACTGGCGCAACGCGTCTTCCGGGGAAAGATTGCCATCGACGGCCGGGGCCTGTTTGCCGGCGACCAGGTCTGGGCTGAAAAACACTTGCAGCGAGGTTTGCTGACCCAGTTCGCTCAGCGCCTGGCCCAGTGGCTGCGCGCGGATATGAATGGCGTCGGCGGCGAATGCCAGCGGCATCGCAGCGTTGACCGCCAGCGCAAGCGCCAGCGGCAACCAGGGGGATTTTTTGTTGTTGGCAGAGGTGTTTTTCACGTCGTACGGAGTCCTGTGGATCGCAAGAGTGTGCGGCTGTTAATGCAAACCAGTTGCAGTTGAACAGGAAGACGACGAACTCGAAAAAAACCTGAATTTTATTTTGAAATTATTTCCTGACTGCCGTCGGCGTGGGTACGCACGGCCACCGGAAGGATGCTCGGCAAGGCCTTGAGCAAGGCGTCGGTGTTGTCGGACTTGAACACGCTGGTCAGGCGCAGACTGGCCACGGCCGGGTTGGCGACGGTCAACGGCTTGTCGCGGTATCGGGACACTTCTTCGACCACTTCGCTGAGACTGGCGTTGTTGAACACCAGTTTGCCGCTGCGCCAGGCCGTCAGCTCCGCCGGGTTGACTGCGTAGGCCTGAGCCACAACGCCATGGGCATCGACATGGGTGCCGAGGCCGGCCGTCAGGTTGATGAATTCGTTGTCCGGTGCATGACGCCCCTGAACCTTGACCGTCCCCTGCTCCACCGCGACCCGGGTCTGGGTCACGTCGCGGCGCACATCGAAGCGCGTGCCGGTGACCGTCACCTTGCCACTGCCGGCCTCGACCACGAATGGCCGCGAGGTATCGTGCTCGACGCTGAACATCGCCTCACCTTCGCTCAACTCGATCAGGCGCCGATCCTTCTCGAAACGCACCTGCAAACGGCTGCGGCTGTTGAGATCGATCACCGAGCCATCCGGCAATGCCACATGCCTGCGCTCGCCCAGAGCCGTGACGAATTCCGCGCTGTAACCCGCCGGGTGATTCAAGCCACTGAACAGACCGAGCCCGAGAGCCACCGCGACCACACTGGCCGCCACCGCATAACGCAGCAACGGACGGCGTTCGCGACGCGCTGGCGGAGTGTCGCACAGGGCCTTGAGCCGTGGCGCCGGCAGCAGATCCGCCGCCGTCCACAGCCCTTGCAGCAACTGGAATTCGTCACGGTGCTGCGGATGCTCGTTCAGCCAGGCTTCGAAGTTCCGATATTGTTCGGCGTCGACAGCAGGCTCCTGCAAACGCACAAACCAGCGTGCCGCCTCATCGCGCACCGTTGTTTGCCCGCACGCGCAATCACGAGTATCCATCATGGAATGTCCTGTTTGGCTGGGGATGAAAAGACGCCGCGGCTCATGATTGCGCCCCGTCCAGGCGATCACGCAGATGCCGCAGGGTGCGGATCATATACTTTTCCACCATGTTCTTGGACAGGCCCAGGCGCTCGGCGATTTCCGCCTGGGTCAGGCCTTCGATCTTCTGCCAGACGAAGATCCGCCGACAGTTGACCGGCAATTCGGTGAGCGCCCGTTCGATGGAATCGGCCAGCTGGATCGCATGCATGTAATGCTCCGGGTCACCGGTCGGCGACTCACTGAGATCGATCGCCTCCGACTCCATGGCACCCCGCCGGTCCTCACGCCGATAGCCGTCCACCGCGATGTTGCGCGCCGTCTGGTGCAGATACGCCCGGGGTTGCTGCACCGCCGACGAATCGGATTCGAGCACCCGCACAAAGGTGTCGTGCGCCAGATCCTCAGCCTGCGAGCGATTGCGCAGGCGACGGGTCCAGGTGCCGATCAACTCTTCGTAATGCTCGAGAAAGCCGGGTCTGCGGGGCAGCATGGGGATCATTGCGGCGTGCTGAGGAAAGGGGTGTGAATAGTAATGCTTCCTATTAAACCGAAGCAATGGATTCCTCGGGAATGCCGATCAAACTGTTTTCCCCCAATAACTTCAGTGCTCTAACTCGCGCCAATTGCTGCCGCGCGCGAGCAAAACCACCCATGCATCAAACCCGCCTGAAAGAACTGCACCGGCGCCTCGAAACCGGCCGATTCGATCAGTCCGGCGACCTGTGGCGCCGGCAGGATCGCCACATCGCTGGCATACGCCGCACGCGCTCGCTCAAGCATTTGCGGCGGCACCTGGGCCGATGCCATCAGCGTCATCCAGTGAAGCAGCAGTGCTTCGTAGGCCGGTGACGCGGTGTCAGAGGCAAGATCAGCATTCGCCAGAACCCCGCCCGGCAGCAGACGGCGGGCAATCTCGTGAAAAAAGCCGATACGGGCCTGCGGGTCGAGCAAAAACTGCGACACCAGAAAACAGGTCGCCCCGTCGTAAGCGGAGTCATCCGTCAGCGTATCGAGATAACCTTCGTGAAAACGGCAACGGGCCAGGAAGCCGCCTTCGGTCGCTCTTTGACGGCACACATCGAGCATCGCGCCCGAAGGATCGATCCCGGTGAATTGCCAGCCGGGAAACCGCCGCGCCAGGTGCGCCATTTCCACGCCGGTGCCCACGCCGACACAGAGAATCCGGGCATTTTCCGGCAGGCCCGCGAATACCGAATCCAGCAGCAAATAAAGCGCATCACGAATGGGCGCCATGCCGCTCCACTGTTTGTCATAGACAGCGGACTGCTGGTCGAACAAAGCCTTGAGCGCTTGATTGTCCATGAAGAAATTTCCTCTGCATCATGATCGCGGTGAAGTTTCATTATCGCAGGGCTGTCAAGGCCTTCCCGGTCCAGCGTGCGATTGATCATTCCGTCCAGCAACTGGTCGCAATCCATCAACCCCCACAACGCCCCGCACCCTAGATTAGATCCCACAACAACAAGCCGTGGAGATCGCCTCATGCACAGTTTCCAGACCCGCAAGCAGCACAGCCCGGTCGATGCCTGGGATCAGCAGGATCCGGAGCAGGCCTTCACCCTGCCCTCGCGCTATTTCTACGACGACAGTCTGTTCCGTGCCGAGCGCGACAACATTTTCATGAAGGCCTGGCATGTCGCCGGGCATGTCAGTGAGTTCGCCGAACCGGGGCAGTTCGTGGTCACCGATCTGTTCGACCAGAGCGTGGTGGTGGCGAAGAACCGGCAGGGGCAGATCCATGGTTTTCACAACGTCTGCCAGCATCGCGGCAATCGCTTGCTCGAAGAACGCCGTGGCACCACCGGCGGCGTGGTGCGCTGCGCCTATCACTCGTGGTGCTACGAGATGGACGGCAGCCTGCGCGGTGCGCCCCGTTGCGAGCGGATGAAGAATTTCGAGCTGGCACAGTTCAACATTCCCCAGGTACGCACCGAAGAACTCGGCGGTTTCATCTACTTCAACCTCGACCCGAATGCGCCGTCGCTGCGGGATCTGTTCCCCGGTGCCGACGAAGAAATGCGTCGGGTGTTCCCGGATCTGGCCGACATGCACCTGATCGAGGAACAGGACGTAATCGTGCCGGCCAACTGGAAAGTGATCATGGACAATTCCATCGAGGGCTATCACTTCAAACTGTCCGGCCCGTGCCACATCGACCTCGCCCGGTTGATCGACTTCAAGGGTTACCAGTTGATCAAACGCGACAACTGGTGGACCTACGCCGCACCGGCCAACCTGTCGGCGACCGAAGCCTATGGCGTGCCGCTGAAAAGCGAGCTGAACCCACAGGAATGCTTTTTCAACATCGGCCTGTGGCCGAATAACACCTTCTACACCTTCCCGTTCTCCGAGTTTCTCGGCTCGTTCATCATGATTCCGCTGGACGCCGAGCGCTCGCTGCTGCGCTTCGGTTACTACTCCAGCAACTCCGAGACCGCCGCCGTCAGCACGGCGTGCATGAAGTGGATGAACGAAGACCTCGGCCCCGAAGACATCGCCCTGAACATCTCGGTGCAAAAAGGCCTGCGCTCGCTCGGCTATGACCAGGGCCGCTACATGATCGACGCCCAGCGCAGCAACGAAAGCGAGCATCTGGTACATCACTTTCATCGCCTGGTGTTCAACGGCATTCACGGCCATTCCGTGGACTGATCCGCCCTTCCCTCGTCATTTGTCAGAACGGAGCAAACCATGGACGAAACCGGGTTTGATTACCTGATCGTGGGCGCCGGCTCGGCCGGTTGCGTGTTGGCCAATCGCCTGAGCGAAGACCCGAACGTGCGCATCCTGCTGCTGGAGGCCGGGCCCGAGGACAAGAGCTGGACGATCGACATGCCGTCCGCCGTGGGCCTTGTGGTGGGCGGCTCGCGCTACAACTGGCGCTATCAGTCGGAGCCCGAGCCGTACCTCGACGGCCGGCGAATCGGCACGCCGCGAGGCCGCACTCTCGGCGGTTCATCGTCGATCAACGGCATGGTCTACATCCGTGGCCATGCCCGGGATTACGACGGCTGGGCCGAACAGGGGTGCACCGGCTGGAGCTATCGCGAGGTGCTGCCGTACTTCAAGCGTGCGCAGACTCACGCCGATGGTGGTGATGACTATCGCGGCGCCAGCGGCCATTTGCACGTCACTCCCGGCGATGTCGAAACACCGTTGTGCGCAGCGTTCATCGCGGCGGGGGCCGAGGCCGGTTATGGCGTCAGCGAGGATCTGAACGGCTATCGGCAGGAGGCTTTCGGCCCGGTGGATCGCACCACGCGCAACGGTCGGCGCTGGAGCACTTCGCGCGGTTATCTGAGCGAAGCATTGGCGCGGGGCAATGTGCGGGTGGTGACCGATGCATTGGTGCTGCGCATCCTGTTCGAGGGTCGGAGAGCGGTCGGGATTGACTATGAACAGAACGGCGAAACGAACACCGTCCGCGCCCGCCGGGAGGTGTTGCTGACTGCCGGGGCGATCAATTCGCCGCAATTGCTGTTGCTCTCGGGCGTGGGCCCGGCGGCAGAACTGCGCGACCTCGGAATCAGCGTGATTCACGATCTGCCCGGCGTCGGTAAACGCCTCAACGATCACCCGGACGCGGTGGTGCAATTTCGCTGCAAGCAACCGGTGTCGCTGTATCGCTGGACCACCGCGCCGGGCAAATGGTGGATCGGTGCACGCTGGTTCGTCCGTCACGATGGTCTGGCGGCGAGCAATCATTTCGAGGCCGGTGCATTCCTGCGTTCTCGGGCCGGGGTCGAACACCCGGACCTGCAACTGACCTTCATGCCGCTGGCCGTGCAACCGGGCAGCGTCGAACTGGTGCCGACCCACGCGTTCCAGATCCACATCGACCTGATGCGTCCCACCAGCCTCGGCAGCGTGACATTGCACAGCGCCGAACCCCGGAGGCCGCCAAGGATTCTGTTCAACTACCTGAAGACCGCGCAGGACCGTGCCGACATGCGCGCCGGCGCACGGCTGGTGCGCGAGATCCTCGACCAGCCGGCCATGGCCTCGTTCAAGGGTGAAGAACTGGTGCCGGGCCGTTCGGTGCAGACCGACGCCGAGCTCGACGCCTGGGCGCGGCAAGTCACGGAAACCGGCTACCATGCCAGCGGCACCTGCAAGATGGGGCCGGTTGGTGACCCTGAAGCCGTGGTCGATCCACAACTGCGAGTGCACGGCCTCGACGGCTTGCGGGTAGTGGACGCATCGATCATGCCGGTGATCGTCAGCGGCAACACCAACGCACCGACGGTGATGATCGCGGAAAAGGCCAGCGATCTGATCCGCAACCTCGCCCCGCTGCCAGCCGCCGATGTACCGGTGTGGACCCATCCGCACTGGCAGACCGAACAACGATAAAGCAGAGATGGCGATGACCCGATCCGCTGAAGCTGTACCGCGTCATGAAGCACCGCTGCGAGTGGCGGTGCTGTTGTTGCCGGCGTTTTCCAACTTCGGGCTGGCGGCGGTGCTGGAACCGCTGGCCATCGCCAACTGGCTGAGCCAGCGTACGCTGTTCGAGTGGACGCTGTTGTCGTTGCAGCCCGGCCCGGTGACGGCCAGCAACGGTCTGGCGAGCATCGCCGAAGACGGTTTGAACAACGAGCAGGCCTTCGACGCCTGCGTGGTGCTGGCCAGTTTCGAGGTGCATCAACACAGTCGCAACCCGGCGCTCAAGAGTTGGTTGCGCAAGCAGGCGCTGTTCGGGGCGGTGTTGATCGGCGTGGAAACCGGCACTGAATTGCTGGCGGCTGCCGGTGTGCTCGACGGCTACGAAGCGGCGGTGCATTGGGACAACCTGCAAGGCTTTCAGGAAAGTTACCCCAAGCTCCGCGCCCGACCTCAGCTTTACACCCTCGAACGCCAGCGCCTGACCTGCGCCGGCGCGACTACCATTCTCGACATGCTGCTGGGCTGGATCGGCCAGCGCATCGATCCTGATCTGGCCCGGGAAATCGGCCTGCACCTGCTGATGGGCCAGATGCGCGCCCCGGCGGACAATCAGCTCGACGGCGGCCTGGGCAACAGCGGGATGTACGGCAACAAGATCCGCCGCGCCGTGCAGTTGATGGAAAAGGCGCTGGAAGAACCGCTGGACTGCGAGGCGATTGCCAGTGAAGTCGGTTTGTCGCGGCGGCAACTGGAGCGCCAGTTCAAACATCAGACCGGGCTCTCGCCGCTCAAGTACTACATCACCCTGCGCCTGGCCCGGGCGCACAACCTGTTGCAACAGACGCAAATGAGCGTGGCCCAGGTGGCGGCGTGTTCGGGGTTTGGCTCGCTGGAGCATTTCTCCCGCACCTACCGCGCGCGGTTTGGCTGCCCGCCGAGCGAGGACCGGCGTCAGGCGTGGAGCGCACCGGTGATGCGCCAGCCGTTGAGCAAGGCGCATTCGTCACAGGAGTGAGTCACTGTCGGTACGCCGGCTCTTCCTCATCGAGGATGCCCATCAAAGCGTTGAAATGCTTGTCGGCAAACCCCGGATAATCCAGCCATTGCCGACAGGTCTTGCGCGCCACTTCATCGCTGACCACACGCAATTCGCGCCCGGTAGCCAACGCCGTGATGTAAACCTCGCAAGCCCGCTCGAAGTAATACAGATCATCAAACGCCTGGGCCACGCTCGGCGCCGCGACCAGCAAGCCGTGATTGCCCATCAGCAGGATCGGCTTGTCGCCGAGCAGCCTGCTGACTCGCTCCGCTTCGTCTCCAAGGCCCATCCCATCAAAACCGTCATCAATCGCCACCCGCTCGAAAAAACGCATGCTGTTCTGCTCGATCGGTGGCAGTCGTGAGTCCTTCAGGCAGGCCAGGGTCGTCGCGTATTTGCTGTGGGTGTGCAGGATGCAGCGGGCCTGGGGCTGGTTGCGGTGCAAAGCGCTGTGCAAGGCCCAGGCGGTGATGTCCGGCGCGTCCGGGCGGTCGAGACTGGCCGAATCGTCGGCGTCGAGCAACAGCAGATCACTGGCGCGGATCCGCGAGAAATGCTTGCCGTAAGGGTTGATCAGAAACTCGCGGCCGTCCGGTGAAGTGGCCACGCTGAAATGATTGGCGATGGACTCGTGCAGGTTCAAGCGCGCGGCCCAGCGCAGGGCGCAGGCCAGCTGGATTCTCAGGTGTTGGACGTTGTCGTGCATGGCGCGGCCTCCCGGTTTCATCCGAGTGTAGAGCGCATGCATTCATCGACTTGACGGGAAACGACAGTGGCTGCCGTTTTGAGAGAGGCGCACATCAGAAGCGGGAGCGAGCAGGCTCGCTCCCGCCGGTTTCACTGACGGTGAATCAACCTTTTTCGTCAATCCCCGCTTGCAGGGACTGACTGTCCAGATGCCCGCTCAGGGTCACCGGGCCGACTTTCAGGTTGCCATTTTCAAGGGAAACCTTCGGTGCGTTTTCTTCGGTTTTGTGTGGCAGGTCCAGGCCGGCTTTCACGCCGTAGTCGCGGTTGCTCAGATCGGTGCTGCTGACCTTCGAACCACCCAGATCGACCTTGCCTTCAGTGGCGGAAATCCGCGCGCCGGTCAGCTGCGTAGCGCCGCCGACGGTCAGGTTCACACCCTGGCTACCGCTGATGCCGGCAGCCTGTTTGACGCTGTCCTTGTGCGCGTATTCGCCTTCGGCTTTCAGTGTCGGCTTGTAGTCGGTGCCCGCGAGTTTTCCCTTGTCGTCGGCTGGAGTTTTCTTGGCAGTCAGGCCCAGATCGACATCGACCTTGGCATGAGTGCTGGAGTCCTGACGGCTCTCGACCGACAGATCACCGGCCACGTTGCCGCTGACATTGCGCGCATCGATCCGCGCACCGCTCAGGCTCGCATCACCGGCGCTGTTCAACACCACAGTTTCAGCCTTGATCTGGCTGTTCTGCTGGGTGGTGCCTTGCAGGTAATCCACGCCGACCTTGGCCCCGGCATTGAAGCCGTGATCGCTGCTGACTTTTTCATCGGCGGCGGTCGGCGTGCTTTTGCTCAGATTGCCACCGGCGTTGAGCGCGACGTTCCAGTTGTTACGGTTGTCAGTGGACTGCGCGGACTCCTGAACGAAACCGCCCTTCTGCGCGTCGATGCTGACGTTTGGCGCAGTGACCTGAGTGCCTTTCAGGCGCACCGAATCACCGCTCAGCGCGATGCCGTTCTGGCTGTTGAGTTGTCCACCGGTGAGGGTCTGCGTGTTCTCGTTGACCCGGCCGATGTTGAAGTTGCCGCTGAGGTTGCCGCCCTGATCGCGGCTCTTCTCGCTGCTGGTCTTGCTGCCGCCAGCCTTCAGGCCACCGCCGAGATTACTGCCGGTGGCGACGTGGGTGTCGGTGGCCGCTTGCAGGTCGAGCTTGCCGTCGGCCTTCAGGTCGATAGCGCCAGCGCTGTCGATCTTCGTGCCTTGCTGAACCTGATTACCGCCGCTGCTCAGTTGCACCGGACCGTTGCCGCTGAGGCTGGCGACATGGGCCTGGGTGTCGGTGGTCTGGTTGCCTTTGTGATCGAGCTGGAACCCGGCGCCGAGATCGACGCTGGTGCCATCGGTACCCGGCAAGGTACCGACGGTCAGCGAGCCGTTGCCGCGCAGGCTGGAGCTGTCGCTGCTCTGACGGTCGCTGGCCTGGTTCAGCGCCAGATCACCGCCGGTCTTGACGCTGACACCGCCCTGCCCGCCATCGAAACGGCTGCCTTCGAACTGTGCGTCGCGGCCGACAATGATGTTCACGCCCTGGCTACCGGCATAACCGCCGACCACCGCCGTGGAACTGTCCTTGCTCGACTGGCTGCTGCCACCCGCGCCGCTGCCAGCGACGTTCACGTCTTCACCGGTCTTGGTGTAGACGCGCACATCGACCTTGGCATCCACTGAATTCTCGGTGCTGCTGCGGGTGTTGCTGGCCGCGTCGGCCACCAGTTTGTCGGCGCTGATGTTCACTTTGCCGGCGCTGGCGTTGTACTGGGTGCCCTGGTCGTGCAGCGTGCCGCCGACCTTCACGTCCACGGTCTGGCCGTCGAACCGGCTGACCACCGCGTTGCTGCCCTGCCCGGTTTTATCGGCGCTGGCATGACCGACCGCCACGTCGATACCGACGTTCGGCTGACCGAGATTGGCCAGTGCGTCCTTGTCCGGCACCTTACCGTCGAGCACATCTTTCACCGCGCCGGCAATCGGCCGGGCGATGTCTTTGTATTCGACGTTGGCGCCGATGTCCGCCGACCAGTTGCTCTCGCTGTGGATGCTGCTTTCGGTGTTGCTGGCGGCACGGTTGTCGACTTCGTTGGCGGCGACGTTCAGACCGTTGCCGGACTTGAGTTGCGCGCCTTCGGTGGCGAGTTTGTCAGCGTTGATGTTGAGGCTGCCGCTGCTCTGCACGCCGGTGGTTTGCGCAGTGTTTTTAGCGGTGGTGTCTTGCGAGGTGCTGTGCGAGAAATCCACGCCGCTGCCCGCGCGGTCGAGGCCGCCGGTGTAGTAGAAACCGCCGCCGGTGCTGCGGGTTTCGGTCGAGGTGCTGTGGCTGTCCTGCTCGGCCAGCAACGAAACGTTCTTGCCGCTCAGCGTGGTGTCGCCAGCGGTGGATTTCACCTCGGCGCCCTTGAGCGTCACGTCGCCGCCCGCCTTCACCTGCACGGTGCCGCCGCTGAGGCTGGAACCCTGCTGCGTGACGTCGTTAGCAGTAACGGTCTGGGATTTGTCTTCGTAATGCACGCCGGCGCGATACTGCTCCGCCGTCTGCTCCTTGGCGTAGGCGTCGAAGCCTCGGGTCTGGGTGCTGTTGCTGCTGTCGTGGGTGTTCTGCGTCGAATGCACATTCACATCACCCGCCGCATCCGCCGTCAGCGAACCGCCGGCCTTGACCGTGGAACCGGCGACTTCGATGTCCTTGGCACTTTTCAGCTTGAGGTTGCTGTCGGACGCCAGCTCGCTGCGCACCGTGGTGCTGTCCTTGCTGTTCTGCCGGGACTCGTCCTTGGTGATGCCGAAGAACTTGCTGTCCTTGTCGTGATTGTTGCTATGCGAGGTGTCCTGCACGCCGTCGATGGTCAGCGAACCGTTGTCGCTGATCACGCTGGCGTCCTTGGCGCCACGCACCTGGCTGCCGCTGATGCGCACGTCGTCAGCCTTGACCAGCAGCTTGCCGGCGGCGTTGATCTTGCTGCCCTGATGCTGGGTCTGGCCCTTGTCGGCGTCGCCGGTCTTGCCGAAGAAACCGCCACCGACCAGATCGCCGGAATAACGGTTGTCGCTGCTGCGATTGGTGCGGGTCGCGGTGGTGATTTCCACCTGTTTGCCGGCCAGTTGCAGGTCACCGGCGCTGTCGATTTCGGCGCCTTCGGAGCGCAACAGTGCAGCGGTTTGCAGGGCGATGTTGCCGCCCTTCAACTGGCTGGTGACGCTGTGCTGTTCTTCGCTGCTGCTGTCCCAGTCGGCTTTCCACAGGTGTTTGCGGTGCTTGCCCTGATCGGTTTGCACATGGCTTTCAGTGGCGGCGGTCAGGCGCAGGTCGCCGCCGCTTTGCACGCTGAGGTTGTTCTTCGCGTCGACCTTGGCGGCTTTCAGTTCGGTGTCTTTGCCGGACGACAGTTGCGCGTCACGGCTGGCAATGATCTGGCTACCGTGCTGGCGCGAATCGCTGTCGGTCTTGGTGCGCTCGTAGGTTTCCCAGGTGATGCCGATGGTGCTGTTGTTCCAGTTTTCGCGCTGTTCCTGGAGCTTGCGGCTTTCGACGGTGGTCAGGGTCAGGTTGCGCTTGGCATCGACCTTCACGTCACGACCGCTGACATCGGTGGCGGCCAGCGTCAGGTCCTTGCCGCTGTGCAGGCCGACGTCGCCCTGGCTGCTGCGAATGCCTGCACGGGTCACGTCGAGGCTGTCCGGGATCGCCTGACCGCTGACGCTCAGGTCGCCAGCCGAACGGATCTGTACACCGTCACGCCCGGCGACTTGCACCGCGCCGACCTTCACGCCCGCGCCTTCGGCGGTGCTGACGATGTTGATGCGCCCGGCCTGCATCGCGCCAAACAGGCTGGCGTCGATTCGTTGATCGGTGGTGTTGCCCGCCGGGTCCACGGCTTTCACCTGGCCGCTGGCGTAGTCGATCTGATTGCGCCCGACCGTGAGGTTCAGTTGATCACGGGCAGTGATCGCACCCTGGCTGTCGATACGCGGCGCGATCAGGTTGATCGAGCCTTCGCCGTTACGCAGGCCGCCGCCCTGAATCTGCAACTGACCGGTGGCGTCGCGGGTGCTCAGGGCTTGCAGCTTGCCGTCGTTCAGCTCGGGGCGGCCGACCACCAGATTGGCGTTCGGCGTGTTGATGAAACTGCCGCCGTTCACCGAAATGCCGTTCGGGTTGGCGAGTACATAGTCGGCGGCGCGACCGAAGATTTCCTGGGCGCCGTTGATGGCCGACGGGTTGCGGCTGATCACTTCGTTGAGGATCACGCTCGCCGCCTGGCCCTGCAATTGCGGGTTGGCCGCCAGTTGCCCGGCGAGCTGCGATTGCCCGGCCTGCAAGGCGTTGTTCAGGACCAGGCCCTGGCGGTCGACGTTGTAATCGAGGAACTGGTTATGCGACAGGCCAGAGCCGTTGGGCGCGACGATGTTGACGATCGGGACGCCGCCCTGGGTCTGCAATTGCGCGGTGCCGCCGGGGCCGGGTGCAACCACCACACCGCCGGCCATGGCGCCCGGCAGGTGAGCGACCAGGAACAGGCTGGCGATGGCCCAGCGCAGTTTGCCCCGTGGGGAAAGATGAAACGCAAAGGTATTCATTGGCATAAAAAACTCTCCATGTAGTGCGGCATCACGTTGCGCGTTGAGTTGAAGGCCACGGCTGTCGCGCTCAGGTCCGATGGCTGTTGTTCACTGACGTTCATATCTGTATTCCGACTCGCATCAGCCAGGTTTCAGGCTCGCGGTGCAGGCCGGTCGGGGTGTTCAGGCTGCGTTGGTAATCGACATCCACCTGCAGGTTTTTCCAGCCCAGATTGAGGCCGATGCTGGCGCCGCTCAGGCGTTGAAGCGGAGCGCCGTGATCGGCCTTGATCCAGCCGTGGTCGAGGCCGACACGCGGGGTGAGCTGCACCGGCAAATCGGTGCGCAGCGGCAGGCGCAGAGTGTTGCGCCAGATCGCGCCGCTGGCGCCGGACGCGCTGCTGACCCGGTAACCGCGCACGGCGGAATCGTCGGTGCCGAGCAGTTGTTCGATGGCCGGCAGCGGATCCGGGCTGTACTGCACGTTCAGTTGGCTCTGCCATTGCCAGGCTTGCGCGCCGAACTGGCCGTTGCGCCATTGGCTGAGGCCGGCGCGGTACTTGCGAAACTGTGCCTTGGGCAGGTTCCTGACCTGGTGATCTGCATCGTCGTCAGCACCCAGCCAGCGCAGGCCCTGGGCGTAGTTGAAGTCGAGGTTCCACACTGCGCGGTCGAGCCAGAACAGATTGAGCCCGGCCTCGGCCACGGTCAGGGTCGGGCTCTGGATGCCAAGGCGAACGTTTTCCAGATAGCTGTCGACATCCTTGTGCGCCAGTTGCAGGTTGGCACTGAGCTGATGGCTCTGGTCGCGCCACAACACGCGGTCGGCGCGCAGGCTGAGTTGATCGGTGATGCCGGTGCTGTACAGCGTCGTGCCCGGCAGTTTGAACGGCGCACGGTATTCGGCGTGGCTGGCAAACGTACTGAATGTCCAGTAGCCATAAGGAATTGCGTAATAGAGGCTGGCGTTACGGTTGTAGCGGTCGCCTTGGTTGAGGGTGTCGCTGGCACTCACGCTCAACAGGTCGTTGAGTTCGAGCGGGCTGTCGAGGCTCAGGCTCAGCGTGTTGCGGTCGCGCCCGGTGCTGGCGCTGCCGAGGTTGTCGAAACCGGCGCCGAGGGCCCAGCGTGACTGCCCGGAAGTACGCGAGCGCAAGATGATCTTTGAGGCGCCGGGCTGGCTGCCGGGGGCGATGTCGGCGGTCAGATCGAGGGAGCGCAGACGGTTCAACTGATCCAGCCCCTGCTCCAGATCCCGCAGGTTCAACGGTTTGCCGAGCATGCCAGGGAATGCGCCACCGAGAGATACCGGCAGGCTCTGGTCGGCCAGTTCGATGGACTCGATGTAGCCTTCGTCGATCAGGATATCCAGCGACTGCCCCGCTGCCGGCGCACTGCTCAGGTACGGCCGGCTGGCGATGTAGCCCTTCTCCACGTAGAGCGCAGTGATGGTCGCCAGCAGATGGTTGATCTGGCCGACACCCATGCACGGCGCCAGCAGCGGTTTGATCCGGGCGTTGAGCTTGTCCTTATCGATCAGCGTGACCCCGCCGATGCGCGTGCCGCTCAGGGGCCAGCAGCGTTCGTCGGGTTTGATCGAATCGGGAATGGCCGGGGTGGCAGGCGTCGGGCCGAACGCGCCGCGCTCCAATTGCCGCTTGCGCTGTTCAAGCTGCAGTTGTTGCAGGTCGCGCTGTTGCTGTTGCTGCTGGCGCAGCACTTCCTGGCCTGGATTCGACAGTTCGGCGGCGAAAAGGCTGGGCGCACACACACTCAACAACAAGGCCGACAACAGCGGACGAGGCAGATAACTACGACGAGAAACAGCGCGAATCGAATACGGCACTCAACATCCTTGCAATCAAATGGCTTAATGCCATCCCATCAATTGCAGTGATAGTCAGAGCCTTCCTACACAAATGCAAGACGCTTCCTACATCGCTTACATTTCTTAAACAAATGCGTTTTTAGCGCGGATCGCCAGCGATAACGCCAGCAAGTTGCAGATCATCAGGGTTTCCCCGAGGGCCTGAGACCACGCCGCCAACATCAATCCCGCCCCGATCAGCAGGTAATAAAACAGCCCCAGCAATGCACCGGCGGTGCCCAAACGATCCGTGTAATTGCGCAAGGCTGCACCGAGGATATTCGGGATTGCCATGCCGAACGCCAGTACCACAAGGAGCATCGGCAGCACGAACCAGACGTGCGCTTCCAGCAGCCACACGCCGATGCCACCGAGCAAACCGGTCAGCGCAGCCAGGCGAATCAACTGCAGTGGACGGCAACCGGTTTGCAGCAATTTTTTGTTAAGCCATGCTCCAAACCCTGAGGCCAATGCGAGCATCACGCCGCTGTAGCCGAACCACTCGCCGCTCAGGCCGAGACGTTCGAACCGGAAAGGTCCGAGGCTGTAATAGCTGAACAACGCGACGTTGAACGATGCGATCCACAGCGCCGAACGCCAGATGCCGGGATCGCGCAACATGTCGCCCATGGTTGCGAACAGGCCGACGGAGGTGAGTTGCGACGGACGGGTTTCCGGCAGGTTGCGCCAACTCCAGATCCACAAGATCGACGCCAGCAGCAACAACGCAACGAGCACGCCACGATAGCCGAAGCCTTGAACCAGACTCGCCCCGCTGAACAGACCGATGGCCGGGCTGGCCGCCAGCGCCATGCCCACCAGAGAAAACACCTGGGCCAGTTCGGTCCCGCGAAAACGATCGCGCAATAAAGTCTGTGTCACCACCGAGCCAACAGCAGCGCCGAATGCCGCCAGTGCCTGGGCCATCAACAAGCCGTTGAAGCTGCGAACGCTCAAGCCCAATGCGCAGGCAAGTGCATAAATCGCCAGACCGGCGAGCATCGAAGGCCGTCGGCCAATCCGGTCACATACCCGGCCCCACGTCACCACGCCGAAGGCAAACGCCAGGAAGTACACCGACAATGTCTGCGCCGCCACTTGCGGACCAACATCGAACGCACGGCCGATATCCCCCAGCGCCGGGCTGAACAACGTCTGGGCGATCTGCGGAAACATCAGCAGCGCAATCGCCAACACCAAAAACTTTCTATGGTTCATCACCATGACTCCTCAACAAAAACGCCGAGGAGTTTAAAAAGCCGTAGCTGGCGTATTATCCGAACCCTGACAATTTATCGTTGAAATCGGACAACCCATGGCCTGGCTCGAAGCCCACGACCGTTTTGACCCGGATCGCTTCCCGGCGCCGGTAGTCGGCATCGCTTCCACCCTTGGCGATCACGACTCCGGCCTGCATCGGCATCAGCGCGGGCAACTGCTCTACACCCGACAGGGCTGCACCCGCATCACCCTGGCGCAGCAATTGTGTCTGCTGCCGCCATCGCGGGCGGCGTGGATTCCCGGTGGCGTCACGCATCGGGCGGTGATGCAGCAAAGCGTCGATTACCGCTCCATCTACCTGACACCCGAGTTGTGCCGCAAGCTGCCGCAACAGGTTTGCGTGATCGAGGTCAGCCCGCTGCTGCGCTCTGTGCTGGAGCCAATGGCGATTGCCGATTTCGATACCGATTGGCAGCAGGGCAAATTCGTCCATCTGCTGGGGCTGTGCCTGAGTGAAATCCGCGAGGCGGCGCAGCAACCGATGCTCCTGCCTCTGCCCCGGGACAAACGTCTGGCGCCGCTTCTTGCCACACCCGAAAAACTCCCCCCGGAACTGCAAGTGCTCGAGCAACAGATCGGCGCCAGCAGCCGCACCATCGGCCGGATCTTCCAGCGCGAAACCGGCATGAGCTATCAACAATGGCGCCAGCAGTGGCGAATGATGCGTGCCATGGAATTGCTCGCCACCGGGCGCAACCTCGGCTATTGCGCATTTGAACTGGGCTTCGCCAGCGACAGCGCATTCATTGCGTTCTTCAAATCCATGACCGGCAGCACACCCGGCACCTGGCTCAGGTAAGCAACTGACGACTGGCGATAAAAATCAATTGCCACAAAATATTACTCGCGTCATATTATAGCCGTAATAACACCCTCGCTTCGCAGGTATTACGCCATGACCAGCATGCCCACCGTTGAACCCGACCTCGCCGTTCCGGTCAGCGCTCCCAAACCTCCCCTGCTCAAACGCCTGCTGTTGCCCACTGCGGGGCTGACCGCGCTGGTGCTCGCCGGGCTGTATGCCGTGCATTGGTGGGGCGCCGGACGCTTTCTCGAAGAAACCGACGATGCCTACATCGGCGGCGACGTCACGGTCATCGGTCCGAAAGTCGCCGGTTACATCGAAGAGGTGCTGGTCAGCGACAACCAGTCCGTGAAGGCCGGCGACGTGCTGATCCGCCTCGACGCCCGGGACTATCGCGCCAATCTGGCCAAGGCCGAAGGTGCGGTCGCCGCTGAAGAAGCACTGCTGGCCAACCTCGATGCCACCGAACAATTGCAGCAAGCAGTGATCGGTCAGGCCCGCGCCGGCATCGATGCCGCCGGCGCCGAAACCGCCCGTTCCCGGGACGACAACGCGCGCTACAAACGCCTGGTCACCACCAATGCGGTTTCGGTGGAAGCCGCACAACGGGCCGACGCCACCTTCAAGACTGCCCAAGCCCTGAGCGCCAAGGCCCAGGCCGAACTGCTCGCTGCGCAACGCCAGCTCTCGGTGATCGAAACCCAGAAACAACAGGCCCGCGCCGCCCTCCAGCAAGCCCGGGCCGAACGGGATCTGGCGCAACTCAACCTCGGCTACACCGAGCTGCGCGCCCCGGTCGACGGTGTGATCGGCAACCGCCGCGCGCGGGTCGGCGCTTATGCCCAGGCCGGTTCGCAACAGTTGTCGGTGGTGCCGGCCAGCGGTCTGTGGGTCGATGCCAATTTCAAGGAAGACCAACTGGCGCGGATGAAACCGGGCCAGCGCGTAAGCATCCGCGCCGACGTGCTGTCCGGCCAGGAATTCCATGGCCGCCTCGACAGCCTCGCCCCGGCCACCGGTTCGCAGTTCAGCGTGCTGCCGCCGGAAAACGCCACGGGCAACTTCACCAAAATCGTCCAGCGGGTGCCGGTGCGGATCCTGCTTGACCCCGCCGACAGTGTGCTCGGCCACCTACGCCCGGGCCTGTCAGTGACCGCTGAAGTCGACACCCGCGCCCAGCCTGAAACCACCGCCGTGGCCAGCGCGCCATGAGCCGCGCCCTCGCCGTCCCTGCGCAGCCGTTCAATGCCGCCGAGATGGCGACGGCGACCAAAGTGTTCGCCTTCGCCACCATGTGCATCGGCATGTTCATCGCGCTGCTGGACATTCAGATCGTCTCGGCCTCGCTGCGGGATATCGGCGGCGGGTTGTCCGCCGGCACCGATGAAACGGCGTGGGTGCAGACCAGTTACCTGATCGCCGAGATCATCGTGATCCCGCTGTCGGGCTGGCTGTCGCGAGTGTTCTCCACGCGCTGGTTGTTCTGCGCCTCTGCGGTTGGTTTCACCCTTGCCAGCCTGTTGTGTGGCGCGGCCTGGAACATCCAGAGCATGATTGCCTTTCGGGCGCTGCAAGGGTTTCTGGGCGGCTCGATGATTCCGCTGGTGTTCACCACGGCGTTCTTTTTCTTCACCGGTAAGCAACGGGTGATTGCTGCCGCCACCATCGGCGCCGTGGCTTCGCTGGCGCCGACACTGGGCCCGGTGATCGGTGGCTGGATCACCGATGTTTCGTCCTGGCACTGGCTGTTCTACATCAACCTGGTGCCGGGGATTTTCGTCGCCGTGGCGGTGCCGATGCTGGTCAAGATCGACCAGCCGGAACTGTCGCTGCTCAAAGGCGCGGACTATCTGAGCATGGTGTTTCTGGCGCTGTTTCTCGGCTGCCTGGAATACACCCTCGAAGAAGGCCCGCGCTGGAACTGGTTCAGCGACCAGACCATCCTGACCACCGCGTGGATCAGCGCCCTGGCTGGCGTGGCGTTCGTCGGCCGCACGCTGCACGTGGCCAATCCGATCGTCGACCTGCGCGCCCTCAAGGATCGCAATTTCGCCCTCGGCTGTTTCTTTTCCTTTGTCACCGGCATCGGCCTGTTCGCGACGATTTACCTGACGCCGTTGTTTCTCGGCCGGGTGCGCGGCTACGGTGCGCTGGACATTGGCCTGGCGGTTTTTTCCACCGGGGTGTTCCAGATCATGGCGATTCCGCTGTACGCCTTTCTGGCCAATCGCATCGACCTGCGCTGGATCATGATGGCGGGCCTGGCGTTGTTCGCTTTGTCGATGTGGGAATTCAGTCCGATCACCCACGATTGGGGTGCCGGGCAGTTGATGCTACCGCAAGCCCTGCGCGGGATTGCCCAGCAACTGGCGGTGCCGCCAGCGGTGACGTTGACCCTTGGCGGTCTGGCCCCGGCGCGATTGAAGCACGCCTCGGGCCTGTTCAACCTGATGCGCAACCTGGGCGGTGCAATCGGGATCGCCGCGTGCGCGACCATTCTCAACGACCGCACCAACCTGCACTTCACCCGGTTGGCCGAGCATCTGAACAGCAGCAACGAAGCCTTGAATCAGTGGCTGGCCCAGGTCGGCGGCAACTTCGCCGCACTGGGTCAGAGCGGTGACGTGGGCATCACCGCCGGCCTGCATCAGTTATGGCTGCTGACCTACCGCGAGGCGCAGACCCAGACCTACGGCGATACGTTCCTGATGATCATGGTGTGCTTCGTGATCGCCACGGCGATGGTGCCCTTGATGCGCAAGGTGCAACCACCGGCCGCGCCGAGTGCCGATGCACATTGACCGATCAGGCTTGTGGGGTTTTGCGAAAGCCCACGGCCAGACGGTTCCAGCTGTTGATGGTGCTGATCGCCACGGTCAGGTCGACCATTTCCTTGGCCGAGAAGTGAGCGGCGACCGCATCGTAATCTTCGTCCGGGGCGTGGGTCAGGCTCAGTTGGGTCAGGGACTCGGTCCACAGCAGCGCGGCGCGCTCGCGGTCGGTGAAGAACGGCGCCTCGCGCCAGGCCGTCACGGCGAACAGCCGGCGTGGGGTTTCGCCACCCTTGATCGCGTCAGCGGTGTGCATGTCGATGCAGAACGCACAGCCGTTGATTTGCGAAGCGCGCAGTTTCACCAGTTCGATCAGGGTCTTTTCCAGCGGCAGTTTCGAGACGGCGGTTTCCAGGGCGATCATCGCTTTCAGGGCATCTGGGGAAGCGGTGTAGAAATCGGCACGAGGTTTCATGGTGGTTCTCCGGGGCGAGTGAATGTGTGGCTACGTTAGTCCCGGGACCGGACCAAACAAATAGCCAATCTCCCGGAAGACGGGTAGGCCACTCCTTTCTGGCGCCAGAAAAGAAAGTGCAACAGGGCAATTGCCAGCGCTCGTTCCGCGCCACTAGAATGCGATCCATTCTTAATTGCACTCTAATTGCAGCCAGGCATCGGATGCCCGCAACGAGTATCTGCCGCCCATGTCGTCTTTCGATCCGCCATTGAATCAGCAAGTCCAGACGCTCTACAGCGAACACCACGGGTGGCTGCAGGGCTGGTTGCAGCGCAAGCTGGGCAATCGCTGCGATGCGGCCGACCTGGCGCACGATACGTTTTTGCGTCTGCTCAGCCGTCAGGTGGTCAAACCGCTGGGCAGCGAACCCCGGGCACTGCTGACGCACATCGCCAAAGGTCTGGTGATCGACCGCTGGCGGCGTCAGGACATCGAGCGCGCCTACCTGGAAACCATCGCCAGCCTGCCCGCCGCCGAGGTGCCGTCGCCGGAAACCCGCTACCTGATTCTCGAAACCCTGTGGCGCATCGAAGCGTTGCTGCGCGAGTTGCCGGCGCAGACCCGCGACACTTTCCTGTTGTCGCAGATCGAAGGCCTGACCTACGCGCAGATCGCCACGCGCCTGAACGTTTCGCTGATTACCGTCAAACGCCACATGCGCGCCGCGTTCATTGCCTGCTTGAGTGTCGCCTGATGAGTTCGTCGATGATCAATCCGCAGATTCTTGGTGAAGCCGCCGACTGGCTGGTGCAGCTGCATTCGGGCACCGCTTCGCCGTCCGATCATCAGGCCATCGCCCAATGGCGCAGCCGCAGCGCCGAACACGCGATCGCCTGGCAACGGGCCGAAGCCTTGCTCGGTGATTTGCGCAGCGTGCCGGCCAACGTCGCGATCCAGACCCTGCAACGGGCTTCGCGCAAGGAAGGTCTCAGCCGTCGCCAGACCCTCACCCGCCTCGGCCTGCTGTTGATGGCCGGGCCGTTGGGCATGGCCTCGCAACATGTGCCGTGGCAGCAATGGACCGCCGACCAGCGCACCGCCGTCGGCGAGCAGAAGAACCTGCAACTGCCGGACGGCACCCAGTTGCTGCTCAACACCGACAGCGCGGTGAACATCGCTTACAGCCCGGTCGAGCGCCGGGTGCTGCTGCTCAACGGCGAGGTGCTGATCAATACCGCCAGCGATGCTGCCGCCCGCCCGTTCATTGTCGAAACCCCACAAGGCCTCGCCCGCGCGCTCGGCACGCGGTTCTGCGTTCGCACCGAGGGTTCGCGCAGCCTGGTGTCGGTGCTGGAGGGGCAGGTGCAAATCACCCCCGAATTGCTCAAGCAAAACGCGATCATCAAGGCCGGCGAGCGCCAGCGCTTCAAACTGAACGGCTTCGACAGCGCCGAAACCTTCGACACCGCCAGCCTGGCCTGGGACAAGGGCATGCTGCTGGCCAGCAACATGCGTCTGGACGAATTGCTCGGCGAACTGAGTCGCTATCGTCGGGGCGTCTTGCGCTGTCATCCGGACGTCGCGGCGATGCGCGTGTCCGGGGCGTTTTCCCTGCGCGACACCGAAGCCAGCCTGCGTCTGCTGAGCGACACCCTGCCGCTGAATATCAACAGCCTGACCCGCTATTGGCTGTCGGTGGAGCCTCGCGTCTGAGCCATCGGAAAATAATTTCAATGTTCACTGATACCTTTTCGCGCCTCGTCCGGTGAGTGGATAGACCTTTCAATTCCACGCGCCCGACAGGATCGCCGAATGACCGCATTGCCCTCGTCCCGCCCCGCCACTTTTCCATTCAAGGCCCTGAGCCTGGCCCTGGCTTTCGGCGCACTGTTGCCGACTGTCGGCCACGCCGCTGACAGCATCAGCGAAAGTGCCAGCCAGAACGTCAACATCGGCCCGGGCTTGCTCAGCCATGTGCTGGCGCAGTTTGCGGTCAGCGTCGGCGTGCCGCTGTCGTTCGACCCGGCGCAATTGGGCAATCGTCAGAGCCCGGGCCTGCAAGGCAATTACACCGCGCAAAGCGGTTTTGCCCGGCTGCTGGAAGGCAGCGGTTTCGAACTGATCAGCACCGGTGACAACGGCTACACCGTGGCGCCGAAAGTCGCGGCGGACGGCGCGCTGGAACTGGGCGCCACCACCGTCAGCGCCCTGCACGACAACAGCGACGACACCTACGGCGGCGAACAGGTCGCCCGCCGCGCGCAGGTCGGCATGCTCGGCAATCAGGCGGTCAACGACCTGCCCTTCAGCGTCACCAGCTACACCGCCAAGACCATGGCCGATCAGCAAGCGCAAACCATTGGCGATGTGTTGCTTAACGACGCCTCGGTGCGCCAGTCCAACGGCTTCGGCAACTTCTCGCAGATGTTCATGATCCGGGGTCTGCCGCTGGCCTCCGATGACATTTCCTATAACGGCCTGTACGGCGTGCTGCCCCGGCAGATCATCGCCACCGAAGCGCTGGATCGCGTCGAGCTGTTCAAGGGCCCGAATGCCTTCGTCAACGGCGTCACCCCGAGCGGCAGCGGCATCGGCGGCGGGATCAACCTGCAACCGAAACGCGCCCTGGACACCCCGACCCGCAGCGTCACCCTCGACTACAGCGCCGACGGCCGGGTCGGCACGCATCTGGACCTCGGCCAGCGTTTTGGCGAAGACAACCGCTTCGGTGCGCGGGTCAACCTGATGCAGCGCGAAGGCGACACCGCAGTCGATGAAGAAGACCAGCGCTCGTCGCTGTTCAGCGTCGGCCTCGACTATCGCGGCGAGCGCCTGCGGGTCTCCACCGATTTCGGCTATCAGAAGCAGGTGATCAATCAGGGCCGCTCGGTGATCTACGTCGACTCAAGCCTGAGCAAAGCCCCCAAGGTGCCGCACGCCAATGCCAGCTACGCCCAGAGCTGGAGCTACTCGCAGCTCGAGGACACCTTCGGCATGGCCCGCGCCGAATATGACCTCAACGATAACTGGACCGCCTACGTGTCCGGTGGCGCCAAGCACACCCGGGAAAACGGCGTGTACTCGTCGCTGACCGTCACCGACCTCAACGGCAACGCCCGTGGCGGCATGCTTTATCCGCCCCACGACGAGGACAACCAAAGTGCAATGGCCGGCCTCAACGGTCATTTCGACACCGGCCCCGTCAGCCATCAGTTGAATGTCGGCTGGGCGGGCATCTGGGGCGAGCAACGCTCGGCGTTCGAAACCATCGGCAACGCCTCGCGCTACTCCACCAATCTGTACAACGTCACCGACAAGCCGCGCCCGCCGGCCACCTCGTTCGCCGGAGACATCAATGATCCGCGCGTCGTCGGCAAGAACACCCTGCGCAGCGAAGCGATTTCCGACACCCTCGGTTTCCTCGATGATCGCGTGCTGCTGACCCTCGGTCTGCGCCGCCAGCAAATGAAGGTCGATGGCTGGGCCACGGCCACCGGGGCACGCACTTCGAGTTACGACGAATCGATCACCACTCCGGTCTACGGTCTGGTGATCAAGCCGTGGGAACACGTGTCGTTCTACGCCAACCGCATCGAAGGCCTGGCCAAGGGCCCGACGCCGCCGACCAGCGCAATCAACCGCGACGAAACCTTCGCCCCGGTGCGCAGCAAACAGGTCGAGGCCGGCGTGCGGCTGGACATGGGCAGCTATGGCGCCAGCCTCGGTGTCTACCGCATCGAGCAACCGTCGAGCTACACCCAGGACGGGATCTTCCGGGTCGACGGCCAGCAGACCAACAAGGGCGTCGAACTCAACGTCTACGGTGAACCCGTCGACGGCCTGCGCCTGCTCAGTGGCGCGACCGTGATGAAGACCGAACTCGACGGCAGCAGCAACGGCGTCAACGACGGCAACCGCGCCATCGGCGTGCCGCGCTTCCAGTTCAACATCGGCGCCGACTGGGACATTCCAGGACTCGAAGGCGCAGCCCTCAGCGCCCGCATGTTGCGCACCGGCGGCCAGTACCTGAACGCGGCCAACACCCAAAGCATCCCGTCGTGGAACCGATTCGATCTCGGCTCGCGCTACGCCTTCAAACTCGATGAAAAGCAGATCACCCTGCGCGCCAATCTGGAAAACGTCGCCAACGAAGCCTATTGGGCCTCGGCCAATGGCGGCTACCTGACCCAGGGCGCACCGCGCACGTTGAAGGTTTCGGCGACCGTGGATTTCTGAGTACCGCTGGTCACCCGGTCGGCACCAAGCGATGCGCGCTTCAGACCAATATCAGGTAAATCCCCTTTCTGGAGACGTACCATGAAGACGCGCACATTGACCTCGATGCTGCTGGCCGGTTTGTTGGCCACAGCGTCCGCCGCCAGTTTTGCCGCCAATGACGGTGCCAACACGTCGGGCACCCAGTCCGGCGCCAACGGCGGAACGAGCATGCCGCCGGACAACACCACTAACCGACCTAACGACGGCCCTTCCGACGGGATGAAAACAGGTACCGGAACCAACGGCAGCGCCAGCGGCTCAGGTTCGGGCGCGGGTGGTGGAACGGGCGCAGCGGGTGGCGGAACGGGTGGTTCCGGAGCCGGTACCGGCGGCTGAACGAACAAGAACAGGCCATGGTGAACGCATCATGGCCTGTGTCTGAATCATTTTTCCGTCAGCGATCCGAACGCATCAACTCACCAATGCCGCCGTCCATGGACAACACGGCCGCACGGTTACGGCCCGCGTTCTTGGCCTGATACAGCGCCGCATCGGCGCGCTGGATGAACAGTTCCGGGCTGTCGTTGCCCAGCGGAATGAACGAATAGCAGCCCAGGCTCACGGTGAGATAACCGGTGGGCGAGCCGCTGTGGGTGATGTGTTTGTCCATGACGCTGCGGCGAATCTGCCCGGCAATCGCCAGCGCGCCGTTGATGTCGGTGTCCGGCAACAACACCGCGAACTCTTCGCCGCCGTAGCGCACCGCCAGATCGGATTTGCGCTGGCAGCAGTTCTTCACCACTTGGGCAACCTGGGTCAGGCAATGGTCGCCGGCCACATGGCCGTAGGCATCGTTGTAGCGTTTGAAGAAGTCGATATCGAGCATGATCAGGCTGACCGGGCTCGACTGCCGGGCGCCCCGGGCGAACTCAATCTCCAGAGACTGCTCGAACAGGCGCCGGTTGGCCAGCCCGGTCAGGCTGTCGTGGGTGGCAATCAGCTCCAGCGCCCGCTGGGCCTTGATCAGGTTTTTCTCGATCCGCTCGCCGTCGCGCACCTGATGGATGAACACCCAGCCAAACAGCCCCACACCGAGCATCACCAGCGCCACGATCACGCTGGACTGAAAGGCACGGTCATGCCAGCCCTTGAGAATCGTGTCCCGGGATGAAGAGGCAGACACCACCAGCGGATAGCTGTCGAGCTGCCGATAGCCGTAAAGACGCGTGACCCCGTCGACCACCGAATCGATCATTGCCGTGCCGGCCGAGGCGTTGGGGAGCAACGTCTGATAAATCTCGCCCTTGGCCAGCGAGGTGCCGATCAAGGACTCGTCGAACGGCCGGCGCGCAAGCAAGGTGCCGTCGGTCAGGCCGAGGAACATGGTGCCGTTGTCGTCCAGGCTGAAGCTTTTGAAGAACTTGTCGAAGTACGACATCTTGATGCCGGCCATCAGCACGCCCTGAAAATTGCCGGCGTGGTCGTTCACTCGCTTGGAAATCGGGATGATCCACTCACCGTTTTCGCGACTGCGGATCGCCGGGCCGATGTGCGCCACGGAAGACACGTTCTGCTGGTGATATTTGAAGTACTCGCGATCCGCCACACCGTTGCCGCGTGGCAGATCAGGAAATGAGGTGATCACCCACTGCCCTTCGCGATCGAACAGAAACATGCCGTGCAACTGCTCCAGCTGCTGCACCCGGCGCGCGAAAGTCCTTTGCAGCCTCGGTCTCTGCGCCGCGCCATAGCCGTCTTCCTGAATCCAGTCGACCAGGCTGGTCATCACCAGATCAGCGGCCAGAAAAGTGTCTTCGGCCTGCTGCGCCATTGCCCGGGTCAGGTTGGCCGAGGCCATCTGCGCATTCGCCAGATCCTGCCGACGTGACTGTTCGATCTGCAAATACAGCAGACCGGACAGGCACAGACACACGGCAACGATGAACAGCACCGCCGCCTTGCGCAGGGGCAAACGCTTGAGAGTGCCGCCGGGGGCCTGATGCGGATCGTGAATGGGGATAGGCAAAAGCGTGTCCTGGGCAGGTACGACAGGGGCAAAGGCCCGAAACCCTTGTTTTTTGTGAGCGTAGCCCACCGGGTTGTAGGGGGCAACCAAGTGCCACCGAGACAATCCCGACCCCGTTGATATCGGCGCGCAGTGGAAATGGATGACCTGCGAGACGATTTATTTTTGCCTGCCCGTTTTCCTCGCCTTCACCCCCGGCTCGACAACCGCCGCATTGCACTGTGCAGATGCGCCCGCGCACTTTCGGGATCGCCTTCGCGCATCTGCTCGTACGCCCGTTGCGCAACCGCGTGCGGCACCGGTTTCAGTACCCGTTGCGTGGCCATCGCCAATAGCTGCACCTGGGCGGCACGCTCCAGGTAATACAGATCGTCCCAGGCCTCGGCGATGGTCGGGGCGGCGACGATCACGCCGTGATTCTTCAGGAACAGAATGTCGGCGTCGCCCATGACCCCGGCGATGCGGTCACCTTCACGTTCGTCCAGCGCCAGCCCGTTGTAATGCTCGTCCACGGTCGTGCGACCGTAGAACTTCAGTGCGGTCTGGCTCAGCCACAACAGCGGCGGCCCCTCCAGCAGGCACAACGCCGTCGCGTTCGGCATATGCGTGTGGAACGCGACTTTGACTCGCGGTAACCGCTGATGCAGGCGCGCATGAATGTAAAACGCCGTAGCCTCTGGCTGGCCCTCGCCGTCCACCACATTCCCTTCAAAATCGCAGACCAGCAGGTTATGCGCCGTGACTTCGGAAAACGCATAGCCGTACGGGTTGACCAGAAACAGGTCATCGTGCCCCGGCAACATCGCCGAAAAGTGATTGCAGATGCCCTCTTCCAAACCGTGCAGCGCCGCCAGTTGAAAGCACGCCGCCAGCTCCTGGCGGGCGGTGATGATGGCTTCGCTGTCGAGGTTCATTGAGGTGAACCGTGCAGCTCGGGCGCTGCCGGTCAGGGTATGGGCCATGGCGAAACTCCTTGATGACGGGCGAGGTTCATTACCAGCCGAGGGACGAGAACAGCGGCAACACTTCGTCCAGCGTGTTGAGGATCGCGTCGGGCCGATAGTCCGGCAGCAACTGACGACCGGTCCCGCGGTCGATCCATACGCAGCGAAAATGCATGTCGCGGGCTGCCGTGTGATCGAGCATAGGGCTGGCGCAGATGTGCACCACCTGCTCGCGGCTGACGCCCAATTGCTCATGAGCGTAGTCGAACAGCCGGGGCGCCGGCTTATAGGCGCCGGCCTGTTGCGCGGTGATCACACGGTCAATATGGCCGCCCAGTTGAGCGACATTGCCGGCGATGATGTCGTCATCGGTGTTGGAGACAATGCACAGCTTGAAACCCCTAGCCTTGAGCTGCGCGAGGGTGTCGACGACTTCGGGAAACGGCGGCATCTGCGGAATCGCGGCGGCCAGGCGCTGGCTGTCTTGGCTGGCACTCGCCAGCCCCAGTTCCTCCAGGGCCAGTTGCAGGCCGAGGGTACTCAACTCGCGGAACGAGCGGTGTGGCGGCGTCTGCTCCAGACGATGTTCGTGGCGGTCGTAGACCTCGATCAGGCGCCCGGCATCGACCCGGTGTTCGCCCTTCTCGCTCAGGATCCGCCCGGCCACGGCGCGCAGGCCTTCGTCCCATTGAATCAAGGTGCCGTAGCAATCGAAGGTCAGCCATTGCGGGCGCGGTGTGTTGATCAACGTCATGGGAGCATTCCTCTGCAAGTGAGGGCTTCAGCTTATGAATTCGGGGTGATAGTTTGAAATTAAATAAATAGCCAACCGTAAGTTGCCAAACAAATATCGAGACTGCTGCCATGCTGGATCTGGAATTGCTGAAAACCTTCGTTTGCGTGGTCGATGAAGGCAGCTTCACCCGCGCCGCCGAACGCGTCCATCGCACCCAATCCACGGTCAGCCAACAGGTACGAAAACTCGAAGACCTGGTCGGCCATGCCCTGCTGTTACGCGACCGCACCGGGCTGAACGTCAGCGTCACCGAACACGGCGAACTGCTGATTCATTACGCGCGCCGTTTGCTGGCCTTGTCGGCCGAGGCCAGCGAAGCCCTGGCCAGCGATCTGGATCTGGAAATCCTGCGCATCGGCATGCCGGAAGACTTCGACGCCCGGCGCATGGCGCTGATCCTCGCCGGCTTCACCCGCAGTCATCCGCAAGCGCGACTGGAAACCATCAGCGGCATGAGCCTCGATCTGCGACAACGCCTCGACAGCGGCGAAATCGACATTGCCCTTATCAAACGCGAACCCGACAGCGGCCCCGCTTGGGCCACATGGCCGGAACGACTGGTTTGGGTCAAGGGTGCGGAGTTCGATTCATCCGGTGGCGTACTGCCGCTGGCGCTGTTTCCCCAAGGCTGCCTGTACCGGCAACGGGCGATCCGCCTGCTCGACGTGGCGCAACGCCCTTGGCGCGTGGCGTTCGGCAGCCACAGCCTGACCGGCATTCAAGCGGCGGTGGCTTCCGGGCTCGGGGTTTCAGTACTGCCGGCATCAGCGGTATTGCCGGAGCATCGGGTGTGCACAGACTTGCCGCCGCTGCCGCCGACGGAGCTGGCGCTGGTCAGCCGCGAGGGGGTGTTGAGCGGGTTGCAGCGAGGGTTGGTGGAGTTTTTGCGTGGGGAACTGGGGGTAGATGCAGGGGGATTTGCTTGATCCCCCCGATTGGCGCTGAGTTCAGGGTTTGTTGACTTCGCGCAGCAGGTCTGCGACCGGGAGGTTCATGGTGTTTGAGTAGTAGGGTTTGTAGCCGTAAGCGGTGACGACGACTTTGCAGGGGATTTGTTGTTTGCCTGAGAGAAGTTGGTTGATTTCTGCCACTGACAAGTATCTTTCCGAGCTTCGATCGCTAGAGGTCTCGGAAATGAAAGCATGGGTCAGATAAGAGTAGCCCGCTGGGGCTCCGTCTCTTTTATCGGGCAATATCAGGCCAAACGCTGAAAAGCGAATCGCTTTGCCAACCGAGAAATCCTGATCATCAGCCAAAGCACAATGAAGCATGCCTGAAGCCATTCCTACCCTTTCTCCCCGGCCAAAAAGATCCAAGACATCAACATTCGACTGATATCTGATTACATATAAAGACCTGTCTCTCTCAACTGAGACATAGCTCAAGTTCGCTGGAGGCCATGCATGGTCTTTTGCACAACCAGAACAAATCACGATTAGCAGGCAAACGAACAATCTAAACATCAGGAAAATTCGAAATTCACGTTCGGCGAACCACTGACAATCGGGTTGGTGCCATGTCCCGGTAATGGGCAGGCTGTCGGGTCGGTCACTCGGGCAGCGGGTTTTCCGCTCATGAAAAAGCTCCTTGCAGTATCGCGTCATCATCCGTGGGGCGCGCAGCATGAACAAAGTCGTGGCGCTGATCAAATCTGCACGCAAAAAAACAGGCGCCTGAAAAGGCGCCTGTTTTTTATGGCCGGTAACCGATTGCGTTATCGCGACGGCGGAACCCGGATATCCCCCGCCCGGCATTGGGTTTTCACGCCCTTGCCGCACGCACCGAATTGCAGGTCCTTGCCCATGCACACCCGCACTTCCGAGAGTTCCGGGCCACTGCAGATGACGGCGATGCCGTCGGCCGGGATGCCCGGATTGCTCTTGCGGAACAGGTCGGCGATTTCCTGTGCTTCGAAGTAATAAGAGTTGCTGAACGGTTGCAGCTCTTGCGGGATTGTCACCGCCGCCACGGCTTTGTCCGCTTCGTCGAAGTAGCCCATCGCACCCAGGCCGCTGCAGGTGCCGTGCTTGCTCCATTCGTGGTCGAGGAGTTTTTTCGTCGGGAACAGCGTCATGCCCTTGGCTGTTTCAGCGGCCGAGAGCGTGGTCACTGGCGGGCAGGATTCCGGCCAGCCGCCCTTGGCGTATTGCGGCCACAGGCCGTGCAGGACAAAACCGTAGCCCTTGCCGGTGCATTGCGGGTCGTCCTTGTGGGTGAGGCAGAACGTCGGCGACCAGGACAGCGTCAGCAGGTAGTAATCGAACACCCCCGCCACCGATTCTGTCGGTGCCTTGTTGGCGTGTGACTGGCGCGCCGAACTCAGGCCGATGCTACCGACCGTCAGCGCAATCAGCGCCATAATTGTAAAAAGCTTTTTCATGTTCCCGTTCCTTGGGACGCGTGCGTCCGTGGTTTTTGTGGTCTGACCGTCAAATGGTCAGGGGCTGATTGAGTCATGCCAGTGTTGCAAGCGCATGACGCAAGGCAAAGCTGTACTACGTTGAAAGGTCTACGATTAATAAGCAGACACCACAAACAGGGATCCCCGAAATGAGTAAAGCAGACGAACTCGCCGCGAAGCTCAAGCAAACCCGGCACACTCACGCGGACGACATCACCTGCGCCGAACTGGAAATCGATTGCTGGCCGGCGGTGGTCTACGACCTGTATCACCGCATCGAGGGCTGGTTGCAACCGGTCACCGAGGTGGGACTGAAGATTCGGCGAAATCCTACCCATGTTTGCGAAAGTTCACCGGACGGCGAGCCCCACGACTACGCCATCGACCAGTTGATCATCGAAGCCAACCATCACAGCCTGACGTTCGATCCCATTGCGCGATTCACCGAAGACGGTGCAGGGCGTGTGCAAATTGTCCTGCCGGGCAAGGAAACTTCACTGCTGCGCACCGTCGATGAACACGGCGAGAGTCACTGGTGGTTGCAGACCATCGAGACCGGGCAACAACTGGATGCGATTGCGCTGACGGAAAACAACCTGTTGCTGGTGGTCCAGGAGGGACTCGGATTGTAGGTTGAACCTGACGCAACTGTAATCCGCGCCTCAGCCAACTGAAAGCTGCCGCTGGTTAGCCTCCCCGTCATTGGTCAAACGGGGACTTCCAGCGCATGCTTTCCAACACCTCAAGACGCACCTTCGTCAAAGGCCTGGCCGCCGGCGGTCTGCTCGGCGGCCTCGGCCTGTGGCGCACGCCGGTGTGGGCACTCAACAGCCCCGGTCAACTCAACGAACTGACCGGCACCGACTTCGAGCTGTTCATCGGCGAAACCCCGGTCAACTTCACCGGCCAGCCACGTACCGCGATGACCATCAATGGCGGCGTCCCCGGTCCCCTGCTGCGCTGGCGCGAAGGCGACACCGTGACGCTGCGGGTGCGCAACCGGCTCAAGGCCGACACCTCGATCCACTGGCACGGCATTCTGCTGCCGGCCAACATGGACGGCGTGCCGGGCCTGAGCTTCAAGGGCATCGAACCGGGTGGCGTGTACGTCTATCAATTCAAGGTGCGCCAGCACGGCACCTACTGGTATCACAGCCATTCCGGGTTGCAGGAACAGGCCGGCGTCTACGGGCCGCTGGTGATCGACGCCCGGGAGCCGGAGCCGTTCCAGTACGACCGCGAGCACGTGGTGATGCTCAGCGACTGGACCGACGAAGACCCGGCCAGCCTGATGAAAACCCTGAAAAAGCAGTCCGACTACTACAACTACCACAAGCGCACCGTTGGCGATTTCATCCAGGACGTCGGCGAAAAAGGCTGGGGCGCCACCGTTGCCGACCGCACGATGTGGGCGCAGATGAAGATGAATCCCACCGACATCGCCGATGTCAGCGGCGCCACGTACACCTTCCTGATGAACGGCCACGCGCCTGACACCAACTGGACAGGGCTATTCCGGCCCGGTGAAAAACTGCGGCTGCGGCTGATCAACGGCTCGGCCATGACTTACTTCGACGTGCGCATTCCCGGTTTGAAAATGACCGTGGTCGCCGCCGACGGCCTGCACGTCAAACCGGTGACCGTCGATGAACTGCGCATCGCCGTGGCGGAAACCTATGACGTGATCGTCGAGCCCGCCGCCGACGCCTACACCCTGTTCGCCCAGGCCATGGACCGCACCGGTTACGCCCGTGGCACCCTCGCCGCCCGCGCCGGTTTGTCGGCCCCGGTACCGGCGCTGGATCCGCGACCGCTGGTGACCATGGACGACATGGGCATGGGCGGCATGGATCATGGCTCGATGGACATGAGTGACATGAGCGGCATGGATCACGCCAGCATGAACATGGGCCCGATGCAGTCGCACCCCGACAGCGAAAAGGACAACCCATTGGTGGACATGCAAGCCATGACCACCGCCGCGAAACTCGACGACCCCGGCCTCGGCCTGCGCAACAACGGGCGCCGCGTGCTGACCTACGCCGACCTGCGCAGCACCTTCGAAGACCCCGACGGCCGCGATCCGGGCCGTACCATCGAACTGCACCTCACCGGCCACATGGAGAAATTCGCCTGGTCGTTCAACGGCATCAAGTTCTCCGACGCCGAGCCCCTGCGTTTGAAGTACGGCGAGCGCATCCGCCTGGTGCTGGTCAACGACACGATGATGACCCACCCCATTCACCTGCACGGCATGTGGAGCGATCTGGATGACGAAAACGGCGACTTCCAGGTGCGCAAACACACCATCGACATGCCCCCCGGCACCCGCCGCAGCTACCGCGTCACCGCCGATGCGCTGGGCCGCTGGGCCTTTCACTGTCATCTGCTTTATCACATGGAAATGGGCATGTTCCGTGAAGTGCGGGTGGAAGAATGAGGACGCCGACCATGACTCGATTTGCCGTGTTTTCGTTGTCACTTCTGTCGCTGTCTTCGGCGTTCGCCGCCAGCGACATGCAGGGCATGGACCACAGCCAGATGGGCGATCTGCAAAGCATGGACGACGGCATGATGCAGCCCGCCGCGCCGACCGAAAGCCGCACGCCGATCCCGAAGTTGACCGACGCCGACCGTGCCGCCGTGTTCACCAGTCACGGCGGCCACCAGGTGCACGACAGCGCCCTCAACACTTACTTCCTCGCCGACAAACTCGAATGGCAGAACGGCGACGACGCCAGCACCCTGGCCTGGGATTTGTCCGGCTGGATCGGCGGCGACATTGATCGCCTGTGGCTGCGCTCCGAAGGTGAACGCAGCAACGGCAAGACCGAAGACGCAGAGATCCAGGCGCTCTGGGGCCACGCGATCTCGCCGTGGTGGGACGTGGTCAGCGGCGTGCGCCAGGACTTCAAACCCGGCGCCCCGCAAACCTGGGCCGCGTTCGGTCTGCAGGGCATGGCGCTGTACAACTTCGAAGCCGAAGCCACGGCGTTCCTCGGCGAAAACGGCCAGAGCGCGGTGCGGCTGGAGGGTGACTACGACATCCTGCTGACCAACCGGCTGATCCTGCAGCCCACCGCAGAACTCAACGTCTACGGCAAAAACGATCCGCAACGCGGGATCGGTTCAGGCCTTTCGAACACCGAAGCCGGCTTGCGTCTGCGCTATGAAATCCGCCGCGAATTCGCGCCGTACATCGGCGTGACCTGGAACCGCACCTACGGCCACACCGCCGATTACGCACGGGAAGAAGGCGAGGATCGCAGCGAAGCGCGACTCGTCCTCGGCGTGCGGATGTGGTTCTGAATCCCTTCAAAAAACAACACAGAGGTCTTGCATGCGCACACTGAAAATCTCCCTCGTCCTCGCCACCGGCCTGCTCCTGAGTACACTGGCCCAGGCCCACCCGAAACTGCTGTCGTCGACCCCGGCCGAAGGTGCGGACGGCGCGTCTCCCGAGAAAATCGAACTGCATTTTTCCGAGAACCTGATGACCCAGTTCTCCGGCGCCAAACTGGTCATGACCGAAATGCCCGGCATGGCCCACTCGCCGATGCCAATGAAGGCCAAGGTCAGCGCCGGCAGCGATCCGAAAACCATGCTCGTCACCCCGCTCTCGCCTCTGCCCGCTGGCACCTACAAGGTCGAATGGCGCGCAGTGTCGTCGGACACTCACCCGATCACCGGCAACGTCACGTTCAAAGTGAAGTGACCGATGGCCGACCTGATCAACATCCTGCTGCGGATGGCGTTGTACGTGGATTTGCTGTTGTTGTTCGGGGTGGCGTTGTTCGGGTTGTACAACACTGACGCGTCGCTGCGGTTTCGGCCGATGCTGCGCGGGATGGCGTTGATCGGAGCACTGTTGTCAGTGGCGGGCCTGGTGCTGATGACCCGCGCCATGAGTGGCGAAACGGAATTCGCAGCGCTGTGGCCGCATCTGCAAATGATGCTGTTCGAGACCGATGTCGGCGTGGCGTGGGCGGTGCGGATGATTGCGCTGATCGCCGTGATGATCTGGCCAGGGTTGTGGCTGGCGTCGATAGTCGGCGCACTCGCCCTCGCCTCTCTGGCCTGGAGCGGGCACGGCGCGATGGATGGCGCGTGGCACCTGCTCAGCGACATCCTGCACCTGCTCGCGGCGGGTGCATGGATGGGCGCGATGTTGGCGTTGATCTTGATGTCGCAGCTCGACGCTCTGTGCAGCGAAGCGCGCATTCGTTCGCTGGCCGATGCCGTCAAACGTTTTGAAGGCGTGGGCGCGGCGATTGTGCTCATCCTTTCGGTGACCGGTGTGGCGAACTACCTGTTCATCGTCGGCCCGACGTTGGGCGACGTCTTGCTCGGCACCTACGGGATACTGCTGGCGATCAAGGTCGTGCTGTTCGCCGGCATGCTGGTTTTAGCAGCGTTGAACCGCTTTCACCTCGGCCCGTTACTGGAGCAATCGTTGCGCGACGGCCAGCATCAAGTGGCAGCCAATGCGCTACGACGCAGTGTTGCCGTGGAGCTCGGGATGGCGCTGTTGATCGTAGCGCTGGTGGCGTGGCTGGGAACGCTCGGGCCGGACGCGGGATGACACCCGGCAAACCCTTTCACTACACTGGCCCGCACTCCCACTGCACAAGCCCGATCACAATGACAATTCAAAAAAGCACGATGATCTTCTGCGGTTTGCTGGCGCTGGCCGGCACCGCCCAAGCGCAAGAGCCAGCCTCACACCTGGACACCATCCAGCAACAGGGCCAGTTGCGCGTCTGCACCACCGGCGACTACAAGCCCTACACCTTCAAACGCGAAGACGGCGGTTTCGAAGGCATCGACATCGCCATGGCGCAATCGCTGGCCGACAGTCTCGGCGTGAAGATCGAGTGGGTGCAGACCACCTGGAAAACCCTGATGCCGGACATGCAGGCCGGCAAATGCGACATCGGCATGGGCGGGATTTCGGTGACGCTGGAACGGCAGAAAAAGGCCTATTTCAGCAACACCCTCGACGTCGACGGCAAGATCCCGCTGGTGCGTTGTGCCGACCAGTCCAAGTACCAGACCATCGAGCAGATCAACCAGCCGAACGTGCGCCTGGTCGAACCCGCCGGCGGCACCAACGAAGCCTTCGTCCACGCCTTCCTGCCCAAGGCGCAACTGGCGTTAAATGACAACGTGACGATCTTCCAGCAACTGCTCGACAACAAGGCCGATGTGATGATTACCGACGCTTCCGAAGCGCGGTATCAACAGAAACAGAAACCCGGTTTGTGCGCGGTCAACCCGGAGCAGTTCATGCAGTACGGGGAAAAGGCCTACCTGCTGCCCCGTGATGACATGAGCTGGAAGCTGTATGTCGATCAGTGGCTGCACTTGAGCAAGGTGACCGGGAAGTATCAGAAGGTCATTGGCGAGTGGCTGGCAGGGCCGCAATAAAACGCTTCAAGACGAAAAAAGGGCGCCTCGATGGGCGCCCTTTTCTATTCAATCGTCATGCAACATGCCGGAGCTGTACTGGTTGAGACTGGCGCCAATACCGGTGCCGCCGAACTTCAGCGTATTGGCGCTGGCGCGCCCTTCCGGCGACTGGCAATCCGAAGAAAAACAACTGGTGGTGGTCAACCCACCGGAGCCCGAACAGGCACTCAATACCGAGACAGCTGCAGCGATCAACAGCACTTTGACGACATTGGCACTCATGGCACGGCTCCCCTTGGATGAAACGATCTTATCGCTGCATCCTAGGCGCCCCCGCGCGCCGACAACATGAAACTTTCGCCATCGACAGCGCGGGTTCAGGCAGAACGGTGATTACTCGTTCAGATCCTTGACCAGATAAGTGCCAACAATCTGCGAAACACCGGTCAGCGCCTCACGGACCAGCTCCGGCTCGGTGCGATAACGCAGCGGCTCGTAACCATAGGTGTTGGCGCCGTTGAACGGCGTGATGGGTTCCTTGCGCTGCCAGATCAACTCATCGCCACGCTTCAGGGCACCGTTCACGGCAATCGTCGGATACACCACGCTGCTGAAACCTTGCGTCAGCGCAAAGCCCCAGGTGACCACCGTCAACTCGATCTGCGCATCGGCGGGCTCGTTATCGGCGACGATCTTGAAACGACCGCTGGCCGCCAGTTGATCCTCGAACCCCTTCTTGACCAGTTTGCCCAGGTCGATATCAGCACTCGTCATGTTGTACTGAATCGCCTCGACCGTAGACATCGACGCCAGATCCCCGGCCTTCAACCCCGCCGCAAACCCGGCCCCACTGAGTGCCGCCGTGCCCAACTTCCCGGCATGGGACGCCATCCCGACACCCGCGCCGACACCGGCCCCGATTGCAGCGCCCCAGGCCTGCTCGCGGCCCATGTAGGTCATTTCTTTGTTGCTCCACGTCACCGGGAGAATCTTCACGGTGTGGATCTGGGTGCGGTATTCGGGTTTGAACTTCTGATTGGCACAGCCTGCGAGGAACAGGACGGCGAACATCACGACAACTAGTTTTTTCATGGACGACTCAAGACGCGGAATGGAATGCGTAAGTTGTCGTCCATGTTGAAGAATTCTGAAGAAACACTGCCCTCCCGTGGCGGCATTCGCCACGGAAGGTGTTTGCACTTACGACTTCGGCTCGACGTGATCCAGCGCCTGATTCACCGCCAGCCCCGCGACCATCACCACCTGCGCGATGCCCAGCGCCGTTTTGCGGTGACCGGGTTCCAGGATTGCGGCGAAGTTGCTGAGCATTTCACTGGCGGAATCGAGGGACTCGCTGGCGTTGGCCAACAGGGATTCGCTGGTGTAGGCAGGGTTGGCCAAGAACATGGGGTCGTGTTCGGTGTGACTGCCCATGATGCGTTGTTGCGGGGTGAGGTAATGGTCGAGGGCGCGTTCGGCGGCTTCGTTGAGTTTTTTGGAATCTGGGAATTGATAAGGTGAAACCGGATCGGTTTCGGGTGGGTTGGGTGTTGGTTTGAACATGGATGAATCCTCTAGCGCGATTACCAAAAGGAACCATCACCCTTCGCTACCAAACGTTGGGTGGCGGCCATACGCGGGTTGGTAGACCGGTCGCACTAGAACCCGGCGCCCACGAATGGGCCCCACGCATGACCACCATGAAATCCGAGCCCTGAAAAGGACTGCGCATGGAGACGCCATGAGTCTAGAACGAAGCAGGCTACCAAACCCGATCACTGGTTTTCAGTGACCCGAGAACGATAAAAGCCACTGCCTAGACGCACAAGCCGGCGGATTCTGTCTTAGGTGTAGGGGGTGGCGCAAGGATGTGTAGGGTTTGGATGACTACGGCAAGGCTCACATAAACGAGTGAGAATTCAAAATAAACAAATCCGTTCATTTTTGTTTACGGGGATCATCACGTACTACCGCGATAAGACGATCGGCAAAGAGAAGACGGTGACGGCTGAGATACAGAGCAAACTGCGACGACTGCGGTGCCTATCTGCCTCAGAAAAATCTGCAAAGAACAATGGGGACAGATTTATTTACCACCTAGAAGTCAAAAACAAATAAATCTGTCCCTTTGGTCCCGTCTCTTTTGTCCCAAATCCGTTGACAGGACGTCACACATGGCAAAGCCCGCCGCCCGCACCAGCGATCCCACCAGTTGCCCCATGCCCGGACACGGCCCAAAGCCATCGCCTTTGGATTAAATAGATCTGTCCCCCCTATTGTTGAGGAACATGGGGTCGTGTTCGGTGTGGCTGCCCATGATGCGTTGTTGCGGGGTGAGGTAATGGTCGAGGGCGCGTTCGGTTGGAGGGAGTCAGCAATACCGGCATGGCAACACAACCCCAAAAACTGGAAAGCAATGGCTCATTCGGAACAAAGTAACTGCCCTTCCTCTTGGTAATCACTGCATCAGACTAGTCGAGAGCTTGCCGGCTGGTCTGAAAGACTTGGGCGATGCGTAGGCGTTTCAGCATCACTTTTTTTTGAGAAGGGTATCGACTACGATCGTTCCTCCAAAAATGCCGTTTACAGGAAGTTCTTCGTGCGCCCGATTTCGAACCAGCGTTTCAATGCATTCGCCGCATACTGCAGAGACCCCATGACCTTGTTTATTGCGGATGAAATCCATTGGTACGAAGCAGATGGCGCACGTATCGTCGCAACGATTATCAAAGATAGGCCGGACAGTGAGTTCTCTGGAATAATATTAGCTCGCGATGAAAAAGAACGTTATCGTTGGATTTCATCTACCGATTTTTTTAAATCAAAGATAGAAGCCAGGGCCGCCCTTCGCAGTAAAATAAACGAAATAATCCCAAACCTTGAAAGAAAAAGATTGCAAGGCGACAACAATCTTAAGCCAGTAGACTTTTTCACGCCGTTAGAAAAAACCAAGCAACCACTGAACCCGTCGTTTTTGAGCCTCACAACACTTGAAGGGTATTCCCCTGCAAAAGAAATTATCGAGCCGATGATGCGATGGTATGAGGACGCAGATGGAAATTTTATAGAACAGTTTCAGACAACAGGATTCGACTCAAGAATATGGGAACTATATTTGTTCTCTCTATTCACTGAAGCCGGTTACTCCATTGACAAGTCGAGTGCAATACCTGACTTCTGCTGCTCCGGAATCCCGGGAAAATTCAGTGTTGAAGCAACCACAGTAAACGCTTCCCGTGACAAAAAAGGCAATATAGTTCCGCCGCCGACCATTAGCACGAAAGAAGAATTTATGGCGGTTCAACGTGACTACTTCCCGATTAAATTCGCAGGCCCACTCACTGACAAACTAAAAAAGCGCTATTGGGAGAGAGAAAACGTAAGCGGCAAACCATTCATCCTCGCAATACAGGATTTTCATACACCTATCGCAATGACCATTTCCCGTGACGCATTGCCTACTTATCTATACGGGATCCGTGAAGCAGAAAATTCCACTCAAGAAAATCCAGCTTACGAAACAATCGAATTTCATAAATGGGGTGAAAAAACAATCCCGTCGAACTTCTTTAGCTTGGATGGAGCAGAAAATATCAGCGCGGTTATTTTTAACTCTAGCGCTACCATTTCAAAGTTTAATAGAATCGGACTACAATCCGGCTTCGGTTCTAACCGTACACGACTACAGCGTTTTGGCACCGCATATATAAACGGCACGGTTACTGAATACAACCATCGTGTATCGGAATACTCTAAGCCTGAAATGTGGAGCGAAGGGCTTGAAGTCTTTCACAACCCTCGCGCAATCCACCCGCTAAGAATGGAAATGTTACCGGGAGCAGCTCACCACTTCTTAATGGACACAGGTGCAATTGAATCTTGGCTACCGGCGTGGCAACCTATTCAATCTTTCATCAAAATCACGGTAGAACAAACACCTGAAGAGACCGAGAGCAATTTAACAACATAAAACAATGGGGACAGATTTATTTATTGTCAATTTTTGGCTCGTTCAGCCACCCTAACAAAATAAATAAATCTGTCCCCTTTCAGTTATGATATGTCAAATCAGAACTTTTATAGCGTTGAAGTAGCGTTTCCAGGAATGCAGTCACAGTCGAATCGTCCTGCAAAAACGCTTTCACTTTTTTTGATTTCGTCTTTTCCCAGATCCGCTATGTCTTCATCAAGCGTGCCCGCCCAATCCGAAAGTATGTCCTGCCACTGTACATCTTCCTCTTCCGATATCTCGAAGTTCTCTTTCAGCCACGCATAGGCCTCAAATTCACCGCCAAAACCTTCCATCCCCCAGACGCGATCCATTTCAGCAAGAATTGATTCAATTAACTGCAGTCTGGTTAGATTTGCCATGGTTTGATTCACCTTTTCGATCCATAGGGCAAAACATACCCGATTCCTATTGCGAAGCCCGCTACGATTGGTGCGATTAAAAAGGGGAGACAGGGGATTTATTTACAGTCTAGAACCAGAAACAAATAAATCTGTGACCTCACCAGCCACCACCCAGCCGCAAATTGACTTCAGTAATAAGAAGAAAAAAGAGGGCAGACTTATTTGCATTGTAGAAAACAAATCAATTATACCCGCCCTCTTTCACTTGATACTTACTTACATTCGCAAGTAGGGGCTGAGCTACCAGTACCATTAGAACAACTTGCAGTCTGCCCTGCTTGACAATTGGTTTGACATTGCTGGTCGCCATTCGTGTTTGTAGCGGTGCAAGCTTGGGAAAGACCACTAAAGCCGAAGAAAACCAGCAAAGTTAATGCCATAGCCACATTTCTTGTTTTCATAATCGTCACCTTTCATAGCCATACGCGTGATGCGCCCGCACCAAGCAGTGTTCAATATAGTTCGCATTGATTACTGCGCTATCTTTTTTTCAGCGCGAATGGCTCAGATTCCCATCTACAACGCATCTAGCAGTCTTTTTTTAAAAAAACATGAGAATTCCTACATGGCACGTTGGTAAAAACTTACATAAATCTACCAATGACACATCTACCAAACCCGTCATACACGCCACGAAAGCGCTTGAACCCTAACACCAAATATCACAAAAAGATCGCATAATAGCTTTTGGCAACAACCATTATTAACAAAAAATATAACAACCAACTTATCCACAACCACAGAACCGACCTAAACTCCCAAAAAAACACAAAACAACATAAGAACTTTGCCAATCTGACTTACAACAAACAATTCCTTACATGCAGGTTCATGACTCGACCACAAAGGCATTCAGAATGAAAAATATAGCCAGAGAACCAGCAAAGCCACCAACCGAAAAAAATCTTAAAAAAATCAAATACATATCACACCTAACACTATTCATAGCTATAACTTTAAGCAGCAACTTTGCTAATGCCGAAACATCGACAAAGGCGCAAAAAGCTGCCAATTTCGTTGAAAGCTTTCAGAAAACTTGCACAGCATACAATCAGAGCGGCTCAATATCGTTTAACCTTGCAACGTTTGCTTATATTCCAGAATCCGGAGAAGTGATGGTAGGTGTAATAATAAAAAATGACCATACAGGCCAAGGCTTCGGCACACTAACACAAACTTCACTTTCGGAGCTTGATCCGCGGCCTTCTTTTGAGGACTTCACAAGAGGAAACAGCAGCGTGCCAGTCATAAAATTCCAATGTGCAAATAGCGCTTGCGCCAGAAACATCGGGGGTGCTGGAGAAGGTACAATAGGATATATAATGATACCCGACTGTAGCGGAGGAAACAAACTTGCAAATGCATTTAGTCAGTTAATAAAAGAATCTGGCGGAAAGGCATCAGCATACTAATGCAGTAATGAGTTCAAAGTTAAGCCCCCCCCGGGCAAACAATTAGAATAAGGAATAACGGGGACAGATTTATTTATTGAACGCTCAGCGGCCGAACTAAAAAAAGGTACTCCTTCGCGAACTATCATCACAATCGGAGAGAAGTATAGCGTGCGTTACATATACCGTTTCAAAGCATGCTGGAGCCATAACGAGATGAGCTAACAAGCTAACAATGGGAACAGATTGATTTATCACCTAGAAATCCAAAACAAATAAATCTGTCCCCTGCCCCATTGTTCATTGTTCATTGTTCATTGTTCATTGTTCATTGTTCATTGTTCATTGTTCATTGTTCATTGTTTGTCCCTATTGTTTAGTTCTTGCCTGCGTCCAGCATACGCCTAGTATGCATTGTTCCGGCTTGAGTGGTTTATATCTAGATTATCTTTGGGCCTGTTCAAGCCGATGCGTCGAAAAGAGAAATTGCTATAACGTTCAATTTCTCATCTTCACCATACTGCAAATCCATCAGTGCTGCAGGATGTAAATCCGTATTCAGTTGAAAGTGGTCGGAAGTGGGGAGTCCCTGAGTGTTATCCGCCTCAGTGCTGGACAGCGGCATGCCAACGTACTTATATGAGTCATTTCTTTGCTGAAACTGATCAAAAGGCTTGGGTAGCGGGTCGGAATATATAGTTAGATTCAGTCCTGTATAATTCCTTAACCTGATGTAGATCGATTCAAGTCTTTGGGCAATTGGATCAAAGACCAGCTCTAGGCCAGGAATGCTCTCGATTTCAAGTGAGTAGCTATCCTCATACTGAGATTCGCGGAGGGAGTTTTTCTCAACCAGCCCAAGCTTCACAAGGTCGTGATATGACTTTCCAATATTGTTGATCAGTAACTCAAGCAGCGCTTTCATTGGCGTTTCCAGTTGCACGCTTTCATCAATCATTTAGTTTTATGAATTTTGAAACCGTTAACATGCTTTAGTCCAAGGGAATAATGGACAGACTTATTTATCGCCAAATAATTAGCAAATAAATCTATCCCTTTTCTATTTTTTCTATTACTGGCGAGGTGTATTACACGCCAAAGCATCAAATTTAGAAAGATTCGACCGGCTTTTTGGTCTGCTCAACAAGCTTGTTCTCGTCAAGTTTCGGGAAAGAAAACTTGATCATGATGACCGATTCCTCGCCCTCGCCCGTGACAATCAGATCAGCCCCCCTGACATTCGCAGGCGCGGCTGCCATCAAACCAGAAACACTAGGTGTCCCTTTGATCGAGGCGGCGCCCTCAATAAACGAGTAGGTCAGGTTATTGGCGTTTAGAGCGACACTTTCGTAGTTGGTGAGTTTAGCGGTGTACTCATCCTTGCTTTTAGCTTTAGCCGCCAGATCGACGAGATCCAGCATGGACTTGCCGTCAGCCAGTGCGACCAGACCGAACGACTTGGCCAGCGCACCGATGGCACGCCCGAACAGTTCACGCTCATAGGGCGCGAACAGTGAAACCATAATCAGCTTGTCACTGCTGAACACCAAACCAGCGGTGAATTTCTGGTCAATGAAATCCACATCGTCAATACACCGGGCGGGAGCGCCCACCTCTGCCGAGCAGTCATAGTAACCACCAGCCTCGGTGTATTTCGTGATAGGCGTGTCGTAAGCGTAGGTCTTGAACAGGTTGTCGGCCGCAACGGCATTCTGCATAGCGCCAACGAGGCCGGCCACACAAAGCATTAACGCATGGATTTTTTTCGACATGGATTCCGTTCCTGCAAGGATGTGGACATTGATAGCCACATGCTATCAATCCTGCGGCGGATTTGTCTCGCTCAATCCAGTGCAGGTTGAGCCAGCTCAGCACTTCCAGAAGTCGGACGCTGTAAACCCACTCTGCCATTCCTACCCCCCAAGCTCCCTCCTCCCATTCCTGATAAACTCCCCCACCTCCCAGCCACACCGATTCCGTACCCCCAATGCCCCCAATCACCGCCACACCCGCCCCACTCTCCCGCCGTTTCTCCGTCGCGCCGATGATGGATTGGACGGACCGCCATTGCCGGCACTTCCTACGCCTGCTGTCGAAAAACGCCCTGCTCTACACCGAGATGGTCACCACTGGCGCTCTGCTCAACGGCGATCACGAACGCTTCCTCCGTCACAACGAAGCCGAACACCCTCTGGCCTTGCAGTTGGGCGGTAGTGTCCCGCTGGACCTGGCCGCCTGCGCCCGTATGGCGCAGGAGCACGGTTACGACGAGGTGAATCTGAACGTTGGTTGCCCGAGTGATCGGGTGCAGAACAATATGATCGGTGCGTGCCTGATGGGGCATCCGCAGTTAGTGGCGGATTGTGTGAAGGCGATGCGGGATGCGGTGTCGATTCCGGTGACGGTGAAGCACCGGATCGGGATCAATGGGCGGGACAGTTATGAGGAGCTGTGCGATTTCGTCGGCACGGTGCGGGATGCCGGATGCACGAGTTTTACGGTGCATGCGCGGATTGCGATTCTGGAGGGGTTGTCGCCGAAGGAGAACCGTGACATTCCGCCGCTGCGTTATGACGTGGCGGCGCGGTTGAAGGCGGATTTTCCGGAGCTGGAGATCATTCTGAACGGCGGGATCAAGACGATGGAGGCCTGCCATGAGCATTTGCAGACCTTTGACGGGGTGATGCTGGGCCGCGAGGCTTATCACAATCCGTATCTGCTGGCCGAGGTGGATCAGCAGTTGTTCGGCAGTTCGGCGCCGGTGATTACGCGGGCCGAGGCGTTGGCGCAACTACGGCCTTATATTGCCGAGCATCTGGCGACTGGCGGGGCGATGCATCACATCACGCGTCATGTGCTGGGCCTGGGCACCGGTTTCCCGGGAGCGCGCAAGTTTCGGCAGTTGTTGTCGGTGGATATTCACAAGGCCAAGGATCCGCTGGCGTTGCTGGATCAGGCGGCGGAGTTGCTGGCGGGTCGTTGATCGAGGCGTTGATTGTGCGGACAACGAATGAGCGTTGCCCGGTGTTTTGTTGTACTGACAGGATGTCTTTTGGTTATGCCCGCGTTCAGCCGCGTTTTATTCAAGCGTTTCACCCTCCTCGCTTTACTCTCGACTCTCTATGCAAGCGCCTATGCATCCTGTGATTTTTTGAAGGGGTGCGGTGAGGGAGGAGATGGCCCTTTTCAATCGACCCAGATGTCTGGTTTTCTGGTTTTCACGACGACGATGGTCACGGTCGACGGGATGTCGGACATTTCCGGACTGAAAAAACGTGTGTATTCGGTAGAGGAAATGGAAGCGGCACGTTATTTCCTCGCCAGCGACGGCATGCTGCAAGCCGCATATTTCACGTCAGCCTTGCAGCGTTTTCGTCGGGAATCACCTGATACAGCGTTGAGCGACCTCGCCGTCGCCGCGCTGATCAGCAGTCAGTGATCAAGCCGCCGCTTCCGTCCAGTTCACCCAGCCAAACACCCACGTCGCCAAAATCAGCAAACCAAACGCAATCCGGTACCAGGCGAACGCGGCGTAGCTGTGGTTCGCAATGAACTTGAGCAGGCCGCGTACGGCGATCATGGCGAAGACGAATGCGGTGACGAAGCCCAAGGCGAAGACCGGCAGGTCGCCTGCCTGAAACAGGTCGCGGTATTTGTAGCCGGAATACACCGCCGCACCGACCATGGTCGGCATCGCCAGGAAGAACGAGAACTCCGTGGCGGCTTTGCGCGACAGGCCGAACAACAGGCCGCCGATGATGGTGGAACCGGAGCGCGAGGTGCCGGGAATCATCGCCAGGCACTGTACGAAACCGATCTTCAGCGCGTCGGACCAGGCCATGTCGTCGACATGCTCGACACTCACCACATGATTTCGTTTTTCGGCCCACAACATCACGATACCGCCCACCACCAATGCGACCGCCACGGTGATCGGGTTGAACAGGTAATGATGAATGGCGTCGGCGAATAACACGCCGAGAATCACTGCCGGGAAAAATGCTATCAGCAGATTAAGTGTGAAGCGTTGTGCATTGCGCTGGGTCGGCAGGCCTATGACGATCTCGAAGATCTTCGGGCGAAACTCCCAGACGACGGCAAGAATGGCGCCCAGTTGAATAATGATGTTGAACGCCATCGCGCGTTCGCCACCGAAGTCGAGCAAGTCGGCAACGATAATCTGGTGGCCCGTACTGGAGATGGGCAAGAACTCGGTGAGACCTTCTACCGCACCTAAAACCAACACCTTGAACAAGGTCAGTAAATCCATTAATCCTCCGTCAGAACGCTCTTCAAGAGCGCCCGGTCAACTGCATTCAGGCATTGAGTATCTGCAATTAAACAATTGGCAGATCTACAGTCATTGCCCGATTTGGTGACGGAGAATATGTCTTATCAAAAGACACACTCAAGCCATGTTAATAATCGTCTGTCTGTGAACTTGTTCACTTAGTGGCAAAAATAACCTTGCGCCCCTAAAATGTGACCCACCTCACACTCCCCTGATTCTGGCGGCGAACCATACTGGCCATAGGACATAAAAACCGGTCGCCATACTTACAAAATAGTGGCACCATTGCACATCGCCACCATCTAACGACGTTCGTTTCGTTAGTTCAGCACCCCGAGAAAATCAACTAAAAGCTTGAAAAGCTTAATTATTGTTAAAAAACTCGGGAGCCACGTCTAAAAATCGCGCGAATGTTACCAATTGTCAGTCACAGATGAGAACCGGTGCTTTAACATCCCGATGTCCGCACTTTTTCGAGTCAAGGCATGATGCTTACAGGGAACTTAGCGACTAGAAGCTCGCACCAGACAAACGACGCGCCAGGTGTTCTTGCCCTGGCGCGTACCCGTGCTGTGGCCGAACACTTCAGAGCGCTAATCGCCAAACATGTGCAGACCGGTCTGGCGCTGGAAGCCGACTCTTTCACTAGTTCATATCAGCCAAACGAATATCACGGCGCCTATCGCGCCATTTTCATCGTCATCGATACTCCGCAAGCACTGGAAGACAATCTGGCGCTGGTGGAGAACCTGCGTACCGAGAACTTGAAGCCGATCATTTGTGCGGTGATTACCGGTCGCGGCGCCCACAACAAGATCAAATACCATCTTGCCGGGGCAGACATCTGTATCAAGCTCAATACCCTTTCCGATGAGGGCGGCGAGTTGCTGAGTGAGTTCTTCAGCAGTGAAGAATGGCTGCGTGACATTGATCTGATACTGGACCCGACCCGTATCTGCCTCTCCGACACCAGCAAGAAACTGGACATTTCCTTTGCCGAGATGAAGATCCTGGAAGCGTTTTCGCAAACCAGCAATCACATTCTCAGCCATGACGAAATCGCCGGCATCATGGGGCTCAACACGCACTTCTACGACCCTCGCGCACTGGAAAAATCCATCAGCCGCTTGCGTGGGAAAATCAAGGACGTGTACGGTACGAACGCCATACAGAGCATTCGCGGGTATGGCTACCGTCTGATGAGGGGGTTGATCTCGACCGCCTGAGTCAGGGAAATCACCATTTGCAGCATACGAGGGAACGTCTGATGCAACGCTACAACAATCCACGGTCTCACCGTTTTATTTGCATTATCCATCCAATAAAAAGCTGTCAATTGAATGAGCGCTGCAACACTTAAACATAACAATAAATCATTACTCTAAAAGCAGACCCAGTGGAACTTGTCGCGGGCCATAATCGGGCCCAGACCCTGCCTGTCGATTATTTCCGAGCACGTTATAACTCGTCTGCCGATTACCTTTTAGCCAAATTTGGTGCGTTATTCAGGAGAGAGACATGGAAACCAGTACAACCCTCCCACGAAAATATTTTGTTGTCGTGACCAATAACTCTGCGTCGCAACGTGAACTCGAGAGCATTCTCTCCAGTGAGCGTTTCAATTCGTTCGGTACGTCCCAGGCACAAATGTTTGTTGAAGGTGTTGCTTCGCCCTCTTCCACTCCCACGCTCATGGAGTTCACTTACCCACGCGGCACAAGGAAAAGCGTCGCTCGCAGTATTGAACACGATACACAGCGCATATTGGCCACCCTCGAATCCGAGTGGCTGGCGGCACAATCGGTAAACTCGCTCCAGAACTCACCTGCAATAGAAGACACCGGCTCCATTGAAGGCAATGTTCCCTGCACAGAGGCCTGGCATCTGGACAATGACCAGGGCGCACTCGTCAAGGAAGGTGTCGAGATCAGCCTCACCGGCCTCGAAACCGCACTGGTCAGAAAGATGCTGCACCACGAAGAACGTGTTGTCAGTCGCGACGATCTGATCCTCAGCATCGGCCGGGAACCGGAACAATATCGCGGACTGGAAATGTGCCTGAGCCGTCTTCAAGACAAGTTCAAAAGTGCCAGCAATGGTGAACGGCTGTTTCGTGCCGTGCGCAATCGTGGTTATTGCCTGATCCAGGAAGTTGTTGCCTGAGCACAGCCTCCATATCCAGAAATTGAAGCAAGTGCAATAACAAAAATAAAAAAGCACTTTGCTTGTTTGAACCTCCTTTTCAGTAATGCTTCCCTCCTCACCCTTCCTACGATAGCAAACAGATTATTGTTTGTTCACCCTTTGCCCTTTGACCTTTTCTAACGTTCGATTATTTCCCCAATCAATTGCTTGGCACTTTGCCATCTTGTTAGAACTCGTCAGACAGCTTCTTCCCCAATAACTTAGTCTATTGATTGACGACAGTTCGGCATACCGATGTTGTTACCTCAGAACATGGGCACCTAAAACAAAAACAACTCTGCTTAACAACTCGGATTTCAACTGTCGAAACCTGAATGGAAGTCTTTTGGGGATATCGCATATGGATCTCACTCTACGTATCAACCGAAACACCGGCCTCAAGGGACTTACCTTCTGGGGCCAATGGGCGCTGGCACAGTGCTTTATTGTTTCACTGTTATTTGTATTGGCTGAGCAGCACACGGGAACGGTCGAGTTCTATTACCGGATGTGCACCATGCTGGCCGTGCTGGCTTCGGTTCCGGCCTACACGTTCAGCGGCGCCTACCGCAAGCGTGACAACTACCTGACCGGCCTCGGACGGCTGCTGATGGGCTGGTCGATGACCATGGCCGGGCTGACGTTCATTGCGTTCATCTGCAAGGCCGATGAGCTGTTTTCCCGCCAGGTGATTCTTGACTGGGCGGTGTACGGTTTCCTCGGTCAGGCGCTGCTGTATGCGCCGCTGCATGCGTTTTCGAAGTACTACCAGCGTTCACGCAAAAGCGAGCACAAGACCCTGATCGTCGGCACCGGCGAACTGGCCCTGGGCCTGGCGAAGAAGCTCAGCGAACACGAAAACCTGCCGCTGGTGGGACTGGTCAGCAACGGCACCCTGCCCGCTCTGGACGCCGATGCTCCACGGGTCGTCGGCGATCAGGAAAACTTGCTGGAGCTGATCAAACGCCACGATATTCGCCGTCTGTACATCACGCTGTCGCTGTCTGAAGCGGCGAAGATCGAAGCGATGTATGTCGATCTGCTGGACGCCAACGTCGATGTGGTCTGGGTGCCGGACCTGAACAGCCTGACGCTGCTCAATCACTCGGTAAAAGTCGTGGACGGCCTGCCGGCGATCTACCTCAATGAAAGCCCGCTGACCAGCCGCCCGACCGCCGCCCTGAGCAAGAGCCTGATGGAGAAAAGCGTCGCGCTGCTGGCGATCATCCTGTTGAGCCCGGTGCTGCTGCTGATCTCGCTGGCGGTGAAACTCAGCTCGCCGGGTCCGGTGTTTTTCAAGCAGGATCGCCATGGCTGGAACGGCAAGGTGATTCAGGTCTGGAAGTTCCGCTCGATGCGCGTGCACGATGACCGCGACGTCAAACAGGCCAGCCGCAACGATTCGCGCATCACCGCCGTAGGGCGCTTTATCCGCCGCACTTCGCTGGATGAACTGCCGCAACTGTTCAACGTGCTGCAAGGCCACATGGCACTGGTTGGCCCGCGTCCGCACGCCGTAGCACACAACAACTACTACTCGGGCAAGATCCTCGCCTACATGGCGCGTCACCGAATCAAACCGGGCATCACTGGCCTGGCGCAGATCAGCGGCTGCCGTGGTGAGACCGACACTCTCGACAAGATGGAAAAGCGTGTAGAGATCGACCTGAAGTACATCAACAACTGGTCGCTGTGGCTGGATGTGAAGATTCTGGTGAAGACGCCGTTTACCCTGTTGTCGAAGGATATTTACTGAGACGCAGAGCTTCACAACGCAAGACCGCAAGGGGACGAAAGTCCCCTTTTTTGTGGGCGGGATTTGGGGGTTGGCGGGTAGCTTGCGAGTACGGTGGGTCAGTTGAATTGATGTCGACAGGACTCACGCCAATCGCGAGCAGGCTCGCTCCCACAAGGTTCCGGGTAATGCTGAAGATCAGGTATTACCCGATAACCTGTGGCAACGGTGGATGGATCAAGATCAGCATCCACCCCAAACCAAAACGGGAGCCAACAGGCTCCCGTTTTGACTTCCCCGTCTCCCGGACCTACTCGGTAATCTTCCCGAAGTTGCGATAGAACATGTCGTCTTCACGGCTATCGGTCATCGAGTGCAGCTGGAAGCTGCGGCTGAGCCTCGCACCACCGTCACGGGTCAGTGGCGCCCAGACCAGGTTGGCCCGGCGCATGGTCGACATGCTCATCATCTCGTCGAACGGAATCGACAGATAGATGCCCTTGTCGAAGCTACCTTCGCCGTATTCCGTACTGCCCGCCGTGGTGATGGTCGCCCAGGCACCGAAGCGCACGCCATTGGAAAACTCCCGGGAGATATCCAGCGTGCCGCCAAAGTCGCCCGCCAGATAGCGGCCGACGCTGACAGCCGCCAGTGTTTCGTAAGGCAGGTCGGTGTAACCGGTGATATGACCGGTCAGCACCGAATAATCACGCAGGCCGAAACCCTGATCGAATTCACGCTGACGCACGTAGTTCAGATCCGCACCAATCGCCCAGCGCTCACCGGTCGGACGGAACAGCACTTCGCCGCCGACACCGGCAAACATCGACTCCAGATAGCCGCCGTAGACCATGCCGTACAGATCCTTGTCCAGTTGCTCGGCGTGGCTGACCTGAAATAACGGCATGGTGGTGTCGGACGTGGTCAGGTACTGACGCAAGTCCGTGCGCACACGCGGCAAGCCGCTGGGTGCGTCGTATTTGAACTTGTCGAAGTTGTTCGTCAGGTTCTGGCTGAGCATGCCGCTCCACCAGGTATTGCGGTTGAAGCGGAACTCGGCGTCGAGGTCGGCACTGAATTGATAGAGCAAGCCATCCGGGCCACCGACGTTCTGCTTGAAGCCCAGGCCGGCGCCATAGCTGAAGTGTTGCAGCGGCTGGGTGTAGAGCGTCTTCTCGTTGTGCGGCATCGCCGGGTTGACCTCGGTGGTGCGGTGCAACGTTTGCAGCGGCTCTTCGTTGTTGATCACTTCGCGGAAGGTCTGACGCGGCACGCTGGTTTCTTCCAGCGGCAGGTCGTAACGCTTGTTCACCAGGGTGAACCAGTCGATGTCGTCGTTGACGCTGTTGTCCAGCACCCGGCTCGCGCGCCCCACCGCTTTGGAGGAATGGAAGTAGCGCTGCTGCTCGCCATACACGATCAATTCCGAATCACGCTGGGCAATGCGCTCGACCCGGTAGCCCGCATTTTGCTGCAGGCGTTGCGACACATTGGCCCAGTCAACCTGATCCATCGACGTGGTCGGAGCCTTCGCCGGCAGCGGCTCCGGCGGTGGATCGAAATTCTTGGCCGGCGCCTTGCGGCTGACGAAATTGGTGTGAAAGGTGACGCCGAACATCGCCGTGTTGCCCCGCTCCCACGCGGCGCTCACGTCGAGGGAGTCTGTCACCTTGAACACCGCGCCGAGGTTGATCGGCGAGTCCTGCTTGATCACGTTGTCCTTCGGTTCGTGCTTGTAATCGTTGCCTTCGTATTCGAGTTTCAGGCTCAGACGATCCCAGGGCGTCTGGTAACTCACGCCGCCGAAGAACGATGGCTGGCCGCGAAAGTACGAACCGGCGTTGACGTCACCGGTGCCTTTCAGGGACGGGCGCGTCTTGAAGCGATCATCGAGATAGCCGAACGGGTTGTCGATATCGCCGCGATTACCGATGTAGCCCCAGGCGATGCCGGCGCTGAAATCCAGGTTGTCGTAGCGCTTGTTGGCCACCAGAAATTCACTAGCGAACAAACCCGTACCGCCGACGTCTCGGAAGCCCAGGGAAACATCGGGGGCCCAATGGGTTTCCTCCCAGAGCCGGACTTTGACGTCGACCGCCTTGTCCTTATAGCTCTGGTTGCCGCTCATGGATTCCGGGCCGTAGGGACGGTTGGTAATGGCGGTGTAGCGAAACGAGCCTTCGAGCCAGTCCAGCGGCTGTAACGAAACGCTGTAGCGGCTGTAGGGCTCGGTGCGGTTGGCATTGACGCTCAACTCGCCGGCCGGGGACATGCGCGCGGTGGGTGTCTGCAACAGACCGGTGCCACCAAAATCGCCCTGGGTAATTCGCGGCTCGGCATGGACCAGGCCGCATGGCAATAACAACACAGCTGCAAAACGCAAATTCAACGAACCACCTCAGCCAACTGCGTGGCAATAAATTCGGCCAACTGCTGATTCAGTTCAGGGATAGGCGGATCCAGATCATCGTTTTTCAACGGCACCAGAATCTTGCTGCCGGCAACGGGAAACTGCCCGCTCTCACGATTCCAGTGAGCGATGCCGACGCGCCGCGAAACACCGTTGGGCTGGATCAGCCACAGGTAATCGGCGTCGGCATCGTCCTCCAGCAGCACGCAACTGCTGAGGTATTCACGGGCCTCGAGCAATGGCTGATAAGGCAGCCGGCAGGTCCCGGCGACCGCGCCGAGCACTTCCACTTCATCGACCCGTTGCGGGTAGATCAGGCGATCGCCGTCATCCAGACGAATGTTGCGGGCGAAGCCGACTTCCAGCGCCACCGGGTCCAGGTCCGCGATCTGGCGCCCGGTGACCGGCATCTGCCGCACGTCCTCGGCCATGCGCACCGCCAGGGCTTTGCGGCTCGGTCGATCGAACAGATCGGCCATGCGCTGCAACACCTCCAAGTCGAACAGCACGCCGACCTTGAGCCGGGTCTGCTCTTCCAGCAGGGACTGACGCAGCAGCACACCGGCCAGCCAGTAACCCTCGGCGTTAGGCACAGCCTCGCTGATCACATCGGTCAATCGGCCGCCCGGCGGCAACGTCACCGGCCCGGGGTTGGCCACATCGCCGGTGACCGTGACCGCTGCCTGACTTGCGCCGGCGAGCAACATCAAACCCGCCGACAGAACCCTCAAGCGCTTCATGGCAGATGCCTGCGATCAGGGGTCAGCTGCACGATCTTCACCCGCAGTTGCGAGGTCAGTTGCTGCTCACTCTGCACAATGAAACCGTCCACCGGATCGACCCAGTAACGATTGGTCGCCCGCAGGCCGATGGCCGGGACGTCGATACGTTCATCGACACGCAGCACGGCGTATTCCTTGTTCAGAATCTTCAGGGTTTCCACGGATTTGCGGGTGAAGCGGCTGTTGACGATCAACCCGACTTCCTGGCCCTTGTAGAGATCGATCCAGCGCTGGCTGGTCTGGCCATCGGTAACGTGTTGCAGACCGCGCTTGAACGGCGAGGCATCGGACAGACGCGTGCCGTCCAGGTCGCCCTCCGCGCCCAGGCCGATGCTGCGCACCGCAAGACCGTCGCGCAGCAGCAGGACCTGCTTGCCGGACGCCACCCAGAACTGCAGGTCATCGCGCTTGCGCACCAGCGCCAGCACACCGGAACCGGACGGCGTGGTGAGTTTGAGTTGCGGATAATTGACCTCGGCCACCTGGGCCGGCGTCACGTCGATATCATCCGGGCCGACCACCGCCGACTTCAGGTTGGTCACCGAGGCAACCATCAGCGGATTACAGCCACACAGCAACAAGGCCGCCATCAGGCAGACGCCAACATTCAAGGTTTTCAAAGTCGGCGGGCCTTATTTGCTGTTGTTGGTGAATTCGCTCCAGTTCTTCGCAGCGGAAGCGCCGGTGCCGACAATCGATGCCGACGGCACCAACTGGCTGATCAGACGGTTCCAGCGAGTCACGTTGGCAGGCCCTACATAAACGACGTCCTGGGGGCGCACTTCGAAGTGCGTGGCAAGGACCATGGCAGTCGGCGATTCGGCTTCCAGTTGATAGATTTTTGCCGGCTCGACATCGAGGTTTTCCACCCCGCGAATGACGTACACGGCATTGCCGTTGGCGGTGGTCTGGCTCAGGCCGCCGACCGAGCCGAGCACGTCGGACAGGTTCATGGTCGCCGTCTTGAAGCTCAGGGCGCGCGGCTGGTTGACCTCGCCCATCACATAGATGCGCTTGTTGTCGTTGTACGGCAGATACAGTTTGTCGCCACCCTGGAGGTAGACGTTCTGCAACTCGGAATCCTGTTGATTGAGGGTATCCAGGTTCAGTGGATAGACCCGTCCGTTGCGCGTCAGCAACAACCCGGACAAGTCGGCATTGTTGGTGTCGATGCCCGCCGAACCGAGGGCTTCGACCACGCTCAGCGGGTTGGTGGAAATCGCTTGCGGGCCAGCCTTGGCGACCGCGCCGGTGACCACGACTTTCTGGCTGGCGAAACGCAACACGGCGACGTCCACTTGCGGCTCGGCGATGAACGCCGACAGCCGTTGCTCGATGTCGTCGCGCAGTTGCTGGATGGTCCGGCCGGCGGCCTGGACTTCCTTGATGTACGGGTAATACAGCGTGCCGTCGGAGCGCACCAGACGGCCGTTGGCGTCGATCTGCTGCTGCGCGCCCGACGGCGCGGTCAGCTCGGGGTGATCCCACACGGTGATGTACAGCACGTCGTTGTTGCCGATGCGGTACTCGGCCGGCGTCGCCAGCAATTCCGTGGGCACCGACTCACGCTTTTGCGTGGCGCGGTTCATGGAGATCAGCTTGGGGGTGATCGGAATCAACTCGACCCGGCTGCTTTCACTGGCGCCCTGGCGAGTGATGCCAAAGGTGCTCAGGTGTTGACCGGGGGAAAACATGCAACCTTGCAGAGCGAGACTTGCCAGCATTAAAAGAGAAAAACTACGAGTCATAATGGCACTACGCTATTCAAGGGCGAATCCAAAACAAAGTCACCCGACTTTCGTCGGGCGACCTTGTACTGCACCAACAGTTACTTCAGTTAGTTGTGCGTGCCGGTTGTACCCGTGGTACCGGTGGTACCCGTTGTACCGCCGTTGGCACTTCCACCACTGTTGGACGCCGCTACGGCACTGGCAACCATTGCAGTACTGGCAGCAGGCGCTGTAGAAGCCGCGACACTGCCCGATACATTGGTCACCGCAGTAAGCGGCGCTTCAGCTGCGGATGCCCAGTTGCTCAACATCGTCAACAAGGCAATCGCCATCACTTTTTTCATATCAACTCCTTTCTAACATTGCACCGTTACATCGGGTGTTTCGTTAGAGGTGGTAGAGTTCAAGTCGCAAAAAGCGCGAACAAGATCCGTTGTTCTTTCACAGTCCTACGCAACTGATAAAAGTCGAACGGCAGGTTTATATCTACGGACTTGCAAAAGGCATTGCCAGTGTAATTTCCCGACGATATCTAACAACCTGACCGAAAATAACATTGGACTAAAAGGCCATCATTCCTGATAGCCGTTGGGATGATTCGATTGCCAGCGCCAGGTATCGGTAACCATGTCCTGCAAGTTGCGTGTGGCTTTCCAGCCCAGTTCTTTTTCCGCTTTGGAAGCGTCGGCCCAACTCTCGGCAATATCGCCCGAACGCCGTGGCATCACCCGAAACGGCACTGGCTTGCCGCACGCCTGTTCGAAGGCTCGCAGCACTTGCATCACGCTGTAACCGTCGCCGGTGCCGAGGTTCCAGGTATGAATGCCGGTGCGCCCGTCGATGGCCTGCAAGGCCTTCAGGTGCCCGTCCGCCAGGTCGACGACGTGGATGTAATCACGCACGCCGGTGCCGTCTGCCGTTGGGTAATCGTCGCCGAAGACCGACAACTCCTGCAGGCTGCCGACCGCGACCTGGCTGATGTACGGCAGCAGGTTATTGGGGATGCCGCTCGGGTCTTCGCCCATATGGCCGCTGGCATGGGCGCCGATCGGGTTGAAGTAGCGCAGCAGCGCGATGCTCCAGCGCGGCTCGGCCTGGCTCAGGTCGCGCAGCACGTTTTCGACGATCAGCTTGGATTGGCCGTAGGGATTGGTCGGAATGCCGGTAGGAAAATCCTCGCGGATCGGCATCTGCTCAGGCTCGCCGTACACCGTGGCCGAAGAGCTGAACACCAGCCGGAAGACCCCCGCCGCCGCCATCGCCTGGCACAGCGTGATGCTGCCGCTGACGTTGGTTTCGTAATACTCCAGCGGCTTGCGCACGCTCTCGCCGACCGCTTTAAGCCCGGCAAAATGCAGGACGGCATCAATTGAATGCTGCTGGAATATCCGGTCCAGCAACGCCCGGTCGCACACATCGCCGCGAATCATCAGCGCACTTTTGCCGCAAATGCCTTCCACGGCGTGGAGTGCCGCGTCGCTGCTGTTGCAAAGATTATCCAGAACGACAACTTCATAACCTGCTTCAAGCAATGCGAGTGTGGTGTGCGAGCCGATATACCCGGCGCCACCCGTTACCAGAATCTTCATAGCGCGGTCCATAGTGGAAAAAGTGCCAACTAGCGTGTCAAGCCCAACTTGTTTAATGTGTGTCTTGCTTCACACAAACAGGGCGACAACAACCCAAAACAAAAACAGTTCCATCGCTGGCCAAAAATATTTTTAAGGGCCAAACTGTATTGCCCGGTACTTATTAGCACTCCCGCACTTTCACCACTATCAACGGATACCGACTAAAAATAACTGTTATTTATCAAGCCGACATCTAATAACATTACCCCCTTTTACACTAAGCTAACGTTGTCACTCATAACCTGACTCAGGTATTAAAGTACAGCTTCATCAACTTGCAACTTTTCCTTATTGCAATGTAACCGATGGCTGTATGCCATGAATGTCCAGGAAACTTCTATGATTCGTAAATGTTTGTTCCCCGCTGCCGGCTACGGCACGCGTTTCTTGCCGGCCACCAAAGCCATGCCGAAAGAGATGCTGCCGATCGTCAACAAGCCGTTGATCGAATACGCCGTTGAAGAAGCGCGGGACGCCGGCCTGCAGCACATGGCGATCGTCACCGGTCGGGGCAAGCGCGCACTGGAAGACCACTTCGACATCAGCTACGAACTCGAACACCAGATTCGCGGCACCGAAAAAGAGAAGTTCCTGGCCGGCACTCGCGAACTGATCGACACCTGCACCTTCTCCTACACCCGTCAGGTGGAAATGAAAGGCCTGGGCCACGCGATCCTCAGCGGTCGCCCGCTGATCGGCGACGAGCCCTTCGCCGTGGTGCTGGCCGACGACCTGTGCCTGAACCTGGAAGGTGACGGTGTGCTCACGCAGATGATCGAGCTCTACAAGAAATTCCGCTGCTCGATCGTGGCCATCCAGGAAGTCCCGCGTGACCAGACCCACAAGTACGGCGTGATCGCCGGCGAGGCGATTTCCGAGGGCATCTACCGGGTCAATCACATGGTCGAAAAACCCGCGCCGCAGGACGCCCCATCGAACCTGGCAATCATTGGCCGCTACATTCTGACGCCCGACATCTTCGACCTGATCGCCGACACCGAGCCCGGCAAGGGCGGGGAAATCCAGATCACCGACGCCCTGATGAAACAGGCGCAGAACGGTTGCGTGCTGGCCTACAAATTCAAGGGCCTGCGCTTTGACTGCGGCGACGCCGAGGGTTACCTGCAAGCGACCAACTTCTGCTACGACAACGTCTACCTCAAGGGCCGCTGAAAGGCGCCCCACCCACATCCGGCGAGGCAACCATGAACATCGCACAACATTCGACAGACATTGAACGGGAGGTGGATAACCTCGGGGTGATGAGCTGGTTGTCTCGTCATCAGCCGTTGCCCAGCGCCAACGAATCCTGGCTCGGAACCATCCTGCTGGTGGAGCGGATCGGCATGTTTCCATCGTCCGGGGACATTCGCCGGCCGCTGCGCGATCCCTATCCCCTGCTCGCTCATTTGAAACGGATCTATGGTGAGCAGGCGCTGGAGGTCGATGACCGCGACGGCCTGAAAGTGATTCTCGGCGACTGGCGATTCCGCGTGCGCCTCTGCTGCAACGAGCCGGCGATCATCATCAATGTGGAGACCCGTTGCCTGACGCAGTTGATGCCGCAGAAGACCGCAGAGCTTCTGGGTCACGTGGACACCTTCGACAAGGGTTGAGTTCTTATTCCGAGGCGGCGCCGCATGAAGTCCCGTGGTTGCCGCCGACGATCATCCGATAGAAGTAATCGGCAATCACCTTCCCTCCAGTGGCCGGCACCGGATGTATTTTGTCCGGGCCGATCATCGCCGCCGCATAACGTTTGACGTCCGTACCGAACGCGCATTGCAGATTGGCGAAACCCAGATGCTGCTCGCGAGCCCAGGGCTCCAGAACCTGCGCGTAGGCCGACATTGGATAGGCGCTGGAACGCGTGGTGTCCTGGCGCATGATCAGGTTGACGCTTGCTGCCGGCTGAGTCTCGCGGATCATTCCGACCAGCCCCTGAACGTTCTTCAGGTACTGCTCGGGCTTCACGCCGAAACCCTGATCGTTGCCGCCGAGCATGATCAGGTAGATGTCAGCCGGAATCTTCGAGACCACCGTTTTCCACTGGGTCTGCCACTGACCGTCGGCATGATAGAAATCGCCGGATGCGGCGCCCGACGCCGCCAGTTTCGACACGCGCAAACCTGCCTGATCGTTGCTCATCCACAGACCGAACAGGGTTGGCGCGCCTTTCACCACCTCCAGCCTGAAGGACCAGTCCGTCGCGGCGGATGTACCTGACAATGGGACTTCCTGAACACCGACGCCGCTTAACTTCAACGGCTGCCAGGATTGCGAGGGTGCCCAGCGATAGCGCAGTTCACTGGATTCGCTGCTGCCCAGATAAAGTAACTTTGCCTGGGTGACAGCGGTGTTTATCGCTTCGCTCGGATGCGCATCGACCTGCAGCCATGCACCGGGACTTCCGGTCACGGTACGGCTGTCGGGACTGGCCGCGCCGAGGTTCGACACCTTCCAGTCGCCGCCGAAGTATTTTTCACTGCTGCGGGTGTACTTGAAATGGCTGCCGCCCAGCGCCGCGCCATGGTTGAAACCGACATAACCGGGGCCGGCAAAACCGACCTCGCCGACCAGCCGCTGCACCAGTTTGTTCAGGTAGAAATCCTGCCCGGCGCTGTAGCTGTCGCCGATCACCGAGACCGACAAAACCTTTCCGGCCTTGCCTTCACGCCACTGGGCAAAACGCTCGCGAGCATCGCCGACTTCAACCACCGACGCCGCGACCGGCGCTGCGTCATCCACTGCAACCATCAGGCACTTCCTTTAGCCGAAACCTGTGCCGGGGAGACATTCCCCGCCGTTTTTTTCGTCGCCGCACGCTCACCCAGAAACAACACCGAAGTGAAGTTGAACCGGCTGAAGATCGTCGACAGCAGCACCGGCCCGAGCAAGCCGCACGCCACGCCGCAGAACACCAGCACGCTTTCGTCCTTGATGCCCAGACGCCCGAGCACCGAGCGCGAGGTGGCGGCGAACAACACATGAAACAGGAAAATCGCGTAAGAGTAACCACCGAGCCAGGTCAGCGCCTTCGAACGCATGTCACTCGACAGCAGTGCGAAGCAGGACACGCATCCAACCGTCAGGCCGATCAGACTGCGGCGATCGATGATCAGCTCACGGTCCAGCGATGCGATGTACAACAGCGTCAACGAAATCAGCACGAACACCAACGGGCCGACGACTTTGAACCGTTGCTTCAACGCACTGACATTTTCCTGGCCGATCATCCCCGCCACAAAAAACGGCAACAGATAGGTCGCACCGTTGATGCCGAACGCATCGAACTTGAACGGCGGCAACAGAAATACTGCGGCGGAAAACGCGAACAGCAGGTACAGACGCGTCGCCGAGCGCAACAAACCACGCCACTCCAGCAGGCCGACAAACATGAAAATGATGAACACCGCCTGCAGGAACCAGAAGTGGTTCACCGGTACATAGAACGACAACAGCGCATCGATCACACCGACGTCCTTGTTGACGCCCGGGCCCACCGCCTGCAACACCGAGAACGGCACACCCACGCAAAACAGCGGCACGATCAGCCGCCGCACCTTGCCGGTGAAGAACGCCGAAAAGTCATTGCCGCGAATCTTGTAGATGGAATAGATGTAGCCCGAGATAAAGGTGAACAGCGGCATGCGCACGTACACCATGGAATCGGCGATGACCCGGAACGGCGAGCCGATATCGATCTTCAAACCGCCGCCCAGCGGGCCGATCACGTGGTAGAGCACCAGCAACAGGCAAGCGAGCCCGCGCAGGGTTTCGATCTCCAGCGACTTTTTCTTGCTCGACATAAAGCACCCGCCTCAATTCAGAATTCTTGATTCGACCCGCACCGGTTTGTTCGCCCGCAGCATCAACCCCAAGCCCACGAACAACACCGGCACCACCATCGAGAAGTGTCGGGCGAACGAGCCGAAGTCCGGTTCGAACAAGCCTTGAACCAGCAGAAACGCCAGGGGAATCGCGATCAACTCCTTGGGTTTGGTCTGGATCGGCGCGCCTTTGTAATCGGTCGAAGTGATGACTTTGAACAACAACAGCGCGGTCATGATCATCAGCGCCACGAAGATCACCTGGCCCGGCCCGGAGAGCAGGATCAGCTCCACCGGGAACGACAGGCGGAAGAAGATGATCATCGAGTCCAGGGCCTGCGAAACGAAGTCACTGCCGCTGAGCCACGAGACGATCAGCGACTTGGAACCCTCCTCGCCCGCCGTGCGCAGCTCGTTGTTGCTGGCACGAATCGACGACACCGGAAAGCCCAGCGCCAACTGGATGGCCATGGCCACCGCCAGGTAGAACAGGAACAGCATCAGGAAGAAGGTCATGCGCGACACGTACTTCTTCATCATGCAGACGCCGACCCAGGACAGCGAAAACAGAATCCAGTAGGGCCGGATCAGTACGCCGTAGATCACCGCCGACAGGAAAAACCCGCCACGATATTTGCGCGTCAGCGAGCTGAACAGAATGCTCAGCACCGCCACCGACACGATGATTTCCTTGGTCAGGTTCTCCAGGAAGAACGAGCGCACCACGCCCCACAGGCACAGGGTGCCGAAGATCGCCAAAGGCATGCGCCGGAACACCACCACCGGAATCGCCGTGAGGAAGAAATTGCAGAACATCCCGTAGGCCCAGGCGTTGGTCAGGTTGATCCCGGTGGGCCGCAGCAGGAACGCCGAACACTCGTAGGACGAGCGATCCGGCGAGAACGGGTTCCAGAAATTGCAGTTGTCGGCCCGGGCATAGGACGACCACAACGTCATCGCATCCGGGCCGGGATCCCGGGGGATCAGCAGCGGCATGGCCACCGACAGAAACAGGCCGGTGAACAGGATCAGGAACGACAGCGACGAATCGAGTTTCCTGCCGCGAAACTCGATGCACGGCAGTTTCAGGCCCATGACACGACAGCCTTTTTCGCACGCGTGGCACGGGTCAGCAGCGCAATCACGCCGAGCTGCACGATGATCCCGAAGACGTTGCCCCAGGCCGCGCCGTAGATCGAATAGTGCTTGATCAGCACGTAACTGACCGGTACCGAAATCAGCAGGCAAAGGGCCGAACTGGCGAGGGATACCCGGCTGTTTTTCGAAGCGATCAAACCACCCCAGACGATGTCGCCGATGGCGCGTAGGGCGAAGGAAAAGATCAGCACGCCAAGAATCCCATTGTCCGGACGCGGCACCGCTGCACCGACGTAATCGAGCACGACATTGAAGAACAGATAAATCGCCACCGCGACTGCCACTGAAACCACCAGCGAACGCGCGACCCATTTGTTCACGAACAACTGCCTGACCGTGAACGGTTGCTGATCGGCCTGATAACGCTTGGCGAGCACCGGAATGCCGACCACCGCCACCACCGCATAGGACAGCGCCTGCAAGGTGTTGGCCGCCGACCACGCGTACACGTATTTACCGAGGCTGGCGTAAGGTTCGAGGTCGATGATCAGAAAGCGCTCGGCATACTGACTCACGGCGATCAGGCCGGTGCCCAGGTAGAACGGCAGCCCGGCTTTCCACACGGTCGCCGTCGCCAGCGTCCCCTCTTCGCGCCCGCGATGGACATTCACCACAATCAGGTAACCGGAAACGATCACCAGCACGTTAGCGATTACCCACAGCCATAACACACTGGCGATCCCCGACACCCAACCGAGCATCATCCCGCCCACGGCCAGCAGTGCCCAGAGGCCGGTCTTGATGAAGAACAGCAGCGCCCCCGCCGTGGCTTTCTGCGCGGAAAACACGAACGAGTTGATCTCGAAGGACAGGTGCTCGGTCAGCAGTACCAGGGTCACACAGGCGATCAATGCCGCCGTCGCCTCGACCTGCTGGAACAGTGAATAGATCAGCACCGTCAGCACCGACAACAGCAACCCCACGGCCAGATACAGCAGCAGAACCTTGTCGACCACGCGCTTCGAACTGCCGCCGACACTGATCAGCCGATTGATCTCGGAACTGAAACCGACGCTGTAGAACTTCGACGCGATCAACGACGCCGCGACCACCACGCCGTAAAAGCCCAGCGCCTCGTAACCGAGGTAATGGGTGATGGCGAGCACCAGCAGGAACTTCGCGCCCAGTGCTCCGCCGCGCAGCAACAAGCGGAATATCATCGAATGACGCCCTTGATGATGTCGTCCATGGCCACGGTTTTGGCTTCGATTTCACGGCAGGTGTCGGTCAGGCGCTTGCCGAAATCCGACAGCGCATTCGGTGCGTAAACCGTGTCGATGATGGTGTCGACATCGATGTCGCCACCGTTGATGACCCAGTCCTCGACGCCCATGTCCTGATAGGCGCCGAAGCCTTTGCGCTCGTAGCTGATGTGGTACGCCGGCACGCCGGAGAGCAGCGATTCGATCGCCCCGTGCAGGCGCACGGAAATCACCAGGTCCGGCTGATATTTGGCAATCGTCGCCTTCAGCGACAGCAGGTCTTCGGTGATGCCCAGTTCGCGATAGAACGCGCCGTCATCGTTACCGCGCACAGCGCTCTGCACCGCGCAGACCACTTTGCTTTTGTTCTTCAAACGCTGCAGCAGCACCTTCAGGTTGGCCACGTAGGCGAGCTTCTTTTCCTTGCTCCAGGCCGGCGGTTTGCGCAACACCACGCACACCGTGGCCGGCGTCGAGGCGCAGCGGGTGAACTTGGGTTGCTGCAGGATTTTGCCGGCCAGGGCCTGCACCGCCAGGTCCGGTGCGCGGTAGACATTTTCGCAGGCATCGAACAACGCCGAGGAGCGGTTATCGCGCACGAACACCGCATCGGCGCTGGCGTAGTGGCCGACAATCTTGTCGCTGTCGCCGTGGAACGGCCCGATGCTTTGCGGCAGGTACACCGACGGCACTTTGCTGAGAATCGCCGTTTCCAGTTGCTTGGCGTGGCCCAGTTTCAGCTTGATGTGTTCGAAGGCGCTTTTGGAGCGCATATAGCCGCCGCCGACGCCGACGATCAGATCGGTTTTCTTCAACAGATCTGCCAACCCGGCGTAGGACTGATTGAGGAATACCGCCTGCTTGACCCGGCCCAGGCCCTTGGCGGCCATGACCGGCGCGTCAAAGCGCGGGTGCGGCAGGTATTTGAAGGAATCCGGATCGGAGGCCACCACGCTGATCGAAGTGTCTTCGCCAAAGTTGCGCTGCACCAGCGCAATGGCCAGGTCGACCAGCAGACCATCACCGGAATTGGAGGCACTGTAGCCATGCAAAATCGTTACGTTCATGAGCGGCGTTCTACTTAATAAGAGGGAGCGGAATACACGTCGTAGGTCTGGCGGATCATCAACGCGGCGCTGAAGCGCTCGCGGACGATGCGCCGGCCTTCGATGCCGAGGGCTGACAATGCGGGTTTCTGGATCTGCTTCAGGCGATCGGCCAGCGCGTGGTGGTCACCGGTGGGGAACACGTAGCCGGATACCCCGTGGGTCACCAGCTCCGGCAGCGACGTGCAGTCGCTGGCAATCACCGGCAAGCCCAGCGCCATGCCTTCCAGCGGCACCATGGCAAAGCCTTCCCAGCGACTCGGGACGATCAGCGCATCGGCCTGCTGATACAGCGCGTTGACCTCGGCCGGCGTGACCCACGGCAGGTACTGAACGCCATCCATTGGCGGGCACTCGACCGTTGCCTCGTTGACCGCACTGCCGACCACCGTCAGTTTCAGGTCGTTGCGTCCGGTCTTGGCGTAGGCCTTGAGCAGCACGTCGAAGCCTTTCTGATAGTCGAGCCGGCCGACGAACAGGAGGTGAATCGGCTGTGGATCCTCGGCCTTGCGCTGGTCATCCTTGGGATGAATACCGTTGTAGATCAGCCGCATGCGTTTGCGCTCGATGCCGAACGCTGCGGCTTTGTCCAGCTCGTACTGGCTGACGCAAATGATCGTGTCGGTGACCTTCTGCAACACGCGTTCGATCCACGCATAGACTTTCTGCTTGATCGGCGAGCTTTCCATCAGGAACGAAAAGGCATGCGGGCAGTAGACGATTTTCGGTTTGCGCCACGGCCGCAAAAGCACGCACACGCAACGGCCGATCACCCCGGAAAACGTGCTGTGCAGGTGCACCACATCAGGTTTTTCCTTGAGCATCACTTGCATCAGTCGCCAGGCAAAACGCAGCAACGACGGCACATTGCGCCCGGTTCGCTCGAAGGTGCGGATCTGCTGCGGGGCGATGCCGTGCAGTTCCTTTTCCTGATCCTGCGGCACCAGATACACCAGCTCGTAGTTGGCTTGCTCATCGTCCGGGGACGCCGAAATCGTGCGGATCACCGTCGCGACGCCACCTTTTATCGTTTCAGCCACGTGCAGTATTTTTTTCACAACCCACCCACTTTGTTGCCTGTAAGAACAATCGCTGACACTCAGGATTTGTCGGACGCGTATTCGTAGTTGTAATAGCCGTAGCCGCCGTTGCCGTAATAACTGGCGGCACGCTTCTCGACGCCGTTGAACACCGCGCCTTTCAACTCGATGCCGTTCTGGGCGAAGCGGCGAATGGTCAGTTCGACTTCTTTGGCCGGGTTCACCCCGAAGCGCGCGACGATCAGGCTGATGCCCGCTTCACGGCCGACAATCGCCGCGTCCGTTACCGCCAGCAGCGGTGGCGTATCGATGATCACCACGTCGTAACGCTCGCTGAGTTCTGCCAGCAGTTCGCGGAAGTTGGCGTGCATCAACAGCTCGGATGGATTGGGCGGCACCTGACCACGGCTGATGAAATGCAGGTTGTCGACTTCGACCTTGTTGATCGCCTGCTCCAGGGTGCAGCGCTTGACCAGCAAGTCCGACAAGCCGTTGGTAATCGGTGTGTTCAGCGATTTGTGCAGATGCCCCTTGCGCATGTCGGCATCGATCAGCACCACGCGCTGGCCGCTCTGGGCCATGACCGCCGCGAGGTTGGAAGACACGAACGTCTTGCCGACCTGCGGGCTCGGGCCGGAAATCATGATGCGGTTGTTGGTCGAATCCAGCGCCGCAAAGTGAAGGCAGGTGCGCAGGCTGCGGATCGACTCGATGGACAGGTCCGTCGGATTGCGCAGGGCCAGCAGATAGGCCGGTGTGTCCGCCGTGACTTTGGCGCGGACTTTCTTGGTGTCCTCTTCCTGTTGCAGGGCGCTGTAAGGAATCGATGCGTAGACCGGCAAGCCGAGCTGCTCAATGGCTTCCGGCCCTTCCAGGCCCTTGCTCAGGGACTTGCGCAACAGCACCAGGGCGACGCCGACGAAGGCACCGAGGAAGGTCGCGATCAGCACGATCAGGGCTTTCTTCGGCTTGACCGGACTGGTCAGGTCGACATCCGCCGAATCCACCAGACGCACATTGCCCACGGCGCCAGCGCGGATGATGTCCAGCTCCTGGGACTTGTTCAGCAACTGGGTGTAGATCTGCGAAGCCACTTCGACATCGCGGGTCAGGTTGAGCAGTTCCTGTTGCGTGGCTGGCAGGTCGCCAACCTTGCCTTCCAGGGACTTCTGTTGCTGGGTCAATTCACCGATCTGGGTCATCAGTGCCCGATAGGCCGGATGCTGTCTGGTGAATTTGCGATCCATTTCCGCCTGCTGCATTTTCAGCTCGGAAATCCGCGTTTCGAGGGCGACGGACTGGCCGAGCACCGATTGGGTTTCCAGGGAGATGTTCACGGTCTTGCCGCGCGTCTGGTAGGCGTTTAGCGCATCACTGGCCTTGGCCAGGTCGCGTTTGACCTGCGGCAACTGGCTTTGCAGGAAGGCCAGGCTCTGCGCGGCTTCAGCCGAGGTGCGGCGTACGTTCTGGTCCACGTACAGCGAGGCGATCTTGTTGAGGATCTTCACCGCTTCGGCAGCGTCGGTGCTGGCCAGGGCCAGACGGATAATCCCCGACTCCTTGCCCTGCTCGGAAATATCCAGCGCGTCCTGATAGCCCTGAATGGTCACGATTCGTGGGTAGCGCACCACTTCGAATCGGGTGCCGGGGTTGGCCTGCAAATGCGTGATCTGCCCCTCTACGCCATCCTGTGCGAAGGCTTCACCGGCAGTACCTTCTGCCAGCAGATTGTCGTTGTCGTCGAACAACTGGAAGCGCTGCTGCTCGCCGGCGATCAGGCTGAGTTTCTTGCCCAGCAGTTCTTTGGGCAGATCGAGCCGGGCGAACTCCAGACGCTCACCGCCCCAGGCGTAGCTGCTCAGCCCGAAACGTGGCGGCGCGACGCTGAGTTCGGTTTCACCGCGATAGCGGCGCGAGAGAAAGCCGCCAATCACCGGGAAAGTATTGGGGGTGACGTCGATGTCCAGGCGCAGATCGTCGACGGTCTTGCCGATCACCGCGCGGGATTTGATGATGCCGATCTCGGTCACGGACGGCGACTGACCGCCGAGCATGCTGTTGAGATCGGAGAAGCCGAGCATGTCGTTCTTTTTCGGCTCGACCTGTACCAGCGCGTTGGCCAGATACACCGGTGTGGCCAGAATCGCATAGGCGACGCCGGTCATCATGAACGCGCCGGTGAAGGCACCGATCAACCATTTCTGATCAATCAAACTGCCGAATATGCCGAGAAGATCAATACTGTCTTGATCGTTGTCACGGGTGCCGACTACTGACGGTAACTGCATAAGTCTTTCTTACCATTCACTGTTCTGAAGAATATTCATCAATGCCCGAGGCGCTGTGCCCAGGAGCCAACAGCATCTTCAATCAATGCATGGGCATGAATAAAAGCGGCCTGCCCTTGACGATACGGATCCTGTATTTCTCGTTCGTTCTGCCACTTGCCGAGAAGAAACACTTTGCCTCTGGCGTGAGAGGCAATCTTCAGTACTTGTTTTACATGCTCTTTTTCCATGACCAGAATCAGGTCTGACTCATTGACGATGTCCGCTGTCAGTTGCCGCGCCTTGAAGCCTTCGGCGCACTGCCCACGGTCTTCCAGCACCTTGCGGGCCGTTGCCTCCATGGACTCGCCAACCCTTGCGGACAAGCCTGCGGAGGCGACCGTGATCGTCGAGGGCGCCAGTGCGTTACGCAGCAACAGTTCTGCTGTCGGACTTCGGCAGATATTGCCGACGCAGACGACAAGGATCTTTTTGAACAAGGTTTACTTTCCCGTGTAATGTCAATCGGCCAACATGTCCCGTGGACTTAAATGAATCCACAGGACTTTCCTGCACTCGGAAACAGTTTCGCCTGTTAGTACCGGTGCATTAAGTACCACGGGGTCCAAAAGTCACCCAACCAGAATTACCGGACTAAAAATAACTGTGATTTTCGGCGCTTCTTTCACTGAAAGTTTTCCGACAAAAAATAACATTCGTGCACTTTTCGGCCTTTTCGGCATCGCATGAAAGTAACGAGATAAACCATTGGCTAGATGTCACGTCTCATCAGGAGAGCAGGCATGAAAGCAGCACATCTCAAACGTCTCGGCGCCCTTTCCCTTTTATTGTTCGGCACAACGGCTCAGGTTGATGCCAGCGAGTTGTTCCCCGCCCTGCCCCACCGAACGGTCGGCATCCAGGTCAAGGTCCAGAGTTTTTCGGCTTCCGATGCCGCGCAAATCAAGGCTGCCGGCTTCAGCTTCGTGCGCCTGGGCGCGTGGAGCGACAGCCTCGGCGACAAGACCTATCAGAAACAGCTCGGCGATGCGTTTGCCGCTGCGGGATCCGCCGGGTTGCCGGTGCTGATGACGGTACGCGCCATCAAACCGCTGTCGACAGACCCGACCACGGCGGGCACGGCGTTTGCCAGCGCAGTGAACAGCCTCGAGCAGACCTATAGGTCTCAACTGGTCGCGATTGAAGTCTGGAATGAACCGGATCTGGACACGTACTGGCCCACGGGTAATTTCAGCACCACGTTTGCACCGTTCATGAGCGCCATGTGCAAGGCGCTGCAAGACAATCCCACCAGCACTCCCGTGATCGGTTTCGGCTTCGCCCGGCCACCGAGCGCCGGTTCGGCTTCAACCGTGGCGCTGAACAGCATTCTCGGTGCGTACCCCAAATGCCTGAGTGCCATTTCCTACCATCCCTATGGCATGACGGCGACGCAGATCGGCAATGCGCAGACCTTCATCCAGCAGAATTTCCACCTGCCGGGCGTCATCAGTGAATGGGGGATTTCGGCACTGGCCTCCAACGGCGGTCCCGACGGGCAGGCCACCAAAGTCGCGGCGTTCATTGCCGATGTGAAACGGCTGCAGATTCCACTGACGTCGATCTACGAGTGGAAAAACAATGATGCGGGCAGCGATGACCGGGAAAAGAACTTCGGTTTGCAGACCGCAGGCGGGCAACCAAAACCGGCGGAAGCGGCCGCCAGGACGCAACTGGAGTCCGAGTAGCGTCCACATTCATCAGTCAGTTGCTTTGAACCTGTGCCGCGATTTGGCATCGTATCTATCGATACCGCGCCCCGCCCTTTCAAACAGCCGTTTTCAGGTTGTTGCCTGCGGGGCTATCGATACATCCACATGCCCTTGAGTGGCTGTCAGCGCTCGGGTAATGTCGTCAGACCCATAGGACAGAGCACGCTCATGACTTCCAAGCTGGAACAACTCAAACAGTTCACCACCGTGGTTGCCGACACCGGCGACTTCGAAGCGATTGCCCGGGTCAAGCCGGTCGACGCCACCACCAACCCTTCCCTGCTGCTCAAGGCAGCGGCCATTCCGGCCTATGCCGAGCTGCTGAACGCCGCTGTTCGCGACTGCAAGGGCGATGTTGGCCTGGCCAGCGACCGTTTTGGCGTCGCAGTGGGTCAGGAAATCCTCAAAGTGATCCCGGGCCGCATCTCCACCGAAGTGGATGCCCGCCTGTCGTTCGACAAGGACGCGATGCTCAAGCGTGCGCACCGTCTGATCGAGCTGTACGACAAGGCCGGCGTTGGCCGCGACCGCGTGCTGATCAAGATCGCTTCCACCTGGGAAGGCATCCGCGCCGCCGAAGTGCTGGAGAAGGAAGGCATCCAGACCAACCTGACCCTGCTGTTCTCCTTCGCTCAGGCCGCCGCTTGCGCCGATGCCGGCGTGTTCCTGATTTCGCCGTTCGTGGGTCGCATCTACGACTGGTACAAAAAGGCCAACGGCAACGACTACACCGGCGCCGATGATCCGGGCGTGCAGTCGGTGACGCGCATCTACAACTACTACAAGGCCAATGACTACAAGACCGTGGTCATGGGCGCGAGCTTCCGCAACCTCAATCAGATCGAGCAACTGGCCGGCTGCGACCGCCTGACCATCAGCCCGGACCTGATCGACAAGCTGGCGGCAGACACCGGCAAACTGGAGCGCAAACTGGCTCCGGGGCACGCGGGCGAAGCACGCCTGAGCCTCAACGAATCGCAATTCCGCTGGTTGTCCAACGAAGATGCGATGGCCACCGAGAAACTGGCCGAAGGCATCCGTCAGTTTGCCCGCGACCAGGAAAAACTCGAGGCGTTGCTGCAAGCCAAGCTGTAACGGGCTGACGGCAAACGCAAAAAGGGCGAACCCTCACAGGTTCGCCCTTTTTTGTGCCTGA
>NZ_JALJDY010000011.1:0-270700 GCF_023242425.1 Pseudomonas sp. MWU12-2029 | reverse complement strand
CATTGCATAAAAAGGGGGCAGATTTATTCATAAAAAGTAATCAAAGTAAATCTGCCCCCTTTTCTCCTGATTTCGAACGATTTCGGTATCGAGGTAACATTGAAAGATGACTGAGTAGGTTTTATTTTGCCGCAGATGGTACTCGTTACCGTTGTTCCGCCCCCTTTTCTCTTTTTTAATTTTTAATTTTTAATTTAATTTAGAAAAATATTTCTTACAAACTCCATATCCGACTGAATCTCTCTTAACTCAGCCTCGTCAACACCGATCTCAACAAGGTCCTCGACAACACACTTACTGTATGCATCAGCCAAGATATCCAACATATCCGTTGCATGTGGGCTTTCCTTCGAAAGCTTTAAGCTACGACGATTACCCTCTACATAGATGGCGGTTTGAAGGATTGCATTTGGACCTGGCGCATCTGCTTTCATGAGGCTTTCGACCTCATCCTGAACATATGCAAAAGCTTGTTCCGGCCGAAAACCCCGTTCATCCATTGCATAGCTGTAGAGCCCCTCAACCATTTTTTTAGCCTGATAAAATAGACTATCTACTCGCATACTCAGTCCCCGACCGTAAGCACGCCCAATTGAATTTTCGGATATCTATCACGAAATTGTCTAATAACATCAGTACAATTAGGGCAAACATCCTTCCCAGAAATTAAATCTATCCTACCAGTCGCACCCTTATTACTCCCCAGCCTTTGGGCGACCGTTTTCCAGAACAAAAGGGGACAAGAACAAAAGGAACAAAAGGAACAAAAGGGGCAGATTTATTAAATCAAATAAATCTGCCCCCTTTTTTTCGCTTACTTTTTTATTGTATTTGAAGTCGTACCTTTAACCGAGTCAATTCAAGTCCGACCATTGTGCAAGATGGCTTTCTATTGATGCCATTAAAAAGCCTGAAAAGCTATCCCAAGCTTTAGCGGCCGAACTTTGACCTTCAAAGAATTGAAATACTGGCGGATCATCAGAGACGGGTAGAAAATAATTAATTTCATATCCTTGATGCATGCAGAAGACCTTAGCATCAGCAGGTAAAAGACCAGAGAGACTTAACTCATCAAGCAATTCTTCCGCCTCCAACTTCAGGTCAAGTAATCTCGGATAAAATATATCTACACCACAAAAAATCTTACCAGCCGAGCGTCCCGCAATCGTCAAAAAATCACGATATGCCAACGGAATTTCACAACCAAAATGTTGCTCGACTGATGCAATATCCACTTCGGAGCAACCAACAATATTGGACTCTGAAATCACTCCTCGCTGCACTAACTCGTGAAAAATATCCCGAACGTTCTTCATCTTGGCTTTCCTGTTTCTACGTTAACAATCACTCCAGGGAACCTTTGTTGAAACTGACTTATAACCCCGCTGCATGAAACGCAAACGAAAGGGGACAGATTTATTAAATCAAATAAATCTGTCCCTTTTCCTTTGGCTAATGGCTGTCTTCTTGCTTTTCCCGTTTGCGCTCAATATCCAACGGCAAAACTATGCTAAGAGCTTGCATCGAGGATTGAAAAATACAATGCCTCACTTGACCTGGGAGATCCGACAACTTTAAAGGAACGACCGGCTTAGCGATCAGCTTATATCCTCCATCATTAAAAACATCATAACTAAAGACCCCTCTACCGGCCATTTCAGAAAAAGACTTCAAATAACGTTGACGCTGTATATCGCTATTAAACCCTGGTAGATTTTTCTCAACAACTTCAACACCACAATCAGCAGATATTGAAAGAATATAATCATATATTTCTTCATAGGCTGAAATTGACCGCCTTACAAAATCCGGAACAAAACCGCGCCCACCTGTCGCGAAATGCAATATCGTTCCGTCCAGGCACGATGCAAACCAGTCCAAATCATGGAGCTCCAAAAGTTTCTGATCCATCTCCATCATTTTTCTCCGACCATATTGAAGAACTACCTCATCGATTCCAGCCCCCCTTCTCTTCGAAATCAAATGAAAAAAGGTGAAAAAAGGTGAAAAAAAGGAAAAAAGGGGACAGATTTATTAAATCAAATAAATCCGTCCCCTTTTCTTCGCGTTCTTTACTGGCGTTCCCGCAATGCGTTTTACACCATTTAGTTCACCTTAAACGGGTCAAACAATATATTTTTCCCTAAAGACTTCGCCTTAAGCATCAGATCCTTCATCAACTCAACTCCTTCGAAAACTAGCGGATTTATGCTTGCGACAGAAAACAGCTCACCTAAAAGTGAATCAATCTGCGAACCAGAAAACATATCGTAATCATCAAAGCTTAAGCTGGAAAGAATTGGATATTGCCTGGCATCCAGCCGAAAGAAAAATTTTGCCACATCCAAAGGAATCTCAATCTTATCAAGACAACCGTCTCGCCCGACGGATGCTAAATCTTTATCCCATATCATCAAATAATACATGATTAGAAAGTCTTTCCTGGAAAGGTGTTCACCAAATTCCCCTTTGAATCGGTAATCACCGTCATGAAATTAGTAGACTGCCCCCCGATTTTGGCATCAATTCCCATAGGCCGCCCCATATCAACTGTTCGAATAAAATTACCAGACGTTGGTGATTGGTACGCAGGTGTCTTGACGACCTGTGGGCTCTGCAGAACCCCCTTCAATTCATCCTTAGAGATCGTAAAAGCAGATTTATTCTCACCCCAAGCGCCACCATGCTTTTTCCAAGCGTACTCAAGTCCACTGCCAGTGACGTTTGCAGCGCCAGTCCGCACATTGACCCTCGAGGCAACAACTCCTTTCGCAGCACTGAGAGCGTCATTAGCTTCTGCTGCTACCGCTGCGTTCCCTTTTGCACCACCCGCAGAATAATCCGGAGGCAAATCACAAGGCCCAGTGTTGTGTACCCAGGTCTTGAGCTCGCCAACGTAGAACGTATGCCCCACATCGACCGTCAGATTGTATGTTTTGCCCTCGGGCAGGTACAGCTCAAGCGATTCGACTTCGGACGAGGTGTTTTCGGTGTCGCCATCAGCCAGTGACTGCAGCAGATCACCCCGTTCCAGATCTTTGACAGGAATGAAGTCACGTTTGGCGGGTACATAGAAGGGGTGGCTCGGCGTAACCAGCAGGGTTTCGCCTTCCGCTGCCCCAGCACCACGAACATTTTTGAGCTTGAGGCGGTAGATCGGCTGATCCGAACGCTGATGCGTTGCCAGAATGGCAGCGGCGAACGGTTTACCCCCTTTCTCAGGCTTGCTCCAGACAACATCTCCTACTTTGAGCGACTCAATAACGCGGTCGCCTTGCGGTGTAGAAACTTTCGTACCCGCAGCAAAGCAGCAAGGCCCCTTCGTTACTGGGGTTCCCGCTGTGCCTTTTGCACCAGCCGGATCCTTCCCGTCTGCCAAATGTGTAGCAGTTGTACCTTTTCCAGTAATCCTACCTGGGAAAAGTCCGGTACCCATCTCGATGACTAAGTCGCCCAATTTTGAAAAGAAACCACCCTCCTGTGCTTTCACACCAGAAGCCATTGATACGGCGGAGGTTAAATTCCCTGTTTGAACGGAACCTACCCAATAGGCTTCAGGCCCCTTGCCTTCATTTCTCAGCTTCGTTATGAGCGCCGAAAATTTTGCGTCATCGTCGGCCAGATCGCGTGCGATTTTACGGCAGGTATCGGCTGCTCCTTTACAAAACTCGTCTCGCTCCAACTCTCTTTGCTTGTCGAGCGCTTCGTATCTGTCTCTGACTGCTCGCTTTTCCTCATCGGTGAATTTGCTGTCTATTTCGGCCAGCATCTCTTTCACCTCACGGTGATAAAGATAGTTATACGTCGTCGCATTCCCAGCAATGGAGGCCCCCAGCTGGGTGTTTCCATCCACTGCTGCGGCCGCTAACACGCCCGTCAACTGCGACAGCATCACCTGCATCTGGTCGTTGCCGCCCGCGAACTTCACGAGGACGTTCATTGCCGCCTCGTTCAGTCCGGCCGCAGCCGCACCCGTAGCAAAATCCCCACCCAGCACCTGTGAAATCAAACCACCCATCAACGCATGTGCAACGACTTTTTCTACGCTGCCTTCGGGGAACTTGAGTGTGTTGTCGCCAACAAAATTGAACCCGGTCGCCATGGCAACGCTGCTCGCCTCTCCCAGCAATGCAGCGCCAAAATTGTCACCAAAACTACCGCCACCAATGGTGGTGGAAATGCCACTGGAAATGATTGCCCGGCCAGTCGTGCGGATGGCGACGTCAGTGATGTTGCTAGTGGTCAGAATGTTGGCAGTTTTGCTACCTCCGGCCGCAAACCAGTTTGAGTCCGCATAGTCGAGCATGCCCGCAGTAAACCCTGCGATAGCCGCATTTTTCAGGCTATTGGCGCTGAAGGTTTCCTTGAACGCTGCTCCCAGATTGCCTTTGTTATTGATCGTGCTGGTCACACCAGTGGTGGCCAGGCTTGTGACAAATACACCACCCGCTCCGCCACCGACCAGGCCTAGACCGGCCGGCCCCATAACGAACGACATCATGATCGCAATGGCTATTTGTGCTGCTGGGCCCACTCCAGAGTTTTCATACTTGAACGACTCATGGATTTCCTTGACCCGTCGCCAGTCGACATCACCACGAGACTCGGCATCTTTAAGCCATGCCAACTGCGGATCTGCCTTGACCATGGTGTCAATGGTCTGGCTGACAGACTCCTGGTTAACATCCTTGATATCGATCTTCAGCCCGTCAACGGCTTTGATCACGATGTTGCCCTTGGCAATCATCTGGGTCTGGCGCAGGGTTTCGTCGGTGTTGCCGCGGCCTTTGGCCGATACCCACGCGGCGTTGTTGTTGGTTTTGGTGTGGCTCTCGTCATGCAGATCCTTCACCCCTTCAAAGGTGATGGAACCGCCGCTGTCTAGGATGATGTCCTTGCCGCTGTCGAGCTTGGCTACCTGGTAGTGCTGATCGCCTTTGCTGACCAACGAGAGGTTGCCGCCGGTCTTGATCTCGGTGCCGACGTGGGTGATCTGGGTGACTTCGTCGCGCTGCAGTTTCAGGTTGCCGAAACCGCCCTTCTCCTTCATGTCGTAGAGGGTGTAGTCCTTGTTCTGCGCGGCCAGCAAATTCAAGTCGTTGCCGGCGTAGACGTAGGCTTCATTGCCCGCGCTGATCTTGCTCGCCACCAGCGTCGTGTCGCGACCGGAGCTGGTCTTGACGTCACCACCGGCGATGAACTCGGCGGCTTTCTGGACGGTGTGATTGTCTTCTTCGTGGACGCGTTTCTTGCCGTCCTTGCTGTGGGTTTCGACGTTGTGTTCGTCACCCGCCGAGGACAGGTAGATGTCGCGCTTGGCGTCGGCGGTCAGGTTGCCCTTGGCCTCGGCGGTGCTGGCCACGACGTTGAGGTCGCGGCCGGCGTCGAGCTTCAGGTTGCCACCACTGTTCACACTGGAACCGAGGTTTTCCACGGTGGTGGTGATGACTGAGCGATGGCCGCCCTCGAACGATTCGTGCAGTTCGCTTTCGTTGCGCGTCGCCAACAGGTTGATGTCGCGGGTGGCGCTCAGGGTGGCGTCGCCGCCGCTGCTGATGGACGAGGAGTTGACGAGGTCGTTGCCCGACTTGATGGTCAGCGTGTCGCGTGCGCTGATGTTGCCGCCGTCGTCCACCAGGGTGCGCATGCCGTGACCGTCGCGTACGGCGACGGCGGTGCGATCGTTGACGATGTCGCCCTTGAGGCTGGTGAGGCTGACCTGATTGCCGCGAATCTCGCCGGCCAGCGCGTTGCGGATGCTGTCGGTGGCCATGAGCGTGATGCGCTCGTTGGCTTCGACCAGGCCGCCCTGGTAGAGGCTGCCTTTGACGTCGACGGACAGATCCTTGGTCGCCTGCAACGTGCCGACGCTGACCAGATCATTGCCCGCGATCAGCTCCAGGTCGCGCCCTTGAATCAGACTGCCGCCGCGCACGTTACGTGATTCGGCCTGGGCCAGATAGAGCACCGGCACCAGCACTTTCTGGCCGTCGACGATGCGCTCTTCCATCCACACGATGTCGTGGGTCAGCGCCGCCACTTGCTCGGACGTCAGGCTCACGCCCACGGACAGGTTCAGCTCGTTTTTGCTGGCGAGCGCGTTATCCATCAGATAACGATACTGCTCGTAGTCATTGTTCAGGCCACCGGCGAGGAAGCGCTGGCCGGTCTGAGCCATCACTGCATCGCTGATCAGTCGCGTCTCGTAGCGGCCATCGCCGAGGCGGCGAGCCGCTTCATCGGCGCTGAAACTGAGTTTGCCCAGCAGGTAATCGGAACTCATGAACGGCGCGGACTGGGTCAGCTCCGGGTTGGTTTCGATCAGGTAATGGCTCTGCGGATTCGAGCTCTGCACGAACAGGCCGTAGGGGCCTTTCGGCAGACGGAACGTCGAGGAAGCTGTCGGATCGACTGCGGCAAACGGCACGCCCTTGAAATCGACCGGAACGAAGCTGATCTGCTTCACCCCATCTGCGTCGACGCGTTCGATTCGGGTGACGTCTTTCGGCGCCTGGGCGCTGGCGTCGGTGCTGTGTTTGCCCAGGTTGATGGTGACGCCGCCGACGGCGGTTGTCTGATCGCTGGACAGCTTGCCGGTCAGTTGGTCATAAGTGTTGTCGTAGAGGGTGCCGTTCTGGATGCTGTGAGCGACGTCCAGTTTGACCTTGCCTCCGGCCTGAAGCACCGACGAGTAGACTTTTTCGGGGGTATCGCCCGTCGTGGTGACATCACTTGTCTGCAAAAATCGTTCATCACTCGAACGACTGACCAACTCGTTGAAACGTTCCTCATCAAAGTGACCCGCCGCAGTCGCTGCGTTGAACGCCGGGATGTCGGTGAACTCCATCTTGTCCCAGAGGCTGTTGTCGATGTGCCCCGGTGTACCGATCTTCACTATCCGTTGGCCCGAGCGCGACATTGCGCCCTGGTTCAGCAGGCTGTCGGCCGTCACGGTCAGATCGCCGTTCGCCGCCAGCAGGCTGTAGCGGTTTTCGACGTTATTGGCATGAAGAGTGAGGTTCTTGCCGGCGACAAACCGCGCCGCCCGCGAGTCTTTCAGGACTTTGTCACTGAACTCGGTGGTAATCGTGATGTAGCCACGCTTCCAGCCATCCCCGCCGCCGCAATGCTGGGCGCAGACCCAGCTCAGGCTGCCGGACGATGGCCCCGAAGCGATTTCGAATTCGGCCTTGGCGTTTTCAAACGAAACGGCGTTGATGTCGATATCACCTTCGCCTTCGACGGTGCCCGACAGGTTACTGAACGACGCCGCCCGACCTCCGCCCACGGCGTCGAACGTCAGCTTGCCGCGGCTGTAGATATCGCCATAGAAGTTGCTCAGGCTGTTGCCGTGCAACTCCATGGTGCCGCCGCTGAACAACAGCGTGTCGGGGCCGTTGCTGATGCCATTGGTGGCGTTGAACAGCAGGTTGCCTTGAGCGCCCAACGTGCCTTTGTTGTCGATCCGTGCAGCGGAGACCGTGAGGTTCTGATTGGCTATCAGTCGACCGAGGTTGTCGAGAGTGCCGCGCAGGGTCAGCTCGGTGTCACCACCGCTGACCAGGCGACCGTCCTGCTGAATCAGGTCATTGGCGCCGATAACGAGTTTCTGTTTGGCGGACACGCGTCCGCTGTTGATCAGGTTGCCGCCGAGGTTCAGCGTCAGGTCGCCGTCAGTGGCCAGTTCACCGGCGTTGTTCAGACTGGCGACGTTGAGCTTGAGCGACGAAGCACTGGCGATGCGATCCCCGACATTGAGGTTCAAATCCTGCGCGCTGGTATAGGTCAGGCCACCGTTCAGTTGCCAGGTGCCCACGCCATTGACCGACGCGATATCCCAGACGCCGTTGCCCAGACCGGTGAGGCTGCCTTGAGAGCCAGTCAGGTTGGTCAGGTCCAGATCGAACAGCCCTTTTGCGGCGTGACGAACGCTGCCGCTGAGGTTATTGAGCTGGGCACCGCCAAGTTCCAGATCCTGACTGCCGATCTCGATGACGCCGTTCTGGTTGTTCAGGTTGCCGTTCAGTTTGATCTTGCTGGAGGCACCCCCCAGTGCGCGGATCTGCCCGCCGGCGCTGTTGTTCAATTGGCCGCTGATCAGTTGCAGATCGGTTGCCGATTCGATCAGCCCGCCCTGATTGAGCACCTGGCTGAGCGCTTCGAATGCCAGTCGATTGCCGCTGATCTCTCCGCCCGCGTTATCCAGACTGAAGCCATCAAAAATCACCTGATTTTTGCCGAAGAGCTTGCCGGCATGGTTCGTCAGGCGTGTCACCGTCAGCTTCAAGTCACCCAGCAGGCTGGAAATCAATCCGGCCTTGCCATCGACTGCGCTGTTGTCGAGATCGGCGCTGGTGATGTTCAGGGTGTCGGCCTGTAGCGTACCGCCCTGGTTCTGCAGGCTGCCGGTGCCCAGCGCCAGTTCTGCGTGGCTGCCATTGGCGAGGATCGCACCCTGCTGGTTCAGCAGGGTGTTGCCGACGATTTTCAGGCCATCGCTGCCGGCAATGATCTGGCCCGCATTGCGGTTGTCGATGGACGTACTGGCGATGTCCAGACGTTTGCCGCGCAATGTACCGCCGCGGTTGTCGAGTTCGACCAGTTGCTCGAACAGCAGATGTTGCTCACCGGCGTCGACTACACCCGTGACGTTTTTGAAGACACCGGCAATGTTCAGCGCAATGTCACCGCCCGTGCCGACGATGCCGCCCTTGTCGCTGTTGTTCAGCTGTGTTGCGGTGACTTCGATGGTTTTGCCGAGCAGGACACCGGCGCTGTTGTCGACCGTGTCGCTTTCAATGTAGAGGTCAGCGTCGCTCTGGATCCGGCCCTTTTGATTGAGCAGTTGCGCCTGGCCGGCAACAGCGTGCTTGAGAATCAACCGGGCACCGTCGACACCCGCCGCCAGCAGACCGCCCTCGCCGTTATCCAGGCTGGCGGCTTGCAGGTTGAGGCGATCGCCAATCACCCGCCCGCCACGGTTGTCGATGTGGCCATCGCGAGCGACCAGCAGCAATTGTTGCGCGGCTACCACGCCCTTGCGGTTGTCGATGCTGCCGGCCTGTACGTCCACGTCACCCTTGCTGGCTTGGAGTCGACCCAAGGCATTGTTCAGGTGCTTGTTGACCACCAGCGTGAGCTGGCCGGTTTCGGCGCTGATTGCGCCTTTGTCGTTGCGGGTGAGATTGTCCAGCGTTGCATCGACGACACCGCCGAGCAGTTGGCCGTTGGTGTTATCCAGATCGCGGGCGGTCAGGTTCAGGCTCGTGTTGCCCTGAATCAGGCCCTGGGTGTTGTCCAGGTCTTCGCTGGCCAGCACGCTGTCATCAGATGAAATCGTGCCCTGGGTATTGTCGAGTTTGCCGCGACTGGTGACCTCAAGGGTTTTGCCGGTCAGGCTGGCATTACGGTTGTCGATGCTCCGGGCCGCGACGCTCAATCGATCGGAGGCCTGAATCTTGCCATCGTGGTTGACGAGGTCCTGATCCAGCGTCAGGTCGACCTTGCCGTTTTCGGCACTGATGACTCCTTTGCCGCTGTTATCCAGCCGGGTGCCGGTGATCCGGATCGAATTGGCCGCCAATGTGCCGCCCTGATTGAGCAACTCGGCGCCCGATACAACGAGGTCGGTCTTTGCCTGGATCTTGCCTTTGCCATTGTTCAGACGTTCGTGGGCGACGACTTTGGTTTCGCCCTGGCTGGCAGCAATCAGGCCGCCAGCGTTGTCGAGTTGTCGGGTATCGAGATCCAGACGTCCGGCAATGATTTTGCCGTCGTCGTTTTGCATTGCCCGAGCATTGAGTTTCAAATGGCCGCCGGCGATTTCGATTCGGCCCTTGCGGTTGTCCAGACTGTCGACGGAGAGCGTTGCCGCCTGGCCGTCGGCGAAGCGGATCAGACCACTGAGGTTGACGATTGCCGGGACGTTGAAGGCCAGGCTGGTTTCGCCGTAAATCCGTGCGTCAGCCCCTTGGTTGACCAGTCGAGTGGCGCCCAGCGCAACGGTTTTGGCCTGGACGATACCGTTCTGGTTGTCGAGCAAACCTGCAGCACTGGCGCTCAGGGAGCGACTGGCCAACAGGCTGCCACGGTTGCTCACCGCGCCGCTGTTGATGGCAACATCGCCATTGCCGTTACGGCTGTTGTCCGCGTTCACCCCGGCTTCGATCACGCCGGCGTTGGTCAGCGTACCGCCGCTGGTGAGGCGCACGGCGTCGCGCGCGGCGAGGCTTTGCTGGTTCACCAGATCCTGCGCAGTCTGCACCGCGAGTTGCGTACCGGCGTAAACCGCCTGTTGGGCTTCAAGACTGTTGGCCTTGATGTCGATCGCATTGCTGGCCGTGGCCTTGGCCATTGTCAGCTGGCCATTGGCGTCGATCTGGATATCCCCGGCGCTGGCCGCCAGTTCGCCTGCCAGTTTCACGCCGACACCCGCCTCGGTGCCCACCAGTTTGATCGCGCCGGCATACATCCCGCCGAGTGCCGATGAGTCGATGGCCAGTTGCGGTTTGGCGCTGCCGTCGTCGGCCCGCGCAGTGGCGTTGAGCGTTTCGGCGTTTACATCGTTGCGACCGGTGGTGATGTTCAGGCGTTTGGCGTGGATCTGCGCGTTGATTTGCGCACTGCGGGTGATGATTTCAAAGCTGTCGACAGCGCTGGCGTCCAGACCTTTGCCGTCGATGGAAACGCTGCCCTGATCGACCTGAAAGCGATCCAGACGTCCCGCGCCATCCAGCACCGGTTTGCCGGTGGTCAGGGTCACGCGTGGCGTATTGATGAAACCGCACCCGTTACAGCTGATGCCATACGGGTTGGCGACGATCACCCGCGCCGATTGCCCTGCCACTTCGGTGTAACCGCGCAACTGGCTCGGGCTGCCGCCGTTGACTTCGTTGAGGATGGTTTGCGCTGCCGCTGCGCGCAGGTTCGGGTTGCCGAGAATGATCCCGCCCATCTGCGTCAGTTGAGTGCGACTGGTCGCGTTGTTGAGGATGACGCCTTGAGCGTCCACGTTGTAATCGTGGAACTGGTTGTGCGATAGCCCCGCGCCGTTGGGGGTGGCGATGTTGATGATCGGCACGCCGTTACCGGCCCGGTCGAGCGTGGTGCCGGGGGCACTGACCACGATTCCGTCCGCTTGCGCCCACATTGGCTGCCAGAACATGACGTTGGCCAGCAGGAATGCCAGACCACGTTTGGGCATGCCCCAGAAGTGATCGCGTTTTTCATAGGCAGCAGAAGGCTGCCTGGCCAGGAAGGCCAGGTGGCGAATGTTCATTTCAGAAACTCGAAGCAGGCGGAATTAGAGGAAGAAATCCATGCGGAAATAGATCGGCGCTTCGCGCTCGGTCAGCGCGGCAGGTCGTTCCAGGGAATGGGCGAATGTCACACTGGCTGCCACATGCTGGCCACGAGCAAACAACTCCAGCGAGTTGCTTGACATGCGGCCGTGCTGGTCACCGTTGTAGCGATCATTGCGAATCACGCCTTGGTCGTAGCCCAGGCTGGTGCCGTATTCGGCGAACACCGGACGCAGCCATTCGGCAGTCACCGGGCGAGCCCAGCGCAGGTCGTTGCGCCAGTAGCCGCCGCTGTCGCCGGACAGCGATTGGTCCTTGTAGCCACGGACCGATGACAGCCCGCCAAGGCTGGTGCGCTGCGGGCTGAACAGCACGTCTTCGCTGCGCTGCCCGGTCATCAGGCTACTGAAGGTGAGCGACTCGCCCCACAGCTTGAACGGCTGCAGATAACTCAGGGTCGCGGTGTATTTGCGGTAGCGCGCGTCCGGTTCGCCGGGGCCCGGATCGTGGCTGCCCTGGGCGTCGAATGCGCCGATGCCCTGCTGCATGCCGGCATCGAAGTTGACGAAGGCACTGCCGACACGGCGCCCGTGGTTGAAGCCGAACTGCGCTTCGCTGATACGGTTGCTGCTCAGGCGCAGTTTGCTGTCTTCGATGAAGTTGTTGCTGCGCAGGTACGACAGGCCAGTGCTTAAGGACGTCTTGCTGACGGCGTCGCGGTGGATCACACGCTCGGCGCGAAACTGGTGGTTTTCGCTGTCGCCGGTCTGCTTGAAGTTGTAGCCGTTGGCGGCGATCTGCGAGCGGTATTCGCTCTGGCTGTAGGTGTAGCTGAAGTTCCACCAGCCCCACGGCAGGTTGTAATTGAGCATGGCGTTGTTGGAAGTGTGCTGATGGTCGGTCATCGCATCGTGACCGCCGCGCAGGCTCAACTGGTCGGCCAGGCCCAGCGGGCTGTCCCAGTCGAACGTGGTGCCCCACTGCTGCTCGCCGGTGCTGCGCTGGCCGTCGTTGCTGCGCGACAACCCGACACGCCAGGGCTTTTGCGGGGTGTTGTTGACCAGCACATCACTGCCACCGACGTTCTTGCCCGGTGAAAGCTCCATCTTGGCCTGATTGGACGGCAGGCGATTGAGCTGATCGACCATTTGCTCGATCTCGCGCAGGTTGACCAGTTCGCCGGCCTTGCCGGGAAACGCCATCGACAGCTCACGCTCGGAGAGCTTGCTGTTCTCGGCACCTTTCAGACTTTCGAGTTTGCCTTCGACCACCAGCACTTTCAGGTGCCCAGCGGACAGATCCTGTTGCGGCAGATAGGCACGGCTGGTCACCAGCCCCTTCTCGATGTAGTGGTCGGTGATGACTTTGAGCAGTTCATTGAGCTGCGGCACGCCCAGGCACTGGCCGATGTAAGGCTTGAGCAGGCGCGCCTTGTCGCTCTCTGACAGGCTGTCGGCGCCTTTGAGTTCGATGTCCTTGATCGGGAAGCAACGGGTGTCGGTGGGCGCCGCTGGTTGAACCGGTCTGGCTTCCTTGCCGGGCAGATCCTTGAGTTCTTCAAGACGTCGCTGCTGCTCTTCAAGCAGGCGGTTCTGGCGGTCGCGAATCAGGTCGGTGTCACCGGGGGTGGGTGCAGCGGATACAGCATTAAGTGGAGAAAGGCACAGCAAAGCCAGGCACAACCTCGCCACGAGGGCGGGTGAGGACATGTTCGATCCCTCGAGACGGAAAGCGATATCAGAATAGTGGCGCCATGTTAAAGTGCCACTATTCTGACGTCAATTTAAGGATTTACCGAAATAGTGTTGCCGACGAACGGCATCGGTGAAATCGTCCGACTCCGACAAAGATGCAGGAGGTTTCGCAGATCAACCAAGGAAAACCGGCCACAGCATCGGCGAACGTTCCGAGAAGCGAAACATCCGACAGATCCGGCTCACTTAACCTCAATGCTCAACAGCCTGTTTCGTCGCCACATCCTCCGGCGCCAGTACCCGGCCATCGGCTGACAGCAACTCCAGCTTCCTGATCGGCTTCCCCTTCTGCGCATCGACCATCACCGACCCCGGCTCACCGGGCTCGAACATGAATTCCCCGCCCCACTGCGACAGCGCGACGATCACGGTTTGCAGCGCCCGGCCCTTTTCCGTCAGCACGTACTCCTTGTAAGCACTGCCATCGGACGCCGGCACCAGGTGCAGGATATCGCGCTCCACCAGGCCTTTGAGGCGAACGCTCAAGATGTTCTTGGCGATTTCCAGACTTCTCTCGAAATCGCCGAAACGGCGGATGCCTTCCAGCGCATCACGGACGATCAGCAACGACCACCAGTCGCCGATCAGGTCCAGCGTCCGGGCGACCGGGCAGGCATTGCCGGCAAGGCTTTTGCGCTTCATTTCGGGTTTCTCCAGCAATTCGGCAGGTTCGATTCGGTTGCATCTTACAACCCGCGCTGCAAAACCGATAACGCCATGCGCCCCGAACTTAGCACCTGCGTACAAGTGGCCGAGCTGCTTTGTCGCGATAGTGATTGCTGCCATCACGGCATCCACACAGGCCCATACCCAAGGAGTTTCCATGAGCACGTTCACCACCCAAGACGGTACCGAGATCTATTTCAAGGACTGGGGCAGCGGCAAGCCCGTGCTGTTCAGCCACGGTTGGCCGCTGGACGCCGACATGTGGGAATACCAGATGGAATACCTGAGCAGTCGCGGCTACCGCACCATCGCCTTCGACCGACGCGGTTTCGGCCGCTCTGCTCAACCGTGGACTGGCTACGACTACGACACCTTCGCCGACGACATCGCGCGGTTGATCGAGCACCTCGATCTGCGTGACGTGACCCTGGTCGGCTTCTCCATGGGCGGCGGTGATGTCAGCCGCTACATTGCCCGCCACGGCAGCGAGCGCGTTGCGGGGCTGGTGTTGCTGGGCGCGGTGACACCGCTATTCGGCAAGAAACCGGATTTTGCCGAGGGCGTCGACAAGTCGGTGTTCGACGGGATCAAGGCCGGCCTGCTGAAGGACCGGGCGCAGTTCATCGCTGACTTCAACGCCCCGTTCTACGGCACCAATCAGGGTCAGAAAGTCTCCGACGGCGTGCTGACGCAAACCCTGAATATCGCGCTGCTCGCCTCGCTGAAAGGAACCGTGGATTGTGTCACTGCGTTCTCGGAAACCGACTTCCGCCCGGACATGGCGAAAATCGATGTACCGACGCTGGTGATTCACGGTGACGGTGATCAGATCGTGCCATTCGAAACCACCGGCAAACGCGCCGCCGCGCAGATCAAGGGCGCCGAATTGAAGGTGTATGCCGGTGCGCCCCACGGCTTTGCCGTGACTCATGCGCAGCAATTGAATGAAGACCTGCTGGCGTTTCTCGATCGCTGAGTCCGTGTGATCCGAACACGCCTTGCAAAGGGCCGCCGACAACCCTGTCGGCGGCCCTTTTTTTTCGTTGTCCCGGATTCCGGTGCCATGGCTAGACCCTGCATTTACGGGGCTTTGAAGCCTCTGCATCACGTTTTTATCTTCACATGCCAGCTTAATAATATTTTACCGATAACCACCCCCTCCCTAGTCTGATCCCAAGCACAGAGAACAGGTCGACAGCGGCCTGAATCCAACGGCCTCGTGAGAAGGGATCAGAGATGACCACTGAAATAATAAAAACAGACACGCTTGTTGTCGGCGCCGGTCAAGCGGGTGTGGCCATGAGTGAACACCTGAGCAAACTCGGGGTTCCGCACATGGTGCTGGAGCGCAATCGGGTTGCCGAACGCTGGCGCACCGGGCGCTGGGACTCGCTGGTGGCCAACGGCCCGGCGTGGCACGACCGGTTTCCGGGGTTGGAATTCGATGATGTCGATCCGGATGGTTTTGCCCACAAGGAGCGCGTCGCCGACTACTTCGAGGCCTATGCGAAGAAATTCAACGCGCCGATCCGCACCGGCGTGGATGTGAAAAGCGTGGTGCGCAATGTCGGTCGTCCGGGCTTCACCGTCGAGACCTCCGAAGGCGTGATCGAAGCCGCCCGCGTCGTCGCTGCGACTGGCCCGTTCCAGCGTCCGGTGATCCCGGCCATTGCGCCGAAAGATGAACGCCTGCTGCAGATTCACTCGGCCGACTACCGCAACCCGCAACAGCTGCCGGCCGGCGCGGTGCTGGTGGTCGGTGCCGGTTCGTCGGGCGTGCAGATCGCCGACGAATTGCAGCGTTCGGGCAAGCAAGTGTTCCTCTCGGTCGGTGCTCATGACCGCCCTCCTCGCGCTTACCGCAACCGTGATTTCTGCTGGTGGCTCGGCGTGCTCGGCGAGTGGGATCAGGCCGCAATGAAACCCGGCCGCGAGCACGTGACCATCGCCGTCAGCGGCGCCCACGGTGGCCGCACCATCGACTTCCGTGGCCTGGCTCATCGCGGCATGACTCTGGTCGGCGTCACCGAATCGTTCAGCGACGGCGTGGTGACCTTCAAACAGGACCTGCGCGACAACCTCAAGCGTGGCGACGAGAACTACCTCGCGCTGCTGGATGCGGCCGATGCCTACATCGAACGCAATGGCCTTGATCTGCCGCTGGAACCGGAAGCCCGGGAAACCTATCCGGACCCTGAATGCGTGAAAAACCCGCTGGCCGATCTCGATCTGGCCGCCGCCGGCATCACCTCGATCATCTGGGCCACCGGGTTTGCCGTGGACTATTCCTGGCTGAAAGTCGCCGCTTTCGACGACAACGGCAAGCCGCAGCACCAGCGCGGTGTGTCCAGCGAATCGGGTGTGTATTTCCTCGGTCTGCCGTGGCAGTCGCGACGCGGCTCTTCGTTCATCTGGGGCGTGTGGCACGACGCCAAGCACGTGGCCGATCACATCGCCACCCAGCGCAAATACCTGGCCTATCGCGATGCCGAACAACGCGAAGCCGCATTGCACAACAAAGCCGCCGACACCGTCGACGCTTGATTTCCCTCTTCCATACCGGCGCTCGTCGCGCCGGGTCCGATTTCGTCAGGAGCCCCACATGAGTCAGCCAACCCACACCCGCATCCGCATGTTCAACACCAAGGACACCTACCCGAACCAGACCCTGGACAACGACTTGTGCCAGGCCGTGCGTGCCGGCAACACCGTGTATGTCCGTGGTCAGGTCGGCACCAATTTCGATGGTGAACTGGTCGGCCTCGGCGACCCGCGCGCACAGACCGAACAGGCGATGCGCAACGTCAAGCAACTGCTCGAAGAGGCCGGCAGCGACCTGAGCCACATCGTCAAGACCACCACTTACCTGATCGATCCGCGCTACCGCGAGCCGGTGTATCAGGAAGTCGGCAAATGGCTGAAAGGCGTGTTCCCGATCTCCACCGGGCTGGTGGTGTCGGCCCTGGGTCAGCCGCAGTGGCTGATGGAAATTGATGTGGTTGCGGTGATTCCCGAGTAATTCGACCTTAGCGAAAGGAGGCCACACATGACATTTTCCATCGCCGCCCGCTGCCCGGAAACCGGTCAGTTCGGCATCGCCATCAGTTCCTCCAGCATCGCCGTAGGCGCCCGCTGCCCGTGGCTGCTGCCCGGTGTCGGCGCGGTGTCGAGCCAGAACATCACCCTGCCCTCCCTCGGCCCGGAAGTGCTCGCCCTGATGGAGCAAGGCCTGACGCCCGAGGCGGCGCTGGACAAGGTGCTGACCCGCAATGGCTACAGTCAGTACCGGCAGATCACGGCCATCAACCACCTCGGCCAGACCGCGCATTTCAGCGGCGCGCAAACCCTGGGCGTGCACAACGCGGTGTCGGGCGAACAATGCGTGGCGGCGGGCAACATGCTCGCCGGACGCTCGGTGATCGAAGCCATGGTCAGCGCGTTCGAAGACGGCGAAGGTCAATTGGCCGATCGCCTGCTCAAGGCCTTGCACGCCGCCCAGGCCCTGGGCGGTGAAGCAGGCCCGGTGCATTCGGCAGCCGTGGTCGTGGTCGGCGAACTGACCTGGCCCATCGTCAACCTGCGCGTGGACTGGGCCGATGAAAACCCGATCGGCCAGTTGCAGAAACTCTGGGATGCCTATCGTCCGCAGCTGCAGGACTACATCGACCGCGCCCTCGATCCGGCCAAGGCGCCGGGCTACGGAGTTGCCGGAGACGACCGATGAGCGACAGCGTCGCGTTGCTCAAGACGCTGGTGGGGTTCGACACCACCAGCCGCGAGTCCAACCTGCAATTGATCGACTTCGTGCGCGACTACCTCGAACGGCTCGATGTGCCGTGCGAGCTGATTTACAACGATGAGCGCAGCAAGGCTAATCTGTTCGCCACGATTGGACCGGCGGATTTGCCTGGCATCGTGTTGTCGGGACACACCGATGTGGTGCCTGCCGATGGTCAGCCATGGACCGTGCCGCCGTTCGAACTCAGCGAGCGGGACGGCAAGTTGTACGGTCGTGGCACGGCGGACATGAAGGGCTACATCGCCTGCGTGCTCGCATTGGTGCCGTCGTTGATCGAAACACCGTTGCGCATGCCGGTACACATTGCTCTGTCCTACGACGAAGAGGTCGGTTGCCTCGGCGTGCGTTCGTTGCTCAAGGTGCTGGAGCAGCGTCCGGTCAAACCGCTGCTGTGCATCATCGGCGAACCGACCGAACTCAAACCGGTGCTCGGGCACAAGGGCAAACTGGCGATGCGCTGCGATGTCCAGGGTCACGCCTGTCACTCGGCCTACGCGCCGCTCGGGGTCAACGCCATCGAATGCGCCGCCGAACTGATCGGCGAATTGGGACGCATCGGCCGGCAACTCAAGGATGAACACGTCGACCCGCGTTTCGATCCGCCCTACTCCACGGTGCAAACCGGCGTGATCAGCGGTGGCAAGGCGTTGAATATCGTCCCCGCCGATTGCCGTTTCGACTTCGAAATCCGCGCCCTGCCCTCGCAGGTTCCGGCGATTGTCGCGCAGCAACTCAAGGCTTACGCCGAACAGCAAATGCTGCCGCGCATGCGGGCCGTCAGCGAGCAAAGCGATATCCGATTCAGCGAATTGTCGGCGTATCCGGGGCTGGCGACGGATGCCCGGAGCCAGGCGGCGCAATTGATCGCCACGTTCTGTGGCTCGGACGATTTCGGCACCGTGGCTTTTGGCACCGAGGGCGGATTGTTCGACGCAGTGGGGATTCCCACGGTGGTGTGCGGTCCCGGCAGCATGGATCAGGGCCACAAGCCGGACGAGTTTGTCAGCGTCGATCAGCTCAAGGCCTGCGATGAGATGCTGCAACGGATGCTGACGTCGATTCGCCTTTGAAAAAACGGTCTGGCTGCTGGATAAAAGTCCGCAGCCGAGCCGCAATATCACCGACAGACAGCTGCTCCAATGGAGGTCAGCTGCGTTGTCGTTCATGGCGCTGAAACGCCCGAAACAGAGCGTTTTCAGCTGACCGGAGAGCCTCGTTTTTTTAACGCCTGAAGCAACAAAACTACTAATTTATCTCTCCCCTTTCCTTGCCCATGATCGAACCCAACAAGAAATGCGCCGTCCGTGCCGGCGCTCACTGAAGTACGTCCACGTACTCGTCCTTGCCTTGGAGTTCGTCATGGCCACCTCTGCAACAACGTCCGCACCGCTCATTGAGAAACACACGATCGGCTACGTGCCGCCCGAAGATCGCCACGGAAAGGTTCGGGATCTGTTCACCCTCTGGTTCGGCGGCAACATCGCGCCGTTGCCCATCGTCACCGGCGCCCTCGGCGTGCAGTTGTTTCACCTGAATCTGCTGTGGGGCATCGTCGCCATTCTGGTCGGCCATCTGGTCGGCGGTGTGTTGATGGCGCTGCACTCGGCGCAAGGCCCGCAGATGGGCATCCCGCAGATGATCCAGAGTCGTGCGCAATTCGGCTCCCTCGGCGCACTGTTGGTGGTGTTGATTGCCGGCGTGATGTACATCGGCTTCTTCGCCTCCAACATCGTGCTGGCCGGCAAGTCCCTGCATGGCGTGGTCGACAGCGTTCCGGTGCCGGTCGGCATCGTCATCGGCGCGCTGGGCTCGGGGATCATCGGGATCATCGGTTACCGCTTCATCCACGTGCTCAACCGTATCGGCACCTGGGTGCTGGGAATCGGCATCGTGGTCGGCTTCGGCTACATCCTGACTCACGTGCAGACCGCCGACTTCCTCACCCGTGGCAGTTTCAACCTTTCGGGCTGGCTCGCGACGGTGTCGCTGGCTGCGTTGTGGCAGATTGCGTTTGCGCCGTACGTCTCGGACTACTCGCGTTACCTTCCAGCCAATGTGCCGGTGGCCGCGACGTTCTGGACCACTTACCTCGGCTCCGCGCTGGGCTCCAGCCTGTCGTTCATCTTTGGTGCAGTCGCCGTGCTGGCAACGCCGGTGGGCATGGACACCATGGACGCGGTGAAACTCGCCACCGGCTCGATCGGCCCGCTGATGCTGGTGCTGTTTCTGCTCAGCGTGATCAGCCACAACGCGCTCAACCTGTACGGCGCCGTGCTGTCGCTGATCACCCTGGTGCAGACCTTCGCCTACCGCTGGATTCCGACAGCCAAGAGCCGCGCAGTGATTTCGCTGATCGTGCTGCTCGCCTGCTGCTTCGCTGCGGTGGGTGCGTCGTCGGACTTCATCGGCCACTTCGTCGACATGGTGCTGGTGCTGCTGGTGGTGTTGGTGCCGTGGACAGCGATCAACCTGATCGACTTCTACGCCATCCATAAAGGTCAGTACGACATCGCCTCGATCTTCCAGGTCGACGGCGGCATCTACGGCCGCTACAACCCGCAGGCCTTGCTGGCGTATGCGATCGGCATCGTGGTGCAGATTCCGTTCATGAACACGCCGCTGTACGTCGGCCCGGTGTCGGCGCATATCAACGGCGCGGACCTGTCGTGGCTGGTGGGGTTGCTGGTGACGTCGCCGCTGTATTTCTGGCTGGCCAGTCGTGACAGTGCTTATCGTCGGCGGCTGATGACCGGGAAGCTGGCGGGCAGTCTCTGAGATAGATAAAAAAATGCCCGGTTCGGCAAACCACCGAACCGGGCATTTTTATCGAGTCACGCGTTCGATCAGGCCGGCACACCCAGAATAATGTGCGAAGCCTTGATCACCGCCGTGGCACTGACGCCAGCCGCCAGACCCAGTTCGTTCACGGCGTCGCGGGTCACGATCGAGTAGACCTTAGAACCGCCGGCAAGCTCGATCACCACCTCGGCGTTGACCGCGCCATCGGTCACGCTCAGCACCTTGCCTTGCAGGCAGTTACGGGCCGAAAGGCGAATGTCGCTGGATTCGGTCATCAGCATCACCCAAGGCGCCTTGACCAGGGCAACGGCTTCTTTGCCCACCGCAATGCCGAGGCTCTTGAGGCTGGCCAGGGTCACGACCGCAACCAGCTTCTCGCCGCCCGGCAGGGTCAGGACGACTTCGGCATTGACCGAGCCTTCCTGAACTTGGCTGACCTGACCTTTGAACACGTTGCGGGCACTGACTTTCATGATGGACGTCCTTTTGTTGACTTTTGAGTTAGGAAACGGCCTGCATCATCGAAGCAATCGCTATGTAGTTACAACTACAGCGCTGCACCTCTTTGAACATCGACTCCTGACTCTAGCACCGCCAATGTGAGTCAGATCAACAGGTCTTCATAGAACGCGCCGTAGGGAAGTTCAGGGTGTTCGATCTGGATTTCCAGAATCCACACACCAGCATTCGGCGCCTGATCGAAATCCCCGAGATTGCCGCCACGATAAATCGCATGGGGAAAATCGCTGACCCGGTGGCCCTTGATGTCCAGGTTCAACTTCCAGCCCATGGCCTCCGCCTGATCGGTGGCGTAGCGGTACAGTTCGACACCCGTCACGCCCTTGCGCCAGAAGGCTTCGACCTTGTCGAAGAGTTCCTTGGAGGCTGCCGCACAGGCGATCATTTGCGGATCGGACCCGGTGACGAACGTCGCCCCGGCATCGCCTTCGTGGCCTTCCCAGACCACGCCCATGTCGATGAAGAAAATGTCGCTCTCGCCCAGCACCGGATCGCCGTCGGAGCGCTCCTTGAAAGTCTTCAGCGTATTGGCGCCGAAGCGGATCAGCAGCGGATGCCAGATCCGGTCCATGCCCAGCTCGACAAGAATTTCCTTGCCACGTGCATGGGCTTCGGATTCGCGCATGCCGGGTTTGATCACCTTGGCGATCTCGTCCACGGCCTTCCAGGTCAACTGCTGGGCGTGGCGCATGGTCTCCAGCACAAAACGCTCACCTACTGCTTCTTTACCGCTCAGGGCTGTGGTCATCGCTGATTCCTTCTGGCTAATCGCTTGCGCTGTATAGTTTTTTATATTGCGAAACAGGACGCCTAAGATACAACCATGACACAAAGTGTCAATTCTCTTCTGCACGCACCACGCCGCGCTCCTCGAGCAAGCGCACAAACATACTCAGACTGCGCGACACCGTGCCCCGCCGCCACACCAGCCACGTGGTCAGATAACGAAAATCCGCCGCCAGCGGCCAGACACTTACCGTCGCGCAACCGGGCATGCTCTGCAGCATGCTGCGCGGCATCAGGGCCAGACCCGCCCCCGCGCTGACGCAGGCGAGCATGCCGTGATAGGACTCCATTTCGAAGATCTTGCCGGGCACCGCCGCGTCGGTGCTGAACCATTTTTCGAAGTGATGGCGATAGGAACAGTTCGAGCGGAACGCGTAAATGTTCTCGCCATTCACGTCCGCAGCGCGCTGGATCGGCCCGTGATGCAGCGGCGAGATGATGACCATTTCCTCTTCGAATGCCGGGATGCCCTCCAGCGCCGGGTGCAACACCGGGCCATCGACGAACGCAGCCGCCAGGCGCCCGGAAAGCACACCGTCGATCATCGTCCCGGAGGGCCCGGTCGAGAGGTCCAGATCGACCTTCGGATGCTGCTGGTTATAGGTCGCCAGCAAACCGGGAATGCGCACCGCTGCCGTGCTTTCCAGCGAGCCCAGCGGGAACGCGCCCTGCGGCTCCTCGCCAGCTACCGTGGCGCGCGCTTCCTGCACCAGATCGAGAATCCGCCGCGCGTACTCCAGAAAACTCCAGCCAGCCGGCGACAGGCGCAAACGACTTTTCTCGCGGATGAACAAGTCGACGCCCAGATCCTCCTCCAACTGCTTGATGCGCGTCGTCAGGTTCGACGGCACGCGATGGATCTGCGCCGCCGCCGCACTGATGCTGCCGTGCTCGGCCACGGCCTTGAAGATTTCCAGTTGCACGAGATCCACAGTCATTCTCCAATCGTGAAAGAAACGCTCTTTATTATTCAGTTTCCAGAAATCAAACGCCACCCTACTCTGAGCGCATCCACTGACCTCGCAGGACGATGCCATGAGCCCGATTTCCAGCCAGACCCACGCCATCTCGATCAACCCCGCCACCGGCGAGCAGATCGGTCACTACGCCTTCGAATCCGCCGAGGCCCTCGATGCCGCGCTGACCCGTGCCGCCTTCGGTTTCGGCAAGTGGAAACGCAAGCCGCTGCAGGACCGCTCCCGCGCCCTGACCGCGCTGGCCGGCGCTCTGCGTGACAGCAGCGAAGCCATGGCGACCATGATCACCCGGGAAATGGGCAAGCCGATCGCCCAGGCCCGTGGCGAAATCGAGAAATGCGCCAAGCTCTGCGAGTGGTACGCCGAGCACGGCCCGGCCATGCTCAACGCCGAGGCGACTCTGGTCGAAGGCGGCAAGGCGCGCATCGAATATCGTCCGCTGGGGCCGATCCTCGCCGTGATGCCGTGGAACTTCCCGATCTGGCAGGTGCTGCGCGGTGCAGTCCCGGCGCTGATCGCCGGCAACACCTACGTGCTCAAGCATGCGCCAAACGTGATGGGCAGTGCCTATCTGCTGCGCGATGCCTTCACCCGCGCCGGGGTTGCCGATGGCGTGTTTGAAGTGATCAACGTCACCCCGGAAGGCGTTTCGACTGCCATCGCTGACCCGCGCATCGCCGCCGTGACCCTGACCGGCAGCGTCCGCGCCGGCATGGCCATCGGCGCACAGGCCGGTGCCGCGTTGAAGAAATGCGTACTGGAACTGGGCGGCTCCGATCCGTTCATCGTGCTCAACGACGCCGACATCGATGAAGCCGTACAAGCGGCAGTGATCGGTCGTTACCAGAACTCCGGCCAGGTCTGCGCCGCCGCCAAACGCCTGATCATCGAAGAAGGCGTGGTCGAAGAGTTCACCCGCAAATTCGTCGAAGCCACCCGCCAGTTGAAGATGGGCGATCCGTTGTCCGCCGACAACTACATCGGCCCGATGGCTCGCTTCGATCTGCGCGACGAACTGGATCAACAAGTGCGCGACACCCTCGAAGAAGGTGCCACCTTGCTGCTCGGCGGCGGCAAGGTCGAGGGCGCAGGCAACTACTACGAGCCGACCGTGCTGGCCGACGTCACCGACCGCATGACCTCGTTCAAGCAGGAATTGTTCGGCCCGGTAGCGTCGATTATCACCGCCCGCGATTGCGCTCACGCCGTGGCCCTGGCCAACGACAGCGAGTTCGGTCTGACCGCGACGATCTATACCGCCAACGTCGCCCTGGCCCAGCAACTGACCAGCGAACTGGAAACCGGTGGTGTGTTCATCAACGGCTACTCCGCCAGCGACCCGCGCGTGACCTTCGGTGGCGTGAAGAAGAGCGGTTTCGGCCGTGAGCTGTCGCACTTCGGTGTACGCGAGTTCTGCAACGCGCAGACCGTATGGCTGGATCGCCGTTGATCCAATGAACAAAGCCCGGAAGCGTTTTGCGCTTCCGGGCTTTTTCATTTACGCCGCAGCCTGTTGAGGCTCCGATACCGTCCGGTCCTTGCTCAACAGCCCCAGCACCACGGTTGCCGACGCCAGCGTGATGAGCGTCAGGATGTGCAGCAGATACTGGAACGCCGAAGCGTAGCCTTGCACCAGACGTTCATTGGCCAACCCTGGAATCGTGTTGATTGCGTGAGCCATGTCGCCCGTCGTCACCCGGTGCGCGGTCTCGGCAATCAATGCAACGTCGGCGCTGCCGGCCACCGATTGCAGATCGGTATGCAACAGCGAGGCAAGCATCGCCGCCACGCTGGCCAGTGCAATCCCCTCACCCGCCACCCGCACCGTGTTGAAGATCCCGGCTGCCATGCCGGCGCGTTCTTTCGGCACCACGCTGACCGACAATCCGTCCATCAAGCCCCACGGCAAACCTGCGCCAATCCCGATCAACACCATCGGTACCACCAACGCGAATGTAGGCTCGCCGACGTTGTACAGACTCAGCCAGTGCAGCCCCACGGCGGCAATCAAGAAACCCACGCCCGATAAAATACCGGCCGAAACAAAGCGGGTCATCGAAGCCGCAAGTATCGGCACCACCAGCATCGGCGCCGACAGCGCCAGCAACAGCAGGCCGGCATCGATTTCACTCAAGCCTTCGACGCCGATAAACCGCAGCGGCAGCATCACCACCAGCACGATGTAGCAAAAGCAGGTGCCGATCGGCAGCATCTGCACCCCGATGAAGCGCGGAAAACGGAACAGCGTCAGATCGAGCATCGGGCGTTTGACACGCATTTCGATGATGACGAACAGCGCCAGCAACAACGCCGAAGCGCCCAACAGACCGATCACCAACGGACTGCCCCAACCGCTTTCGGGTGCCTGGATCACACCGAACGTGAACAGCGCGAGCATCGAACTGAACGTCACGGTGCCTAGCCAGTCGAGACCGCTGGCGTCGGGATCGCGGGTTTCACGCATGCGCGGCAGGCCGAAGACCATCGCGATCACACCGATCAGCGCGGTGAAGACAAAGATCGCGCGCCAGTTGAACGCCTCGATCAGCGCCCCGGCCACCAACGGCCCGAACGCCAGGCCGATGCCAAACGTGGTGCCCAGCATGCTGTAGGCACGGGTGCGCGCGTGGCCTTCGAACTCCTGCGCCAGCGCTGCCGAACCACTGGCCAGCGCCGCCGCCCCGGCCACGCCCTGAATCGCCCGAAGCACATCCAGCCAGAACACCGAAGGCGCCAGACTCTGGGCAATCGACGCCCCGGTAAACAGCAGCATGCCGCAGGTGAACAGGCGTTTGCGTCCATAGACATCGGCCAAGGCCCCCGCCGCCATCAGCAAACTGCCGAACGACAACATGAACGCATTGGTGATCCAGGTCAGCGCCACCGGGCTGCCACCCAGGTCACGGCCAATGGCCGGCGTCGCCACTGCGCCACCGGTAAAACTTAACGGAAGGACCAGTGCCGACAGGCAAATGGCCGCGAGGATCAGCAGTTTGTCGCGCGCGTCATGGTATTGGGAGTCGGTTTTCATAATTTCATCCAATGAAAAAAAATGAGGCTGCGATCAACAGAGCGCAGCCTGCGATGGCTTCAACGGGGGTTGTGTCAGTCCTTGAAATCCGTGGACAGCGCCAGCTCATTCCACTGCGCCAGCTCCTGCGCCACCAAGCGGTTCTTCGCCTCGATTCGCGCAATGGTGTCGCTGCCCAGCGCCAACCGTTGCGGCGGGTTCGGTGCATTGACCAGCGCCAGCATGGCTTCGGCAAACTTCACCGGATCGCCCGGCTGTGCATGGTTGGCGGCTTCGGCGAAGGTGCGCATCTTGCCCACGGTTTCGTCGTAATCCGGCAGCACCAGCGCGGTCTTGACCAGCGATTGTTCGTCGAGGAAATCCGTGCGGAAGAAACCCGGTTCGACCACCGTGGCATGAATGCCCAGCGGCGCCAGTTCCTGACGTAGCGCTTCGCTGATGCCTTCGACCGCAAACTTGGTCGAGCCGTAGACACCCCAGCCCATGTAGGCCTGATAGCCGCCGATCGAGGAGATGTTGATCACCCGTCCGCTGCGCCGGGCGCGCATGTGCGGCAGCACGGCGCGAGTCACGTTGAGCAGGCCGAAGACGTTGGTAGCGAACAGACGCTCGGTTTCGCTGGCGCTGGTTTCTTCGACAGCACCCAACACACCGAACCCGGCATTGTTGATCAGCACATCGATGCGGCCGAAACGCTTGATCCCCTCTGCCACCGCTTGGTGGGCCTCGTCTTCACGGGTGACGTCCAGACGCAGCGCCAGCAGGTTCGGGTACTCGCCGAGGCGGTCGGTGATGTCTTGCGGATTGCGGGCGGTGGCAATCACGGCGTCACCCGCACGCAGGGCGTGTTCTGCGATGAGGGTGCCAAAACCACGGGAAGCTCCGGTAATCAGCCAGGTACGCATAGCAACTCCTCCTGTCAGTGACCCTGGCGATATTGCCGGGCCTTCTCGATGAGTTGATGCGACTTTAAAGCCGTGTTACTGATGCGATAATCCCAACAAAATTACATGACTTTGTGAAAGGCGCTCATCAATGAAAAATCCGTCCACGGCGGATCTGTCGATCTTTCTGAGCATCGCCCAGCATCTGAATTTCAGTCGTGCAGCGGTGGATCTGGGCCTGACACCGTCGGCGCTGAGTCACTCGTTGCGGGCTCTGGAAAACCGCCTCGGCGTGCGCCTGTTCAATCGCACCACCCGCAGCGTGGCGCTGACCGAGGCCGGCGAGCGGCTTTACGCGCGGCTGAAACCAGCGTTTCGCGATATCGAAGATGCACTTGAAGACCTCAACCATTTTCGCGACAAACCTTCGGGCAACCTGCGCATCACCTCCGGGCGCCAGGCGTGCGAACTGGTGCTGCTGCCGATTGCCAGCGAGTTTCTGCAGGCCTACCCGGACATTCGTCTGGAAGTGGTCGAAAGCGATGCGCTGCTGGATATCGTCGCTGCCGGATTCGATGCCGGCGTACGTTTCGGCAATCGGCTGGAGGCGGACATGGTGTCGCTGCCCATCGGCCCGAACCTGCGTTCGGTGGTGGTCGGTTCGCCAGCATTTTTCCAACGCTGTCCCGCACCTCAGAAACCGGAAGACCTGCATGCCCTGCCCTGCATCCGCCATCGCTTCCCGAGCGGTTCGATGTACCGTTGGGAATTCGAACGCGGTGGCATTGAACAGGAAATCGAAGTCAACGGCCCGCTGACGCTGGGCGATGTCAGCCTGATGGTCGGCCCTGCGCTGCAGGGCCTGGGACTGGCCTATGTGTTTGAAGACATGGTTAGCGAACATTTGGCCGCCGGACGTCTGGTGCAGGTGTTGGCGGACTGGTGCCCGTACTATCCCGGGCTGCACCTGTATTACCCGAGCCGGCGCCATGTACCGGCGCCGCTCAAGGCTTTCATCGACTTTGCCCGCAATGTTCGCGACGGTAAAACGGGCTAGTTACAGGTACTTCAACCAGGCGATGTCGCGGTGCCGGGCCTTCAGTGCAGAGAACCATCTCACTGCCGGGAACAACGCAATCGCCAGCACCATCGCCGCCAGCCACACCGCCGCCACCGACGAGAAACCGAAATAGCTGCCCTGATTGAGCCCGACCAACGCCACGCCAATCAGGTACAGCATCTTTAGCGCATACAGGTGCAACAGATAGAAAAACATCGGCGCCGAACCGAACACCGTCAGCCAGCGAATCCAGCGTCGCTCCTGTGCACGCTCGAACACCAGCAACAGCAGAAGGCCGATGCTCACCGTCAGCGTGATGAACAACAGCGACGGCGGGTATTTGGTGATGTTGAAGAAACCCATCAGGGTTTGCACAGTGCTGTCATTGATCGACCACGGTTTTTCGCCGTAACCGTTGACCAGTCGCAGCGCCACAAAACCCAGCAGTCCGACGATGCCACCGATCAACAAGCGGCGCTGGCGCACACCTGAATCGGCAGCGCGAGCGAACCACGGCCCCAGCGAATAACCAAGAGCAATCACGCCGATCCACGGCAGCAACGGGTATGACGTACGCAAGCGCAAACTCTCGCTGACTTCGATCCAGCCCCGGTCATGCAGGATTGCCCACGGTACGTGCAGCGCCGACTCCGTTCCGAAATGCAGTCCGTCGAGCAGGTTATGCCCGGCAATGATCGCCAGGCTCAATGTCAACAGCAGCCAGCGTGGCAACCAGACCAGCAACGACAGTGCGATCATGCTCAGACCGATGGCCCAGATCACTTGCAGGTAGATCACGCTCGGTGGCAGCTGGAACGTCCAGGCGAAATTCACCAGGGTGAATTCGAGTACCACCAGGAACAGACCACGCTTGAACAGAAAGGCACTGACGTCAGCCTTGCCGTCGTACTTTTCCCCGAACAGCCACGCCGACAAACCGGTCAGCAGCACGAATACCGGCGCACACAGATGCGCCAGAGTGCGGCTGAAAAATAGCGCCGGCTCGGTGCTGGCGATGTCCATCGGATCGGACACCTGACGATGCAGCAGAAAGGTTTCGCGCACGTGATCCAGCAACATGAACAGAATCACCAGGCCACGCAGCGCATCAATGGACAGCAGCCGGCCAGTCGCCGGCGGGACGTTTCGGGGAACAGCAAGGGTCATGAAGGGTTCGCAATCGAGTGAAGAGTTCGATCGGGCCGCGTGCTGACAGCCCGAATATTTGCGTTACCTTATAACACGAAAAAGCGCCTCAATTGCCAACGGTTCTCAAGCAGAACGTAGCCTTTCAAGCAGCACCTGCAACGGATGACGCACCGTCCGGTCGGCCTGGCGCTTGACCTGGCTGCGGCAGGAATAGCCGGTGGCCAGCGCTTCACCCTTCTCCACCGGCGCCTCGATCTGCTTCGCCCAGGACTGTTCGTAGATCACCGCCGAGGTCTCGCGATTGCGCGCTTCGTGGCCGTAAGTGCCGGACATCCCGCAGCAACCGGTGGCCTGGGTCGTCAGCTTCAAACCGACCCGTTCGAACACCTGCTCCCATTGCCTGGTCGCGGCGGGCGCGTTGGTCTTCTCGGTGCAGTGCGCCAGCAGACGGAAGGTTTCCTCGCGGCGCTGATCGGCTTGCTCCGGCATGACCTTGAGCAGCCACTCCTGCACCAGCGCCACCTCCGGGCATTTTTCCATCCCCGGCACTTTCAGATATTCCTGGCGATAAACCAGCGTCATCGCCGGATCGAGCCCCACCAGCGGCACACCGATCTCGGCCAGTGCGCGCAGTTGCCCGGCATTGCGCAACGCCGCGCGATTGAACGCCGACAGGAAGCCCTGCACATGCAGCGGTTTGCCATTGCCGCTGAACGGTGCCAGATAAACCTGATAGCCCAGTCGCGAAATCAGCTCGATCAGATCCGCCAGCAATGGCGCCTCGAAATACCGGGTGAACGCATCCTGCACCAGCACCACGCTGCGCTCGCGTTGTGCTTGAGTCAGCGTCGAAAGCACCTCGACCGACGCCGGCTGAACCTGCCAGCGGCGCATGGCCGCGTGGAAATCGAAACGGCTGAGCAACGGCACATCGACCATGCCACCGAGTCGCTCGATCAAGCGGCGGCTGAACGAGGCGCCCATCAAACCGTTGTAGAGAAACGGAATCCGCGCCATGTACGGAATCGTGTACTCCAGCGAGGCAATCAGATAATCCCGCGCCGGCCGCAGGTAACGGGTGTGGTACAGCTCGAGGAACCGCGAACGGAAGTCCGGCACATTGACCTTCACTGGGCACTGCCCTGCGCAGGACTTGCACGCCAGGCAACCGGCCATGGCGTCGTACACCTCGTGGGAGAAGTCCTGTTCCTGCGCACGGCTGTTGCGCCAGCGCTGCAGCAACGTGCTGAAAAACGGCGGACGGCGACTGGCATCGGCCAACACATCCACACCCGCCTCGCCCTGCAAACGCAGCCATTCGCGAATCAGCGAGGCGCGGCCCTTGGGGGATTGCGCGCGCTGACGGGTGGCTTTCCACGACGGGCACATCGCATCGTCGGGATCGAAGTTGTAGCAGGCGCCATTGCCGTTGCAGTGCATGGCCGCGCCGTAGTCCTGCCAGACTTTCTCGTCGATCTGCCGATCGAGTTCGCCGCGCAGGGTCACTTCGTCGATCTTCAGTAGTGCAGCGCCAGGAATATTCGGTGTGGCGATCTTGCCCGGATTGAACTGGTTGAACGGATCGAACGCCGCCTTCAACGCTTGCAGCGCCGGGTATAACTCGCCGAAAAAGGCCGGTGCGTATTCCGAGCGCAGGCCTTTGCCGTGCTCGCCCCACAACAGACCGCCGTAACGCTGGGTCAGCGCGGCGACGCCGTCCGAAACAGGGCGCACCAGTGCGGCTTGTTGCGGGTCTTTCATGTCGAGAATCGGCCGCACGTGCAGCACGCCGGCATCGACATGGCCGAACATGCCGTATTGCAGATTGTGGCTGTCGAGGAGGTCGCGCAGCTCGGCGATGTATTCGGCCAGGTGTTGCGGCGGCACGGCGGTGTCTTCGACAAACGGCTGCGGCCGCGCTTCACCGGCGACGTTGCCGAGCAAACCCACCGCACGCTTGCGCATGCCATAAACGCGGTTCACCGCCGCATGACCGACGGCCAGCGTGTGGCCCAGCCGCTCGACCGTGGCATCGGTGCCCAAGTGCTGGATGAAAGCCTCGACCCGGCCTTGCAGCTCCTCGGGATCGTCGCCGCAGAACTCCACCAGGTTGATCCCCAGCGTCGGTCGTTCGGCGCTTTCCGGGAAGTATTCAGCGACGCCATTCCAGACGATGTCCTGCATCGCCAGCAACAGCACTTTGGAGTCAACGGTTTCAATCGACAGCGGCTTGAGCGCCATCAACGCCCGGGCATCGCGCAACGCGTCCATGAAACCGGCGTAACGAATGTTCACCAGCATGGTGTGCTTGGGGATCGGCAACACGTTGAGCTTGGCCTCGACCACAAACCCCAGCGAACCCTCGGCGCCGCACAGCACGCTGTTGAGGTTGAAACGGTTGTCTGCCTCGCGCAGGTGCGCCAGGTCGTAGCCGGTCAGGCAGCGGTTGAGGTCGGGGAAGGTTTCCCGGATCAGCTCGCCCTGCTCATCAATGATCTGCCGCGCGCAGCGATACACCTCGCCGGCCCGACCCTCACGGGAGCACTCCGCTGCCAGCTCGCTTTCTTCCAGTGGGCGGCCGTGCAAGCGCTCGCCACCGCGCAGGACCATGTGCAGTTCCAGCACGTGGTCGCGGGTCTTGCCATAGGTGCAACTGCCCTGGCCGCTGGCATCGGTGTTGATCATGCCGCCGACGGTGGCGCGGTTCGACGTGGACAGCTCCGGGGCGAAAAACAGCCCGGCGGATTTCAGTGCCGCGTTCAGTTGATCCTTCACCACGCCGGCCTGCACCCGCACCCAACGCTGTTCAACGTTGATTTCAAGAATGCGGTTCATGTGCCGCGACAGGTCGACGACGATGCCGTCGGTCAACGACTGGCCGTTGGTGCCGGTGCCTCCGCCGCGAGGTGTTATCACGACTTTCTGGTACGCCGGCTCGGCAATCAGGCGTGCCAGCAGCGCCACGTCGTCGGCGTCGCGCGGGAATACCGCTGCTTGCGGCAAGCGCTGATAGATCGAGTTGTCAGTGGCCAGCACCACTCGGCTGGCGTAGTCGGCACTGATTTCGCCACGAAAGCCAATGGTTTCAAGGGCTTTGAGAAACTGTTGGTAGTCGGTGTTCAGCGTGGTGGAAGGCGACAGCTGGGCAATCATCGGGCGTGCAATCTCGGTCAAAAACGGGCCGTGTGGCGGTGAACAGTTGTGCGCAATGAATGATTGCGTCACGCTCCCGCCATCTCATAGGCCTTATGTTCATTGCAGAGCGATGCCGGGACAACCGTAAAATCGACCCGCAATCCATGACTAAAACGAATGAATCCGCGAACTCTCACTCCCTCGATGTCATTGCTGCTGGCGTTTGAAGCCGCCGCACGCCATGAAAGTTACACCCGCGCCGCCCACGAACTGTCGCTGACCCAGAGCGCGGTCAGTCGTCAGGTGCAGATTCTGGAAAAGATGCTCGGCATGCGCCTGTTCAGTCGCGAAGGCCGGCGGGTGATCCTTACCGACGTCGGGCGCATGTACCAGCGCGAACTGTCCGAAGCCCTTGGGCAGATCCGCAGCGCAACGCTGCAGGCCATGGCGTTTGGCTCGGGCATTCACAGCTTGCGCCTGGCGACTCTGCCGACCTTCGGCTCGAAATGGCTGTTGCCACGCCTGAAGGATTTCTACACCGCGCACCCGGGCATGACCGTGCATCTGCATTCACGCATCGAAACCATCGACTTCGATACCAGCGAAATAGACGCGGCGATTTGCGTGGGTGGCGGTGACTGGCCGGGGCTGACTGCCCACCGCTTGCACACCGAAGAACTGGTAGTGATCGCCAGTGCGCAGTTGTCCGATACCGAACGTCGTGCGGCCGACGAAGATATCGCCGGGCAACTGCTGCTCAACGTCAGCAGCAATGCTCAAGCGTGGTCCGAGTGGTTCAGCCATCACGCCCTGCCCCATCGCAGCATGCGCATCGGCCCTAGCTTCGAGATGACCTCGCACCTGATCCAGGCCGTGCGCGCCAATATCGGCATCGGGCTGGTACCGAGGATTCTGGTGGAGGATGAGCTGCACAGCGGTGATCTGGTGCAACTGGGGGAACCGATCAGCAGTAGGCGCAGTTATTACCTGGTGTACCCGGCGCGCAATGAGTCGCTGGCGTCGTTGAAGGCGTTTCGGGATTGGTTGGTGCAGACGCTCTGACTTGGCGAGCCTGAACTGGAGAGCTGGCAACCGGGGCGAATAAACGCCCCTTGTATCGGCTAACGCTTCAGCGGTGGGGGTGCTTTTGGGCCCTTGATCAATGGTTTTTCCAACTGTTTCCCATCTGGCCCGTAGAACAGGCGCGCGATGTGCGGCGGCATTGGCTGTGGTGCTCTGGCGGTCATGATGAACCCTCTGAAATCGGATTGAATTCAACCCATTTAACCTTCGCGGAATCTATCAACAAAAATTCAGCACCAAAAGGTACGTCAGTTCCATCGCTATTGAGCCAACACGGAGATTGCAACAGAAACTGTCCACTCGAAGATTCGGGCGGCCACTCCACCGGCCAGCCTAGAACGCGCCTTTCATCATCCAGATGCAGGGTGATGACGCGATCATATTTCGCAAATGCGCTGAACCATTGGCTAGGGTAGGAAGATTGTTTCGTTACGTTTCTGCTACGCAACCAACCATGTAAGTTGCCACTGGCGGACACGCAACAAGCCAGCAACCCAAACGTCAGCGAAGCAAAAAACGCCCATGCTGTTTCAGCCTTGGAGTCCCACGTTCCTACAGAAAAGCCCTCCCTCCCCACCCACAAACAGACCTCACCAACGCCCAGAACGGCCCCGTGAATCACAAACGTAAAAATCAACGCCTGCACAATCTGCCCGAACGTATCCGGCCGCTTGAACGCCGTCAGGGTGTAGAAAGTCCAGGTCGAGACAAAACCCGGGATCAGATACTGCAACAGCGGAATCACCTCTTTCACCAGATCATCCATGATCGGTCGCTCCTTGAATCAAAAAACCAATCCTCCAGAAACAGCAATGCCGGCCCGTAATGGGCCGGCATTCAAAGGCTAGCGCAGGCTGGAGATCCGTCTGCGATCAAGTGTCACCGCGCATTACGCATCCTGCAGAATCAGATCCGCGCCCTTCTCCGCCACCATCAGCACCGCGGCATGGGTGTTGCCCGAGGTCACGTTGGGGAAGATCGACGCATCGACGATCCGCAACCCCTCGAGGCCATGCACCTTGAGGCGCTTGTCGACCACCGAAGTCTGCTCATCCGCCCCCATCGCGCAGGAACCGCACAGGTGATAGATCGAGCCGCAGTTGTCACGGAAGTACTGCAGCATCTGCTCGTCGGTTTCCACCGCCGGCCCCGGCAAGACTTCATCGACCGTGATGCCCTTGAGCGCCGGAGCGCCCATGATCTTGCGCATCAGGCGACTGCCCTGGATGACCTCGTCGATGTCCTTTTGCGTGCTCAGGTAGTTCGGGTCGATCAACGCGGCATCGCGAGGATTCTTCGAAGCAATCTCGATGTGACCACGACTGGTCGGGCGGCACGGGTTGAAGCACAGCAGGAAGCCTGAATACGGCTCGGGCTTGAGGCTGGCCTTGTTGTTTTTCGGAATCTGATACGACAGCGGGTTGAAGTACAACTGCAGGTTCGGATGGCTTTGCTCCGAGTTGCCCCGGAAGAATCCACCAGCCTGATTGACGCTCATCGCCAGCGCGCCCTTGCGGGTCAGCAGATATTTCACGCCGAGTTTGAACTGGCCGAACAGCGAGCTGAGCTCATCGTTCAACGTCGGAATATTGGCCTTGTAGTAGTAGCTGACGCACAGGTGATCCTGCAGGTTCTGCCCCACTGCCGGCAGGTGTTTGACCAGCGGAATCTGATGTTTGGCCAGCAAGGCGCGATCCGCTACGCCGGACAGTTGCAGGATCTTCGGCGTGTCGACGGCGCCAGCGCACAGGATCACTTCCTTGCGCGCTGTGAAAGTACGCACCACGCCATGCTGGGTGATGGAAATGCCGGTGGCGCGCTGCTGGCTTTCATCGAACAGGACCCGGTCGACCAACGCGTAATGCTCGACCGTCAGATTCGGCCGGCTCAATGCCGGATGCAAATGGGCAAAGCTGCTGGAGCTGCGCTGACCGTTGCGGGTGTTGACGTCATAGATGCCCGCGCCTTCAAATTTCGGACCGTTGAAATCGTCGCTGCGCGGGTAACCGAGCTCGTCGCAGCCCTTGAGGAACACGTCGCAGATCGGGTGGGTCTGACCGGCCATCGGGGTGATGCTGATCGGGCCGCTGCCGCCGTGGTATTCGCTGTCGCCCAGTGGGTGGTTTTCCAGTTTGCGGAAATACGGCAGCACGTCCTTGAAGCCCCAGCCGTCGTTGCCGTTGGCCGCCCAGTCGTTGAAATCATGGGCCTGACCACGCACGTAGATCATCGCGTTGATCGAGCCCGAACCGCCCTGGACCTTGCCGCGCGGGGCGTAGATTTCGCGATTGCCCAACTGCTTCTGTGGCTGGCTGTAGTACATCCAGTTGAAGGTCGGGTTGTAATACATTTTGGCGAAGCCGACCGGGATCTTGAACCACAGGGAACTGTCCTTGCCGCCCGCTTCCAGCAGCAGCACCGTGTGTTGGCCCGAGGCCGAGAGCCGGTTGGCCAGCACGCAGCCAGCGGCGCCTGCGCCAGCGATGATGTAGTCGTATGTCATGCACGGTTACCGCGTAAGTCTTTTTATCGAACCCGCCCGTTGCCGGGCGGGGAAATCCCGTCAGCCCTTGGCCGGCGATGTGTCTTTGACGTCGGCCGGGGTCGGGGCCATTTGCAGGTGCAGGCGTTCGCCGGTGTAAGGCGAATGCTTGCGCACCACGTCCATGTTCAGCTCCACGCCCAGACCCGGCTCGGTGGACGGGATGATGTAGCCGTCCTCCCACTGCAACGGCTTTTTCAGGACCTCGGCGTGGAAGCCGCCCCAGGTCTCGATGCTTTCCTGGATCAGGAAGTTCGGCGTGCAGGCCGCGAGCTGGAAACTCGCCGCTGCGCCAATCGGCCCGTTGTACAGATGCGGGGCGATTTGCGCGTAATAGGCTTCGGCCATGCTGGCGATCTTCTTGCCTTCGAGCAGGCCGCCGCAGCGCGCCACGTTCATCTGCAGAATCGACGCACCGCCGGCCTGCAACAGCTTGAAGAATTCGTACTTGGTGGTCAGGCGCTCACCGGTGGCAATCGGAATGCTGGTCTTGGCGGCGACTTGCGCCATGGCCTCTTCCTGGCCCGGCGGCACAGGTTCTTCGAACCACAGCGGGTCGTATTTCTCCAGGCGTTTGGCCAGGCGAATCGCCGAGGACGGCACCATTTGCCCGTGAGTGCCGAACAGCAGGTCGCACTTGTTGCCCACCGCTTCGCGGATCTTGCGGCAGAAGGTTTCGCAGCGTTCCAGCACTTCCAGCGAGATCTGGTGCCCGGAGTACGCGGTGTACGGCCCGGCCGGGTCGAACTTCACGGCGGTGAAGCCTTTGTTCATGTTGTCGATGGCGCACTCGGCGGCCAGGTCCGGGTCGTCGTAGTCGTACTCTCCACGGCTGTTGACCGGGTACAGGTAGGTGTAGGAACGCAGGCGTTCGTGAACCTTGCCGCCGAGCAGTTCGTAGACCGGTTTGTTCGCGGCCTTGCCGATGATGTCCCAGCAGGCCATTTCCAGGCCGCTGACCACGCCCATCATGGTCAGGTCGGGACGCTGGGTGAAACCGCTCGAATAGGCCTGACGGAAGAAGCGCTCGATATGGTGCGGATCCTGATTCAGCAGGTAGCGTTCGAACACGTCTTCGATGATCGGCAGCATCGCTTTAGGGCCGAAGGTCGCGGCGTAGATCTCGCCGACGCCTTCGATGCCGCAGTCGGTCTTGAGCTTGACGAACAGCCAGTACATGCCGCCGATGTGCGGTGGCGGTACGGCGACGATATGGGTTTCAAGGGCGACGATTTTCATCTCAGGCACCTGTCTTGTTCAAAGAGGTCTTGTTCAAGGAATTGCGATTGATCCGGGCACGCAGGGTCACGGCAGCCAGAGTGCCGATCAGACCGATAGTGGCGATGTAGCCGAAATAGAGCTTGTAACCGAGGGCGCCAGGGAAATGTTCAGTGAGGTAGCCGTTGATCAACGGGATAAAAGCATCCGGCATGTAACCCACCACCGAGACAATGCCGATGGCCAGGCCGGTGATCCGCAGCGGAATGTTGCAGCTGTCGAGGATCGCCCAGTACAGACCGCGAATCGCGTAGGTCATCAGGCCGATGAAAATCACTGTCGCGATCAGCAGCCCCATGCTGTTGAGCGCCGGGAACACGATCAGCCCGACAATTGCCAGACTCGCCAGCAACAGCGCAACGATCAGCACCGAGATGTTCGAAAACTTGTCCCCCAACCAACCGCCGCCGATGCCGCCGATAGGGCGCATCCACAGTTTGATGGTGGTGATGGTGCCGGCCATGACGGCGGTCAGGCCGCTGCCTTGCAGGTAGTCCGAGAAGCTGTAGGTGGCCCAAAAGATGTGATAACCGCAGAACACGATCGCGGTGACCAGCCACAGTTCGGGAATCTTCACCAGCGTCGCCAGATCAGTGAGCAGGTTGAACTTGCCCTTCTCCACCGGCGGCGTGTCTTCCATCGACTTCGGGTCCTTGATCAGCACCAGCACACAGCCGATGGCAATACAGGTGAAGGCGTAGAGGTAAACCACATGCTTGAAACCTTCGGCGGTGGACTCGCCACGGGTTTCGGTGGCGAAGGCGAACAACGCCAGGGCGACCGTCGCCAGCAGCGCTTCGACCAGCCCGCGACCGCCATCGAGAATGCCGAAGAACCGGCCCTGCTCGGTGTGATGGGCAATCATCTTCACCCGCTTGAGCACCGAGGCCCAGAACGTCAGGCCGGTGGTCAGCCCCCAGCAACCGAAGATGATCATCAACCCGGTCATCGACGGCGCCGTCGAATACCACAGGCCCAACGCGCCGGTTGCCACCAGCGAGAAGAAGATCAGGAAACGCGGCGCGATACGGTCGGCCAGCCAGCCGCTCGGCAAGTAGCTGAGCAGGAAAATCGTCCCCAGCATCGAGTACAGATAACCCAGCTCGCTGTGGTTGATCTGGAACACCTCGAGCATGGTGGTCTGGTAGACCTGGCGCAGGTACAGAATCGGGTAGATCGCACCGGCGGCGAGCACCAGCAACATCAGTTGGAAATAGCGACTTCCCTTGTCGCTGTGGCTTTTCGAAGCCGAATCGGAACCCTGAACAGCGGCAGCAGAGGATGCATGCTTGGACATTGAAGTGACCTCGGGCGACCCGTGCTCCGGGCGCCCCTGATAATTGTTTTTATAGGTGTAGCGTGAGGCGTGAGGCGGTGGATCAGTACTTCATGACCACGAGACGGGTCTGGGTGAATTCGAGCATGCCGTGCTTGCCGTCATCGCCGCCCAGGCCGGAGCGTTTCCAGCCGGCGTGGTAGCCCTGGTACGGATCGGCCGGGGTGCGATTGACGTACAACTCGCCGGCCTCGATGGCGTTGGCGACTTTCTGCGCGGTGCGATAGTTCTCGGTGTACAGCACCGACGACAGACCGAACTGGTGGTCGTTGGCCATAGCCAGCGCTTCGTCGATGTCGCGGTACTTGAGCACCGGCAGCACCGGGCCGAAGATTTCTTCCTGGACGATTTCCATGTCCTGACGGCAGCCGCTCAGCAGCGTCGGCGGGTAGAAATGCCCCGGGCCTTCCGGCAGCACACCGCCGCTTTCGAGGACGGCGCCATCGGCAATCGCGCGCTCGACCATGGCGTGGATGTTCTTCTGCGAACTGGCGTTGACCAGCGGGCCCATCAGGCTTGCATCTGTGGCGCGGTCACCGAACTTCACGGCGGCGATTTTCGCTTTGAGCAGCGCGAGGAAACGGTCGTAGACGCTTTCCTGCACGTAGACCCGCTCCACCGCCGTGCACAACTGACCACAGTGAGTGGTCTTGGAGGCGATGATTGCGCTCGCGGCCGCTTCAAGATCGGCGTCGGCCTCGATGATTGCCGGGGTCTTGCCGCCCAGTTCCAGCGACGGCTTGGCGATGTTGGCCTTGCAGTAGTCGAGAACAATGCGCCCGGCGTTGACGCTGCCGGTCAGGGTGATCAGGCCCACGGCTTTGTGGGTGCAAACTGCAGCGGCGGTGGCGTGATCCATGGTCAGGATATTGATTACGCCGGCCGGCATGCCCGATTGCTCCACGGCTTTGGCGATTTCGAATGCCGAGGTCGGGGTGTTGTTGCTCGGACGCACCACTACCGTGTTGCCGGCAATCAGCGCCGGAGCAATTTTGCGCAAGAGGGTGTAGACCGGGTAGTTGAACGGAATCAGGCACGCGACGACGCCAATCGGCTCGCGGTGCAGGAACAGGTTTTCGTCGGGGCTGTCGCTGGGAATGATCTCGCCTTCGATGCGGCGCGCCCATTCGGCGTGGTAACGGGTGATCTGCGCGGCATAACGGGCTTCGTTGCTGGCGTCGCTCAGGCTCTTGCCGGACTCGGTGGCCAGGGCGGCACCGATGGCTTCGGCGCGATCTTCAAGGGCCGCTGCAAATGCTCGCAGGTGTTCGGCGCGCTCGATGCTGGTGAGTTTGCCCCAGGTCTTTTGCGCCTTGGCGGCGGCGTCGACTGCCGTCGTGGCCTCTTCGGCAGTGGCGGCCGACACCTGGCCGATCAACGCTTCGGTGGCCGGGTTGTAGACCGCGATCAGCGCCGCGCTGGCCGGCTCGATGAAGTGGCCGTTAACAAAATTTCGCTCGACTCGCATGTGCATCGCCCATCGTTTGTTTTTATCGATGCCGCCAGTCTTGTCATCGACAGCGGGATCAACAAACGATTTATCCGGCGATCAAACATTCGAAAAATGCACGTTACTCAGAAAATCGCTTTCGAAGGCTCAAGTTGGCGCTGCGCCAGCCAGATCTCTTCCTGCAGCCACTGACTGAAGGCCTGCAATTGCGGCATCTGCGTCTGTTCCGGGCGGGTCACCAGCCAGTAGGACTGGTGACCTTCCACATGCACGTTGTGCACCTGGGTTAGTTGCCCGCTGGCCAGCTCCGAGGCGACCATGTGCCAGTCGGCAATGGTGATCCCCAGACCATCGACCGCCGCCTGAATCGCCAGGTCCAACAGGTCGAATTCATAACCGCCCTGGGTATCGACACCCGTGATGCGCGCCGCGTCGAGCCAGTGTTTCCAGGTCAGGTAGCGCTGATCCTCCCGGGCCAGCACATGCAGCAGCGTCAGGCGATTGAGGTCGATGCCCTGATCACCGCCCTCCCGCGCATACAGGGTCGGCGCGCACACGGCGATGTGCCGTTCCTGAATCAGCAGCGAACTGTCGAGCCCGTCCCACTCGCCGTCGCCAAAACGGATCGCGCAATCGAGGGTGCTGGTTTCCGCGAGGCTGTCCTGCAAGCGGGTGGTGATGCTCAGTTCCAGTTCCGGGTGCTGCTCGCGCAAGCGTCCCAGGCGCGGCATCAACCAGCGGCTGGTAAAGGTCGGCGGCGCGTTGATGTGCAGGCGGTTGGCGTGGGTTTTCTGCTGGATGCTGCGCACCGTCAGCTCGATCTTGTCGAACGACTGATGCAGCGCCCGTAGCAGAATCTTGCCAGCACCGGTCAGTTCGAGATGGTGATGGCGGCGCTCCAGCAGACTTTCGCCAAGCTGTTCCTCCAATTGCCGCACCTGACGGCTGACCGCGCTCTGGGTGACGTTGAGCAACTCGGCGGCGCGGGTGAAGCTGCCGGTGCTACCGGCCACTTCGAATGCTTTGAGCGCATTCAGGCCGGGCATTTTGCGTTTCATACAGGGCACTCGAAAACCACAGACAAGGTGCGAAGCATCCCACGACACTGGCGAATTGTCCTACAGGATTTTCCGAGTAACATGCATTCGATGCAGGTTTCCCTGACGTTTTTATCGTTTGTTCTGCAGCGGGCGGATGGCAAAACTGCGCGGCATCTCTAATAAAAACAATCGAGAGCCGCTCCATGCCCTTCCCTGCATCTTTGCGCCTGCGCACCACCTCCATCGCTCTGTTCTGCAGCTTTGCCGCCCCGGCCATGGCGGTCCAGGTCACCGACAATCTCGACCTTGGCGGCGCCATTCGTGCCCGTTGGGACGTGGACCCGGATCGCGACATCCAGAAGTTCGGCCTCGACACGGTATTCCTCAGCGCCAAGTACAACTCCGATTCGTGGATCGGCGAAGCGCAATACCGCTTCTACGGTCGCTCCTACCCCTATCAGTACACCAAGAACTACGGCGATATCCGCTTCGCCAAGTTCGCGTGGGTCGGCTACAAGTTCAATCCCGACCAGCAAGTGCAAGTGGGCCTGAACACCGTGCCGTTCGGCTTGCAGCCATACTTCGGCAGCACCTTTTACGAAACCCTGGGCAACGTCATCGGCCTGGAAGACGTGCAACAGATCGGCACCAAGTACATCCAGCAAAGCGGCGACTGGAACATCCAGGCCGGCTACTACCTGCGCCCGGCCTGGCAAGGCAAAGGCACCAGCAAAGGCGTGACGTATTCGAGCGTGGTGTCCGAAGCCGACAGCTATGTGGCCGACGGCAGCAACAACCAGGAACGCAACACCGTGGTGCTGCGAGTGGCCAAGTCGCTGGATCTGGGGCCGTGGAAATCCGAGGTCGGGATCTCCGGCCTGACCTCGAGCATCGAGAACAAAGACACCAACAACGACGGTCGGCGCAACGCCGTGGCCGTGCACTACATGGGCAAGAACGGCCCGTGGGGCGTGCAGTTGCAGGCGGCGCGGCAGCAGATGTCTCCGCGCAATCCCGGCAGTGATGAAGTGGTGACCCTCGGCGGTTACGACGGCACTTACAACGTCGCCAGTCGCGGCAATCTGTACGTGGCCGACCTGAGTTACGACGTCGGCGGCAAATACCTGTTCGACCAGATCAGCGGGATCAAGCTGTACGCCAACTACAGCGCCTTCGACAAATCTGCCAGCGGCTTCAAGACGTCCGAGCGGATGATCCTCGGCACCTCGTTCTCGGTCAGCAAGTTGTGGGTCGCGACCGAATGGCTGTTCGGCAAAAACGATCCGTACATCGGAGGCAGCAGCTACACCCAGAGCCTTGGCGCGGGGGGGCTGGATCAGTGGGAAAACCAGTTGTATGTGAACGTCGGGTATTACTTCTGACGTTCGAAAAAATCGCAGCCAGGGCTGCGATTTTTTTTGCCTGCCCGTTGCGAATTCACCTTGCATCCGCACCGTCCCGATAGTCAGATAGCCCTCACCCCAAAACAACAATAAACCGCCCGTTCCGGAGTTCCGCCTCCATGCGTCAACTGCCCTCGCTCAACACCCTGCGCGTGTTCGAAGAAGTCGCCCGTCATCGCAGTTTCAGTCAGGCCGCCATCGGGTTGAACGTCACCCAGGGCGCGGTCAGTCGTCAGATCAAACAGCTTGAAGACTACCTCGGCGTGGCGCTGTTCGTGCGCACGCCTCAAGGGCTGTCGCTGACCGAAGCCGGCAGCAACCTTTCCCCTCATCTGGCCGAAGCCTTCGACCACATCGAACGCGCCCTGCAAGCGGTGCGCGTGCCTAATCTGCGCCAGCGTTTGAAAGTGCTCGCACCGCCGACCTGGGCCACGCGCTGGCTGTCGCCACACCTGCGCGCGTTCTGTCAGCGCTACCCGGACATCAACCTCAGCGTCACCAACCAGATCGGCCACGACAGCCTCACGGAAGTCGATTGCCACATCCGCTTCGGCCTCGCGGCGGCGCCTCACTGCGTCAGTCAGTTGCTGGTGATGGAGCGCCACATCGCGGTGGCCAGCCCGGAACTGTTCAACGGCGATCAGCCACCGGACCTGCGGCAGTTTCCGCTGCTGCACATCCTGCACGACGGCAAGCGTTTGAAGGTCTGGGAAAACTGGCTGGCGGCCATGGGCCGGGATGACATCGATGCCGGGCAAGGGCTGGAATTCAGCACCCTGGACCAGGTGATCCACACCGCACTGGCTGGCGGCGGTCTGGCAGTGATCGACCGGCAGATGATCGAAAAGGAACTGGCCAACGGCAGCCTGCTGCCGATCACCCCGATTGAGGTGATCGGCCCTTATGGCTATTGGCTGGATGTGGCGAATGACAAGCAAGGGCTGTCGAAGGTGAAGCTGTTTACCGAGTGGCTAGGGGTTGTCAGCAACCCCTGACCTGTATTCCTCAGACGGGCGTGGCGACTTTGCCGACCGGTCCTACCCCGACGTCCACCGAACTCTGCGCCTTGCACGCCTGACTCAACGTCAACGACTTGGTCTCCGGCGCCCACGCCCACGACAACAACGCGCCAATCCCCAGGATCGCCGCAAGAATCCCCATGGTCGGGCTCAATCCGATCCCCGCCACACTCACCGGCAACAGGAACGTACTGACCGCCGACCCCAGACGACTCACCGCCGTCGCCAGGCCAATCCCGCTGGCCCGTACTTCCGTCGGGAAGCTCTCCGCCGGGAACACGCCCACCAGGTTGCTCACCGCCGACAACACCAGCGTGAACACACCGAACACCAGCACCATCAGCCACGCCGCACTACCCGGCAACACGGCCAGCAGAAACAACGCCACCGCCAGAATGATGAACGAGTTGATCAGGAACCCGCGCCGGGTGAATTTGATCGTGCACCAGATGCCGATCAACGCGCCGAGGATCAGCAGCATGTTGAGCATCAGCTCGGTACCGAAACCTTCGGCCAAGCCCATCTTCTGCAGGATCGACGGCAGGAAGGTGTAGATGGCGAAGTACGGCATGACGATGCAGACGAAGAACAAGCAGTTGAACGCCGTGCGCTTGCGGTACTCGGGGCTGAACAGCACCGCGTAGCCCGAGCGGGTTTCGCTGGAGCGGGTTTCATCCAGCTCGACGTTATCGCCGAGATGCTTTTTGACGATGGCACGGGCTTCCGCCACGCGGCCCTGATTGACCAGCCAGCGTGGAGATTCCGGGGTGCCGATTCGGGCGATCAGAATCAACGCCGCCGGGATCGCCGACGACGCCAGCATCCAGCGCCAGGCATCATCACCGAGGCTGAGCATGGCGGTGCCGACAAAGGTCGCTGCGACATAGCCGAAGGTCCAGATCACGCTGAACGAACCCAGCAGCACACCGCGATGTTTCTTCGGCGCGAACTCGGCAAGCATCGCGTGCCCGACGCTGAAATCCCCGCCCAGACCGATGCCGATCAGCACTCGGCAGAGGAACAGACTCATGGCCGTTTCGACGTAAAACTGCATCACCGAAGCGAGCGTGATCAGCACAAAACTGACCAGGAAGATTTTCTGCCGGCCGACCTTGTCCGAGATCCAGCCGAAAAACAGACTGCCGAGAAACAGGCCGATCAACGCCGATGCGCCGATCAGGCCCTGCCAGAACGCATCGAGCTGCATCTGCGGGCTGAGCAAGGTGAACGCGATGCCGATCAGGCCAAGGATGTAGCCGTCGGTGAAGTGCGCGCCGAAAGTCAGGCCGGCGATTTTGATATGGAAGCGCCCGATGGGCAGGTCATCGATCTTTACGGGTTGAGCGGACATGTTCGTCTCCAATTGTTGTTATTGACGGAGAAACGGAAAGCTCTGGGAGAAAACTGCGGGAGCGAACTCCCACAGGTTTCGGGGAGGCCTAGAGGCCGCCCATCAACAGGTATTTGATCTCCAGATAGTCATCCAGACCGTACTTCGAACCTTCACGCCCAAGGCCCGATTCCTTGATGCCACCGAACGGCGCCACCTCCGTGGAGATGATCCCTTCGTTGATGCCGACCATCCCGGCCTCCAGCCCTTCGGCCATGCGCCAGACCCGACCGATGTCGCGGCTGTAGAAGTACGCCGACAATCCGAACGGCGTGTCATTGGCCCGCGCCAGCACTTCGGCTTCGTCCTTGAAGCGGAAACATGCAGCCACCGGGCCGAAGGTTTCGTCCTGGGCAATCAGCATGTCGCCGGTGGCTTCGGTGAGGATGGTCGGCTCGTAGAACGTGCCGCCCAGCGCATGGCGACGACCGCCGCACAACAACGTGGCGCCCTTCTCCAGCGCATCGCTGACGTGGGCTTCGACCTTGGCCAGCGCGGCGGCGTTGATCAGCGGACCTTGCTCGGTCTCACCCTCCAGCGCACTGCCCACGCGCATCGCCGCCACGGCTTCGGCAAGTTTGCCGGTGAAGGCTTCGTAGACGCCGTCCTGAATAAAGAAGCGGTTGACGCACACGCAGGTCTGCCCGGTGTTGCGGAATTTCGAGGCCATTGCGCCTTTGACGGCCGCATCGATGTCGGCATCGTCGAAGACAATGAACGGCGCGTTGCCGCCCAGTTCCAGCGAGACCTTTTTCAGGGTGTCGGCGGCCTGGCGCATCAGCAGTTTGCCGGTGCGGGTCGAGCCGGTGAACGACAGCTTGCGCACCACGCTGGACGCCTGCAGTGCACCGCCGATAGCCACTGCGTCGCCGGAAACGATGTTGAACACACCCGCCGGAATCCCGGCCTGCTCGGCCAGTACCGCGAGGGCAAATGCCGACAGCGGGGTTTCTTCGGAAGGTTTGAGAATCATCGTGCACCCCGCCGCCAGTGCCGGGCCGACCTTGCGAGTGACCATCGCAAGCGGGAAGTTCCACGGGGTAATCGCCGCGACCACGCCGATGGCTTCCTTGGTCACGATGATCCGCGCATCGGCCTTGTGGCTCGGAATCACATCGCCGTAGGCACGCTTGGCTTCTTCACCGAACCACTCGAGAAAACTGGCGGCGTAGACCACCTCGCCTTTCGCCTCGGCCAACGGTTTGCCTTGTTCGCGGCTGAGCAGAGTCGCCAGTTCCTGCTGGTTGGCGAGCATCAGATCGCTCCAGCGCTTCAGGCGCTGACTGCGCTCCTTCGCGGTGAGTTTTCGCCAGGCCGGCAAGGCACGATTGGCCGCCTCGATGGCGAGATTGGTTTCCTCGGCGCCGGCCTTTTGCACGTCGGTGATCAACTCGCCATTGGCCGGGTTGCGCACCGGATAAGTCGCGCCACCGCTGCCCCACTGGCCGTCGATGAAGTTGCCGTGACGAATCAACCCGCTCATGCCACCGCCCCCTGCAACGTGAAGCGTTCCTGCCCCGGACGGGCCGTGCGCAGGATGCGTTTGCCGGCGGTGTAATCGTTGATCACGTCGCACGGAGTGTAGTTGCGCTCCAGCTCGTGCAGCTCTTCGGCGTCGAGCCTGGTTTCCAATGCCGCCAGTGCGCTGTCGAACTGCGCCGTAGTGTCGGCACCGACCAGCATGCAGTCCACGCCCGGATGGTTGGCGACCCAGGCCTGGGCGATCTGTGCGTTCGACACGCCACGGGCGCGGGCCACGCGCTGTACCGAATGAGCGATCTCGAACGAGGCTTCGTCGCTGTACATCTGCTGGGTGAAGAAGTCGGTCTGGTTGCGGGTCGACTGCACGTCACCGGTCAGCAGGCCACGGGCCAACGGGCTGAACACCGACACGCCGATACCCTGATCGCGGCAGAACGGGATCATCTCGCGCTCTTCTTCGCGGTAGGCGCAGTTCAGTTGCAGCTGCATGTTGATCGGCTTGACCCAACCGTTGCGCTCGCACGCCATGAGGATTTTCGCCAGTTGGCCGGTGAGCATGGTCGACACGCCGATGTAGCGCGCCTTGCCGGATCGCACGATGTCGTTCAGTGCGCCCATGGTTTCTTCGACCGGGGTGTTCACGTCGAAGTAATGCAGCATGAATACGTCGACGTAATCCATGTCCAGACGCTTCAGCGAGGCATCGATGCTGTCCATGATGTGCTTGCGCGAATGACCGCTGGCGTTGATCGCGTTGCGGGTGCCGTAACCGACTTTGGTGGTGATCACCAGGTCTTCGCGACGGGCCAGACGCTTGACGATGCGCCCCACCACTTCTTCGCCGACACCGGCGGAATAGAAGTCCGCCAGGTCGATGAAATTCACGCCGTTGTTCAGCGCATGAGCGACGATCGGCTCGCTTTGTTTTTCATTGAAGATCCACGGTTTCCAGTCCGGGGTGCCCATGTTCATGGTGCCCAGGCACAGGCGGGAGACTTGCAGGCCGGAGTTGCCCAAACGGATGTATTGCATGGCGCGGACCTCAGGCTTTTGGCGTGTAGAAAGGGTTGCTGATGTGGTTGACCACATCCTTGAGCTGCGCGGTTTCCGGCTTGCCGGTCAGGGCGGCGCGGATCGCGGTACGGCAGGCGTTGTAGTTGTTCAGGTAGACCGCATCGAGGTCATCGCAGGCCGGGTTGACCCAGTTGGCGGTGACGATCGCCCACTCGTCTTCGGCTTCCGGTGGCAGCGTGCCGTCGAGCAGCGCTTCGAGCACAGCCTTGGCGATACCGGCCTGGGAAGCGCCCCAGGTTGCGTTGCCGTGCAGGTCGCTGCTGATCGCAGCCTTGTTGACGTACAGGGTCATCGGCTTGACCGGGATGTTCGGCTGGGCGATCACCATGAACGGGCAATGACCCTGGCTCGGCGACGCCAGACTGTTGGCGAACGCCTGCCCCGCCGGACCGTTACGCGGGCCGATCAGGATATTGATGTGCGCGGCGTTCACGCCCGGGCCTTCGAAACCTTCACCGATGTACAGGTCGAGTTCTTTCATCAGTCATTACTCTTTGCGATGCAGAGGGATTTTTTGGGGTGATCGACAGCTCACGCGGGCCGGATGGCCAACGGGATCAATAACGGACACGGGGAGACGCGAAGGGAGAATCGGGACATGGCTGCAAACGCTCTCTGGTTGTTATTGATGAGCTGTGTTTGCGATTTTTTAACACCGGGTATCAGGGCACCCGTAACCATTAAAAATCATGGGGCAATGACTTTTAGTCATAGCCTTTTGTGATGACGAAAAAAATCCCGCACGAGAGCGGGATTTTCGAAGTGCGTCGATTACGCGACGACGGGGATCATCGGATCAGCAGCCGCCAGCGCAATGGCACGGTCAGCGGCCGGCGGGTAGATCCACTGGGTGTTGATCTGGGTCTTGAGCGACTTGCCCTCCTCCTTGACCAGTTTCACCTGACGATCCCATCCTTCGGTGTACACCGCACCCCAGGCGCCGAGGTCAAGGCAGGTCACGTATTTCGGCTGGCTGTACGGCGTCGGCTCGACACCGAGAATCTGTGCCGCCACGTTGTTGCCGGCATGTCGGCCGAGGGAAATCGCATGCTGGCAGGTCATCAAGGCGAAGTTGCCGATATCGTCGGTGGCCGCATAAGCCACGTCGCCGGTGGCGAAGATATCGTCCTGGCCAATGACTTTCAGGTGCGCATCCACATGCAGACGACCCTGACGATCGCGCTCGGCCGGAATCTGCTCGGTCAAGGAGCTGGCGCGCACGCCGGTGGTCCAGACCACGGTTTTCGCCTCGATGCGCTGGCCGTCCGACAGGGTCACGCCGCCTACATCGACCGACAGCACCGACACACCCAGTCGCCATTCGACGCCGAGTGCTTCGCTCGCTTCGGCAATCGACACGCTGATGGCCTCGCCCATGGCCGCGCCGACTTTCTGCCCACGGTCGACGATGATCACTTGGACGTCAGCCTGCTCGCCCAGCACTTCCCGCAGACGTGCCGGCATTTCGGTGGCGGTTTCGATGCCGGTGAAGCCGCCGCCGGCGACCACCACGGTGTTGCGTGCCTGGCTGACAGGCTGATCGGCCAGGGATTTCAGGTGGTTTTCCAGGCGAATTGCGGCCTCGATCTGGTCAACGTCAAAGGCGTGTTCTGCGACGCCCGGGGTATCCGGCAGCGCCAGGCCACTGCCGGAAGCCAGTACCAGTTTGTCGTAATGGAAAACCTGAGCGGCGCCGTTGGCGTCGGTGTAGCCCACGGTTTTGGCGTTCACGTCGATAGTGTTCGCGGCGCCCTTGATGAAGTTGACACCCACCGCGTCGAACAGGTCGCCCAGCGGCGCAGCCAGCGTGTGGGCATTCGGCTCGTAGAAACGCGGACGTACACGCAGTTCAGCCTGCGGCGCCAGCACAGTCACGTCGATGTTGTCACGGTTGTGAATGTCGACCAGACGAGTCGCACTCAGCGCCGTCCACATGCCACCGAAACCTGCGCCGATTACCAGAATGTGCTGTTTCATTGTTGTCTCCAGGCCCGAAGCCAAGTCGTAGAAAGAGGTTCCAGAATTCACGTTTATCGGGAGTCGGCACGCTTGGGGTTTCTGAAAGCGTTGAACACTGCTCACCGGATAACGGCGACTTTATTGGTCGCCGTTATATCCAACAAGTCAGATTATCCGATCATTCGAATCGAAATATTCGATAGCTGACCTGACCCCTTCTGAGGATTTCGAAACCATAGAATTCGCTGCATACCGAGCAAATACGGGTTTCAAGGCAAAGATTCAGGCACTTATCAGATTTGTCCGCCACGCATTACCCTGCTAACATCTGCGACAACTACAGTCGGAGATAGCTATGTCGCTTTACAGTGCGGGCGTCGAGTACGGCATCCATTGCCTGGCGTTTCTGGTGGGCAGCGGTGGTGACAGTCGCGAAGCGAGCGTGCGCGATCTGGCTGACCTGCAAGGGGTGCCCCTGGATTACCTGGCGAAGATCTTCACCAAACTGGCCAAGGGCAAACTGGTGGTGGCCACCGGCGGCGTGCGCGGTGGCTTTACCCTGGCGCGCCCGGCGGACGAGATCACCCTCCTCGATATCGTCAACGCCATCGATGGCCCGAAGAATATTTTCGAATGCCGGGACATCCGCGGGCGTTGCGCGCTGTTTGACGGCTCGCCGCCGGAGTGGGCCGTGGACGGAACCTGTTCGATCCACGGGGCGATGATGGTTGCGCAGAAGCGCATGGAAGAAGCCCTCGCCCAGCAGACCATTCTCGACATCGCCAGAAAGGTCGGACGCAAGGCGCCGGCGGAGTTCAACAGCCAGGTGGAAAACTGGATTCAGGATCGTCGCGACAGGAAGACCGCCGGCTCGGGCATCCCGCTCACCGACATCACCGACTGACAGGCAAAAAAAAAGCAGAAACCGAACACACGGTTTCTGCTTTTTCATTTCGGCCGTTCTGCCTCAGAGGCAATCGCGTACCGATTTGCGCAGCGAGCCGGACTTGGCCCACGGCGGCCCCTGGTACAGCGACACGCGGCTGCCATCCTTGTACTTCACGATATCGAGAATCTCGTCGGCCGTGACGATGCTTGGCGCCGTGATCCGGTAACCGTTGGAAATCGCGACCTGCGAAGTCTTGGGAATATCCTGCTGCCACAACGGCAACACGCATGCGGCGTAGTCCTTGGGAGCCTTGCCACTGACCTTGCTGAGATTCGGCTCGCCCGGGACCAGCGATGCCGGCAGTGAACACCCGGCCAACGCGGCCATCAGCAGGCCCCCGATCAACATCCGCATATTGAATCCTTCATCTGAAAAAGCGCGAATTTACCCTGTTACTGGTTGAACATCCATCGTGGCGCAATGCTGTGCCCCCGAAAACTGGGCTCTGCGGCGTCACGGCAAACCATTGCTCCGACCAACGGCAGTCTGTTCACGGCCGTTCAGCTCATTGACCAGAACCACTTGCCCCGCTCCCGGAAAATGCGGCTACTATTTTCTACCGAGAATGTTCCGGAGGTGATCATGCGGCTCAATGAATACGAACACGAACTTCAACGTGACCTGCAAAGCGTGGCATCTGACCTGAGATGGTCGGCGGTCGACCTCAAGCGTATTGCCGAGCAGTTGCGCAAGTCCGGCAACGAGGCGGATGCGCAAAGCGTGCTCAGGTCCTGCGAGGTGCTGCAAAGCGATGAAGAACGTTTGCAACTTTATGCCAGGGAAGTGAAAGCCCGCGCCATCAGCCGAACCAAAATCCACTGACGCCATCCCCCAAACAAAAAGCCCCGGACAATCCGGGGCTTTTTCATTGCAGGCCTTCAGCCTGTCTTGCGGCCGTGGGTGCGGCTTTTGTAACCCGGAAGTGCAGCGGCGTACGCCAGTGCTTCCTCCCGGCTGGCGAAAGACGCCAGTCGATCACCCTGCGTGCAGACCCGCCACGGGCCGTTGTTCACGCTGAGTACGTCGTAGCCATTCATGTGCATTTTGTTCAGCATCGCCATGCTCATAGGAACCTCCTGTCGACTATCGATCAACTGCACTTTTGCACCTTACACCGGGTACGACAGGGTGTGCCGACCAGACGTCGCCCCACAGCGGCGTCAAGCGTCTGGCACTTTTGCGCTTTTCGAACACTCTGACATCACAAGCGCGTCTAAACCAAGGCACGGCTTGAATATTGCATTTTCATGACCGATTCATGACAACCGGCAATCGGGTAACAAATGAAAGTACGTGCAACCATCATCTGCGAACAGGATCGACACATTCTCCTGGTACGCAAACCCCGATGCCGCTGGAATTTGCCGGGCGGCAAGGTCGAGCCCGGCGAGACCAGGGCCGACGCCGCGACGCGTGAACTTGAGGAAGAAACCGGCCTGCTCGCCGATGGCATGCTGTATCTGATGGAGCTGGAGGCTGGCGGCACGCGCCACCATGTCTACGAGGCGTCGGTACTGAATATTGATGAAGTACGGCCACAGAACGAGATCATCGATTGCATCTGGCATCCGTTGAATGCGGTGCAGAACCTGAGTGTCAGTGAAGCAACCCTGCAAATCGTCCGCGCCTTTCAGCGCCGACTGTGAGTCAACCGGCGAACGCCCGACGCCCGGCACTCATTTCAGTGCGCAATTCACCGATGAAGTTGGAGATGTCACGAATGGTGACCAGATGCTCCGGTGACACGCCGTTGAGCAGCAGATCGACCCGCCCGCTGTCCGGTTCGTAAACCTTGATCTGCAACAGCCCCTGCCCTGTTGGCGTGCAGTCACAGTAAAGGGGCGAAAAGCCGGACTCGACGATGCGGCAAATGTCGGCAATGGCAAGCATGGGCGGACGCCTCGCGGGCGAAAGATCGGTCGATCGATTGAGCATAGATGAGCTTTTTCGACCTTGCGCGAGCGTCCGGCCGCAGAAAATGCCAACCGCTTCACATCCTTGCGCAACACCGATCAGTTGGCGTCGCGCCCCCAGATCCAGTTCCAGATCCCCGGCAATTGCACCGGATCCGAGCTCTTCTGCACCGTGCGCGCCAGTGCAGCTTTTTCCAGCAGTGCGTGATCGTCGTAGAACGGTTTATCGGCCAGGCGCACGCCTGTGGCAGCAGCGCTGTCGAGCAGAATTTGCAGATACTCGCGGGCATGTCGCGCGGTATAGCGGTTGAGGTCATGGAACGTCACCACCACCGGAATCACCCCGTCCACCGTCGGCAGCTCGCCGAGGGCGATCCGCTCACGCACTTCCGAGAGCTGACGCAGCATGTTCGCGCGGCGTCTGGGACTGCCGTTGAAGCCCCAGATCTTGCCGTCGTTGGCGCTCAGGTCCGTGAGCAATATATGCAGACCATGTCGCTGATAGGCCGCGAACGTACGTTTGTCGTAGTTCCAGAAAGGTGGGCGCAACAAAATCGGTTGCGCGCCGGTGATCGCTGCGATGTCCGCCGTGCCGTTGGTCAGTGAGGTTTCGAGTTCCTGCGGATCGAGCGAGCGGTGATTGGTGTGCCAGTGCGTCGCGGTGTGGAATCCGAGAATGTGCCCTTCATCGTGCTCGCGATGCATGATCCGCCGGCCGATCTCGCTGTTGCCGGCCCTCGGCGCGCGGGTCTGGACGAAAAACACCGCTTTGATGTTCGGTTGCAGCGGGTTGTCTTTCAGGCTGTCGAGCACGGTTTCGGTGGGGTTGTAGAAACTCGAAGCACTGGGGCCGTCATCGAAGGTCAGCAGAAACCTGACCGGCGCCTGCGCATCCAGCCGCGAGCGGGTTTGTGCGGTCAGTTCGATGGGAGCGGCAATGCAACCGGCCAGCCCGGTGATGATGGACGCAGCGCAGAAAAGCTTGAACCAGAGTTTCATGTTTTGCCTTGAGCCCGACCGTTGCGGTCACGTTGTCGATTGGCAAAACTCCCTCGCCGCTGCTGCCTCCCTGCGACCCACCGAAATGGGCCGAGGTTGGATAAAGATAACAGGGTTTTGTTCCGGTGCTCACTCAGTGTGCCAATGCCTGCTGGAACGAGGTGTCGATAATCCCCGCAGTGGTCAGCGGCGCCGGCAACGCCTTGACCTTGAACAGGAAGTCCGCAGTACCTTGCAGGTCGGCAGCGGCTTGCTGATCCACCGGGCCGACGGTCATGTGCGCCTGGCGCAACCAGTGCCGTGAGACTTCTTGATCCAGATTGGCTTTCTTCGCCCACAAATCCGCGTATTCGTCGGTGTGGCTGTCGACCCAGGCCCGGGCCTGCTTCAGGCGCCCGAGAAAATCGGCAATCGCCTCACGCTTGGTGTCGATGGACGGCGCGGAAGCGGCGATGGCGCTCAAACCCGGCATCAGGTTTTTTGCGGTCAGAATCGGTCGTGCACCGGAGAACACGATCTGCTGGGAAATGTACGGTTCCCACACCGGGAAGGCATCGATGCTGCCCTGAGGTAATGCCGCTGCCGCGTCAATCGGCATCAGTTTGACGAAGTCGACGTAGTTCTCCGGCAACCCGCCCTGCTCCAGCGCCCGCAAGGTTAACTGCTGGCTCCAGGCGCCCGGCCAGTAGGCGACTTTCTTGCCTTTCAGATCCTCGATGGTTTTCACCGGCGAATCCTTGGGCACCAACAAAGCGATGGTGTCCGGGTTCTGCCGCGACACGCCGATCAGTTTTACCGATGCCTGTTTCGCGGCGAGGAACAGAAAACCCGAATCGCCGAGAAAGCCCAGATCCAGCGAGCCGGTCTGCAATGCCTCGGCCAATGGTGCCGCAGCCTGGAAGTGTTTCCAGTCGACGGTGTAAGGCGCGTCCTTCAGCACGCCGGATGCTTCCACCGAGGCGCGGATGTTGTAGTAATTCTGGTCACCGACGTGCAGGACCACAGGTTCGGCCGCGTAGGTCAGAGGCGATGCGATCACAGTGCTGGTCAACGCGGCGCGTAGGAAACGGGAGAGCTTCATGGCGAGTCCTGCAAAGGGGATTTTTATAGACCATAACGCTCTTACAATTTGCATTTGAAATTCGATTAATGAATAAGCTCAGCACCGCCGACAACCGCTGTTGGCCTGGCAACAGCGGCGCGGCACAGTGTTTTTCCTGCAACAGTTCAAAGCGCACAAATCGCATTAAAACTCCGTAAACATGGGACTCGGGGCATATGGCACAGAGCCTGCAATATTCCATTCATGCAGGAAGCATTCGATAAAAATATCTTTCTGGACATAAGAAACTGTTGCCTTGCCGGAGCGTGCCCATGAATACCCGCTTACCGTTTTCCCGCATCAAAACGCTGCTCGCGGCCTGCGCTGTGGCCCTGAGCCTGCAACCTCTCGCCCACGCAGCGGAAACCCCGCCCGCCGAAGTGCATCTGGACTATGCCTACTACTCCCCTGTAAGCCTGGCGCTGAAACATTTGGGTTATCTGGAAAAGGCCCTGCCCCAGAGCAAGGTCAGCTGGGTGCTGAGCCAGGGCAGCAACCGTTCGCTGGAATACCTCAACAGCGGCGGCGTGGATTTCGCCTCGTCGGCCAGCCTTGCTGCGGTGCTGAGCCGCGCCAACGGCAGCCCGATCAAATCGGTGTACGTTTACAGCCGCGCCGAATGGACCGCACTGGTGGTGCGCAAGGACTCGACGTTTCAGACCGTCGCCGACCTCAAGGGCAAGAAAATCGCCGCCACCAAAGGCACCGACCCGTACCTGTTCACCCTGCGCAGCCTGCAACAGGCCGGCCTGAAAAAGGACGACGTGGAGCTGGTGCACCTGCAACACCCGGACGGCCGCACCGCTCTTGAAAAAGGTGACGTCGACGCCTGGGCCGGCCTCGATCCGCACATGGCCGCCAGCCAGGTGCAGGCCGGTTCGCGCCTGCTGTACCGCAACCGCGACTTCAACAGCTACGGCGTGGTCAGCGTCACCGAGCAATACGCCAAGGAACATCCGCAAACCATCGACACCGTGATCAAAGCCTATGAACAGGCTCGCGAATGGTCGGTGAAAAATCCCGATGAATTGGCCAAATTGCTCGCCAGCGAATCCGGCCTGCCACTGGATGTGGCCAGGCTGCAACTGTCGCGCACCGACCTGAGCAGCCCGCAACTCACCGCCAAGGACGTGCTCGCCTCGAAAGCTGCCGCGCCGATTCTGGTCTCCGAAGAACTGGTGCGTCGTGGGGTGAATGTCGATCAGGTCATCGATCAATTGATCGACACCGGTTTCCAGCAAGTCGCCGCCCAGTAACCGATCAGGCTCACAACGAGTCCGCGTCCGTCGCGGATTTGTCGTGAGCGGAGACCCTTCCATGAGCAATGACCTGCCCGCCCGCCTCGCCGTGCCGCTGTCGCGCCGACAAATCCTGCCGCTGAGTCCGCTGTGGCGGCGACGCCTTAAAGGGCTGGCCCTGCCGCTGCTGATCGTGATCGCCCTGGAGATCATCGTGCGCGTCGGCTGGCTGCCGTCCTATCAGATGCCCGCGCCAAGCGAGGTCGCCCTGACCCTCACCGATCTGGCCGAAGGCGCACTGTGGAAACACATCGGCGCCAGCCTGATCCGGGTGCTGATCGGGTTTGCCATTGGCGCGAGCCTGGCGCTGGTGTTTGCCGCGTGGGTCGGCCTGAGCCGCGAGGCCGAGGCATACCTGGAGCCGACGTTCGCCGCGCTGCGCTCGATTCCCAGCCTGGCCTGGGTGCCGCTGTTGCTGCTGTGGCTGGGCATCGACGAGACCTCGAAAATCGTGCTGATCGCCATCGGCGCGTTCTTCCCGGTGTACATCAACGTGGTCGCGGCGATCCGCAACATCGACCGCAAACTGGTGGAAGTCGGTCACATCTATGGTTTCAGTCGCCTGCAACTGGTACGGCGGATTCTGCTACCCGCCGCCCTGCCCGGCCTGTTCACCGGTCTGCGCAGCGGCATGAGTCTGGCGTGGATGTTTCTGGTGGCGGCCGAACTGATCGCGGCGACCAAAGGCCTGGGCTATCTGCTGAGCGACGGGCGCGAAACCTCGCGTCCGGACATCGTGCTGGCGGCGATCATCGTTCTGGCGCTGCTGGGCAAACTCAGCGACGGCCTGCTCGCCACACTCGAACGTCGCTGGCTGGCCTGGCGCGACACCTTCACCGGCCAGGGCAGCAAGGACTGACTCGCACAACTAAGCTGAACCTTCAGGCAGTGTTCGCCGGAGGTTCGGCCGATGTGCGGAAGACTCTCGCAGTACCGGGGCATCCACGATTTCGTCGCGGTGCTGAGCATTCCCGATGCGCTGATCAATCACGTCGGCGATGCGCCGCTGGCGCGCTACAACGCGGCGCCCACCACCGCGCTGGCCATTCTTCATCAACACGAACAACGCTTGTACGCCGACAACCTGCGCTGGGGCTGGCGCCCGCACTGGGCCAGGGATCGCGCGGCACCGATTAATGCGCGGGTCGAAAAGGTCGTTCACGGCCCGTTCTTTCGGGCGATCTGGCGCCATCGCCTGATCGTGCCGGTCGACAACTGGTTCGAGTGGGTCGACGGGCCGGACAAGAGCCGCCAACCCTGGCTGATCCATCGACTCGATCATCAACCGGTTTTCTGCGCCGCCATCGGCCAGTTTCCGACACCTGGATCGGAACCACGGGAAGACGACGGCTTCGTGATCATCACCGCCGACAGCGCAGGCGGCCTGCTCGATCTGCATGATCGCCGGCCCATCGTATTGTCTGCCGAGGGCGCGCGGGAATGGCTCGACCCGGCCACGCCCGTGGAGCGTGCCGAGCAAATGCTCCTGTTCGAAGGGTTGGGCAGCGAAGCGTTCGAATGGCACAAAGTCGGCAAAGCTGTCGGCAACTCACGCAATCAGGGTGCGGAGTTGATTGAAGTAGTGGCTTAAATATTGTGCGGGCCTGCACGTCTATCGAATAGTCGGAAGACGTGAGTCAAATTGATATCACGCAGCAAGTGAGAACCGTTCGTTACAGTCAGTGTTTCAAACTCGAAACAATCATTGAATCGGTCGTTTGATTAAAACCAACCGCCTGTCTGACATTTCAATCGTCATACATACATTTAGTAACACTACAGATAGCATGCGCGCCGCATTTCCTATTGGCATACCAGTTGACCAAAGAGTCAACAAACCGGGAATACCCTACAAACTTACAAGCCTTGCAGAGAACTAAGTTGCGCGACGATTTTGCAATCAAACAGGCCAACGGCCTGGAGTGTATTTATCTGTCCATGACAGAACGCTTTCAACTCGACTGTTTTATCGCCCACTACATAAAGACTCGAAACCTGCGTGACGTACCCGAGATCGACCGCCTCCTGCGCACCACTCTCCAAAACTATCCCTGCCACCCGCCGGTGATGGTCAACGAGCTGAATGCCTGGATCGACAAGACCTTGGGTTATCGGGCCTCACACCCCGATTTCACACAGCTGGACGATCTTTGATGAAACGAAAAAGCCCCGCCATCGCGGGGCTTTTTCGTTGTGGCGTTCAGGGTTTCAGCGGGCGTTCCTGATCGCGATCGGACAACTCGCGGCTGTCGTCATGTTTCCAGGTCTGCTCCTTGTGTTTCTCCCGCTCGATCTCTTCTTCGCTCGGTTCTTCATCTTCTTCGGGACGTTGCTGCTCGGTTGCCATGTTCACCTCGCTATCTGAAAGTCATCTTTCAAGCGTAGAACACCTGCAACTTATAGCCACCAGCGCAACATGAAGAAGAACGCCATGCTCAATAGCATGCTAAGCAACGTATTGCGCGTATAGATCACCAGTCCGATGGCCACTAACGAACTCAGCAAATAGGGGTTATCCCACTGCAGATTCAGCTGTTTGTCCGGCATGAACACAATCGGCCCGCAAATCGCGGTCAACATGCCCGGTACGGCGAAACCCAGAAATTGTCGTGCGTTGCTGCTCAAGCGCACCGGCAATCGAGGTTCAAGAAATACATAGCGGTTGAGGAACACCAGAATTCCCATGCCGAAAATCACTGCCCAGACCATCATGTGCGCTCCCGATACAGCTTGTTGCAGATAAACCCGGCCATCATTCCCGCCAGCCCCGACAGCACCAGCGCCGACCCCCACTGCCAATAACTGAACAGCACCGAGCAGAACAGCGACACCGCCACGCAAACCACCGTCGGCACATTGCGCACCACCGGGGTGATCAGTGCGATGAAGGTCGCGGCAATCGAGAAGTCCAGCCCCAGGTGTTCAAGCCCCGGAATGCTGCTGCCGAGCACAATGCCGGCCAGGGTGAAGAGGTTCCAGGCGACGTAGAACGTCAGGCCGACGCCCAACGCATACCAGCGATTGAACTGCTGGCGGTCATGCTGACTGGTCAGGGCGAACAATTCGTCGGTGAGCAAAAAACCCAGGCCGATGCGCCAGCGCCCCGGCAACGGCGAAATCACGTGGCGCATGCTCATGCCGTAGAGCAAATGCTGCGACGTCAGGAGCAGCGTGGTCAGCAGAATCGAGAAAATCCCGGCACCGCCCTTGAGCATGCCGATCGCCACCAGTTGTGCAGCACCGGCAAACACGATGGTGGACAAGCCCTGCCCCTGCAGTGGCGTGAGGTTGGCTTCGATCGCCATGGAGCCGGCCAGCAGCCCCCACGGCGCGGTCGCCAGGGATAACGGCATGATCGCCGCGGCTCCGCGAAGAAAGGCACTGCGCGGCATTAATGAGTCAGACATAACGCTCTTCAACCGTGAGACAAGACCCCGGACTCTGCCAGCAAATGCCTTTTGCTGGCTTGAACAATCTTGCGCAGTTGCCAGAATTCTCCCAGCTGCAAACCGTTTAGCGGCGTACCATGACAGCCATTCACATCTGCGTCAGGGAGACGACATGCTGTATCGAATTGCCGCCGACGGGCTGGTGCTGTTTCACCTTTCCTTCATTCTGTTCGTGCTGTTCGGCGGGCTGCTGGTGCTCAAGTGGCACCGGGTGGCCTGGCTGCATCTGCCGGCCGCCACCTGGGGTGTGATGGTCGAGGTGTTGCACCTGACCTGTCCGCTGACCTACTGGGAAAACCTGATGCGCCACGCCGCCGGGCAGACCGAGTATGCCGGCGGTTTTATCGAGCATTACGTCTGGCCGATCATCTACCCGGCGGGGCTGACCCCGCAGATTCAGTTGGCGCTGGGCAGCGTGGTGCTGGTGATCAACCTGCTGGTGTACGGGCGTCTGATCCGCCAGTGGCAACTGCGCCGCGCTGCACGCATTCCGTTTTAACGCGACTTCAAGGTTTCCAGCCAGGCCGGATCGAGACGTCTCTGATCGGTGTCCAGACCGAGCGCCTCCATCCGCGCCTTGTGTGCTTCCACTTCCCGATGCAATTGCCCGTGATCGCTGGAGTTGCCGTCCAGTTCATGCATCTGCGTCAGGCCCAAGTGATAGAAGCGCAGCACTTTCATCGCCGTCGGATCGCCCTTCTCGACCGCCGTCGTCACCTGATGCATGACATTGGTGACGCTCATCAGGCTGCGCTTGAGCCGCCAGCCGTACACCGCCGGGGCCATCCAGGTCTGGGTCCAGAAACGCCCGCGCAGCAGCGCCGCCGTCAGCAGGAATGCGCCGAACACCCCGCCGACATTGAACCGCAGGTTATCCCCGCCCGGCTCGCCGAACAGCGCCACCGCCACGGTCGAAAACGCCATCGCCAGCACCAGGAACAGCACCGCGATAATCAGCGTGCTGCGCCGAGTCTGCTGGCGATAAGTGATGGCATCGATCGGTTGAATCTCGAACATCGTGACAGGCTTCCATGGCTTGAAATAAAAAGAGGCCGGCGCATTATCGCCTCTGAGGCGGATTTAGCTATGCTGGAGCTCCTTTTCATCTTTTCATCGTCCAGCGGGGGACATGGCGATACCACGCAGATCGTGCCATCTTCATTCATGGATACACTCTATTCGGATGCCATTGGCCAGGCCGGCAATGACATCGTTTTAAGGATCACTGCATGACCCAACGACACGTAATCAATGCCTCGGTCAGCCCAAAAGGCAGCCTGGAAACCCTTTCCCAACGTGAAGTTCAGCAACTGAGCCAGGCCGGAACCGGCAGCACCTACACCCTCTTCCGCCAGTGCGCCCTGGCAATCCTCAATACTGGCGCCCATGTCGACAACGCGAAAACCATTCTGGAAGCCTACAAAGACTTCGAAATCCGCATCCACCAGCAGGATCGCGGCGTGCGCCTGGAACTGCTGAACGCCCCGGCAGACGCTTTCGTCGACGGCGAAATGATCGCCAGCACCCGGGAAATGCTGTTCAGCGCCCTGCGCGACATCGTCTACACCGAAAACGAGCTCGACGCCCTGAGCATCGACCTCAGCACCTCCCAGGGCATCAGCGACTACGTCTTCCACCTGTTGCGCAACGCACGCACCCTGCGCCCGGGCGTCGAGCCGAAAATCGTCGTGTGCTGGGGCGGCCACTCGATCAACACCGAAGAATACAAATACACCAAGAAAGTCGGCCACGAGCTGGGCCTGCGCAGCCTCGACATCTGCACCGGCTGCGGCCCGGGCGTGATGAAAGGCCCGATGAAAGGCGCGACCATCGCCCACGCCAAGCAACGCATTCACGGCGGCCGCTACCTGGGCCTGACCGAGCCGGGCATCATTGCCGCCGAAGCGCCGAACCCGATCGTCAATGAGCTGGTGATCCTGCCGGACATCGAAAAGCGTCTGGAAGCCTTCGTCCGCGTCGGCCATGGCATCATCATCTTCCCGGGCGGCGCCGGCACCGCCGAAGAGTTCCTGTATCTGCTGGGCATCCTGATGCACCCGGACAACGCCGGCCTGCCCTTCCCGGTAATTCTCACCGGGCCGAAACATGCCGCGCCGTACCTGGAACAGCTCGACGCTTTCGTCACCGCCACCCTCGGCGAAGCGGCCAAACAGCACTACGAAATCATCATCGACGACCCGGCCGAAGTGGCGCGCCAAATGACTGCAGGTCTCAAAGCCGTGAAGCAGTTCCGCCGCGAGCGCAACGACGCGTTCCACTTCAACTGGCTGCTGAAGATCGACGAAGGCTTCCAGCGCCCGTTCGACCCGACCCACGAAAACATGGCCAACCTCAAGCTGCACCGCGATCAGCCGGCCCATGAACTGGCGGCCAACCTGCGCCGGGCGTTCTCCGGGATCGTTGCCGGCAACGTCAAGGACAAGGGCATTCGCCTGATCGAAGAACACGGCCCGTACCAGATCCGTGGCGACGCCGCGATCATGCAACCGCTCGATCTGCTGCTCAAAGCCTTCGTCGCCCAGCACCGGATGAAACTGCCGGGTGGCGCGGCGTATGTGCCGTGCTATCGCGTGGTGTCCTGACCCTTCGTGATGGATGCAGCCTTGTGGGAGCATACGCGTTCCCACAAGGCTCATTGCCACTACCAAACCGCCCTGTTCTCTGACACAAAAGCCCCGCTGATTCCCCACGACAGCCACCGCGCGCGCGTACTAAGCTGGGCGATTGAATTTTCAGGGACGATCCATGAAACGTTTTGCCGCCTGCCTGTTGTCTCTTCTGGCCCTGACAGCCAATGCGGCAGATCTGCAACTTCTCACCGACAACCATCCTCCGCTGCATTTCCTTCAGGGCGACCAACTGGTGGGCTTCGGCGTGGATGTGGTGCAAGCCCTGGCAGCGCAGACCGGCGATCGCATTCACTTGCAGCAAGTGCCACTGCTGCGTGCCCTGCGCATGGCCAGCGAGACGCCGGACACCGGGGTATTTACCGTGCTGCGCACTGACGCACGGGATGACCGCTATCAATGGGTCGGGCCGCTGATCGAAGTGGAAACCGCGCTGTATGCCCATGACAACTTCCAGCCACCGGTCCGCAGCCTGCGCGAGGCCGATCACCTGGGGCGGATCACCGTACCGCGCAAATGGCTGGTCTACAGCTATCTGCAGGAACAGGACCTGAGCAACCTCTACGGTGTGGAAACCCCGGAACAGATGATGCGTCTGTTCAGTCTCGGGCGGACGGACTTCGTGGTGTCCGACACGTTGTCCAGCGCGTCCCTGGCCCGCGAACAGGGTATGGAACCGGGCCGCCTGCAATATCAGATACCGCTGATGAAGCGCGACACCTACATCGCGTTCTCCCGCCAGACCGATCCCAGGCAGGTCGCACGCTGGCAACAGGCGCTGGACACCCTGCGCGCCGACGGCCGTCTGGAGAAAATTCGCCAGCGCTGGCTGAGCAATACCCTGCCGCGCTGATCACGCATCAACGTCTTTGATAACAACTATCTGAAAAGGTGTTTTTTCTTCTGGCGTCTGTAGCCCTAAAGTGGCAGTCATCTTCCTCCCACTTTCTGGTACAGACCCATGAAAGACTTCATTGCCCTTGGGTTTATCGTCGCCCTGATCGGTGCCACTTCCGCCGCAATCGCCAGCGCACATGGCCACGGACCCGCTGTCGCCATGACCGGCACCCTGAATGTCGACACCGTCGGCATTGACCGTGAGGCCAGGGGCAGTGTGGAGCAGAATCTTTACGTCGCGCAAAACGACTCCGGATTCGCCTACGACTATTGAGCCACCAGCCGCGCGGCCAACGCCTTGGCCTGCGACGCAACATCGGTCACCGCCGTACTTTCCCACCACATCCCTCTCAGTGGCGGGCCCATCGCGAACAGTCGTTGTGACACCTTTCCCTGCGCATCCAGCACCGCACCGTCCACTGCCGCCGCAATCCCCAGCGCCAACGGCCCCGGCTGCACCAGCCCACGGGACAGCAACTGCTGCGGCAAGGGCCGGTCGACCCGGCGCCAGTCGTATTCGATACCACTGGAATTGATCAGCGCCGCACCCTGCACCACGTGCGTTTCACTCTCGCCCCGACGGCGGACGCGAATGCCGACACCACCGCCCGACACCGGCTCAAGGCCTTTATAAGACGCGGCGTGAATCCGCAGGCGCCCTTCGCGGTGCAGCCGCTCGACCAGCTCTGCACTCATCGGCGGCGAACGATGGTGATGACTTTCCCACCACGGCCGCACATGCCGCACGAATTGCCGGCGCTGCACGTCGCTCGCCTGACTCCACAACCGGCCGATGTGCGCGCGCACCGTGTCCAGCGGCGCCTGCCAGTCGATACCTTGCTCGATTGCTTCCCGACAATGCCGGCGCAACTCACGCACTAACTGACGTGGCGTGCGGAGGCTGTGATCCTCGGCGAGAAAGTCCACCCACGCCGGCGGTTGTCGACGCACATGAGGCAGCAGCCCATGCCGGGAGAACACCTCGATCGGCCCGCGATGCCCGGCCTGCTCCAGCGACACCACGGCATCGACCATGGTCAGGCCGGAGCCGATGATCAGTACCGTGGATTGCGGATCGAGCTGGCGCATGGCGCTTACATCCCACGGATCGAGCCCGGCGGCGTTGAGACCGCTGGATTGCTTTTGCGGCGTTCGGGCAGCCGGGAACATCCCGGTGGCGAGCACCGCAAAAGCGCCTTGCAGTCGCTGGCCGTCGCTCAAGGTGAGCTGCACCGAATCGGCTGAAGCCAGTACATCAATCACCTCTGCGCGCACGTGCTCGACCGTCGAGCCATGCTGCGCGCCCACCTGCTGCGCTTCGGCCAGTCGCTGCTGCACATAGACACCGAACAGCCCCCGTGGCGGAAACAGTTCACTGACCGGCACATGCTGCTGATCGGACTCAGGCCAGCCACCACCGGCAATGTGATCGATCAGCCATTGAGTAAGATCATCGGCATTGTCCGGGTCGACGCTCATCCGTGCTGCGTTGCCATTGAGCGTGTGGCCCAGCTCAACCGCGCTGTAAGCTTCGCCCCGGCCCAGTTCGGCCCGAGGTTCGATCACCAGAATCTGTCGCCGGCCCGGCAGGCGCAACAGTTGCACCGCCAGCATTGCGCCGCTGAGGCCGCCGCCGACAATCAGGATGTCGCCGTGACGGATCGCGGTCGTATCGGTTTGAGTCATGCCGTTCTCGCTGCAGAGGGTTTGCTCAAGTCAGTGTCGTGCAGACGCTGCGAGCGAGTCTAGACAGTCGCGACCTTTTTCTCCCGCCTATGCAGCTCACCCAGATTTCGATACCCGCTGCCCGGATGGATCTCCGGCAACCTGGGCCCTTCGCCAAACAGTTTCTCGCGCAACGTTCCCGGCGCGTAATCGGTCTTGTAGACGCCACGTTTCTGCAACTCCGGTACCAACAAATCCACGGCGTCGATGAAGGTTTCATGGGTCAGCGCGTAAGCCAGGTTGAAGCCGTCGACGTCGGTTTCGTCGACCCATTCCTGCAACAGGTCCGCCACTGTTTCGGGGCTGCCGACGAACAACGGGCCGAAACCGCCGATACCGACCCAGTCGGCCAGTTCGTTAGGCGTCCAGACCTTGTTCGGATCCGCGGTGGAAAACGCTTCGACTGCCGATTGAATGGCGTTGGTGTGAACGTGCTTGAGCGGTTCGTCCGGTTTGAAGCGGCTGAAGTCGATACCGGTCCAGCCGGAAATCAGTGCCATTGCACCTTCGTAACTGACCCAGGATTTGTACTCTTCGAACTTGGCTTTGGCCTTGGCGTCGGTCTCGCCGAGGATCACGGTTTGCAGGTTGAAGATCAGGATCTTCGACGGATCGCGCCCGGCCTCGGCGGCGCGGCGGCGGATGTCGGCCACGGTCTTTTTCAGCAGCACCTTGGACGGTGCCGCGACGAACACGCATTCGGCATGCTCGGCGGCAAACTGCTTGCCCCGACTGGACGCCCCGGCCTGATAGAGAACCGGCGTGCGCTGCGGCGACGGTTCACAAAGGTGAATGCCCGGCACCTGGAAGTGTTTACCGTGGTGGCGGATTTCGTGGATCTTGCTCGGATCGCTGAAGATCCGCCGTTCGCGATCCCGCAAAATGGCGCCCTCTTCCCAACTGCCTTCCCAGAGCTTGTAGCAGACCTCCAGGTATTCCTCGGCGAAGTCGTAACGCGCGTCGTGCTCGGTCTGGGCTTGCTGGCCGATGTTCTTCGCGCCGCTCTCCAGATAAGAGGTGACGATGTTCCAGCCGGCACGGCCCTTGGTCAGGTGATCGAGGGTCGACAGGCGTCGGGCGAAGGGATACGGATGCTCGAATGACAACGAAGCAGTCAGACCGAAGCCCAGGTGCTCGGTGACCAGCGCCATCGGCGGGATCAACTGCAACGGATCGTTGACCGGCACCTGCGCCGCCTGCCGGATCGCCGCTTCGCCGTTGCCGTTGTACACGTCGTAGATGCCGAGCACGTCGGCGATGAACAATCCATCAAACTTGCCGCGCTCGAGGATTTTCGCCAGATCGGTCCAGTACTCCAGATCCTTGTATTGCCAGGAACGATCCCGGGGATGCGCCCACAGGCCCGGCGACTGGTGACCGACGCAATTCATGTCGAAGGCGTTGAGACGGATTTCACGGGGCATCAGAAGGTACTCCCGATTTTCAGGAGGCGTTTAGAGGTTTGATTTGAAGCGGTCATTTGAGGCGACTCCGTGATTCCGGATGAGGATCCAGAACCCATAGCAGGAGTCATGCCTGAATATATTTTCGTTATTTATCAATAAATTGAGATACAAACCTAAAACAATCTGCACGTATAAAAGAACAAACTGTTCATCTACTGTCGGCCCGGCAACAGTCAGATCACCACATTACGCACGAAGCGCGCCGCGACTTCCCCATCGTTGCGATAGGTGTGTGGCTGGTTACTGGCGAACATGAAAAACTCCCCGGCGGCGATGTGCTGCGGCTGGTCGCCGAGCATCAGGGTCAGACAGCCCTCAAACACGAAAATCTGTTCGCTCCAGCCTTCGGCATCCGCTTGCGAGGGATAGACCTCACCCGGTTGCAAACACCATTCCCACTGTTCCACTTCCCGGGTGGCCGCGGCCTTGGACAACAGCACCGCTTTGCTGCCGGGAATGCTGCCGGCCCAGGCCAGTTCGTTGATCCGGCTCGGGTCACGATTGTCCGGGGCCTGGATCAGATCGCTGAACGCTACTTCGAGGGCTTCGGCGACGCGGTCGAGGGTGGTCAGGCTGACGTTTTTCTCGCCGGCTTCTATCGCCACCAACATGCGCCGACTGACCCCGGACTTTTCCGCGAGGGCCGTCTGGCTCATGTCGGCGGCGTGGCGCAGGCGGCGGACGTTCTGGCTGACGTGTTGCAGGACCGAAGCCCGTTGAACAGAATCTTTGTGCACTATATTGCTCACTGGCTGGGGTTGGGCAGTATACTGCGCAACATTTGGCGCATTGTGCGTCCCCTCTTCAAAAGTGCGCAAGATCATGACGTCAGCCAGCTCCCCCCAAACTCCCCTGCGGTTTTCCCGTTTCAGTAAAGCCGAGTGCGTGCTCGTGCTGATCACCATGCTCTGGGGCGGCACCTTTCTGCTGGTGCAGCACGCGATGACCGTCAGCGGCCCGATGTTTTTCGTTGGCCTGCGCTTTGCCGCAGCGGCGAGCATCGTGGCGCTGTTTTCGTGGAAGCACTTGCGTGAGCTGACCCTGTTCGAACTCAAGGCCGGCGCCTTCATCGGCGTGGCGATCCTGCTCGGTTATGGTTTGCAGACCGTTGGCTTGCAGAGCATCCCGAGCAGCCAATCGGCGTTCATCACTGCGCTGTACGTGCCGTTTGTGCCTTTGTTGCAATGGCTGGTGCTGGGCCGGCGCCCGGGCTTGATGCCGAGCATCGGCATCATGCTGGCGTTTACCGGGTTGATGCTGTTGTCAGGGCCGTCCGGCGCTTCATTGAATTTCAGTCCCGGGGAAATCGCCACGCTGATCAGCGCCATCGCCATAGCAGCGGAGATCATTCTGATCAGTAACTACGCCGGGCAGGTCGATGTCCGCCGGGTGACGGTGGTGCAACTGGCGACGACTTCGGCATTGTCATTTCTGATGGTGGTGCCGACCGGTGAGGCGATTCCCGACTTTTCCTGGCTGCTGCTGAGCACTGCCCTGGGCCTGGGCGCGATGAGTGCGGCCATTCAGGTGGCCATGAACTGGGCGCAGAAAAGTGTTTCGCCCACCCGCGCGACCTTGATCTACGCCGGTGAGCCGGTGTGGGCCGGAATCGCCGGGCGGATTGCCGGCGAGCGTCTGCCTGCAATTGCATTGGTGGGCGCGGGACTGATTGTGGCGGCAGTGATTGTCAGTGAGTTGAAGACCAAGGGCAAAGCGACACAAGCGGTCACAGAAGAGTTCGAGCGCGAGACAGAAGGCTAAGCGAGGTTTTTGCGACTACCTTGTAGGATTCAGAGACATCCTCGCGTTTGGCGATCCGGGAGCTGGCACGTATGATGCTTCACAAACTTCCGCAGATTAGAAGCCTATGTCCCTGATAGTTCTACTGCTTCTGCCTTTTGTGGGCAGCTGTCTGGCAGCCGTGCTGCCGCACAACGCACGTAACGCCGAATCCCTGCTGGCAGGCCTGGTCGCTTTGATCGGTACTGTCTCGGTCGCCCTGCTGTACCCGCAAATCGCCCACGGCGGCGTGATCCGCGAAGAGTTCACGTGGCTGCCCAGCCTGGGGCTGAACTTTGTCCTGCGCATGGACGGTTTTGCCTGGCTGTTCTCGATGCTGGTGCTGGGCATCGGTACGCTCGTTTCCTTATATGCCCGTTATTACATGTCGCCGGATGACCCGGTGCCGCGTTTCTTCGCGTTCTTTCTGGCGTTCATGGGCGCCATGCTCGGGCTGGTGATTTCCGGCAACCTGATCCAGATCGTGTTCTTCTGGGAGCTGACCAGCCTCTTCTCGTTCCTGTTGATCGGCTACTGGCACCACCGTCACGACGCCCGGCGCGGCGCCTACATGGCGTTGATGGTCACTGGCGCGGGAGGACTATGCCTGCTGGCGGGGGTCATGATCCTCGGCCATGTGGTCGGCAGCTATGACCTGGACAAGGTCCTGGCCGCCGGCGATCTGATTCGTGCACATGCCCTCTACCCCATCCTGCTTCCCCTCATTCTCATCGGCGCCCTCAGCAAAAGCGCCCAGTTCCCCTTCCACTTCTGGCTCCCCCACGCGATGGCGGCGCCGACACCGGTTTCGGCCTATCTGCACTCGGCGACCATGGTCAAGGCCGGGGTCTTCCTGCTTGCACGTTTGTGGCCGTCGCTGTCCGGCAGCGAAGAATGGTTCTACATCGTCAGCGGCGCTGGCGCTGCCACGCTGTTGCTCGGCGCGTACTGCGCAATGTTCCAGAACGACCTCAAGGGTCTGCTGGCCTACTCGACCATCAGCCACCTCGGCCTGATCACATTGTTGCTGGGCCTGAACAGTCCGCTGGCAGCGGTCGCCGCGGTGTTCCACATTCTCAACCATGCGACCTTCAAGGCTTCGCTGTTCATGGCCGCCGGGATCATCGACCACGAAAGTGGCACCCGCGACATCCGCAAGCTCAACGGTCTGTTCAAACTGATCCCGTTCACCGCCACTCTGGCAATGGTCGCCAGTGCCTCCATGGCCGGAGTGCCGTTGCTCAACGGTTTCCTGTCGAAAGAGATGTTCTTCGCCGAAACCGTGTTCATCAACGCCACCGCGTGGGTTGAAGCGACGTTGCCAATCGTGGCGACCATCGCCGGCACGTTCAGCGTTGCCTACTCGCTGCGTTTCACCGTCGACGTGTTCTTCGGGCCCACCGCCACCGACCTGCCTCACACCCCGCACGAGCCACCACGCTGGATGCGCGCACCGGTTGAACTGCTGGTATTCACTTGCCTGCTGGTAGGGATCTTCCCGGCCCAGATCGTCGGCCCGTTGCTGGCGGCCGCTGCACTGCCGGTAGTCGGCGGCGTACTTCCGGAATACAGCCTGGCGATCTGGCACGGTCTCAACGCACCGATGATCATGAGCCTGATTGCCATGTCCGGCGGCATCGTGGTCTATCTGCTGCTGCGCAATCAGCTCAAGCGCGGCCGCTTCAAGTTCCCGCCGCTGGTGGGCCGCTTCAACGGCAAGCGCCTGTTCGAGCGCAGCCTCGTCGCGATGATGCGCCTGGCTCGGCGACTGGAGCGGCGGATCGGCACCAAACGCCTGCAAACCCAGCTGTTCCTGATGGTGCTGGCGGCGGTGCTCGCCGGGCTGATCCCGATGCTGCACAGCAGCCTGAGCTGGGGCGACCGGCCGAAGATCCCCGGTTCCATCGTGTTCGTGACCCTGTGGCTGCTGGCAATCGCCTGCGCCCTCGGCGCCGCGTGGCAAGCCAAGTATCACCGTCTCGCCGCCCTGACCATGGTCAGCGTCTGCGGCCTGATGACGTGCGTGACCTTCGTCTGGTTCTCGGCGCCGGATCTGGCCCTGACGCAACTGGTGGTCGAAGTGGTGACCACGGTGCTGATCCTGCTTGGCCTGCGCTGGCTACCACGGCGGATCGAAGAGGTTTCACCGTTGCCAAGCAGCCTGCGCAAGGCCCGTGTGCGTCGTCTGCGCGACTTGCTGTTGTCGATTGCCGTCGGCGGTGGCATGGCTTTGCTGTCCTACGCGATGCTGACCCGGCAGACCCCGAACGACATTTCCTCGTTCTACCTGAGCCGCGCCTTGCCTGAAGGCGGCGGCAGCAACGTAGTCAATGTGATGCTGGTGGACTTCCGTGGTTTCGACACCCTCGGCGAAATCACCGTGCTGGTGGCCGTGGCGCTGACCGTATTCGCCCTGCTGCGCCGCTTCCGCCCACCGAAAGAAAGCCTGCAACTGCCAGCCCAGCAACGCCTGCTGGCGCCGGACGTGGTCACCGATCTGGTCAACCCGCGTTCGGCCAGCGACACCGCGCTCGGTTTCATGATGGTGCCGGCGGTGCTGGTGCGCCTGTTGCTGCCGATTGCGCTGGTGGTGTCTTTCTATCTGTTCATGCGTGGACACAACCAGCCAGGGGGCGGTTTCGTTGCCGGTCTGGTGATGTCGGTGGCGTTCATCCTGCAATACATGGTCGCCGGCACCCAGTGGGTCGAGGCGCAAATGAGTCTGCGGCCGCTGCGCTGGATGGGCACCGGACTGTTGTTCGCCACGGTCACCGGACTCGGCGCGATGCTGGTGGGTTATCCGTTCCTCACCACGCATACCTGGCACTTCAGTCTGCCGGTGCTGGGCGATATCCATATCGCCAGTGCATTGTTCTTCGACATTGGCGTGTACGCAGTGGTGGTCGGTTCAACGCTGTTGATCCTCACCGCCCTCGCCCACCAATCGGTCCGGGGTCACAAAACCGCTGCCATCAAAGGAGCCGTCTGATGGAAGAAGTCATCGCAATCGCCATCGGCGTGCTCGCCGCGTCCGGGGTCTGGCTGATCTTGCGTCCGCGGACGTTCCAGGTGGTCATGGGCCTGTGCCTGCTGTCCTACGGCGTCAACCTGTTCATCTTCAGCATGGGCAGCCTGTTCATCGGCAAAGAACCGATCATCAAGGACGGAGTACCTCAGGACCTGCTTAACTACACCGACCCGCTGCCCCAGGCACTGGTACTGACGGCCATTGTCATCAGCTTCGCCATGACCGCGCTGTTCCTCGTAGTGCTGCTCGCGTCGCGGGGCCTGACCGGCACCGACCACGTCGACGGAAGGGAGCCCAAGGAATGACGGCGATGACCCACCTGATCGCCGCACCGATCCTGCTGCCGCTGCTGACCGCCGCCATCATGCTGATGCTCGGCGAAAAGCACCGGCCGCTGAAGGCGAAGATCAACCTGTTCTCCACCATGCTGGGCCTTGTGGTTTCCCTGCTGTTGCTGCAATGGACCCAGACCACCGGCGTACCCGGCTCCATCGGCGTCTATCTGCCGGGCAACTGGCAGGTGCCGTTCGGCATCGTGCTGGTAGTCGATCGGCTGTCGGCGTTGATGCTGGTACTGACCGGCATCATCGGCGTCAGCGCCCTGCTCTTCGCCATGGCCCGCTGGGATGGCGCAGGCTCGAGCTTCCACGCGTTGTTCCAGATTCAGTTGATGGGCCTGTACGGCGCGTTCCTCACGGCGGACCTGTTCAACCTGTTCGTGTTCTTCGAAGTGTTGCTCGCGGCGTCCTACGGTTTGCTGCTCCACGGCTCGGGCCGGGCGCGGGTGTCGTCGGGGCTGCATTACATTTCGATCAACCTGCTGGCCTCGTCGTTGTTCCTGATTGGCGCGGCGCTGATCTACGGCGTCACCGGCACGCTGAACATGGCTGACCTCGCCATGAAGATTCCGCTGGTGCCGGAAGCCGACCGTGGCCTGCTGCATGCCGGCGCGGCGATTCTGGCGGTGGCGTTCCTTGCCAAGGCCGGGATGTGGCCGCTGAACTTCTGGCTGGTGCCGGCCTATTCCTCGGCCAGCGCCCCGGTGGCGGCGATGTTCGCGATCATGACCAAGGTCGGCGTCTACACCTTGCTGCGCCTGTGGACGCTGCTGTTCTCCGGGCAGGCCGGCGCTTCGGCCTACTTCGGCGGCGACTGGCTGATCTACGGCGGCATGGCGACCATGCTTTGCGCCGGCGTGGCGATCATCGCCGCACAACGCCTGGAGCGCATGGCCAGCCTGAGCATCCTGGTGTCGGCGGGGATTCTGCTGTCGGCCGTGGGTTTCGCCCAGCCGAACCTGATCGGCGCGGCGCTGTTCTATCTGGTCAGCTCAACCCTGGCACTGAGCGCGCTGTTCCTGCTGGCGGAACTGATCGAACGTTCGCGTACGGCCGTTGAAGTGCCGCTGGAAGACGAAAACGAGCTGCTGCCGCGTCCGCAGCAATGGCAGCCGCCGGTCAAGGGCATCAACCTCGACGATGACCAGAAAGCAGTGGTCGGCCAGGTGATTCCGTGGACCATGGCCTTCCTCGGCCTTAGCTTCATTGCCTGTGCGCTGCTGATCATCGGCATGCCGCCGCTGTCGGGGTTCATCGGCAAGCTGAGCCTGATCGGCGCCCTGCTCAATCCGTTGGGGCTCGGCACTGGCGAACCGATCTCGAATGCTGCCTGGGCGTTGCTGGCACTGCTGATCCTCACCGGCCTCGGCTCGCTGATGGCGTTCTCGCGCCTGGGCATCCAGCGCTTCTGGTCGCCGGAGGAACGCCCGTCGCCCGTGTTGCGCAAACTGGAATGCACGCCGATTTTCCTGCTGCTCGGCCTGAGCATCGCCCTGACCTTCAAGGCTGAACCGCTGCTGCGTTACACCCAGGCCGCCGCAGACGCGTTGAACAACCCGCAGCAATACGTGATGGCGGTGCTTGGCACTCGCGCCGTACCGAGCCCGGAAGCCAAGGCTGCGCTGCTGGAGGTGCAACCATGAAGCGACTGTTTCCTGCTCCGTGGCTGTCGCTTGCATTGTGGTTGCTGTGGCTGGTGCTGAACCTGTCGATCAGCCCCGGTAACCTGCTGCTGGGGGCGGCGCTGGGTTTCTGCGCGCCTCTGATGATGCGCAAGTTGCGCCCGCAACAGATCCATATCCGCCGCCCTGGCACAATCCTGCGCCTGTTCCTGCTGGTCGGGCGTGACGTGATCATCTCCAATCTGGCGGTGGCGTGGGGTGTGCTCAGCGCGGGACGCCGGCCGCCTCGCTCACGATTCGTCAAGGTGCCGCTGGACCTGCGCGATGCCAACGGTCTGGCGGCGCTATCGATGATCTGTACGGTCGTGCCCGGCACCGTGTGGTCGGAACTGGCGCTGGATCGCAGCATTCTGTTGCTGCACGTCTGGGATCTGGATGACGAGGCGCAATTCATCGAGCACTTCAAGGTCACTTACGAGCAGCCGTTGATGGAGATTTTCGAATGAGCCCGCTGCTGTCGAATGCGATTCTGCTGACGCTGTTCCTGTTCTCGCTGGCGATGGTGCTGACACTGATCCGCCTGTTCAAAGGGCCATCGGCACAGGACCGGGTACTGGCGCTGGACTACCTGTACATCGTCGCCATGCTGATGATGCTGACCCTGGGGATTCGTTACTCCAGCGACACCTATTTCGAAGCGGCGCTGCTGATTGCGCTGTTCGGCTTCGTCGGCTCGTTTGCCCTGGCGAAGTTCCTGCTGCGTGGCGAGGTGATCGAATGAACGCTGAATTGTCTCTGTGGGTGGAAATCCCGGTGGCGATCCTGCTGGTGCTCAGCGGCGTATTCGCCTTGATCGGCGCGACCGGTCTGCTGCGGATGAAGGATTACTTCCAGCGCATGCACCCACCGGCGCTGGCTTCGACCCTGGGCGCGTGGTGCGTGGCGCTGGCGTCGATCATCTGTTTTTCCGCGCTCAAGTCCGGGCCGGTGCTGCACGCGTGGCTGATCCCGATCCTGCTGGCGATCACCGTGCCGGTGACCACCCTGCTGCTGGCGCGTGCGGCGTTGTTCCGCAAGCGCATGGCCGGCGACGATGTGCCGGCTGAAGTGAGCAGCCGACGCACCGAGAGCGGCAGCTAGATCCAGGCGACGGCCAGCAGCCCGGCTCCCAATATCAGACACAGCGGCGAGTAGACCCAAGTGTCGAGCCGGGCAAACCGCGATCCCTTCACTTCCTTGAAAAAACCCACCAGCTCCGAATCTCCGATCGCCCTCGCGAACATCAGCAGCGCAATCGCGCTGATCACCCATTGCAACGCCCAGTGATGCACCGGCGAAAACCACCAGCCCACCCTCATGCACACCAGTGCGGCAATCAGTAGCAGGGCCGCCGCCACCACCAGCGTGATCCAGCCTGACGGCTTGAACGCCGGTCTGAGGGCCTGCCCGCCGTTATCCACCGGAACCTGCGGAATCACCGCCACTGCCGCCCACTGCCCACCCATCGCCCAATACACATGCATCAGGCTGATCGCCGCAAATATCGTCACCAGCCATTGAGCCAACACAAAGGTCATGGTCGAGAATCCTTTCAAGAGGCTTGAACAAAACATCCTAGCCGGCATTTTTCCATGTGCACGACCGGTCGGCGGTGCGGTAAAGTGCCGCCCCATGAAATTCACCCGTTCCGATCGCTCACTGCTGGCCTGGATGCTCTATTGCTGCGTCCTGTTCAACGTGTTCGCCTGCAGCATCGGTCACGGGCAGATGGTCGGGATGCAGCTCAACGGAATCGGTGGCCAGTTCTGCGCCGTCGACCCGAGCACCCAGGCGCCGCTCGCGTCCAATCCTTCCGAAGAAAAACTGCCAACCCTGGCCAAGGCGTTCGGTTGTCCGCTGTGCTCCACCGGCGGCATGGGCCCGGCGTTCAACTCCAGCCTGACCCTGGCGATCCTGCCGGAACAACACAGCCCGCCGCTGCCGGTCATTGTCAGCGCCGACCTCCCTGCCCGCTTCACCTGGCCTTCGGCCAATCCTCGCGCCCCGCCGCTCGCCTGAGTGACTTTGCCTTTTTGATTTGTCAGCCCACTACGCCAACGCGTTGCGTTCGCCTGTGCGCTGACTCCTAGACAAGCATTCAGGATTCAATCGATGAAACAACTTACCTTGCTGGCGAGCCTGTGCGGCTGCCTGTCCGTCAACGCCTGGGCCCAATCCACCGTGGATCTGGCGCCGATCACCATTGATGGCGAGTCCGCCGCCGAACCTGGCCTTAGCCTCGACCAGTCCAGCGGCATGGCCTCGCGCCTCGGCTTGAGCGTACGCGACACCCCGGCTTCGGTAGCCATCGCCAACCGCAACGACATCGAGCGCCACGGTGCGCAGAACTTCCAGGACGCCGCCAACACCCTGCCCGGCGTCAACGCCAGTGCCCCGCCGGGGTTTGGCGGATTCGTGTCCTATCGCGGCTTCACCAGCAGCCAGATCACCCAGATGTTCAACGGCATCAACGTCTCCGGCGGACTGGCACGGCCGGTGGACTCGTGGATCTATGACCGGGTGGAGCTGGTCGGCGGCCCATCGTCGCTGATCAACGGCGCCGGCTCGGTCGGCGGCTCGCTGAACTACGTGACCAAACTGGCCACTCGCGACGAGCAAGCCGCCGAAGGCCGGGTCAGCTATGGCACCTACGACACCACCGAAGCCGCGTTCGGCCTCAACCACGCCCTCAGCCAACCCGGCGCCGACGTGCAGCATTACGCGCGACTCGACGTCAGCCACAACACCAGCAACGGCTACATCGACCGTCAGGAACGCGATGCCTGGAGCATGGCGTTCTCGCTGCTCAGCGATCTGACACCGAACCTGTCGCACACCCTGGCCCTGGAATATCAGGACGAACACGAAGACAGCCCGTACTGGGGCACGCCGGTGCTCAACCCCAAGGCTGGCGAGTTGAAAATCGACCGCCACAATCGCTTCAACAACTACAACGTCGAGGACGGCCGCTACGAGCAACGGACGATCTGGGTGCGCTCGATCATCGATTACCGGATCAATGACAGTACCACCCTGCGCAACACGCTCTATCACCTCGACAGCCAGCGTGATTACCGCAACCTCGAAACCTATCAATACAACGCCGACAATAGTGCGGTGAACCGCTCCACGGCCTATCAGGTCCGGCATCAGGGTGAGCAGGACGGCAACCAGTTCGAACTGCGCCATGACAACACCCTGTTCGGCCTCGCCACCACCTGGTCCGGCGGTTTCGAGTACAAGGTCAACCAGACCACCAACTCACCGCTCAACGTCAAAGGCGCGAGCACCGTGGACCCGAACAATTATCGCCCGGGGCATTTCTACGACATTCCAGGCACGAAACCGGGGTTTGTCAGCGACAAGACCAACGAGGTCACCACCAAGGCGCTGTTCGCAGAGAACCGCCTGGCGCTGACCGACAAGCTTTCGTTGCTCACCGGCCTGCGCTACGACGACATCGACCTGGACGTGACCAACCGTCGCACGGTGACGGCGAGCAACCCGCGTCACCTCAAGCGCAGTTGGGAGCCTGTCACAGGGCGCGTTGGCCTGACGTATCAGTTCATTCCGTCGGCCAATGTCTACGTGCAATACAGCACCGCCGCCGAGCAGCCCGGTGGTACGCAAGACTTCGATGTATCAACGGGCAAGCAATGGGAAATCGGCAGCAAATTCGACTACCTGAACGGACGCGGTTCGGCGACGGTCGCGGCTTACACCATCGAGCGCAAGGACTTTGCCGTCACCGATCCCCTGGACCCGACCAACAGCATCCCGGTCGGCCAGCAGACCTCCAAAGGCATCGAGATCGCCAGCTCCCTGCGGATCACCGACAAGCTGCTGGCCGAGGGCAATTTCGCGTGGGTTGATGCGCAATACGATGAGTTCAACGAGAAGAACGCCGCCGGCGTGGTGGTCTCACGCAAAGGCAACACGCCGACCAATGTGCCGGACCGGGTCGGCAATCTGTGGCTGACCTATGACTTTTCCCCACAGTGGCAAGGCGGGGTTGATGCACGGTACGTGGCGTCGGTGTATGCGGACAATGCCAACACCATGACCGTGCCGTCGTACACCTTGTTCGGGAGTTTCCTCAGCTACAAGGTCGATTCGCACACCACCGTCACCGGCCGGGTGCGCAACCTGACGAACGAGGTGTATGCCGAGTTCGCTCATGTGTCGCCGGCGTATTACCTGGGCACGCCGCGCACCTTTGAACTGGCGGTACAGACCCGCTTCTGAAACGCAGCGGCGAGGGAGAAACTCCCTCGCCGTACTGCTATAAACCTGCCTGAACCTTGTCCGCCACATCCTTCGGCAGCCACGTCTGCCACACATCCGGATGAGCCTTCATGAACGCCTCCGCCGCTTCCCGTGGCGGAGTGTGTTTCTCGCTCATATCAGCCAGTGCCTTGTTCAGATCCTCAATCGGAAAATCGACTTTGCTGAAGAACGCCGCGATCTGTGGGTATTGCTTCTGGAATGGCGCAGACACCCCGATCGACAGCTTCGAGGCCAGTGAACGGGTCGGTTTCGGGTTGGGATTGTCGGCGTCCGTCAAGGTCTTCCAGGCCTCGGCGTCGAACGGAGGCTCTTCCAGCTGCACCAGTTTGAACTTGCCAAGCAGTGGCGTCGGCGACCAGTAATAGAACAGCACCGGTTTGCCCCGGCGGATCGACGAACTGATTTCGGCATCCAGCGCCGCACCGGAACCGCTGCGGAAATTGGTGAAGTCGTCCTGCAGCCCGTACGCCGTGAGCTTCTGCTTGTTCACCACTTCCGAGGTCCAGCCGATCGGGCTGTTGAGGAACCGACCCTTGCTCGGGGTTTCCGGATCCTTGAACACGTCCTTGTACTTCTTCAGATCACTGACGCTGCGCAAGTCCGGCGCCAGCGGCTTGATGCCTTTGGCGGTGTCGCCCTTGATCACGTATTCCGGCACCCACCAGCCTTCGGTGGCACCCTTGACCGTATCGCCCAGGCTGGCGACCTTGCCTTCGGCCTCGGCCTTGACCCACACCGGACTGCGACCGGCCCATTCCTCGCCGATCACCTGGATGTCATTGTTGGCCAGCGCGGTTTCCAGGGTGATGGTGGTGCCCGGCAACGTGTCGGTCGGCAGGCCATACCCCTTCTCGACGATGATCCGCAGGACATCGGTGATCAGGCTGCCGCTTTCCCAGTTCAAGTCGGCGAAGTGGATCGGGGTCTGTGCCGCATTGACCGCCGGCACCGCAGCCATCAAGCCCATTGTGGCCAGCCCAGCGGCCAGCAACCGTCGAAATCCGTTCATGCTTTGCACCTCGTGCTGTTCACAGCAATAGCAGGATGGCCTGACAGAAGACCACAAGCCTCTGAATACTCAGTCAACTGACTGTAGACGAGGTTCCTGCTTTTTCAGGGGCATGAAACGGACGAGGCTACTTTTCAGACATTTCCTGCAAGCGTTGAAGCTCGCGTCTGACCATGCTGGCGTATTCCGCAGGCTGCAAGGCGTAGATCTGCGAGGCGACCCAGCCGAGCCATGCGCCCTTCAATTCGACTTTCGCATCGAACAGGCGCCGGGCTTCATCGCGGGCGCTGTCGAGGTTCTGCAAATGGAAATCGGCGCGACTCACAGCCGTCACTCGCTGGCCTTGAAGGTCACCAGTTCGCCCTTGCGCCACTTGGCGGCTTTGGCGGTGACGGCTTTCAGGGTCTTGGTCAGGCCTTCCTGCAATTGCTCATTGGCAGCGAACACAGTGACTGCGCTGTGGCCTTCCTTGAACACGATGGCATGGCCGTCGGCCGTGCTGACGAAGGCATAGTCGCCCAGTCCGTACACGGTCATCTTGATCTCGCGAAAACGGATGTCCATCTTGCCGCCTTCACGGCTGGGCAGTACCGAAGCGCTGAAGTGATCGCCGACCTTGAGCTTGAGGCCGGGCTTGTCATCGACCACCAATGCGCTTTCGGTGTCGATTTCGGCAACGTAAATGCCTTCAGCGTTTTGCTCGGTGATGTAAACAAAACGCGACTGAAACTGCTTGACCAGCTTTGCCCGCAAATCACCCAGCACGAACAAAGCATGCATATCGAGGTTACTGACTGCCAAAGAAACATCCCCACACTTGAAAGAGTGCCACGCGCGAATAACGCGCACGACGTTAAAAACGGCCAGGCCGATGGTGTTGCGCAATGACTCGAATAAAAGCCTGAACGGGCAAAGTGCTTGTTCAGCGCGAGGTTCACAAGACTACTGGAATGGCGCTCGCGAAACCTGCAAAGACGTTCTCCAAATGTTGAAGGAAAAAGCTTCACGGTCGGCCAGAGAAAACTGACTACAAACTTTAGGGAAAATACTCACCAAGAAAAGCACTTTTCCGACATATCGCACGCAAAAAATTGCTTTAGATAACGCCATGCCGTCAACAGGTGTTGGCGATTCTAGAGCAGCGACGCTGCTTGCGACTACCCGCAACCGTCTGTAAATGCGGGTCAATCCATGAAAAGGACTTCATATGTGCACTTTGACGCATTTTGCCGCCGCTTACGAACAACCCTTTGTCTTGAATGCCTCAGGCCTTGGCACTGACGCCGCACCAGAGTCCTGTGGCCGGGAACCGCGGTTTCAAGTGATTCCGGCCGGTAACGCCTTTTTCCATATCAGGGAAAAGTCGACCGGCCGCGTAAGAGGTTTCCGTGAGAATCACAACGCCGCCTGTGCGCTTGCCCGCTCGCTGGAATCACGGGTGGCCCACGATCATTAAACGCAATCAGTGCAAGCTGCTGCCTGGCTCGTCTTTCAACTGCGCGAGCCACGCAGCCCTGCACTCTTCGGCCTCGTCACGACTGGCGAACGCCGTGCCCCGACGCTCACCGTTGAGCAACACCACCCAGCAGACACTTTGCCCCATCGCACGCAGCCCGGCCGGAACACCGCTGCCGATCATCACCGCGACATCGACTCTGCATTGCATGCTGACCTCCCAACTTCATTAGCTACCTAACTATGTAGGCATATTAATGATTTGGATCAAGCGGAAACAGCAACGCGCGTGCACAGCTTCATTGCAATTCCGGCAACAATGCCTCAGCGCGGATTCTCGGGTTTGTACCCCAGACGCAGCCCGCCCCAGTGCCGCCCCTTGACCATGATCGGTACCGACAAGTCGTGCATCAGCTCGCCGGTATCGCGGGTGTAGGTCTGCAACAGCACCGGTTGCTGATGACTGCCACAGCGGATGCCGGTGCGATCGGCAAACTTGCGCTTGGTGCGGTTGTGCACGGTATCGCTTTGCACATCACCGGTCAGCGGCTGGCTGAATGCCTGATTGTGGGTCGGCACATAACCCTGCTGCGTACAGGCGATGGCGAACACCAGGCCTTCGTGGCGCGGCAGCAGGGGCTCCTGAATCGCCGGCAGCACCTGATCGGTGTAGCGGTCGAAACGGGTCTGGAACTTGGCAGGCTGAGTGTTCGGGATCGGCTGATACTGGCGGTCGAACAAATCTTCGAGGCTGATTCGTCCCTGCTCGACATCAGCCTCGAAACGCGCAGCAATCTGACTCGCACCTTCACGCGCCAGATCGTAGATGCGCTGGTGATAGTCATCCAGCCCGACTTCGGCCAGGCGCTCGCTGATGGTTTCCGCCTGCCCCTCCATCTGCACCGCTGCTTCGGCCAGGCGTCGGGTCTGTTGATCGCTGATCGCCAGATCGCTGCGCATTTGCTCGATGGCGATGAACAGACTGTCGAGCTGTTCGCGATTGGTTTCGGCGCCCCGGGCGATTTCGCCGACCTGGTTTTCAACTCCGGCCGCCAGCCGCGCGATGTTTTCCAGGTGCTGACCGGTGTGTTCGACCTGCTCGACACCGGTGCGCAAATCGTCGGAGAGCTGGCGGATCTGCTCCACCACCTGCGCCGTACGCTGCTGAATGTCGGCAACCATCTCGCCCACCTCACCGGTGGCCGTCGCCGTACGAGCCGCCAGACCACGCACCTCATCTGCCACCACCGCAAAACCGCGACCGTGCTCCCCGGCCCGGGCCGCTTCGATGGCAGCGTTCAGTGCCAGAAGATTGGTCTGGCTGGCAATCGACTGAATCACCAGGGTCACGCGCTGAATGTCGTCGCTGCGCTCGCTCAACGCCTCGATCAGTTCACGACTGGCATTGGCGCGCTGGCTGAGCTGATGCATGCGCGAAATCGAATTCACCAGCTCGGTGCGCCCCGCTGCACTGCTGTGATGGGCTTCGCTCGCGGCGCCCAGCGCTTCGCGGCTGAGCTGGGATGTGGCTTGCTCGGTGGCGATCATCACTTCGGCGTTGTTGACGATCTGCGCGGCAGCATCGAGTTGCGACTGCAACTTGCCGGCCAGTTCCTTGACGGAAAACGCCACACCGGCAGCTGACAGCGCGTTATGACTGGTGGTGTAGGAAAGGTCGCGAGTCAGCTCGGACATCGCGTTGCTGCTATCGACCGGTTGCGCATCGGGGACAGCACGGGAGCGCAGGCGCGGCAGCCAGACAATCAGCACCGCCAGCGGCATGCCCACGTATAACGGCCATTCGCCGAAGGTCATCCCGGCCAGCAACAGCATCAGGGCGATGCTTTGCAGGGTCGGCGACAGCCAGCGATTCTTCGGCAAAACAACTGGTGCAGGCAGAGCCGCAACCAGAGATCCATCTCTCGTCATTTTGTTACCCCACGCTTGTTCTCATTGTTGTGACTGCATTAAACGCCACTACAAGGCCATTATCCATGGTCCGTTAGTCGTGGGTCTGTGGCAGGTCAATGGAACGGTGCGGGGATTTCCGGCAGACGAGAAAAAGCAAAGATCGCAGCCTTCTGCCGCTTTAAACAAAAGCTGCAGAAGGCTGCGATCTTTTCGCGACGACCCGCATTGAAGGGGTCGCCTCAGGAATCAGGCCTGACGCTGGTGCTTGTCGATTTGCTCGTGACGCTCTTGAGCTTCGATGCAGTACTTGGTGGTCGGGCTGATCAGCAGGCGTTTCAGGCCGATAGGCTCGCCGCTGTCGTCGCACCAGCCAAAGCTGTCTTCCTTGATACGCTCAAGGGCTTGTTCCAGTTGAGGCAGCATGCGCTGGTCGCGATCGATCGCGTTTACCAGCCAGGTGCGCTCTTCTTCCACCGAGGCGGCGTCCGCCGGGTCAGCCGGGGTGTCCAGGCTCTCGATGGCAATACGGTTTTGCTCAATGCGCTCGTGGGTTTCGACTTTCATGTTCTGCAACAGCTCGCTGAAGAAAGCGTGTTGCTCGGCATTCATGTAGTCATCTGCCGGCATGGCCAGCAACTTGTCCTTTGTCATTGATATCTCTATAAAAAAACGTGCATTAAGGCGAATTAGGGAGCGTTCCGGCGAACCGCCTGCGGTCATCGGAAAGGCATCGTTTATTGCAAACGCCACCCGGCACTCAATTTACGAAGGGGCGGCAGTCTAAGGCCCGTTTGAGGCCTCAGCAACTGTAAATACAGGGAATTTGTCCGACAAAGCCCGGAAAGTGCTCTGACACAGGCCCCACAGCGCTCATCGGAGTGCGTTTATAGCAAGAAATTCAGTCGAGCGGCTGTATATAGAAGACAAACGGCGGATGAGCGGCGCTTTGTCGCATTTCCTTACAATCGCCGACGGCAGAATCAACCCGCTTTCAGGACTGACAATCTCCCCAACCTCGGCTACGTTATGCCCTCCCCCCGGTTTGACTTGAAGGAACGCGTCATGAAACTGATCGGCATGCTGGACTCCCCTTATGTGCGCCGCGTGGCGATCTCCGCCAGGTGCCTGGGGATCGAACCGGAACATGACCCGGTATCGGTGTTTCGCCATTTCGAGCGCTTCCAGCAGATCAACCCGGTGGTCAAGGCGCCGACCCTGGTCCTCGACGACGGTGAAGTGCTGATCGACTCGACACTGATCCTCGACTACCTCGAAGCCCTGTCCGGCAAAACCCTGCTGCCCACCGACTTGCCGCAACGGGTCAAAGCCCTGCGCCTGATCGGCCTGGGCCTCGCCGCCTGTGAAAAAGCCGTGCAGCTCTACTATGAACGCAACCTGCGCCCGGCCGACATTCAATATCAGCCGTGGGTCGAGCGCGTCGAAGGCCAACTCGCCGCCGCTTTCACCGCCCTCGAACATGAACTGCAAAAACATCCGCTGCCTACCGATGGCACCCTCCAGCAGGACGGCATCACCCTCGCCGTTGCCTGGAGCTTCACCGGCCTCGTCGTCCCAGACCAGATCGACGCCCAACGCTTCCAGCGCATCGCCCAGTACACCGCGTACGCCGAAGGCCTCGAAGCGTTCATCAGCACCCCGATGAACTGATCATGAGCGCAACCGAAACCGCCGCCCCGGCCCTGAAAGAAATCTTCAACGCCGAACGCCTGCAACACATCGCCAGCGAAATGAGCGCCGTGTACCCGGCGTTCAAGGCCAAGGCCTTTCTCAAGCACGCCAATGACGGCCTCGCCGAACTTTCGGTCATGCAGCGCATGGCCCGCGTCAGCGAAAGCCTGCACGCCGTGCTGCCTCTGGACTACGCCGATTCCCTCGCCGTACTACGCGAACTCGCCCCACGCCTGAACAGCGGCTTCGTCAGCATGAGCCTGCCGCACTACGTCGCGAGCTACGGCGCGCACGCATTCGACACCTCCATGGAAGCCCTGAAGTACTTCACCACTTTCGGCTCCTCCGAATTCGCCATCCGCCACTTCCTGCGTAGCGACCTGGAACGCTCGCTGGAACGGATGCACGACTGGGCCCAAGACGAAAACCACCACGTCCGCCGCCTCGCCAGCGAAGGCAGCCGCCCTCGCCTGCCATGGTCGTTCCGCCTGGAACCGGTGCAGGCTGATCCGCGCTTGGCCGCCGGGATTCTTGATCGGTTGAAAGCGGATGAAAGTTTGTACGTGCGCAAGTCCGTGGCGAATCATTTGAATGACGTGACCAAGGAGCACCCGGAGTGGGTGCTGGATACGATTGAGGGATGGGCGCTGGAGAACAAGCACACGGCCTGGATTGCGAAGCATGCGCTGCGAAGCTTGATCAAACAGGGCGATATGCGGGCGCTCACTGTTATTGGTGCAGGGGCCAAAGCTGAGGTTGAGTTGCTGGACGTGAAGATAGAACCGGCGGTTGTACGGCTTGGGGAGACGATCACTCTGTCGTTTACGGTACGTTCGTTGGTACCGGTGGAGCAGCGGTTGGTGATTGATTATGCGATTGACTATGTGAAGTCGAATGGCGGGACTTCGGCCAAGGTTTTCAAGTTGAAGACGTTGGTGTTGGCGGGGTTTGGGAGTGAGGTTGTGACACGCAGGCAAGTGATCAAGGACTTCACCACGCGCAAGCACTATGCCGGGATGCATGCGGTGCATGTAACGATTAATGGGGAGCGGTTGGGGACTGCTGCCGTTAACATCCTCGTTTCATAAATATAAAAAAGAGTTTGGTCATCAAGCCACATAAGGATATCCCCTTGCGAAGATTGTTCCTCAGTAACAAAAAAGTCCGAAACATCCCCCGTCACCTCCGCTCCTTGGAGCACTGGGCCGCGAGTTTTAGCCGCGAGTTCCATCCTCGCAGCGATGAGCAAGAGCGTTATACACACTGGAAAATCCCGGTACCCAACAACCTCGTTCAAGGTCCGCAAGCACGTGTCGAAGTGCAGGCCTTCTGTGTTCAGCAATTGCTCGAAGCAGCGGCTCATCTTTCCCGCGCAGCGGATCGCAGCCAAGGTTACTACCGCATTGCCTGCCTGGTGGTATGGCCCTGGTTACACCAAAGCGAAGTGACAGTGTTCTATGACCGTGAGTACTACTTGAGTTTTCTGGGGCAGCATAACTCGCTTGCCCCGATACACCTGAGCGAAAGGCTTGCGTTGGATGTGCCCGAGAACTTCATTGAGCATGGGCATGATGTAACCCAGGACGATGATGAAGTCGAAGTTCAGTGGTGGTGTATCGGGGAGCACGCCTGATCAGTAACAGCCTGTTGTCCGGGATGCTCCTGGCGAAAGTTTTAATTTCCCGAATCCCAACTTCAGGCATCAAGCGATTGGTCGACTGATCAGACTGAGACGGTTACGCTGACGTTTTTCACCTGAACGGAAAGCGTATGTCAGAGGTGTACCAGGGAAGCTGTTTGTGCGGAGTCGTCGGTTACGAATTAACCACCTCACCAAAAGCAGTTAGCCATTGCCATTGCAGTCAATGTCGTAAAGGTCACGGGGCCGCATTCGCTTCGTACGGCAGTGTTCCGCAAAGCACACTTCGCATACTCCGTGGCTCCGCCAGCATTAAATCCTATGTTTCTTCGGAGACGGTATTACGCGAGTTCTGCTCGGAATGCGGTTCGACTTTGTTCTGGTCACGATCACAAGGTGAGTTTGCCGACTGGGTTTCGATAGCACTGGGCACGCTCGATACGCCGTTCCTGCCTGAAAAGCAGAAGCACGTTCATACCGACTCTGCAGCTCCTTGGTATATATCTGTTTAATCCTCAAAAAGTGGGGATGGATTTTCCCCTACTCCTGACCTTCAAGAATTACCAACTTCCGTACGGAATACCGAATTTATCGATATAGCGCTTGGACTTTTCACTGATCGGATATGCGTAACGCCCTTCATTCTTGCCCTGACTAGGTCCCAACGGCTCGATCTCGGCTTGGGCTCGGGCCACTTTCACCGGATGGTGGCACGAGTCTCTGACCCAAACCTGCACGACACCACCAGGCGCCAGCCCCAGATAGATCGACGCCATATATCTTGCTTTTTGATCAGGCGTCTGCGGGCAACGCTGATTGGTAGATGACACCATCAGTTGCCTGGCCTCCTCAGGAATGTCCACCCAAGCCTGCCATGTCTTCTGCTCTACGATGGATTGCCAGCGGACGTAAATACGAATGGGAAGGTCGGCACCCACCACTTTTCTTCCACTGCCGCCAACGCCCTTCCAACCCTTGGCAGACTCTGTGCCGTCTTCAGGCTCACCGCCAGCGGCTGTGCCGCCGCCAGTCCTGGAGAAGACTTTGCCGGTGATATCTTGGACAGAGCTATCTTCCACCCAGACCTTCATGTAGTCCGGCTCAATAAAAGCCATCTCCCACCATTCGGACTTAGGATCATTTTTAGCGGAAAGTGGATTAGCAGACTGGCAGCCAGTCATGAAAAGTGCACAGATGAGAGTGACGAGTAACTTCATTACCAGAGCGTCCAGTCAGGTACGTGAGGATGTTGCACACGAATCGCGTCTGCCGTAGGCGCATTGATATACACGGCACGGAGACCACTGCCGTCTTTGCGACCAAGGGGATGGTTCCAGTTTGCGGACATGTGAATGTACTTCAGCTTCAGCTGTTTTTCCTCTTGTGGTGTAGTGCTGTAGTCACCTGCCACAAACCGGTTGCACAGTGATTGAAGCTCGGAAGGAACGGCTAACTCTGGCGTGTCCGGAATGTCGTTGAAACGAACACCCTTTTCTTTAGCCAACTGGTGCATTACACGCAGATATACCCTGGATAGCTTACCGCTCACGGGGCGCTTGAGCTGAACGGCCACGTAAACGCGTTTCTTGCGAGTACTGAGTCTATCTTGCAGATCTACCGGAAGGAGTCGCGCAGCGGGGGTGACGATTTCTAACATTTCCGCCGGCCAACCTTTGTCCAACCATTGTTTTTTCACAGCCAGCGCATCTTGGTAGATCGAGGTGGTGGACACATCGGTAAATTGCGAAACCTCAAGGGATTGCATAGGGCTGATGAGCACACACTCTTCAACCTCATCGCGGTAACCCCCACCAATATCCGAGTGAACGCCTGGCAGCGTGATCTCCAAATGGTCAGCTTTGACGCGACTCAGCGCAAAATTCGCTCGGCACTCATCTCGGGCAGATAATTGAACGACATCTGTAAAAAAACGACGGTCAAGGTACAACTTGATGCCCGTTGCGATTGGACTTTTGACGTCACCCAGATTCGACCATCCAGCAATCGAAGGCACCGTGTCAAAAAGGCCGATGAAGCCAATATTTATGCTGCTTTTGAATTGATCAACGAAGGTCCGGCTGAGGTGCTTTTCAATGTTTCTTAAAACATCCCCTAACGGTCCCTGTTTTCCACGGGCGACTTCGTTGGCGAAATGCCGAGCGGCAGCAGCTCCGCGACTAAAACCGAATACATCAAATTTCAGCGAGGTAATTTCCCCATTGGGATGTAGATCCAACACGTCTTTTATACGCAGTTCAATCTCCGCAAATGAGCTTTGAACTCGTCCTGCAACACCGGTATCACCTCGCCCAGTACCAGCACCGAATGTACTGTCCTGTTTACCAGATCGCGTTCCAATCCCCTCGACATACACCATCCGAAACGCTTGTTTGTACAAGCTATCCCCTTCGGCTTCCTGGGGTGCGAAATACAGCTCACTCAGTTTCTGCACATTACTTGTGTCGTTGGCGTAGCTGCTATCAGGATCACTCATGAAAGGCTTGCAACTGGTATCGATATCTTCGGGCGCAATTGGATGATGGGCACCACAAAGCAAGCCTGCTGCGGTGTTATTCGCATTGTTCCCCGTACCATCGAAGAACACTCCGATCCGCAGGGCTATGCCGATTTTTTCAGGCGCACGCGCAGGCTCTTTCCCGTGTTTCTCATACTCAGCCCAATGCTGGGCATGGATATCGACGGGTTTGGTGCCTGTGTTGCGGAAGTTTTTTGGCGGGTTGGGAATGTAGCCACTCAATCCTTGATTCCTTGTTCTGATCCTTTGAGAACGGACCGGAGGGTGACAGTCGAAGCGAGGTGACGCAAGGCGTGGCCCTGTGCCAGCGCTTGGCTTCCTGCAATGGTGGCGCCACGCCATGAATGATAAGGTTCAGCCTCAAAATCACGGACGACACCTCGTGCACAAACAATCTCTTGCTGCAGCCGCGATAACCTTCACCATCAGCCTTTCCGCTCTTGCCTCTCCTGTGCCGCAGGAAGAGCTCGAAGAGTGCCAACGAATAGAAAACTCGGCCAAACAGGTCATGAAAAGCAGGCAGCAAGGCGCGCCCATGGATTCGGTGTGGGAACTGGCCGAAGCGGCAGGCAAGCAGAGCGAGTATGTGGGTGAGTTGTTCAAGACGCTGATTCGCGAGGCGTACGCGATTCCGCAGTACTCAAGCGAGAGCTTGCAGCAGAAAGCGATCAGCGATTTCCATTCCAATTTCTACAAGGCTTGCATCGTGACGGCGGAAAAGAGAGCAGACGCCAACGGCTGAGCTCATCGAGCAAAAAAGGGAGCAGATTCAGGTAATGGATCTGCTCCCTTTTTACTTGCGTACAGCCTCTACGCTTTCAGCTCTACCTTATCCAGCGCCTGATTCACGGCCAGCCCTGCGACCATGACCACTTGTGCGATGCCCAAAGCAGTCTTGCGGTGGGCGGGTTCGAGGATGGCGGCGAAGTTGCTGAGCATTTCGCTGGCGGAATCGAGGGATTCGCTGGCGTTGGCCAACAGGGACTCGCTGTTGTAGGCGGGGTTCGCCAGGAACATGGGGTCGTGTGTGGTGTGGCTACCCATGATGCGTTGTTGCGGGGTCAGGTAATGATCGAGGGCGCGTTCGGCGGCTTCGTTCAAGGTTCGAGAATCGGGGAATTTGTAGGGTGAGACCGGATCGGTTTCTGGTGGATTCGGTGTTGGTTTGATCATGGTGAAACTCCTGATTTTGATTAGGAGCTACCAGCATCACTTGCAGATGATGGGTGGCAGCCAAGTGCGGGTCTGCAAGACCGGGAAACCAGGCACCCGGCAGACCCGAGGGTCTCCCGCACAAAGCCGCCATTGAGCGGACACAAACGAGCGTCCTTTTGGCAGGGCTGTGCGACTGGTTTTTCCGGCGGGCTTGCAGACCCGATCACTGATGGGCAGTGACGGGAATCAAGTTACGGAGGGAGCCCCAGACGCACAAGCCGGCGGATTCTGTCTTAGGTGTAGGGCGTGGCGCAAGGCGTTGTGGGCATCGGGATGTGACGAGAGGCATCCCATAAACAGGCCACGCGTTTCGTGTTTAATGTCTGACAAAAGAGACTGTTTCGCAGTCCGACGGGAATACGTAAATCAGCTCGTCCGCTTTCATCCAGACACCGCCAGTCCCCTGTGTCTAAAAAACCGGCCACCCTGCATAATCCGCGCAAATCCCTTCATCAATCCAAGCCCGACCGTCATGCCTGAAGAGTTCGAAGTCCCCAGTCCCCACGAGCAACACGTTGAACACACCACCCATCATGCCCACGCAAAAGGCGATCGCTTTGCCAGCAAGATTGCGGTCATGACGGCGATCATGGCGACGGTCGGCGCCCTGATGAGTTATCAGGCCGGTTCGACGGAAAGTGAGGCGGCCATGGACAAGAACAACGCCGCCATACAGAAGACCGAAGCCGCCAACGAGTGGAACTACTATCAGGCCAAGTCCAGCCGGCAGAACCTGTCGGAACTGGCCAGCCATCTTCCGGGACTGGATTCCGCTCATTATGTTGCCGAGGCGCGGCGCTATGCGGAGCAGAAAGAGGAAGCCCGCAAAAAGGCGGAAGCACTTGAGCAGCAGGCGCGAGCGTGGGACGAGAAGTCAGAGCAGGTCCTGCACCAGCATCACCGCTGGGCACAGGCCATGACCGCCATTCAAATCGCCATTTCACTGGCAGCCATCACCCTGCTGACGCGCAAGGAATGGCTCAGACGCGTCTCGTTTGGCGCGGCGGGTTTGGGTGTCATGCTGGGCTCGCTGGCCTGGCTGCATATCTGAAAGCGCTGCTTCACAACAGGTAGCATCACAGACTCTGGTGCGCACTCACCCTGCGAGTCACGCACCAGGCTTTGTGGAGGTTTACCACTGGCCGCTTACGAGACAACCGACGATTTCCCAACCACTGTACTCCCACCATGAATATCGCTCGTCGGAGCAACTTCGGGCCAGGCTGGCCATCTGGATTTTCCCGACTGCTTGAGGAGTACTGAATGGCGTGTCAGTCGAAGCTGTTAGCTGATTGGCAGGCCGGGGAGCATTGAAGGTCGTCGGATGCACGGAGGCATTCGCGACAGCGGCGGTGAAAACGAGGGTTACGGATATGGCCAGAGCAGTGATGGACTTATTCATGTTCGAATCCTTTCAGTTATCTGACTTGCGGCTTATGCACTGGCCTGAACTGCCTTTATCACCGAACTGAACAGACCGGGTGCTTGCACAGAATGACGCCATGAAAGCGTACCACCGCGCGCGCCGGCACACAGTCGCTCAACCGTGCTATTGACAACTGGGAAAAATCAATTGACGAGGTTGGTTTCGCGGGGTCAAACGCTGTACGCATCGCCGGAACAATATGGCTGCTTCACCCCCACCTCTTCTCGTATCATCAGCGCCCTCGCATCCGGAAAGAACTGTGTGAAATCGCCAACTGAAAAGGCTCTGACTCCCCCTGACGGGAAAAAGTGGGACGCAGGCGAGGCTGCCAGCCAGCTCTCGTGGGACGACTTGCGCATCATCAAGACGCTCAGTGATTGCGGCAATCGTTCGGCTACGGCCAAAAAGCTTGGCATCAATGTATCCACCGTTTCGCGCCGGATTACTCAAGTCGAGCGCACGCTCGGCGTCGCGCTGTTCGATCATCGCAAATCCGGGTATCTGCTCACCGCCGAGGGTGCTGAATTGCGAGCACTCGCCGAGCGGGTGGAGCTGGACATCGTCAGCGTCACGCGGCGTGTTTCGCGTTCAGGCCAGGGCCCCCTCGGAAAGCTTCGAATTACCACCAGCGACTCGCTGCTGCTGTATTTCTTCACCCCCATCATCGCGGACTTCAAGGCTCTGAATGAGGGAATCACCATCGAGGTGCTGGTGGGCAATGAAACCCTCAGCCTCGCCCGGGATGAATCGGATATCGCCATTCGGGCGACGAGAAAACCCGCGGAAAGCCTGGTGGGCCGCAAACTGGCAAACATTGCCTGGGCACCTTATTGCTCTGCCAGGCAGATGACTGACTCGCCCCTTTTCGAAGAGGGCCAGGCATGGGTGTCCTACTCCGCAGCGCTCTGCGGTCTGAGGGCGACCCGTTATGTCGAAAGCAGAGTCGCTGCCGAGCGCATCGCATACCGCACCGATTCCGTTGCAGCGGCAAGCGTGGCCATCGCGGCGGGCCTGGGATATGGATTCCTTCCCTGCATGCTGGGCGACATCACCCCAGGCCTGGTACGTGCCGGGCCGGTGGTGCCGGAGCTTCAGGATGAGTTATGGCTGCTGACTCACCAGGACATTCGAAAATCGTGGCGGGTCAAGGCATTCATGACCTTCTGCGCGGCTGCCGTGGCCAGTCAGAAACCCTTGGTCGAAGGGCAGTCGATACTCCCGGTCATCTAAATCGAAACCGGGAGTGCAGCTCAGATGTTTCGCGCGCCAATCACGGCCTTGCATGCGATCTCGATCAGTTGCGGGCGCTGGGCAAGTCTCGACACGCCAATGATATTGCTCGCGCACTGAGGCCGCTCAGTGCCATAGGCAGCCTTGCGCACTTTGCCGACGACCGCGAACGCAGCATCCATATCCAGCACGTAAAGCGTTTCCTCGACAACGTCTTGCAGCGTTGCGCCATACAAGGCGAGTAGCTTCGAAATGTTGTCGTAAGAGACCCGCATCTGCTCTCCCATCGAAGAAAAATCACTGGGTTTTCCGTCGGCATTGAGCGGCGCCGGGGCGACCAGATTACCTTCCTCATCGTGGTTGAACTGACCTGATACGTAGATCTCGTTTCCTGACCGCCGCGCCTGCGGATAGCCATAGGCCTCCTCCCAGGGGACACCCCAGTAGGCGGTCTGCTTGTTGAACGGTTGTGTAGCTGCCATTGCATTCTCCAGCTCATGAGGGATCGGTCTGATCCGTATGGGTGGGCGAATGCTAGCAGCGCGAGCACGCATTCGATGGCGCAAAAATGAGCCCTCAGGAGTGCAAACGTGCGCCACCATTAAACATTTTGTTTCGTTATCTTTTGCTCGCCCTCAGCAATGACGCTGAGGAATGTACTTGTGCGACTGAACAACATCGAGCTGAAAGGAAACAAGAATGAACAATCCTAAAACTGAAGTCCTGACTCCACTGAACAGCCAACTGATCTTCATCGACCATCAGCCACAGATGGCCTTCGGCGTGCAGAGCATCGACCGGCAAACGCTCAAGAACAACACCGTTGCCCTGGCCAAGGCAGCGAAGATTTTCAATGTCCCCACCACCCTCACCACGGTTGAGACAGAAAGCTTCTCGGGTCACACCTATCCCGAACTACTCGCCGTGTTTCCGGACACCCCGCTGCTGGAACGCACCTCCATGAACTCCTGGGACGATCAGAAGGTGCGCGACGCACTCAAGAAAAATGGTCGCAACAAGATCATCGTCTCCGGTCTGTGGACCGAGGTGTGCAATGCCACCTTCGCCCTGTCGGCAATGAACGATGCCGGCTATGAAATCTATATGGTCGCAGACGCCTCCGGCGGCACCACCAAAGAGGCCCACGATTACGCCATGCAGCGCATGATCCAGGCCGGCGTCGTACCGGTGACCTGGCAGCAGGTGCTGCTGGAATGGCAACGGGACTGGAAGAACCGCGCCACCTACGACGCGGTGATGGAACTGGTCAGGGAACATTCCGGTGCCTACGGCATGGGCGTCGACTACGCCTACACCATGGTGCACAAAGCGCCTGAACGCGTTCAGCATGGCCCCTCCCTGGCACCAGTCGCCGCGTCTGTCTGAGCCATCGCCGGCCCCTGCCCCAGGGGCTGTCCAGACTTGCAAAGGGTGCGCTGTCGACTGAGTCGAGTCAGCCGCGCGCATCCTGTTACCTGAATTTCCGGATGTGTATGAACATGGATAAATCTACCGTGCTGGCGACGCTCACCCTGACTTCGACAGGACAGCTCAAACCCTGGCAGATCAGGACTGCCCAACAACTGATGCTCGACAGGCTGGATACCGGCATTACCGTGACTGAACTGGCCGAAGCCTGCGCTTTGTCGCGCAGTCACTTCTCCCGCCTGTTCAAGGAAAGCACCCGGATGTCCCCGCAGCAATGGCTGCGTGAACAGCGGGTCATGAAAAGCAGAGAGTTAATGAAGGACTCCACGATGCTGCTCACAGAGATCGCACTGGAATGCGGCTTTTGCGATCAAGCTCACTTCAGCCGTACATTCGCCAAAGCTGAAGGCATGTCACCGAAAGCCTGGAAGCAACAAGCGATCAGCCCGATTCCGGTCACGGCTTGAACAGTCAGGCCATCACCAGCGCGCGGGATCGGACCAGGCCAGATCCCGGGCGGTTTGGCCCGGATATCGATCTTCTATTTGCCGGAGCTCAAGCAAGCCGATACACAAGCGTTGCAGGAGGCGGCTCACCCAATGTGCCCGTATTCCAACGCACCCCGCGACACCGTCTCCGGCACCGCCACCCAAAGCAGCGCCAGCGCTGCCATCGCCACCGCTGCCAACGTCAGAAACGCAGCGCTGTAGCCCGCCTCCTGAACCACAATCCCCGCCAGGCTGTTACTCAATGCCGCCCCCAGACCGAACACCGTCGAAATCGCCCCGAGGCTGACGTTGAAGTGCCCGGTCCCCAGCGTCAGGTCTTTCACCACCACCGGAAACAGCGCCCCGAAAATCCCCGCGCCGATGCCATCGAGCAGTTGCACCGAAACCAGCCACCACGGATCGTTGGACAGCACATACAACACACCGCGCAATGGCAGGATCAGGAATCCGGCCAGCAGCAACGGCTTGCGCCCCCACACATCGGCCTTGGCCCCGACCAGCAATGCGACTGGCACCATCACCATTTGCGCCGCGACGATACAGGCGGACGTGAGCGGCGTGGCCATCTGCAGATTGGCCTGCGCCAGTTTCTGACTCACCAGCGGCAGCATCGCCGCGTTCGCCAGATGAAACAGCGCACAGCAAATCGCGAACATCAGCAGCGGCCGGTTGGTCAGTAACACGGAAAGCCCCGAAGGCTGCTTGCCCTGCCCCGCTTCGCTGGGTGAAAGACCTCGGGCGAGATCGTGATCAATGGCGTCGGCCGATACGAACGAGACAGCAATCACACTGGCCAGCGCCATGACCGCCATCAAATAAAACACCGCGACCGGGCCGAACAGATACGCGGACAAACCGGCTAGCAGTGCGGCACAGGCATTGCCGGCGTGGTTGAAGGTTTCGTTGCGTCCGGTCCTTCGCGTGAAGGCACGAGGCCCGGTGATCCCGAGGGTGATCGCGCAGATGGCCGGGGCGAAGATCGAAGCGGCAGCGGCGCTGATGGCTTGCGTCAGGGCCACGAGGCTGAATGAGGTCACGAACGGCAGCAGCAGACAACTTCCGGTGACCACCAGCGCGGCAATCGCGATCAGCGCCCGTTTGAAACGTGTACTGTCGACCAGCGCACCCGCCGGGGTTTGCGTCATGAGCGCGGCGATCCCGGCAATCGTCATGACCAGACCAATACTCGCTGGCTCCCAGTGGTGAACCGCCAGCAGGTAAATCGCGAGATATGGACCGAGCCCGTCGCGTACGTCGGCGAGGAAGAAATTCAGGCTGTCGAGGGACAGGTTATTGCGGCGATCGAGCTGAGTGGCCACGGGAAGTGTCTTCGTTGTCGAGGTTCTGCGAGATGACTCAACCTCTGCAAATCGAATGACCTTTTGCGGGGGATTTTAGTTGCATGGAACAGCCGCCCGTTACTGCCCCATCAACATTTCCCGCTCGCTTTCGCACAACTCCACCACGTAATCCCAAACCACCCGCAACCGCACCGACTTGTGCAACTCGCGCCGCGTGCTGATCCAGTAACTGCGTTCGATGCTCTCATCCGGCAACAGTGCCACCAGGTCCGGATCCGACGCCGCCATATAACAAGGCAGCACCGCAATCCCCAGCCCCGAACGCGCTGCCTGCTGCTGGGCGATCACGCTGGTGCTGTGAAACACCACGCGCGGATTGCGGCAGAAGCTGTTGAGGAACATCAACTCCTGGCTGAACAGCAGATCATCGACATAGCCGATCCACGCATGCCGGCCAAGATCTTCGCGGGTGCGCAGCGGCGGTGCATTGTCGAGATAAGCACGGCTGGCATAGAGGGCGAGCCGGTAATCGGTGAGTTTGCGGGTGACCAGCATGTCCGCCGCCGGCCGTTCCAGGTGAATGCTGATTTCCGCCTCGCGGTTGAGGATGCTGACGAAGCGCGGTACCGCCACCAGTTCCACTTCCAGCCCCGGGTAGCGCTCGAACAGCCCGATCATGCGGCTGGCGAGAAACATGATGCCCAGCCCCTCCGTCACGCCGACGCGGATCTTGCCCAGGGGCGCGGTGGACTGGGTGATTTCTTCCTGGGCCAGCAGCGCGACGTTTTCCATGGCCTCGGCGTGTTTGAGCAGTGCCTCCCCCGCCGGGGTCATTTCATAGCCTTGGGCGTGCTGGACGAACAGCGCGGTGCCGAGGCTTTTTTCGATGGCTTCGATATGCCGGGCGACCGTGGCGTGCGTGGTGTTCAGGCGGCGGGCGGCGGTCAGCAGTCGGCCGCTGCGTTGCAATTCGAGAAAGAACCGCAGGTCGTTCCAGTCGAACATGGCTTGTCCTTGTCGGCTATCGTCAGGAAGCGCTGTTTGAAAACGCACAGCGGCTGCGCAAAAACTAACATTCTTTTGACGAAAGCTAACAACTAGGATGACTGACAACAAAAACAATAAGCGAGGTCAGGGAATGCAGACTTCCCTCGATGAATTCGATTACATCGTGGTCGGCGCCGGGCCGGCCGGGTGTTTGCTGGCCAATCGGCTGTCGGCGGATCCGCAGCGGCGCGTGCTGTTGCTGGAGGCCGGCGGGCGCGACAACTATCCGTGGATTCACATCCCCGTGGGTTACCTGTTCTGCATCGGCAACCCGCGCACCGACTGGTGCTTCAAGACCGAAGAACAACCGGGCCTCAATGGCCGCGCGCTGAGTTATCCGCGCGGCAAGGTGCTGGGCGGCTGTTCGTCGATCAACGGCATGATCTACATGCGCGGCCAGGCCAACGACTACGACCGCTGGGCCGCCGAGGGCAATCCGGGCTGGGCCTGGAACGACGTGCTGCCGCTGTTCAAACAGAGCGAAAACCACTTTGCCGGCGCGGCGGATTTTCATGGCGACAAGGGTGAATGGCGGGTCGAACGCCAGCGCCTGTCGTGGCCGATTCTCGATGCGTTCCGCAGCGCTGCCGAGCAGAGCGGCATCGCCAGCATCGATGACTTCAACCAGGGCGACAACGAGGGTTGCGGTTACTTCCAGGTGAACCAGAAGGCCGGGGTGCGCTGGAATGCGGCGAAGGCGTTCCTCAAACCGATTCGCGATCGGGCCAATTTCACGGTGTTGACCGACGTCGAGGTTGATCGCGTGCTGTTCGAGGACGGTCGCGCCTCGATGGTCAGCGCCCGTTGGCAGGGCCAACAAAAGAGCTTCAAGGCGCGCAAGGAGATCGTGTTGTGCGCCGGCTCCGTGGGCTCGCCAAGCATTCTGCAACGCTCCGGGATCGGGCCGCGTCCTCTGCTGGAAAAACTCGGCATCGGCGTCGTGCATGAACTGCCGGGGGTTGGCGGCAACCTGCAGGATCACCTGCAACTGCGGCTGATCTACAAACTGGAAAACGCTCGCACCCTCAACCAGATTGCCGGCAGCGTGTGGGGCAAGATGGGCATGGGCCTGCGCTATCTGTATGACCGCAGCGGGCCGTTGTCGATGGCGCCGAGTCAACTGGGCGCATTTGCCCGCTCGGGGCCGGAGCAGACTTCGGCCAATCTCGAATACCACGTGCAGCCGTTGTCGCTGGAACGTTTTGGCGAGCCGTTGCACAGCTTCCCCGCGTTCACCGCGTCGGTGTGTGATTTACGTCCGCAGAGCCGGGGCCGGGTCGAGATCCGTTCCGCCGATCCGCAAGAAGCTCCGTTGATTCAACCCAATTATCTGAGCCATCCCGAAGACCTGCGCGTGGCCGCCGACGCGATCCGCCTGACCCGGCGCATCGTCAGCGCCCCGGCCCTGCAAGCCTTCAACCCGGTGGAATACCTGCCCGGCGCCAGCCTGCAAACCGAAGAACAATTGCACGAAGCGGCGGCGAAGATCGGCACGACGATTTTCCACCCGGTCGGCACTTGCTGCATGGGCAATGACGCTGATGCCGTGGTCGATGCGCAGTTGCGGGTGTATGGCGTGCCCGGTCTGCGGATTGCCGATGCATCGATCATGCCGCGCATTACCTCCGGCAACACCTGTTCGCCTACGCTGATGATTGCTGAAAAAGCGGCACAGCTGATTCTCAACCCGGAGACAAGGAACATCACACCGAAAACGGAAATGGCCCACACCCTGTAGACATCGCGCATCACCCGGACACGCAACACCAGTGGAAACAACAAAAACAATCACTGTGAGGGATACCGATATGTCAGAACACGCTCAGCCGCTGGACGCCGTGCGCAGCACGGACGCCAGCCCCGATACCCGAAAGGTCATCTTCGCCTCGTCCCTGGGGACGGTGTTCGAGTGGTATGACTTCTTTCTCTACGGCGCCCTGGCGGCGGTGATCAGCAAGCAGTTCTTCGCCGGGGTCAACGACACCACGGCGTTCATCTTCGCGCTGATGGCATTTGCCGCAGGCTTCATCGTGCGGCCGTTCGGGGCGCTGGTGTTCGGTCGGTTGGGGGACATGATCGGACGCAAATACACCTTTCTCGCGACCATTATCCTGATGGGCGTGGCGACGTTCGCGGTGGGCCTGCTGCCGACCTACGCCAGTATCGGCATCGCCGCGCCGATCATTCTGGTGGTGCTGCGCATGCTTCAGGGCCTGGCCCTCGGCGGCGAGTACGGTGGCGCCGCGACATACGTGGCGGAGCACGCGCCGATCGGCAAACGGGGTTTCCACACCAGCTGGATTCAGTCCACTGCGACCCTCGGCTTGCTGCTGTCGCTGCTGGTCGTTCTCGGTTGCCGCTACTTCACTGGTGACCAGTTCGAAGTCTGGGGCTGGCGCATTCCGTTCCTGCTGTCGATCGTGCTGCTGGGCATTTCCACCTGGATTCGCCTGAGCCTGCACGAATCCCCGGCCTATTTGAAGATGAAAGAGGAAGGCAAGGCCAGCAAGGCGCCGATCCGCGAATCCTTCGGCAAATGGGAAAACCTCAAAGTCGTGCTGATCGCCCTGTTCAGCATCAACGCCGGGCAAGCGGTGACCTTCTACGCCGCGCAATTCTACGTGCTGTTCTTCCTCACCCAGTTCCTGAAAATGGACCCGGCGGTGGCCAACAGTCTGCTGATCATCAGCGTGGTGATCGGCGCACCGTTCTTCATCATTTTCGGCTGGCTGTCGGACAAGGTCGGGCGCAAACCGGTGCTGATGCTCGGCCTGCTGCTGGCCACGGCGCTGTACTTCCCGATCTTCAAATCCCTGGCCCACTACGCCAACCCGGCCATTGACCATGCCAGCCAACAGGCGCCGATTACCGTAGTGGCCGACCCGGCCACCTGCACCTTCCAGTTCGATCCGGTGGGCAAGGCCAAATTCGACAGCCCGTGCGACAAGGTCAAGACCTTCCTGGTCAAGCAGGGCCTGCCCTACTCCAGCGTCGCAGCGCCTGCCGGCAGCGCGGTGCAAGTGAGCGTCGGCGATGTGAAACTCGACGGTTTCGACGAAGCTGCCCTGCGCGGCGCAATCACCCTCGCCGGCTACCCGCAACAGGCTGACATGCAGCAGATCAACAAGCCGATGATCGTGGCCCTGATCGTCGCGCTGATCATCATCTCCGCCATGTGCTACGGCCCGCTCGCGGCGCTGATGGTCGAACTGTTCCCGACCCGCATCCGCTACACCTCGATGTCCCTGCCGTACCACATCGGCAACGGCTGGTTCGGCGGTTTCCTGCCGACCGTGTCGTTTGCGCTGGTGGTGTACACCGGGGATATTTTCTATGGGCTGTGGTACCCGGTGCTGATTACCGGGGTGAGCCTGGTGGTGGGGATGATTTGCTTGCGTGAGACCAAGAATATCGATCTCGACAAGAACTGATCCTGAAGCCTGTGGCGGGGGTTTCACACCCTCGCCACAACCGGCCTGTCAGACCTCCGCGTCCAGCAATTCAAACTTCACCTGATCGGGATAGAACGCAACGTAATCCTTGATCTGGCTGACCGAAATCTTCGGATGTTCGTACGTCCACACCGCATTCGCCCCCTCATGCCCGGGCACTTGCAGACTGAAATAATTGGCGTCGCCCTTGTACGGGCAATAGCTCGTGTGGTCGGTGCGGGCGAAGTACTTTTCGTCGATGTCTTCGCGGGGGATGTAGTAGACCGGCGGGTAATTGGCTTCGAGCAGCACAAGTGCGCGGGCCGAGGCGGCGACCTGGATGCCGTGGAACTTCACCAACACGCAACCTGGCTGCTCGGCGATGGTGATGACGGGGCTGGGACCGGAGGTTTTCATCGGTTTCTCCTGACTGCGGCGAAGAGAGCGCTTCAGGTATAACCCATGCGACCGGATCACGTCGGGTTCGCAGCCGAACGGTTTTCCACCCATAAAAAAACCGCAGCCGGCGAAGGCTGCGGTTTTCCGGTTTCAGGTTTTTCGTTATCAGATCACGCGACGATATCGGTCGCCACGGCCTGCCCCACCATTCCCACTGCGAAATCAACAGCACCCTGACCGGTCAGGTCGATCATCAGGCTGGTCTGGTTGGTCTCTGCGAAGTAAGTGAGGATCGCGTCGCCCGCGTGCCCGGTGAAGCCGCTGACGAAGTTCAACGTGGCCGCGCCGGTGGCAAACCCGGCGATGCCCGACAGGTCAATCTTGTCCAGGCCGCTGGTGAAATCCATGATCCAGTCCGGTGCGGTCATGGTCGAGTCGCTGGCTGCGCCGAACACGAAGGTGTCCGCGCCTTCACCGCCCCACAGCGTGTCACCGCCGCCACCGCCGTAGATGATGTCGTTGCCGGCACCGCCGATCAGTTCGTTGGCCGCACTGTTGCCGATCAACAGGTCATTGCCCGAACCGCCGATGGCGTTTTCCACGGTCACGCCATAAGCGATGGACACGTTGCCCACCAGGCCGCCGACGTCGGAGAACGAACCTTCGTTGACGTTGATCTTCTGGTTCTGGCTGAAGCCGGAGAAGTCCAGGGTGTCGTTGCCGCCACCGTCCCACACCGAGAACACCACTTTGGAGGTGTTCGAAGTAGCGCTGTAGTAGTCGCGGTCGGCGTTGGAGTTGAAGCCGTACACGGTGTCATCGGCGCGGGTTTCGAGGTTGGCACCGTAGAGTTTCTGCACGGCGACGATATCGTCCAGCAATGGAGCCGAAGCGTAGGCGCCGCTGCCGTCCTTGCTGAAGTTCTGGTCGGTGTTGGCTTCGCTCCAGTAGCTCATCAGGCTGTAGCCACGGGTGTCTTCGGCGTATTTGGCGTCGTTGTAGGTCGGGTTGCCGTTGCCGGCGTTGTAGGCGCCCGGGTGCGACAGGCCGAGGGTATGGCCGATTTCGTGGGTCAGGGTCTGACGCCCGTAGTTGTTGGTGTCCGGGGTCTTGTTGACCTGGTATTGATCGTTGATCAGATACCACGACTGGCCGTCATAGCTGCTGCCCTGCGGCAGGTAGGCGAACGCCGCGCCGCCGGTGCTGACGTCGTAGTTGCCGAAGGTCATGTGACCGTCGCCGCCCTTGCCTTCGGTGAAGGTGACTTTGGCCACGTCCGACCACGATTGCATCGACAGCACGGCCTGGGCTTTCTGCTGGGCGCTGAACTCGCTGAAGTTGCCGAGTTTCGGGTTGTAGTTCGACGGTTTGTCGGTCAGGAAGGTATAAGTCAGATCAATCTTGCCGTCGGCATTCTTGTCCTGCCACGACATGCCCTTGCGCAGGATTTCGTCGGCGGCCTGGTCGGCGGTGAACGACGGTTTGCCGTTTACGGTTCCGGTGCCACGGTCATACAGGTGGCTGAAGGTGTCGACCGCAGTGAAGGCGCTGCTGGCCTGGGAGGAAGGTTGAGACATGGTGTACGTCCTTGTTGCTGAAGAGTCAGTGTCAGACAGTAAAACGGCGATCTTCTGGCGAGATCGTCCTGTCACTCGCCCTGTTGAGGCGATTCGAACCTGACACAGTGCCGGTCATGAGCGCCATTCAATTTCTCGATAGCGTCCCCGATTGCCCCGACGCTGGTTGTCATGACCGGCAATCCTTTTATCTGTATATCCATACAGATAAAAGTTGCCCCGACGCCCGACTCAGGCCATTCTGTGCGCCTCTTCGGGCAATGATCGACGACGCTGGTTATGCGGCTGTACCTCTGTGAAAAACCTTCCCAGGCCAAGGATATTGCGGCCGTGCTCGGCGCAAAGCGTCGCGGCGACGGCTGCTGGCTGGGAACGGACGTCACGGTGACCTGGTGCATCGGCCACCTGCTGGAAACCGCCCCGCCGGACGCCTACGACGCACGCTACAAGCGCTGGGTGCTGGCGGATCTGCCGATCATCCCGGACAAATGGAAAATGACCGTCAAGCCGCGCACCGCCAGCCAGTACAAAGCGGTCAAGCGACTGCTCGGCGAGACCAGTGAACTGATCATCGCAACCGACGCCGACCGTGAGGGCGAGATGATCGCCCGGGAACTGGTGGAACATTGCCGCTATCGCGGGCCGATCCGCCGCTTGTGGCTGTCGGCGCTGGATGAGGCGTCGATTCGCAAGGCGTTGGCGGCTCTGAAGCCGGGCGCTGAAACCTTCAGCCTGTATCACTCGGCACTGGGGCGCTCCCGGGCGGACTGGTTGATCGGGATGAACATGAGTCGCCTGTTCACCCTGCTCGGCCGGCAGTCGGGCTATCAGGGCGTGCTGCCGGTGGGCCGGGTGCAGACGCCGACCCTGCGGCTTGTGGTGGATCGCGACCGCAGCATTGCCGATTTCATACCCGTCGCGTACTGGGCCATCGATGTGCAACTGCTGCATGACGGCACGGCGTTCACCGCGCAATGGCGTGCACCGAACGATGCCTGTGACGATCAGGATCGTTGCCTCAATCAGGCGCTCGCCCAGCAAGCGGCTGCGGCGATCAGCAGCGCTGCCAGCGCCCGGGTGGTCAAGCTGCGTACCGAGCGCATGCGCGAAGTGGCGCCTCTGCCCTTCGACCTCGGCACCTTGCAGGAAGTCTGCTCGAAGAAACTCGGCCTCGGCGCCCAGGAAACCCTCGACATCGCCCAGGCCCTCTACGAAACCTACAAAGTCATCACCTACCCGCGCAGCGATTGCGGCTACCTGCCCCTGAGCCAGCACAGCGAGGCGCCGGGGATTCTCGCGGCGTTGCGTCAGGCCGATCCGGGCCTCGAAGCGTTGCGCGATCATCTGGAGCCGCAGCGCCGCTCCCGCGCCTGGAACGACGCCAAGGTCAGCGCCCACCACGGCATCATCCCCACCGCCGCCGCGAAGAGTCTCGAACGCTTGAGCGGTAAGCACCGGGCGGTCTATACCTTGATCCGTGCACGGTATCTGGCGCAGTTTCTGCCCAACCACGAATACGATCGCACCCAGGCCGATTTCGATTGCGCCGGTGAAGCCTTGCGCGCTGTCGGCAAGCAGATCATCGAACCGGGCTGGAAACGCGCACTGCCGGAAGCACTGGCCCCGGCCAAGGGCCGTGAAGCCCCTGCTCCACAAACCCTTCCGACGCTGAGCCAGGGCGCCGAATGTGCTATCGCTGACGTAAAGCTCAAGGATCTGTGGACGCAGCCGCCCAAGCCCTACACCGAAGGCGATCTGATCAAGGCGATGAAGAACGTCGCCAAACTGGTGGAAGACCCGCTGCTCAAGCAGAAACTCAAGGACACCACCGGCATCGGCACCGAAGCCACCCGCGCCTCGATCATCCAGGGCCTGCTGGATCGCGGTTATCTGGTGAAGAACGGCAAGGCATTGTCCGCCACACCCGCCGCGTTCAGCCTGATCGACGCGGTACCCAGGGCGATTGCCGACCCCGGCACCACGGCGATCTGGGAACAGGCGCTGGACATGGTGCAGAGCGGCGAGATGAGCCTGGAAGAGTTCGTCACCAAACAGGCCGCGTGGATGAGCAAGCAAGTGACCCGTTGTGCCGGCCTGAGCCTGACCATCAGCGGACCGCCGCCTGCCGGCAAGGCTGCCGCGCCGTGGAAGAACAAGCGCAAGACCACCCGGCGCAAAACCGCCGGAACCAGCAAACGCGCGGCGAAACCGGCTGCCAAATAGCCCGCTGCGCGCTACTGTTTCTGCAGTGATTGTCAGGAGGCAGCGGCATGTCTGTCATCGAACTGCGCGTCGCCCGGCGCGACGAACTGGACACCATCGAAAACCTGATGCAGTTCTACACCTACGACTTCAGCGAATGGCTGCCGCTGAAGCTGGGCGGGCATGGTTTCTTCCCGATCCAGTTGAAAGACGATTACTGGCGCCAACCGGCAACCCGGCCGTTCCTGATCCATGTCGACGGCGAACTGGCGGGGTTCGTGACCGTCGATGACCACATCCTCATTGAAGGCGCCGACTACAACATCGGCTATTTCTTCGTCAGCCGACGCTGGCGTGGCCAAGGCGTCGCGCAGTTTGTCGCCTCTGCCCTCTTGAGCCACTTGCCCGGTCAATGGCAGATTTTCCATGTCGACGCCAACCTGCCTGCGCAGCGGTTCTGGGCCAGGGTGATCCCTGAGGTGAGCGGCGGCGACTTCACTCGCCAGCAGAAAACCGTGGACGGTTACCCCTGCACCTTCTACTGCCTGCGCAGCCCTTCCCACGCTGCCTGATCGGCCCTTTTCTCATTCCAGAATGACTTTGTCCGACAATATGTAGTGAGCAAAAATAATCACTACAAAACCGTTGACGGCGTCGTTTGGCTTTTGCATGATGCAGACGTCTCCCCGATCGGGAGCACTGGCAACACGCTTGAGCAAGCTCGTCTGACCGCCGAGCTGTTTTTTCCGGATACACGCTGCCCACAAGGCAGATTGAAGAAGCTGACCTGGCCTGAACGTCCAGTACAAGGACGAGAAGCGCTGGCGAAAATTCTCAAGACGCTTGTGGTCGACCCTGAAAACGTCGTCAAGGAGCCTCCCGGTTTTCGCTGCTTCTCCTCGTTGTGACGCTATTGCGTAGCAGTTATTCAACACGACTACATGCAACAGACGCATGACCCCGTACTTCACACGGGCGACCGCTGACGTCCTGGTTTCGGTGCCAGGGATCAACTAACCGATGGGCTACCTGTATTAGCGAATCAACTTTGAAAGATCACCAGACTGGTCAAGGGGCAATATCATGAATCTGAACAATCAACCTACTATCGAAGAACTGGCTCGTATGTTCGCTGCGCAAAAAGACAGCCACGACAGCCATATTCTGTGGATCAGCAAGTCGGGTCAGGTCCATATCGACTGCCTGTCGCCCCATGCTGGTGAAGAAGAGTTCGACCGGAACAACCAGAACCTGCTGGCCCGCCTGAAGATGTACCGCCGCGGCCACGGCTATGTCGGCAAGAAAGCCGCGGCCGACAAGGACTTCATCGGTAATGTTCTGCAAACGCTGAAACAGGCGTGGGACTCGATGCAGAACAAGAACGAAGTCCGGGTGATTGATCGGTTCTGCTAAGTTGCAACTTCAATAAACAAAAGGGCCTGCTTCCGATAAGGAGCAGGCCCTTTTTATAGATAACAAACAGTGCTCATGAACGGCTTTCCAACACCATCTCCATGAATGCCACCGCCGCCGCACTGTGATAATTGTTCTTGCGCCGCAACAACGCCGCTCCTCGCTGCGGCGCCTCACTCTCGACCCGCAACCGGCGCAACGCCCGATCCTCGGTGGCTATCGCTTCCGGCAACATGGTCGCCAACGGCGCATGCCGGATCACTTCGAGCAAGGTACTCACCGAATTCACCTCGATCTGCACCTTGGGCGTGATGCCATGTTGGCGAAAGTACTCATCGACGGACACCCGGGTGATGTAACCCGGCGCCAACAGTGCGAAATCAAGCTGCGCGATGTCATTGGGGCTCAGAACCAATGAGCTGTCATACAACGGATGCTCCCGCCCAACCATCACGCCCAGCGTCTCGACAAACGCCGGAATGCATTCAATGTCCGGATTGCGCACCGGGGTGAAGGCAATCGCGATATCCAGCGAGTCATCCGCCAGCCCCGCCTCGATGTCATCCATCGACAGCTCGAAAATCTCCAGATGAATCCCCGGATACCGCGCCACGAAGTCACGCACCAACGGCCCCACCAGATACGCCATGAACGTCGGGGTCATTGCCAGACGCAGCGAGCCTCGGGACAAGTCCTTCACGTCATGCAACGCACGCTTGCCCGCCTCCAGCTCCACCAGCACCCGCCGCGCACATTCGATGTAGGCCTCGCCGGCATCAGTGGGTTTGACCGAACGCGAGGTGCGATCGAACAGATCCACACCCAGGCTTTCCTCCAGTTGGCGGATCTGTTGCGACAGGGTCGGCTGCGACACGTGCAGCGCCTCGGCCGCCCGGGTGAAGCCGCCGTGATCGGCCACGGCCAGCAGGTAACGCAAATGTCGCAGCAGCATGGGGCTCTCCATCTATAGGCAGTGCTTATGCTTTGCATTGTATATCGGTCTTGGACGCTATGGATCAATCAGCAGAAGATGAATCCCACACAGCAAGCCAACCCCGAAAGGAGAAACACCATGCAATCTCAAGCCTACAACGACAGCCGCATCGCCCTGACCACTCGCGCTCTGGATGCCAAGGCACAGAAAAACCTGTCGTGGCAGGACCTGGCCGACGGCACCGGCCTGAGCCTGGCCTACGTCACCGCCGCCCTCCTCGGCCAGCACCCGCTGCCAAAAGCCGCTGCCGAAGTGGTCGGCGACAAGCTTGAGCTGAGCACCGAAGACGTCGCCGCCCTGCAAATCATCCCGCTGCGCGGCAGCCTCGACGGTGTGCCGACCGACCCGACCATCTACCGCTTCCACGAGATGATCCAGATCTACGGCACCACCCTGAAGGCACTGGTTCACGAGCAGTTCGGCGACGGCATCATCAGCGCCATCAACTTCAAGCTCGACATCAAGAAAGTCGAAGACCCTGAAGGCGGTTCCCGCGCCGTGGTCACCCTCGACGGCAAGTTCCTCCCGCTGCGTCCGTTCTGATCCCTCCGGGCCCGCACCCCGCGTGCGGGCCCATCCAAACCTGAATTGCCAAGTCGTCACCACATCTGTCTGGAGGCTGCCCCATGCAAAAAATCCTGCTGTCCCTGGCCCTGCTCGCCGGCCTCGCCGCTCAGGCCCAGGCTGATGAAGAGGCCGTCGCCTATCGCTACGGCATGCAACTGGACATCGCGCAAGTCGTGAGCATCACCCCGGTGGCCGACATCTGCGGCGTAGTGCCGGTCGAGATGACCTACCTCGACAGCCACGGCGCAAAACACATTCTTCAATACAGCGAATTCGGTACTGGCTGTTCGAATTGAGAGGACAACACCATGAAAAACCTGATCGAAGGCTTCCTGAAGTTCCAGAACGAAGCGTTTCCGCAACGCACTGAACTGTTCAAATACCTGGCCACTACCCAGACCCCGGGCACCTTGTTCATCACTTGCTCCGACAGCCGTGTCGTGCCCGAACTGCTGACCCAACAAGAACCCGGCGAGCTGTTCGTGATCCGCAACGCCGGCAATATCGTGCCGTCCTACAGCCCGCACCCGGGCGGGGTTTCGGCGACGGTGGAGTACGCGGTCGCCGTGCTCGGCGTCACCGACATCGTGATCTGCGGCCACTCCGATTGCGGCGCCATGACCGCCATCGCCCAGTGCAAATGCATGGATCACCTGCCCGCCGTCAGCGGCTGGCTGCAACATGCCGAGTCGGCGAAAGTGGTCAACGAATCGCGGCCACACGCCAATGACGCGGCCAAGCTGAGTTCGATGGTGCGCGAGAACGTGATCGCGCAACTGGCGAACATTCAGACTCACCCGAGCGTGCGTCTGGCCCAGGAGAAAGGCCTGCTGAACCTGCATGGCTGGGTTTACGACATCGAGACCGGCTCCATCGATGCCCTCACCGCCGACCGTCGCACCTTCGTCTCGCTGGCCGAGCAACCGTCGACCTGCGCAGTGCATGGCCAAACGGTCAATGCCGCCTGAACCGAACGCCCCGCACCAGCCGGGGCGTTTGCTTTGTATCAGCGTGTAGCCAGCGCCCTGCCAGACACAGTTCCATGCACCCGCGCCGGGAGGCGGACACATCCCCGATACAGCCGACGCTTTGAATAAGCCCGAGCGCTGCATCCCTCCTCCCGACACAAGGAACACCCGATGAACAAGTTGTTTGCAGGTTTGGCCCTCGCCGCCGCCATGGCCGGCGCGACCTCGGCGATGGCCGCCGAGAAACCCACGGTGGTGCTGGTGCATGGTGCCTTTGCCGATTCCAGCAGCTGGAACGGTGTGGTGAAGATTCTGGAAAAGGACGGTTATCCGGTAATCGCGGCGGCCAACCCGCTGCGCACGCTCAAGGGTGATGCGCAATCGGTCGCCGACGTGCTGGCCGGGATCAAATCGCCGGTGGTGCTGGTCGGCCATTCCTACGGCGGGCCGGTGATCAGTGAAGCGGCGTATGGCAACGCCAATGTGAAAGCCTTGGTGTATGTCGCCGCGTTTGCGCCGGAAACCGGTGAAACCGTGGCCGGGCTGGCCGGCAAATTCCCCGGCAGCACCCTCGGCCCGACCCTCGCGCCGCCCGTTGCCCTGAAGGACGGCGGCAAGGATCTGTATATCCAGCAGGACAAGTTCCACGACCAGTTCGCCGCCGACGTGCCGAATGCCAACGCGAAACTGATGGCCGCGACTCAGCGCCCGGTCACCGAGGCCGCTCTGAATGAGGCCGCCAGTGAGCCGGCATGGAAATCGATTCCGTCGTGGTTTGTATACGGTGACAAGGACAAGAACATCCCGCCGCAAGCCATGGCGTTCATGGCCGAACGGGCGCACGCCAAAAAGACCGTGGTGGTCAAAGGCGCGTCCCATGTGGTGATGGTGTCGAATCCGAAAGCCGTGGCCAGCCTGATCGAATCCGCCGCCACTGCCAAGTGATACGAAAACGCCGCGCCTGTCATTGCGACAGGCGCGGCGTTCTGGTTTTAGCGTTTTACGCCCAGATCGACCTGGGTCATGCGGCTGCGCACAGTGAACACACCGTCACCCGAAAGAATCGCGCTACGGGCAAACAGGCGACCGCTTTCCCAGTTCGAAAGGCCCAGCTCCGGCTTGTTCAGCGCGTACTGGCCATCGACCCAACGGGTAATCCCGTTGCCCACGAACGGTGCGTTGACCGCGCTGTAGAAACGCTCCTGAACGGCAGCGTCTTCGCTGATCAAGGACACGGTGAATTGCGGGCTGTAGCGGTTGAACAGCGCGATGGCCTGATCCAGGTCGTCGACGATCATCAGGCTGGTTTCCGGGGTTTCTTCCCATTCCCACTCGCGGCCCAGTTGCGCCTCCGGCAATGGCTCGGCCAGGGCTTCGGTCTGATAACCCTCGGCGCGATAGACCTCGACCGTCGCGTTCTGCCAGTCGCTCGGCAGGTAGCTTTCGCTGCCTTCAACGATGTGCAATTTGCAGCCCTGACCGCGCGCGGTGCCGGCCTGCTGCAAGGCATCGAGGAACAACGGCACCAGTTCGGCGGCACGGTCGCGCTGGATCAGGCAGACGTTGAGGGTGTTGCAGACCTTGCGATCCAGCGAGTTGCGCACCACGGCGGAGAAGCGTTTTGCGTTGGCATCACGATCGGCAATCAGCCACGCGCCACCGGTGCCGTGGAGGCTGACGGCGGTGCCGGCCTGCTGGGCGATGCTGCCCAACTGGCTGACTGCACGGCCCGAACCACGGGCCACGGCCAGCGAAAGACGCCGGTCGGCGAACATCGCCCAACCGGCGGCGTGGTTGACGCTCTCGACCAGCGACACCGCACCCGCCGGCAGACCGGCATCGGCCAGCGCCGGGTTCAGGGCGTGGGTGACGATGGCTTGCGCAGTGCCCAGCGCATCGCTGCCGATGCGCAGCACGGCGGTGTTGCCGGTACGCAGTACGCCAGCGGCGTCGGCGAAGACGTTCGGCCGACCTTCGAACACAAACGCGACGATGCCCAACGGCGACACCACCTGCTCGACCTTCCAGCCGTCATGTTCGACGCTGCTGATTACTTTGCCGCGAGTGGCCGGCGCATCACGCCAGGCGCGCAGGCCGGCGATCATGTCGCGGCGCATGCGCTCGTCAGCGAGCAACCGGGTGGTGGACCGACCGCGGGCCTTGGCCCGTTCGATGTCAGCGAGGTTGGCGCTTTCGATCAGCGCCCAGGCGTCCGGGTTTTCCAGGCGTTGAGCGAACAGATCGAAGAAGCGGCTGATCGCTTCATCCGACACGGCAGACAACGCAGTAAACGCTGCCGCTGCACGCTCGATCGCCACCGAAGCGGCCTGTTGATCCACCACAGGAATCAGCAACAGCTCACCGCTCACCTGCTCCACCAACAGGTGGTCGCCGGGTCGGAAACGCTCGGCCAGTTCGGGGCTGACCACGGTGACGCGGTTACCAGCGAAAGGGATAGGCGTGCCAGCGACGAGACGTTCGAGCGCGAGAGACATGGAGCAGATTCACCATATTGAGGGCGGCCGGAAAATGTATAGCTTGCCCACCCTCAAAGCAACACAGGTTCAGAACACCGACCAGCCGATCCGCGAGCTGAGCATTTCCAGCGCCGCCATCCCCGCCAGCGAGTTGCCCGCCGCGTTCAGTTCCGGCGACCACACACACACCGTGAATTGCCCTGGCACCACCGCGACGATGCCGCCGCCGACGCCACTCTTGCCCGGCAGACCGACGCGGTAGGCGAAGTTGCCGGCTTCGTCGTACAGCCCGCTGGTGGCCATGATCGAGTTGACTTGCTGGGTCTGGCGGCGGGTCAGGATCTGTTCGCCGCTGTGCTTGCAATAGCCGTCGTTGGCCAGGAAGCAGAACGCCCGGGCCAGGTCGATGCAGCTCATGCGCAACGCGCAGTGGCTGAAATAGCTGCGCAGCACTGCTTCGACGTCGTTGTGGAAATTGCCGAAGGATTGCATCAGGTAGGCCATCGCCGCGTTGCGTGCGCGGTGCTGGTATTCGGACTCGGCCACTTTGCCGTCGACCATCACCTGAGGATTGCCCGACAGCCGTCGCACGAAATCGCGCATCGACAAGGCCGGCGCCGCGAAGCGCGACTGGTTGATGTCGCAGATCACCAGTGCCCCGGCATTGATGAACGGATTGCGCGGGCGGCCGCGTTCGAATTCCAGCTGCACCAGCGAGTTGAACGGCTGGCCCGACGGCTCGTGGCCCAGACGTTCCCAGATCGCCTCGCCGGAGTGTTCGATGGCCTGCACCAGGCTGAACACCTTGGAAATACTCTGCACCGAGAACAACGTCTCGGCATCGCCGGCGCAATACATTTCGCCGTCGTTGCCGTACACGGCGATGCCCAATTGATCGGGCGGCACAGTGCCGAGGGCGGGAATGTAGTCAGCCACCTTGCCCTGCCCGATCAGGGGCCGGACAGCGTCAAGGATCTCGTTCAACAGCGCTTGCATGCCGGGTCTCGAAGTCTCGCCCCATGGGATTGCGGGGACACGGTGGCTAGACGCTGCGCCCGCCGGCCGAATCACACCGCGTTCGTGTATCGCACTGTATATGGCGCAGGCCCGGACACACCACGAGCACAAATCCCCCCGCTGACGACACATCCCCGATACAGCCCGACGTTCAAATGAGCCTGTCGATCGGCAGCCCCGATCAAGCCTTTGAACTCACATTTCTTATCGGAGATTCACCATGACCAAGCTCTCGAAAACCTCCCTGACCCTCAGCCTGCTGCTGGCCGGTGGCCTGGCCCTGTCCAACGCTGCATCGGCTTCCGAGGCGTTCAGCGTCAAGCAACTGGATCACGGCTACAGCCAGACTCAGGCCCAGGCCGACAACCCGGAAAAAACCTCGGAAGGCAAATGCGGCGAAGGCAAGTGCGGCGCCGGCGAATAACCCTCTGCAAGGGGCACGTCGGTGCCCCGCTTACCACTGAATTGAATGGAGCCTTCCCATGACCACTGCTCTCTCGACCGCCGTCAAAGGCCTGCACCTGAACCTCGACCGCGCCGGCCAGTGGCTGGCACCGCTGACCCTGCGCCTGTTCATCGCCTGGGAGTTTTTTGAATCGGGTCTGGAAAAATTCAACGGCCAGAACTGGTTCGAAGACATTCAGGACCGCTTCCCGTTTCCCTTCGATCACTTGCCGGCGACGCTGAACTGGGAGCTGTCGATGTGGGCCGAGCTGATCTGCGCCCTGGCAATCCTGATCGGACTCGGCACGCGGATCTCGGCGATTTCGCTGATCGTGGTGACGGTGGTCGCCACCGCCGCCGTGCACTGGCCGGCAGACTGGTCGTCGTTGAGCGAACTGGCCCAGGGTTATGCGATCACCAACAAGGGCTTCGGCAACTTCAAGCTGCCGGCGATTTATCTGGCCGCGCTGGTGCCGCTGGTGTTCGCCGGGGCCGGCAAGTTGAGTGTGGATGCGTGGCTGGCGCGGTTTTTCTGGAAACGCGCCAGCCGTTGAAGATCAATGCGCCCGATCAAGGCCCGCGAGCAACGCGCTGTCGCGGCTGTAGATGTCCGGCGCGTAGAGCACGCGGCCCTGCCCGTCGACCTGTACTGTCCAGTACGTCATGAGGATCGGCACCGGGTTGCTCAGGCGGAACTCATGGGTGGTGCCGGTGGCGAGCAAGGTGTCGGTGCGCGCTCGTTCCGCCGGGCTGAGCAGGAAGTCGCGCAGTTTCATCGGGTGTTCGACCCGTACACAACCGGAACTGAACGCCCGTGGCCCCTTGTCGAACAGCGCCTTGCTCGGTGTGTCATGCAGGTACACAGAGAACGGGTTGGGGAAGCGGATAACCATCTGCCCCAGCGGATTGCGCGGCCCGGCATCCTGACGCAGGAGGATGTTGCCAGGGTTGTCCCAGTCGATGTCGGCAGCGGCCAGCGGCTGACCGTTGGCGTCGAGTACTTGCAGGTTCTGCCGGCTGAGGAAGGTCTGGTCCTTGCGAATTTCCGGCAGCTTGTCTTCTTTCCAGATAGTCGGCGGCACGGTCCAGGTCGGGTTCAGTGTCAGACGCGTGACCCGGGATTTCAGCAGCGGCGTCTGGCGTTCGGCGCGACCGACCTGAGTTCGTGTCTGCCAAACCGGCTCTCCGCCCTGATACAGGGTCAGTTCCGCAGCGGCGACGTTGACCAGCAAACCATCGGGCTCCATGTCCTGGGCCAGCCAGCGGAACCGCTCGAGGTTGACCCGCAGCTGCTCGCGACGGGTCAGCGGGCTGATGTTCATTTCGGCAATCGTCCCCGGCCCGACCACACCGTCGGCCTGCAACGAATGGTTGGCCTGGAAGCTTTTCACGGCTTCGACCAAAACACCGTGATAAGCGTTGTCCGGCGTACCGACCACACTGCTCAGATAACCTTCGCTGTACAGCCGCCGCGCCAGCTCCGGCACGCGTTTGTCTTCCATGTCCGGGCGCAGCAGCGGCCCGTTGCCCACCGATTGCCAGTGCGGCAAGGCCTGCAGGCGTTGTGCGGCGTAGAGATGGCGCAGGTTCTGGTATTGCGCCAGGCGCGGGCGGGCCAGATCGAAGGCGGCGGCAACGTCATGCATGCCCGGCACGGCGATGGCGAGCAACTCCGCCTGACGGTCGCGGGGCGTGTCGTCGGAATGCCACAACGGTTCGAAATGCGATTGCAGCAGACGACCGTAATGCAGGTCCTGCAGGGCCTGCAGGTAATTGCGGCTGATGTCGATGTCGGCACACAGTTCGCCATCCTGCGGAGCCGTGTCGGCGACCGGATAGCGTTTCGGATTGAGGCCATCGTCGGCCAGCAGCTGCAATTGCGCATGCAAGGCCGGCAATTGCCCGGCCGCCGCCCACACCGGCATCCAGTCCTGCTGCCGGTAGAACGCCTGCAACTGTTCCAGGGCCGGGCCACTGAGACGGGCGGCAATTGCCGGGCAAGCCTGCGGCAGACCGATCAGCACGGCCTGCAACGGACTTTGCGGCTCCACGGGCACCTCCGCCGGCAGTGTCGGGAGCGCCGGCAACGGCTCTTCGGCACAAACGACAAACGGCGCAGCGAGCAGACAAATGCTCAAGTAGCATGCGTACTTTTTGAACAACTGCTTTACTCCAATCCATGGCCGTCATGATTGACGGCCAACCTTACATCAGGTGCGGTGATACAGTCAGGTCCGATTCGCGGGCCTGCCGGGGACGACTGGACGTCAGGAGCCAAAGTGCCAACCATGTAGCCAGTGAGGATTCACTTTAAATGTTGACGTTTTTGCGCCGACTTCTGCTGACTGCCGCTGCCCTGGGGCTGGGGACCAGTCAGGTTTTTGCCGCCGGCACCGCTTCGCCGGTTCTCTACAACAGCCTCGCCCACGCCGCTCCGGAACTCAATCCCCAGGCGCTGAAAGGTGCCCTGAACGCCATGCAATGCGCGATCAACAACGGCGCGAAGCAGTCCCGTCACCTGGCGATCATCGATTATTCGCAACCGTCCACCGAGCGACGCCTGTGGATCTTCGACCTGACGCAGAAAAAACTGATCCTGCGCGACCTGGTCGCCCACGGCTCGAAGTCCGGGGACAACTTCGCCACCCGCTTCTCCAACCGTGAAGGCAGTTTTCAGTCCAGCCTCGGGCTGTTCCGCACCCAGGAAAGTTACGAAGGCACCCACGGTTATTCGTTGCGCATGGACGGCCTGGAACCGGGCGTCAACGACATGGCCCGCGACCGCGCCATCGTGATCCACGCCGCCGACTACGTGAATCTGTTCTGGAGCAAACGTACAGGCCGGCTGGGCCGCAGTCAGGGTTGCCCGGCGGTGCGTCCGCAAGTCGCCAGACGGGTGATCGACAGCCTGAAGGACGGCCAGTACATGTTTTCCTGGTACCCGGACCAGCACTGGCTGAAGTCCTCGCCCTACCTCAACTGCCAGCCGCAGCAGATTGCGAGCATTCTCAGTACCCACGGCAGTTGAAAACACCCGCGGTCAAAACAATCCCCTGTTCTCACAGGGGATTTGTGTTTTCAGGGTTTCATTACAACTTTGTCATTGAGTTGTCGGTTTGCCGAGCGGATCGCTCGGTAGCCTGAAGTTGTTCCGGCACACCTGCCGATCCACTTCACCGACACGAGTGACTCATCATGAAAACCCTGATCCTGGCCTTCACCGCCCTCCTCGCCACCGGTTCCGTGTTCGCCGCCGAAATGCCCGAGCGCACGGTCATTCACGACACCAATGGCTTCTACGTACACCTGGATGTCGACAAAGTCCTCTCCAGCACCGATATTTCCCAGGCCTGCGGCGTCATTCCCGCACGACTCAACTACCTCGACCACCAGGGCCGCGAACATGTGCTGGACTACCAAGTGCAAGGCAGCGGTTGCACCAACTGACCAGTGAGGCGCAGTGCCCATGAATATCCTTGTCGTCGAAGACGAACCCAAGGCCGGCAATTACCTGCTCAACGGCTTGCAGGAACTGGGTTACAACGTGAGCCTGGCCCGGGACGGCGCGGACGGTCTGCACCTGGCGCTGGAGCACGACTTCGACGTGATCGTGCTGGACGTGATGATGCCAAAAATGGATGGCTGGGAAGTCCTGCGCCGGCTGCGCAAGGAAGCCGACACGCCGGTGCTGTTCCTCACCGCCCGTGACGACATCGCCGACCGGGTCAAAGGCCTGGAACTGGGCGCCGACGACTACCTGATCAAGCCGTTTTCCTTCGCCGAACTGGTGGCGCGCCTTCGCACCCTGACCCGGCGCGGGCCGATTCATGAAGAAGAACAGTTGCAGGTGGCCGACTTGCAGATCGACGTGCTCAAGCGCCGGGTCACCCGCGCCGGCAGCCGGATCACCCTGACCAACAAGGAATTCGCCCTGCTGCAACTGTTCGCCACCCACGAAGGGCAAGTGCTGTCGCGCTCGCTGATCGCCTCCCGGGTGTGGGACATGAATTTCGACAGCGACACCAATGTGGTCGATGTCGCCGTGCGCCGCCTGCGGGCGAAGATCGACGATCCGTTCCCGCTCAAGCTGATCCACAGCGTGCGCGGCATCGGCTACCGCTTCGATACCCAGCCATGAAAGTCACTGGCACGTATTCCCTGACGCTGCGCCTGGCGCTGGTGTTCGCGGTGCTCGCCTTCGCGTCCCTGGCGGGCCTCGGCGCGGCGCTGTACAACGCGCTGGATGAACAACTGACCCGCCGCGATGACATCCAGTTGGTCAGCCGCATCGATCAGTTGCGCACCATCCTCAACGACAGCAACACCCTGGAGCTGATCCAGAACAAACCGGCGCTGTTCCAGAACATGCTCGGCAATCGCGAAGCGCTGTTGACCATCGGCGCCCCGGGCCAACCACCCTTGTTCGTGGTCAATCCCAGCAACCTGACCTTGCCGACCGTACCCGCCGTGCCGATCAACCATGTGATGGCCCTCAACGATGTGCAGCATCTGCCGAGCATCAACGGCGTGCCGTTCTCGGCGGTGGCGGCCAGTATCGACTCCGGCGATCAGGGCAATCTGCAAGTACTCATCGGCAAGGTGATGAGCGAACGCACAGCGATGCTCGCCAGTTACCGACTCAGCGTGTATGGCCTGGCGTCACTGGCGGCGATTGTCCTGGCGCTGGTCGGCTGCCTGCTGGTGTATCGCGGCCTGCTGCCGTTGCGGCGGCTTGCCCGGCATGCCCACGGAATCGGCATCGCCAACCTCGGTGAACGCCTCGACCGCCACGGCACACCCCGTGAATTGCAGCCGATGATCGAAGCCTTCAACGCGATGCTGGACCGGCTCGACCGAGGGGTTACCCAACTGAGCCAGGTCTCCACCGACATGGCCCACGAACTGCGCACACCGATCAACAACCTGCTCGGCGAAACCCAGGTCGCCCTGCAACAGAACCGCAGCGTCGAGGCCTATCAGCAGTTGCTCGCCTCCAACGTCGAAGAACTCGAACGGCTGGCGCGGATGCTCGACAACATGCTGTTTCTCGCCCGCACCGACCCGGCCAGTGCCTTGAGCCAGCGTCAGGAGCTGGACGCCTGCGATGAAATGCAGCGCATCGCCGATTACTTCGAAGGTCTGGCCGCCGATGTCGGCGTCACCATCGAGGCCCGTGGCAGCGGCGTGATCTGGGCCGAGCCGATGCTGCTGCGCCGGGCACTGGCCAATCTGTGCGCCAACGCGATCAAGTACGGCGCGGCGGATTCGACGATGCAGGTTGAAGCCATCGCCGAGCCGGATGGCAGCTACCTGCGGGTGCGCAATCAGGGGGCGACGATTCCTCCCGAGCATCTGTCGCGGCTGTTTGAACGTTTCTACCGCGCTGATCCGTCCCGTGAGCGTTCGGCTCAGTCCAACGGTCTGGGCCTGTCGATCGTGGCGACCATCATGCAATTGCATCAGGGCCGCTACAGCGTCAGCAGCGCTGATGGCGTCACCTGCTTTGAGCTGTTCTTTCCTGCGCGAGAGACGCGAGACGCAGGTGTGTGAAGACGCCGAGCCCGAGCGCCGCAAGCATCAACGCCGCAGCAACGCCGAAGGTCATGTGCAAACCGCTCGCGATGACCGCAGCCGTCGCCCGGGTCGGATCGTCCGTGGTCAGGGCAAACACCGCGCCCATGGCCGCCGCCCCGGTGATCAACCCCAGATTGCGTGACAACCCGAGCATGGCCGACACCACCCCGCGCTGATCCTGCCCGACACCCGCCATCAGCCCAGTATTGTTGGCGGCCTGGAACAGCGCATAACTCAAGGCCACCACTGTTATCGGCAACACATAGGCAAGCAGTCCGAGACTCACCGGCAACAGCGCCAGCAAACCACAACCGCAGGCCAGCCCAAGCAATGCGCCCGGCACCATTCTCCGCGCCCCGAAACGATCCACCAGACGCCCGGCCGGCACGCCACTGAACGCCGCCAGCAACGGCCCGACCGACAACACCAGTCCCACCTGAGTGCTGCTGAGCCCCAAGCCTCGGCTCAGGTAAAACGGCCCGACCACCAGCGTGGTCATCATGACCGTGGTCACCAGCAAGGTCAGCGCCAGACTGCTGCTGATGCGTGAATCGGTGAACAATGACAAATGAATCAGCGGCGCTTTGCTCTTCTTCTCGATCAGGATGAACAACCCCAATCCCAACAGACTGATCAGCAACAACGTCTGCATAAGCCCTTCAACCGTCATCGCCAGTGCATAGGCCGCCAGCGTCAGCATCAGCACCGCAGTGCCGGGATAATCGAACGCAAGAGGCTTGCGTACGATTCGGTCCTTGGGCAGATAGCGATACACCAGCCATGCGTTGAGCAAGCCCAGCGGCACATTGATCACAAAGATCGACTGCCAGCCGACATGCGCCATCAACAGCCCACCGAGCGACGGCCCGAGGGTGGTGCCGGTGGCCGACATCGTGGCCAGCAAGCCCATCGCGCTGCCGGCCCGGGCCTTGGGCACCGCATCGGCCACCAATGCCACGGTCAACGCGAACATGATCGCCGCGCCCACGCCTTGCACCGCCCGCGCGCCGATCAGCCAGGCCAGGCTCGGCGCCAGTGCGCATGCAAGGGACGCGGCGGTAAAGATGCCGATGCCGATCAACAGCAAGCGCCGCCGACCGAGACCGTCACCCAGTCGCCCGACGCTGACAATCAAGGTGGTGACCGCCAGCAGATAGGCCAGCACGATCCACTGCACTTCCTGAAACGTCGCATCGAAGGCCGCCGCCAGGGTCGGCAGTCCGGCGTTGGCGATGCTGGTGTCCAGCGACGGCATCAGCATCGACAGCGCCAGACTGGTCAGCGCCCAGCGGGCTGAAGGGTTCAGGGGTTCTCGGTGCATGGGGGGCTCACAGGGCAAAAGTCATGGGACATAGCCTGAGCCTCGACAATACAAGGCGCAAGACGCATGCTTTGCACTTGATACCTGCATGGAACGCCATGTCATGAATGCACCGGATCTGAACCTGTTGATCACCCTCGACGTGCTGCTGAGTGAAGGCAGCGTGGCCCGCGCCGCCACGCGCCTGGGTCTGAGTCCGTCCGCCATGAGCCGGGCGCTGGCCCGTCTGCGCGAAACCACCGGGGATCCGCTGCTGGTGCGCGCCGGTCGCGGGCTGGTGCCGACCCCGCGTGCGCTGGAGTTGCGGGACCGGGTCAGCTATCTGGTGCAGGAAGCCGAAGCGGTTTTGCGCCCGGCAGAAGTGCTCGATCCCGGCCAGTTGCGGCGCACCTTCACCCTGCGCAACACCGACGGTTTTGTCGAAACCTTCGCCGCCGCCCTGCTCGCCCGCATCGCCGAAGAGGCGCCCGACGTGCGCCTGCGCTTTGTGCAGAAGGCCGACAAGGACAGCACGCTGCTGCGCGAAGGCCGTGTGGACCTGGAAACCGGCGTGGTCGACGACAGCACCGACCCGACGCTGCACAGTCGCATCCTGTTCCGCGATCAGTGGATCGGTGTGGTGCGTGAGGGGCATCCGTTGAGCAGCGGCAAGGTCAGCGCCAAACGCTTCGCTTCGGGCCAGCATATTCTGGTGTCACGGCGCGGGCGCAGCAGCGGCCCGGTGGACGAAGCGCTGCTCGCCTTCGGCCTGACACGGGATATCGTCACTTCGTTCGGTGGCTTTTCGGCGGCCCTGACGCTGGTCCGTGAATCCGACCTGATCGCCACCGTCCCGGAACGTCACACCAGCAAACTGCGAACGGGTCTGTTCAGTTTCGCCCTGCCGTTGCGCATGCCGGACATCAGCGTGTCGATGCTATGGCATCCGCGCATGGACGCCGACCCGGCGCATCGCTGGTTGCGCAATTGTGTGCGAGAGGTCTGCGCCTAGCGCGCCTCGCCATCCTTGGGTTTGTAGAACAGGAATTTCCCGGTCTCGGCGGTCTTGGTGTATTTCTTCGCCCAGCTCGGGTCGACGTTGTGGTCGTGAAAGTACAGCGCACCGTGGGTACGGTCGGGGAGCTGACGGTTCAGCGCTTTGCCAGCAATCTCCTTGGCCAGCGCGTATTCGGCGTCTTCCTTGACCTGATCGGACTTGCCGTCGCACCACCAGGAAAACTGGCAGCTCTTGGTTTCCGAGCCTTGCTTGACTACCTCGCACACGGTGCCTGGAAAACCATCATGGCCGAGGCGGTTCATCACCACGTTGGCCACGGCTTCCATTTCCGCCGTGTCCTTGCCCTTGGCTTCCCAATAGATGCTGCGCGCCAGGCAGGTGATCGGGTCGTCCAGCGGCGCGGTGCCGGCCGGGTCGACGGCTTGCACCTCTTTCGGGGTGATGGCTTCGGATTTCGGCGCCGGGGGCGCGTTGGGCTTGTCGGCCGCTTTCTCCTCCAGGACCTCGGCTTTCGCCTCGGCCTTTTCCTTGATCGGTGCCTGATCGGTGGCCAGCACCGCGCCGCTCAGCAGGGTCAACACAAGACAACAGATCAGCCCGTGCAATTTCATGATCGATTCTTCCGGCAGCGCCCGTTGCGGGCAAAGTGTTACGTGGCTGAGACGCCCGGATTCCGGGGACTTCGCAGAGTGTAGACGGCAAAATCCGGCGCAACGTTCCGTGCTGAAAACCACACAATGAAGAAAAAAGACATTGCACGACCCCGGGGCGTTTCGCGCATCATGGGCGCACTCAGCCCAAGGGAGATTTCCATGCGCTTCATGCCATCCGTTCTGCGATTCGCCGCGTTGTCCACGGGCCTGGCGCTGGCCGCTTCGGCCATGGCCAGTGACGAGTCGCAATTGATCGAGTCGATCAACAGCTACCGCAGCCAGCCGCAGCGCTGCGGTACCCAGGCATCCAGTGAATTGCCGCCGCTGTCGGCCGACCCGCGCCTGCATCTGCCGGCCAGTGGTGTCGTCGATCTGCAACAGGCCATGGCCAGCGCCAGCTACCCGATGGTCAATGTACAGGCGATCACCCTCAACGGCCCTCGGGATGCAGCGGCGGCGATGAAGGCGATTCAGGAGAGCTTCTGTCAGGTGGTGCTGGATCCGCAGTTTGTCGATATCGGCGTCAGCCGCGCCGACCGTGACTGGCGCATCACGCTGGCGCGACCGCTGCTGTCGGCACGCCTGGGCGACGGACAGGCCGAGGGCCAGAAACTGCTGACGCAACTCAACGCCGCCCGCAGCCAGCCGCGCCAGTGCGGCGGCCAGGCCTTCTCCGCGGCGGCGCCACTGGCGTGGAACGCCGTGCTCGGCGGTGTCGCTCAGGATCACAGCCGCGAGATGGCCAACAACAACTATTTCGACCACAAGGACCGCAACGGCGGTACTCCCGGCGACCGCGCCGAACTGGCCGGTTACAGCGGCCAGCAGGTCGGCGAGAACATCGCCGCCGGGCAGGACACGGTGCAGAAAGTCGTCGCCGGCTGGCTCGCCAGCCCCGGTCATTGCGCCAACCTGATGAACCCGCAGTACCGCGAACTGGGTGCTGCCTACGCCGTCGATCCGAAGAGCAGCGCCGGCATTTACTGGACGGCGATGTTTGGCGGGGAATAATTCTCAAGGCGCCCTCCCATCAGGAGGATGCAAAAAAACCGGAGCCAGGCTCCGGTTTTTTATTGTCAGTGAATCCTCATCCCCGCCGCATACATCGCCAGTTTCAGCAGGCTCGCCACCACCGCCAGCGACACCACGCTGCCGGACCAGATCAGCAGCAGCCAGCCCAGACGTTTGTACCAGCGGCTCTTCACTTCACGCATTTCAATGGTAGCCATCGCCGATCCTCACTTTGCCGCGGAACACGTAGTAGTTCCAGAAGGTGTACATCAGGATCACCGGCAGGATGAACAGCGCGCCGATCAGGGCGAACAACTGGCTGGTGGCCGGTGATGCCGCCGCCCACAGGCTGACCGACGGCGGGATGATGTTCGGCCAGATGCTCAGTGCCAGTCCGATGTAGCCGAGGAACATCAGCACCAGAGTGAACACGAACGGCCAGTGGGTGTGGCGCTGACGCAGCGAACGCAGCAGCCCGAACAGCGCCAGTGCCGCCAGCACCACCAGCCCGGCGAACACGGTCAGGTGTGCATGGTTGAACCAGCGAGTGGCCAGTTCCGGGTGCAGTTGCAGCGTCCACGCGCCGATCACCAGCACCATCGCCAGCAGCAGCCACGCCAGCGGACGGCTGTAGTGACGCATCCGCGACTCGAGCATGCCTTCGGTCTTCACCAGCAGCCAGGTGCTGCCCAGCAAGGCGTAAGCGACCACCAGACCGACGCCGCAGACCAGCGGGAACGGTGCGAGCCAGTCGAGACCGCCACCGGCAAACTGCCGATCCACCACCGGAATCCCGGCCACATACGCGCCGATCACCACACCCTGGGAGAACGTCGCCAGGAGCGAGCCGCCGATGAACGCCCAGTCCCACAGATGACGTTTTTCCGCTGGCGCCTTGAAGCGAAACTCAAACGCCACACCACGGAAAATCAGCCCCGCGAGCATGAAGATCAGCGGCAGATACAACGCCTCCAGAATCACCCCGTAAGCCAGCGGAAACGCGCCGTACAACGCCGCGCCGCCGAGCACCAGCCAGGTTTCGTTGCCGTCCCACACGGGTGCGACGGTGTTCATCATCACATCGCGTTCCTGCTCGTCGCTGATCATCGGGAACAGGATCCCGAGGCCCAGATCGAAGCCGTCCATGATCACGTACATCATCACCCCGAAGGCAATGATCACGCCCCAGATCAACGAGAGATCGATACCTTGAATACCCATGACTCAACGCTCCTTTATCAGTGGATCCGGGTCGCGGATTCGAGGTTGTCGGTAACCGCCGAAAGTGGCCGGCGCGGGGTCTGCAACTGGGTGCCTTCGGGCGGGTGTTCGTGGTGCGGCTGCGGACCCTTGCTCACCAGTTTCATCATGTAGCCGATGCCCACGGTGAACACCGAGCAGTAGATGACAACGAACAGCGCCAGCGAGGTGTTCATCTGCGCCACCGAGTGATGGGACGCGGCGTCATGGGTACGCATCAGGCCGTACACCACCCACGGCTGACGCCCGACTTCGGTGGTGATCCAACCCGCCAGCAGCGCGATCAGACCGCTCGGCCCCATCAACAGCACCAGTCGCTGGAAGCCGCGATGCCGGTAGACCTTGCCGTTGCGCCGCAACGCCAGCCCCAGAACACCAACGAGGATCATCAACATGCCGAGCCCGGCCATCACGCGGAAGCTCCAGAAGATCACGGTCGAGTTCGGCCGGTCTTCTTTCGGGAAGCTCTTGAGCGCCGGGATCTGCTTGTCGAGGCTGTGGGTGAGGATCAGGCTGCCGAGGTACGGAATCTCGATCGCATACTTGGTCTTCTCCGCCTGCATGTCCGGGAGGCCGAACAGCACCAGCGGGGTCGGCCCGTTGTCGGCGTTTTCCCAGTGGCCTTCAATGGCGGCGATTTTCGCCGGTTGGTGCTCCAGAGTGTTCAAGCCATGGGCGTCACCGACCACTGCTTGAATCGGCGCGACGATCAGCGCCATCCACAGCGCCATGGAAAACATCTTGCGCACCGGTTGGGTGTCATTGCCGCGCAGCAAATGCCAGGCTGACGAAGCGCCGACGAAGAACGCTGTCGCGACGAATGCAGCAATCGCCATGTGCGCCAGACGGAACGGGAACGACGGGTTGAACACGATGGCCAGCCAGTCCAGCGGCATCACCCGGCCGTCAACGATTTCGAAACCCTGCGGAGTCTGCATCCAACTGTTGGAGGCGAGAATCCAGAAAGTCGAGATCAGCGTGCCGATGGCGACCATCACCGTGGCGAAGAAGTGCAAGCCACGGCCCACTCGATTCCAGCCAAACAGCATCACCCCGAGGAACCCGGCCTCGAGGAAGAACGCGGTCAGCACTTCATAGGTCAGCAACGGCCCGGTGATGCTGCCGGCGAAGTCGGAAAATCCGCTCCAGTTGGTGCCGAACTGGTACGCCATGACCAGACCCGACACCACGCCCATGCCGAAGTTGACGGCGAAGATCTTCGACCAGAAATGGTAAAGATCGCGGTAAGTGTCGTTACGGGTTTTCAGCCACAGGCCTTCGAGCACCGCCAGAAAACTCGCGAGGCCAATGGTGATCGCCGGAAAAATGATGTGGAACGAAACCGTGAACGCGAATTGAATTCGCGCCAGGTCCAGTGCCTCCAGGTTGAACATGATGATGTCCTCATCAAGGCTGAAAAGCGGCAGCACACGGCCGGGCCACCGCCAGGCGCGAACGCCTGCAGCCAGTCAGATTGCAAAAGGGTTGGATCGCGCGAGTCGGTTACACCACCGATGACGGGATCAGGTTGCTCGCCTCGGCCGCTTCGAGGCGGATCGCCACGAACTTGGAGGTCGGCGTGTAGGTGCGGTCACCGTAGCTTTCCAGCGGCACCAGCGGATTGGTCTCCGGGTAGTAAGCGGCAGCCTGCCCGGCCGGAATGTCGTAGGCGATCAGGGTGAAACCGCTGACCCGACGCTCGCGCTCGTCGCCCCACAGCGCCACCAGATCGACCTTCTGCCCGGGTTCGAAACCGAGCCGGCGGATGTCCTGTTCGTTGGCGAACACCACGTCACGCATGCCGTAGACCCCGCGATAACGGTCGTCGAGGCCGTATAGCGTGGTGTTGTACTGATCGTGGGAACGCATGGTTTGCAGGATCAGATGCGGCTTGACCGGCAGGTTGCGCACGCCTTCGCTGATCAGATGTTCCGGCAGCACGCACGGGGTGAACTGGGCTTTCCCGGATTCGGTGTTCCAGACACGGTCGGAGGCGTCGTTGCCGAGGTGGAAACCACCGGGAATCAGCAGCTTCTCGTTGAAATTCTCGAAGCCCGGAATCACATCGGCAATCAGGTTGCGGATGCGCCCGTAGTCGCCCACCGCCCACTCCCAGTCGATCGGGTGCTTGCCCAACGTGGCGGCAGCAATCCCGGCAATGATCGCCGGCTCGGATTTCAGATGGGCCGATTTCGGCTTCAGCTGGCCGAACGACAAATGCACCATGCTGAAGGTGTCTTCCACGGTCACGCCTTGCGGGCCTTCGGCCTGAACGTCGATGTCGGTGCGGCCCAGGCACGGCAGGATCAGCGCGTCACGCCCGGTCACCAGATGGCTGCGGTTGAGCTTGGTCGAGATGTGCACGCTCAGGTCGAGTTTGCGCATCGCCGCGTGGGTGCGCGGAGTGTCCGGCGTGGCTTGGGCGAAGTTGCCGCCCAGACCGATGAACACCTTGGCTTCGCCACGCTCCATGGCGCCGATCGCCATCACCGTGTTGTGGCCGTGCATGCGCGGCACCTTGAAGTTGAAGCGTTTTTCCAGGGCGTCCATCAGCGCTTTCGGCGCCAGTTCGTTGATGCCCATGGTGCGGTCGCCCTGCACGTTACTGTGACCACGCACCGGCGACAGCCCGGCGCCCGGACGGCCGACGTTGCCGCGCAGCAGTTGCAGGTTGATGACTTCCTGCAGGGTCGGCACCGAGTGCACGTGCTGGGTCAAACCCATGGCCCAGCACATGATCACGCTCTTGGCGCGGGCATACATGCGCGCAGCCAGTTCGATGTCATGCAGCGGCACGCCGGACTGCTCGACGATGTGCTCCCAGCTCGTGGCATCGACTTCGGCCAGATAGCTGTCGAGACCCGAGGTGTGCTCGGCAATGAACGCGTGATCGAACACCGGCTCGCCGCCGGTGGCCTGGGCTTCACGCTCCCACTCCAGCAGGAACTTGGCCATGCCGCGAATCATCGCCATGTCGCCGCCCAAGGCTGGACGGAAGTACGCAGTGTTGGTCGCTTCCCAGCCGTTGCTGAGCATCTCGATCGGGTTCTGCGGGTTCTGGAAACGCTCCAGCCCACGCTCCTTCAGCGGATTGATGCACACCACTTGCGCGCCACGCTTTACCGCTTCGCGCAGCGGTTCGAGCATGCGCGGATGGTTGGTGCCGGGGTTCTGGCCGATGACGAAAATCGCGTCGGCATGGTGCAGGTCTTCATAGACCACGGTTCCTTTGCCTACACCCAGGCTCTCGCCCATGCTCACCGCACTGGCTTCGTGGCACATGTTCGAGCAGTCCGGGAAGTTGTTGGTGCCGTAGGCACGGACGAACAACTGATAGAGAAACGCCGCTTCGTTGCTGGCACGACCCGAAGTGTAGAACTCGGCCTCGTGGGGCGATTTCAGACCTTTGAGGTGTTTGGCGATCAGCGCGAAGGCTTCGTCCCAAGTGGTTTCGACATAGCGGTCGACCCGCGCGTCGTAGCGCATCGGGTGGGTGATCCGGCCCTGATACTCGAGCCAGTAGTCGCTTTGCTCGGCCAGCGTCGACACCGTGTACTTGTTGAAGAATGCCGGATCGACCAGGCGGCCGGTGGCTTCCCAGTTCACCGCTTTGGCGCCGTTCTCGCAGAACTTCAGCATGCTCGCGCCGGGCGCTTCACCCCAGGCGCAACCGGGGCAGTCGAAGCCGCCGTTCTGGTTGGTCTTGAGCATGGCGCGAATGTTTTTCAGGGCGTTTTCACTGCCCAGCCAGTTCTTCGTGAGGCTGATCACAGCGCCCCAACCCGCAGCGGCGCCCTTGTAGGGTTTGTAACGGTCGACTTGTGACATGGGACTTCTCCATGACGATGCACACAGGCAAAAACCTGATCGGGTTTAAACAGCGACGACTGACTTTCAAGTTAAAAAAGCGGTCGTTTCGTTTGACGGGGCCAAGGATAGGAACCGCTGCAAAAACTTGTCTAATCGCTATTAATGACTGCGTTATCGAAAGCATCTATCACGGACTTAAATCCTTTAAATCCGGGCACTTGCAAAACTAAGAAGCGTAAAAAACCGAATAATTATTTCATCATCGACAGCATCAATCGGCCGGTCATTAATAGTGATTGGACGCTGTTCGAAGTTGCTCATAACCTGCGCCGACCCAATCCCTTCAATAGCGGATTTCACCCAAGCGAGGCTGTCATGTCAGAGCGCGTCCTGATCGATGGTTACAACCGCCGCGTCGACTACCTGCGCATGTCGGTCACCGACCGTTGCGACTTCCGCTGCGTGTATTGCATGGCCGAAGACATGCAGTTCCTGCCCCGCCAGCGAGTGCTGACGCTGGAGGAGATCTATCAACTGGCGCAGAGCTTTGTGGCGCTGGGCACCCGCAAGATCCGCCTGACCGGTGGCGAGCCGCTGATTCGTCCCGGCGTCGTCGGGTTGTGCAAGCAGATTGCTGCCCTGCCCGGCCTGCGCGAGTTGTGCCTGACCACCAACGGCTCGCAGCTCGGCAAACTCGCCAGTCCGCTGTTCGACGCCGGGGTCAAGCGCCTCAACGTCAGCCTCGATAGCCTTGACCCGGTGCTTTTCAAACAAATGACCCGCACCGGCGACCTGGCGCAAGTGATCAACGGCATCGATGCCGCCCGCGAGGCCGGATTTACCCGCACTAAACTCAACTGCGTGGTGATGCAGGGCCGCAATGATCACGAGATCAACGATCTGGTGCAGTTCGCCATCGAGCGGGATCTGGATATTTCCTTTATCGAGGAAATGCCGCTGGGCATCATCAGCGAACACAGCCGCGCCGAGTCGTTCTTCTCCAGTGCCCAGGTGCGTGAGCGGATTGCCGAGCGCTTCACCCTGATTGATTCCGCCGAAACGACCCAGGGCCCGTCGCGCTACTGGCGGCTGGCCGAAGCGCCGCACATCCGGCTGGGGTTCATATCGCCCCACAGCCATAACTTCTGCGGCACCTGCAACCGGGTGCGGCTGACGGTCGAGGGGCGTTTGCTACTGTGTCTGGGGAACGAGCATTCGGTGGACTTGAAAGCCGTGCTGCGGGCCCATCCGGGTCAACCGCAACGACTGGAGAAAGAGATCATCGATGCGATGAAGCTCAAGCCTTACCGGCACAACTTTGAAGTGAACGACGACGTGCAAGTGGTGCGTTTCATGAACATGACCGGCGGCTGAGCCGCCACGTTTTCAAGGCAAAAACAGCATGATCATCCGACCCAAGGTCAACCAGTTCGCCATCCTGTTCACCCTCAAGGGCTCGATTGCCAAACGCATCGCCCTGCGCACCCTGATGGTCACGTTGCTGGCGTCGGCCATCGTGCTGGTGGAAATCCTTCATCCGAGCAACTTCACCAAGGTCAACGCCACGCCGTTTACCTTGCTCGGTCTGTCGCTGTCGATCTTCATGAATTTTCGCAACAACGCCTGCTACGACCGCTGGTACGAAGCGCGCAAGGCCTGGGGCGAGGTGATCGTGCATGTGCGTTCGGTGATTCGCGAAACCCATGTCATCCGCGAATCGGCGCAACGCCGCTTGCTGTTGCTCAACCTCTGCGGCTTTGCCCATGCGCTGAATGCGCGATTGCGCCGGGAAAACGAAGCCGCCGCCAGCGCCGAGTGGATCACCCCGCAACACGATGCACAGGTGCCGGACTACAGCGGGCGCATTTTGCAAACCGTCGGCCAGCAATGTTCTGATCTGCACGAGGCGGGCGACCTCAGTGAATGGCGCTATATGTTGCTGGCCAATCACCTGACCAGCCTGACCCAGGCACAAGCGGTGTGCGAGCGGATCAAGAACACGCCGCTGCCCTTCCCTTACACCTTGCTGCTGCACCGCACGATCTATCTGTTCTGCATCCTGCTGCCGTTCGCCATGGCCGAACCGCTGGGCTGGCTGACGCCGCTGTTCACGGCGATTGTCAGCTACACCTTCTTTGGCCTGGATGCGATTGCCGATGAACTGGAAGACCCGTTCGGGCGTGATGAAAATGACCTGCCGACCGATGCGCTGGTGCGGGGTATCGAGCGGGACATTCTGGCGGAACTCGGTGTCGAGCCTTTGCCTCCGGCGCTGAAACCGGTGGACTACGTGCTCAGCTGATTGGACACCTCCCCTTCGGGGGAGGAAATTCAATCAATCCAGATGCGCCCAGGTCATACGGAACGACGCCCCGCCCCACGGTGAGTCGCCAACCTCAACCCGACCGCCATGGGACTGCGACACTCGCCGCACCAGCGCCAGGCCGAGGCCGAAACCACCGGTGCGGCGGTCGCGGCTGGCGTCCAGGCGCGAGAACGGTTCGAAAATCTTCTCCCGACCGGCCAGCGGCACGCCCGGGCCGTCGTCGTTCACCTGCACTTCGTATTGATCGCCGATGCGCACCAGCGACACCTCGACCCGTTGCTCGGCATAACGGATGGCATTACGCAGCAGATTGATCACCGCCCGCGCCATGAAACGTGGCTCGATCCGCACCTCGTCGACCCGGCATTCGCCGATCAACAGCTGCACGCCGGCCGCCTCGGCCTCCAGCGCCACGCTCCCGACCACACTGTCGAGCCAGTTGGCGGCCTGAATGTTTTCGCGGGTAATGACCGTCGCGCCGCGTTCGAGGCTGGCGTAGGTCAGCAGCTCGGAAACCATTTCTTCCAGCTCGCCAAGGTCGGCGTACATGTCGGCGATCAGTTCGCGGTTCTGGCTGGCGTCCGGTTGTTGCTTGAGTTGGTCGAGCTCAAACGACAACCGGGCAATCGGCGTGCGCAGTTCGTGGGACACGGCATTGGTCAGTTCACGCTGATTGGCGATCAGGCCTTCGATGCGCGCCGCCATCAGGTTGAAGTGTTCGGCCAGATCGCGGATGTTCGAGCGCTTTGAAAGCTGGATACGTGCGGAGAGGTCATTGTCGCCGAAACGCTCGGCGGCCAGTCGCAGCTTTTCCAGATCACGCCAGTGCGGGCGCACCCAGAAGTACAGGACGATACCGAGCAGCACGGCCAGCATCATGTAAGCCGCCGAAATGTAGAACGGCATCAGGCTCGGCTCCGGCGGCAACTTGATGCTGAGCAATTGCGAACCGCCGTCGATGTTGCTGATGAACTGGGTGTAGTCGTGGCGGATCACCAGCAGGCCCTGGGCCAGTTCGGCTTTTTCCTCATCGCTGAGGTTCAGTTGATCGGCCTCGACCAGACTCAGCGTCAGCCCGTAGTGCGGGCGCAGCGCGTCCAGTTGCGCCTCGCGCGCCGCGCCTTTCTGGTCGCGCATGTGCTCGATCAGCGACCAGGCCTGGCCACGCACCGCCTCGCGGTTGTAGGCCTGCATCTGGTTGTCGAGCAGCGCGTTGAAGGTGTGTTCGACAGTTTGCAGCGCCGCCACCAGCCCGACGGTCATCACCAGAAACAGCCCGAGAAATAACCGCAGCATCTACAACTCCCACGCAAACGGATTGAACAGATAGCCTTTGCCCCACACGGTCTTGATGCACACCGGCTCGCGGGGATTGTCCTTGAGTTTGTTGCGCAACTTGCTGATGTACACGTCGACGCTGCGGTTGAGGCCGTCGAAGGCGATGCCGCGCATGCGGTTGAGAATGTCGTCGCGCGACAGGATGTTGCCGGCGGCACTGGCCAGCAGCCAGAGCAGTTCGAATTCCATGGTGGTCAGCTCGATCAGTTCGCCGGCCAGACGCACTTCGCGGCAACTGCGGTCGATATGCAACTGACCGAACTCCAGGGAACTGACCACGCCGCTGTCCGGCACTTGCCGGCGTTGCAGCGCACGCAGACGCGCGAGCAGCACCGGCGGTTTGATCGGTTTGATCACGTAATCGTCGGCCCCGGACTCCAGGCCCAGAATGTGGTCGAGGTCGTCTTCCTTGGCGGTCAGGATGACAATCGGCGTGTCCGACACGCTGCGGATTTCCCGGCACACGTGCAGGCCGCTCTGACCCGGCAACATCAGGTCGAGCACCACGACTTTGGGCTTGAATTCAAGAAACGCGGCCAGGGCCAGATCGCCGCGATGCACCGTGCGCACCTCGTAGCCGTGTTGTTCGAGAAAGTGGGCGATCAGCGCGGCCAGCCGCTCATCGTCTTCCACCAGCAGGACTCTGCCAAAACCAAGGTTATCCATAACGACCGTCGCCAACCCTCAGTGAAGTGGGCGACATTATGGCGGCATTCGCAGGCAAGACGATTATCGCGGGCAGCAAAAACCGGCCACTTGGGCCGGTTTTCGTTGATGTTTCATGCTCTTAAGAGTTTTTAACAATTCATGCCGCGACGGGTACGCCGCTGTGGAAACGGAATTCCTCGTCCGGGGACTCGATCAGCTCCTGCTCGGCGGCGCGGACTTTCTCGATCACTTGGGCAATGTCCTTGGCGTCACCGTACTGGTAGGCGAGTTTCAGGTAACCCTGGAAATGCCGGGCCTCACTTTTCAGCAGGCCGAAGTAGAACTTGCCCAGCTCTTCGTCCAGATGCGGCACCAGCGCTTCGAAACGCTCGCAGCTGCGGGCTTCGATGAAGGCACCGACCACCAAAGTGTCGACCAGTTTCACCGGTTCGTGGCTGCGCACCACTTTGCGCAGGCTCGAGGCATAACGGCCGGCGTGAAGCTGGCGCAGCTCGATCTTGCGCCGCTTCATGATGCGCATGACCTGTTCGTGGTGCACCAGTTCTTCCCGGGCCAGACGCGACATCATGTTGATCAGATCGACATGGGAATGGTACTTGGCGATCAGGCTCAACGCGGTGCTGGCGGCCTTGAACTCGCAGTTCTTGTGGTCGATCAGCAGGGTTTCCTGATCGGCCAGCGCGGCCTGGACCCAGGCGTCTGGCGTGCGGCAGCCAAGGAATTCGTGGATTTCGGGAAGGATCATGGGGCTCACGGTCAAAGGTGTTCGAGCGAAGGGCGCCGATTATACCGGCCTGCCCGCAGACCACCAGCGCCAGCCCTTGATATGCATCAAGTCGCAGGCGCATCAGCAGCAACTATAGTTGTGCAACGCCGTGCCTTTTCATTGCTGGAGACTCACTCATGCAAGCCATTCGCAGCATTCTGGTGGTCATCGAACCCGAACACGCGGAAAGCCTGGCGCTCAAGCGCGCCAAGCTGATCGCCGGGGTGACCCAGGCCCATCTGCACCTGCTGGTCTGCGACAAGAAGCACGATCACGCCGGCATGCTCAGCGTGCTCAAGGCCGCGCTTTTGGCGGACGGCTACAGCGTCACCACCGAACAGGCGTGGAACGAGAGCCTGCACGAAACCATCATCGACGTGCAGCAGGCCGAAGGTTGCGGGCTGGTGATCAAGCAGCATTTCCCCGACAGTTCGCTGAAAAAAGCCCTGCTGACTCCGGCGGACTGGAAACTGCTGCGCCACTGCCCTACTCCGGTGCTGCTGGTGAAAACCTCCGCCTCCTGGAAAGACCGGGTGATTCTGGCCGCGGTCGATGTGGGCAACGCCGATGGCGAACACCGCCACCTGCACACCACCATCATCGACCACGGTTATGACATCGCGAGCCTGGCCAAGGGGCATCTGCACGTGATTACCGCCCATCCGTCACCGATGCTCTCGGCCGCCGACCCGACTTTCCAGCTCAAGGAAACCATCGAGGCGCGCTATCGCGAGCAATGCAGGGCGTTCCAGGCTGAATTCGATGTCGATGACGAACATCTGCATGTCGAGGAAGGCCCGGCGGACGTGCTGATTCCGTTCATGGCGCACAAGCTGCAGGCCGCCGTGACGGTGATCGGCACTGTGGCGCGTACCGGATTGTCAGGGGCGCTGATCGGCAATACCGCCGAAGTGGTGCTGGATGCGCTGGAGAGTGATGTGCTGGTGCTCAAGCCGCAGGAAGTTGAAGACCATTTGGTGGAGCTGGCGGTGAAGCATTAAGCACTGTTGTCATCCTGTGGCGAGGACACTCGCCACAGGTAACGCTTATTCGCCCAGCGCATCCTTCAAAAAACCGGGCGCGATATAGCGCTGATAGTGCGCTTCCGACAGCAGGAAAAATTCCCGATCAATGGCATCGCGCAGTTCCGGCAGGTTCCAGTCGCGAAACTCCGGCAGCAATACCATCCCGTAGGCTTCCAGATTAATGATCACCCGCGCGCCTCGGGCGATCAGCTGATACGCCCAGCAATATTCCGACTGATGCGGCACGAAGCGGATCTTGCGCTGTTCCAGCTGATGGCGCAGGCGCGCCGGGTCGAAGACTTCGACCTTGCTCGCCATCACTTGTGACAGCAATTGCTCAAGACGCAGCCACACCGCGCGCTTTTCTTCCTCGTTGTAACCGTTCCAGTGGATCACTTCGTGGTGGAAACGCTTGCAGCCACGGCACACCAGATCACCGTAAACAGTGGAGCAGAGGCCGACGCAGGGGGTCTTGATGGTCTGATTGGGCATAAATGGGCAGAACACTTGAAACGCGGAACAGGTCGGCATGTTAGCCCTTTGTCCGGCATTCATCACCCCTCAAACGTCAGGGGCAAGCGCTGGATCGGGGTTTGCCTCACCCACACACAACGCCACCAAAGTCCAATAGAGCCCGACTTACCTTTAAATTTTTTTTGCCGTAGAATCAGCCAGCCTTTTTAGGCGCCAATGTCCGTTAGAAGCTGTTTTCAAAGCGTCACGAGCACAGTCGTTCCTTCAGAGCGGTGTTGGTGATGGGTTTTTCCAGCGGGGAAAAGCCCAACGCCAACCCTCATCAGCTCCCCGTTCTGCAGGCGTAAAACTTTGAAAGCAGCTTCTGTAAGGAATTGCCGGTAATTCTGGCCGAACGACCCACAACGTCGTGAGGAGCATGAGTACGGCAATTTCGGGATGAGCGTCCCGGACACCCATTTGGGACCACTGATGAGGGTAATAACTGTGCTTGAAGCCTACCGCAAACATATCGAAGAGCGTGCAGCCCTGGGTATCGTTCCCCAGCCGCTTAACGCCGAACAAACTGCAGGCCTGGTCGAGCTGCTGAAGAATCCTCCGGCTGGCGAAGAAGCTTTCCTCGTTGACCTGATCACCAATCGCGTTCCACCAGGAGTGGACGAAGCCGCCTACGTCAAGGCCGGTTTCCTCTCCGCACTGGCCAAGGGCGAAGTCTCCTCCCCTCTGCTGGACAAGAAACGCGCTGTAGAACTGCTCGGCACCATGCAGGGCGGCTACAACATCGTGACCCTGGTCGAACTGCTGGACAACGCCGAACTGGCGCCAGTGGCCGCCGAAGAACTCAAGCACACCCTGCTGATGTTCGATGCCTTCCACGACGTGGCTGAAAAAGCCAAGAACGGCAACGTTCACGCCAAGGCCGTGCTGCAATCCTGGGCTGACGGCGAGTGGTTCAAGAAACGCCCTGTGCTGGCCGACAAGATCAGCCTGCGCGTCTTCAAGGTCACCGGCGAAACCAACACCGACGACCTGTCCCCTGCTCCAGACGCCTGGTCGCGTCCTGACATCCCGCTGCACGCCCTGGCCATGCTGAAAATGGCCCGTGACGGCATCGTTCCGGACGAGCAAGGCAAGACCGGCCCGATGAAGCAGATCGAAGAAATGCGCGGCCAGGGCTTCCCTATCGCCTACGTCGGTGACGTGGTCGGTACCGGTTCTTCGCGTAAATCCGCGACCAACTCGGTCCTGTGGTTCTTCGGTGACGACATCCCTTACGTGCCGAACAAGCGCGGCGGCGGTTTCTGCTTCGGCAGCAAGATCGCTCCGATCTTCTACAACACCATGGAAGATGCCGGTGCACTGCCTATCGAGTTCGACGTATCGAACATGAACATGGGCGACGTGATCGACCTGTACCCGCACGCCGGCAAAGTCTGCAAGCACGGTACCGACGAAGTCATCACCACCTTCGAAATGAAGACTCCGGTCCTGCTGGACGAAGTCCGCGCCGGCGGCCGTATCCCGCTGATCATCGGCCGTGGCCTGACCGAGAAGGCTCGCGCCGAACTGGGTCTGCCTGCGTTCGACCTGTTCAAAAAGCCTGAAGCACCGGCCGAAAGCACCAAGGGTTACACCCTGGCGCAGAAAATGGTCGGCAAGGCCTGCGGTCTGGCAGAAGGCAAAGGCATCCGTCCTGGCACCTACTGCGAACCGAAGATGACCACCGTAGGTTCTCAGGACACCACCGGTCCAATGACCCGTGACGAACTGAAAGACCTGGCGTGCCTGGGCTTCTCCGCTGATCTGGTGATGCAGTCCTTCTGCCACACCGCGGCGTATCCAAAGCCGATCGACGTGACCACCCACCACACCCTGCCTGACTTCATCATGACCCGCGGCGGCGTTTCCCTGCGTCCGGGCGACGGCATCATCCACTCGTGGCTGAACCGCATGCTGCTGCCGGACACCGTGGGTACCGGCGGTGACTCGCACACCCGTTTCCCGATGGGCATCTCGTTCCCGGCCGGTTCCGGTCTGGTCGCGTTCGCCGCAGCCACCGGCGTCATGCCGCTGGACATGCCGGAATCGATCCTGGTGCGCTTCAAAGGCAAGATGAAACCTGGCATCACCCTGCGTGACCTGGTTCATGCCATTCCTTACTTCGCCATCCAGAACGGTCTGCTGACTGTCGAGAAGAAAGGCAAGAAAAACGCCTTCTCCGGCCGCATCCTGGAAATCGAAGGCCTGGAAGGTCTGACCCTGGAACAGGCGTTCGAACTGTCCGACGCCTCGGCCGAACGTTCGGCTGCCGGTTGCACCATCAAGCTGTCGAAAGAGTCGATCACCGAGTACCTGCAGTCCAACATCACCCTGCTGCGCTGGATGATCGGCGAAGGCTACGGCGATGCGCGTACCCTGGAGCGTCGTGCTCAAGCGATGGAAGCCTGGATCGCCAACCCTGAGCTGATGGAAGCCGATGCCGACGCCGAATACGCCGAAGTCATCGAAATCGATCTGGCCGACATCAGCGAGCCTGTACTGTGCGCGCCGAACGACCCGGACGACGCCCGTCTGCTGTCCAGCGTTGCTGGCGAGAAGATCGACGAAGTGTTCATCGGTTCGTGCATGACCAACATCGGTCACTTCCGCGCTGCCGGTAAACTGCTGGATCAGGTCAAGGGTCAGCTGCCAACCCGTCTGTGGCTGTCGCCGCCGACCAAGATGGACGCTCACCAGCTGACCGAAGAAGGCTACTACGGCATCTACGGCAAGGCCGGCGCCCGCATGGAAATGCCAGGCTGCTCGCTGTGCATGGGTAACCAGGCACGCGTCGAGCCGAACAGCACCGTGGTGTCGACGTCGACCCGTAACTTCCCGAACCGTCTGGGCGACGGCGCGAACGTCTACCTGGCTTCGGCTGAGCTGGCGTCCGTTGCTTCGATCCTGGGTCGCCTGCCGACCGTCGAGGAGTACATGGAATACGCTGGCAAGATCGACAGCATGGCGGCCGATGTTTACCGCTACCTGTCCTTCGACCAGATTGCCGAGTTCCGTGAAGCTGCTGCGAACGCCAAGATCCCTGTCGTTCAAGCCTGACGCTGCAACGCAATGAAAAACGCCGCCCATCGTGAGATGAGCGGCGTTTTTTTATGCCTGCGGAAACTCATGCATTCAGCTTGAGTGCCTGCTGAACCGCCTCATCCACACTCAAGCCGCTCAACAGTACCTGCTCACGTTCCAGCGCTGGCAATTGCGCCAGCACGGTCTGCGCCTCATGTTTGAGGCGCGCCAAAATCAACAGTTTGTCTTCGGCCCGCACCTGCAGGAAGAACGCTTCCAGCGCTTCGATGCTGGTGCCGTCCAGATCCGGCGATTCTTCCAGACTCAGGATGATTGTGTGCACCGCCGCCGGCGCATGTCGAGCCAGCCGCAGCGCGCCGCCGAGAATCCGTTCCACGTTAGCGAAAAACAGTGCCTCGCTCGGACGCACGATCAGCACGCCGGGAATTTCCCGGGCATCCGGATGGCGCTGCACGTCGACATAATCGTGACCGCCACCCATTTGCCCCAGCACCTGGATATCCGCCGAGGACATCTGCTTGAGCATCAGCACCACACTGATCGCCACTGCCAGCAGCAAACCGTCGAGCACACCCAGCACCAGCACCGCCGCCACCGCGCAAATCACCAACAAGCGGTCACGCCGCCAGATGAAGTAGCGGCCCAGCGGTTGCAGGCTCAACGCACGCCCCAGGGCGTGAATCACGATCGCGGCCAGCACCGGTTCCGGGGTCAGGGCGATGTACGGCAGCACGGTCAACACGATCAGCAACACCACTGCCGCCGCGACTACACCCGCCAACCGCGATGTCGCCCCCGCCGCTTCGTTGGCCGAAGTCGCCGAATACCCGGCCCCGGCGGGCATGCCATGAAACAGCCCCGACAGCAGATTGGACGCGCCAAGGGCCAGCAGGTCGCGGTTCGAGGACACCCGATCGCCGTGTTTCAGGGCAAACGAGCTGATCGAGCCATAGGATTCGGCATACAGAATCATCACCATGGCAAACGCCAGCTCACCGAGGCGCAGCCAGTCGGCAAACGGCATGTTCGGCAACTGCGGCATCTCCAGCGCCAGATCGATAACCCCGATCAGCTTCACCCCGTGGGCCGGCAGATTCAGCCACTGACTGGCGGCAATGCCCAATGCCACGACGATCAGCCCGCCCGGTACCCGGCGAAAACGGGCACAGACCATCAGTACAAGCAACGCCACCAGCGCGACCCCGGCGCCTGCCAGGTTCCATTTCGGCCACTGCTCCAACAACTGCGGCAGAAAGCGAACCAGGTTGCTCTCAGTCAAGTGGACATCGACGACGCTCGCCACCTGCTTGAGGATGATCGTCACCGCCAATCCCAGTGCAAAGCCACGCAACACCGGTTTGGCGATGAAGGACGTCACACTGCCGAGCTTGAACAACCCCGCCAGCAGAAACAGCACACCAGTCATCATCACCAGACCGACCGCCAGGCTCAGGCGCAAGGCCGGATCGCCGCCAGCCAGCGACGCCGTCGCAGCCGCCAGTACCGCCGCCGAGGACGACGTGGCCGAGACCACGGCAAAGCGGCTGGTGCCCATCAACGCGTAACACAGCAGCCCGGCGAACAATGCGATCACCCCGGCCTGGGGTGGCAACGCGGCAATGCTGGAATACGCCACGGCCTCGGGCAGTAACAGACCGGCAATCGACAACCCGGCCAGCAGGTCCTGGCTACGACTTTGCACTTCGGGTCGGGAAGCGGCACTCAGAGGTTCAGTTGACAATCGGACCCACCCACCCTGGCAGATACCGAGCTTCCTGACTGCGGGCCAGATTCATGGCTTTGGTTTGCAATTTGGGACTGAGGTCGTTGATCTGATCACTGGCGATGCGGCTGCGAAAGAAGTCCGCCCAGAGAAACTCGCTGTAGGGCGTCGCGTCTTTGGCGTAACCACCGGCCCGGCGCAGGCGTCCGGCGAGGCTGCGATAAGGATCGTCCTGCAGATCGGCGATGGACTTGGGAATGGCTTCAAAGGTGCGCCGGACACCGCGCCCATCGTAGGGGTGCGCCCACTGGTTGAAGTTCATCACGTTCCAGAAGGTTACCGTGTCGACAAACGAAAGATCTTTGAGCACCAGCAAGGAGGCCTTCTTGACCTCTTCCTCGATCAGCGCCAGACCAAAGTGATGGTGATCGACGATGTAATAGACGCCTTCAGGCCCGAGCACACTGGGGAACCAGTGATTGTCCAGCGCTGCCGCCCGCTCCTTGCGTTTGAGTTTTTTCCATTCCTGGCGCTTGTCGGCGACTTCGGCGAGGCCGACCGTAAGCTGGGTGGGATGGAGTTTTTCCAGTTTGGCGCTGATCAATTGGGGTCGGGCACGGGGCATGAGGCATCTCCGGGGAAAAGTGCCTTTCAAGCGTAGCCGTTTATGCCTTGGGATGCGTGCCCTGGATCAGGCACTGAGGGGGTCTTGCAAAAACGGGGGCGAATGGCTCGCCCCCGTTTGGAACTGCTGGCCTGGAATCAGGCGGCCAGCGAGTAGATCAACGCCGAAATGGCCACCAGGCCTACAGCGGTGACAAACACGTTCGACGCCTGACCGCGATAGCGCGCCATGGCCGGTACCTTGCGGATCGCGTACATCGGCATCAGGAACAGGATCGCCGCGATGACCGGGCCACCGATGGTTTCGATCATGCCGAGGATGCTCGGATTCAGGGTCGCCACGATCCAGCACACCACCAGCATGAACGCTGCAACGATTCGATCCAAGGCCTTGGCGCCCGGGCGCTTGCCGCTTTTTACGATCAAGCCTTTGAGACCTTCGCTGGCACCGATGTAATGGCCGAGGAACGACTTGGAGATGGCTACGAACGCAATCAGCGGCGCGGCGAACGCGATGGTCGGGTTGCTGAAGTGGTTGGCCAGGTACGACAGGATCGACAGGTTCTGTGCCTTGGCTTCAGCCAGTTGCTCCGGCGACAGGGTCAGCACGCAGCTGAAGACGAAGAACAGCACCATCACCACCATCAGCAGGTGGGCGCGGGACAGGATCTGCGAACTGCGTTCGTCGGCGTGAACACCGTAACGACGCTTCTGATCCACCGCGAACGCCGAGATGATCGGCGAATGGTTGAACGAGAACACCATCACCGGAATCGCCAGCCACAGCGTGTGCAGCAGCGCCGACGGCGCCGGCACCTGCGAAGCGGTGCTCAGGATGCCGCCGTTCCAGTGCGGAATCAGGTACACCGCGAGGAACAGCAGCGCGACGATGAACGGATACACCATCAGGCTCATCGCCTTGACGATCACCTGCTCGCCGCAACGCACCACGGCCAGCAGGCCGAGGATCAGCACGAACGACAGCAACGCGCGCGGTGGCGGCGTGATGTGCAGTTGGTGTTCGAGGAAACTGGCGACGGTGTTGGTCAGGCCAACGCTGTAGATCAGCAAGATCGGGAAGATCGCGAAGAAGTACAGCAAGGTGATCAGCGCGCCGGCCTTGATGCCGAAATGCTGTTCCACCACCTCAGTGATGTCGGCGCCTTCGCGACCAGAGAGCACAAAGCGGGTCAGACCGCGGTGTGCGAAGAAAGTCATGGGGAATGCCAGCAGCGCGAGGATCACCAGCGGCCAGAAGCCACCCAGACCTGCGTTGATCGGCAAAAACAGGGTACCGGCGCCGATGGCCGTCCCGAACAGTCCCAACATCCAGGTAGTGTCATGGCGATTCCAGCTCGACAATTGGGCTGGTGCTGCCGTTTCAAAGCGTTGTTCGACGCTATTGGCCTGATCATTCATCCGGTCGGATCTCCGCATTCCGGTCACTTGCCACTCGGTCAGGACGCGTCGGAAAAAACCGACAGACATGCTCCGGCCGAAACAGGGGCGCGATTCTCCGCGATAAATGAGCGGAAGCAAAGACTTAGCTGAGGAATGGTTGTGCGGAGCAGATTGGAAGGTTGTCGCTTTTGGGAAAATAGCTGTCGGCACCAGATACGTAAAATGTCGTTTTATGACACGTTCTAGCGCCGAATGCGCCATGGGGAAAATCCGATCAAATCGATCGGGCCAACATGAAGCCAAGGGACATGCAAAAGATGCCCAGCCCCAGCAAGCCCCAGATCGGGCGCATTTCTTTCCTGTTTTTGATCCGCATTTTTTCGGCCCACTCATCGTGTTCCCGTTCCAATTGTTCCATTCTGGCTTTGGCGTCATAGGTACTCATGTTGATTTCCTTTTGGGTCATGTGTCTGAAGATGGCGAAAACGAACGCTCAAAACCTGAAAAAGACGCCAGCCAATGCCGCGCTTGCCGTTAACACGCCGGCCACTACCGCGACTGGATAAAAATACGTCTCCCATTTCAGCTTCTTTTCTTCCGCCAGAAGCTTTTGCCGTTCAGCCACAAGTTTTCGCGTTTCGTTATGCAGCCTGTCGAGTTCCAGGTTTTCACGGTTGTTCTGAAGCATTGGCCTTCCTTGGCTGATGGCAATTTCCGTCCAGGCCGCCGCTTCATCCTGAAGAACGCGCCCTGTCCTGCTCTCTATGGTTTCGTGCTTCACATCTCGCCGTATAGCGGATAAATCCGGCAGCACTCGTAGGCAACATCCGTAAATCCCGCAGGACGCGGCATCCGCTTCCTAACGTTTTTAAACAACCTCACCGATTGGCATTTTTCGGCTATACCCAATGGCGAACCGACTGACAGCCCTTTCCAGTCCCCTGCCCCATGGAGCCCTCCCATGCCCCTCGTCCGCGTCGAACTCAAGAAACGCCCCGACCCGACCTTCGCCAAACGCGTCGGCGAGCAGATCTACGCCGCCATGCGCAGCACGATCAATGTGCCGGAGCACGACAACTTCCAGATCCTGGCGGAACACGAGGGCGAGCATTTCGTCTTCGATCCGCAATACTTGGGGATCCAGCGCAGCGACCAGTTGGTGATCATCCAGATCACCCTCAATGAGGGCCGGACGCTGGAGCAGAAAAAGGCGCTGTACCAGACCATCGCCCGGAACCTGAACACGCACCTGTCGATCCGTCTGGAAGATGTGTTCATCAATCTGGTCGAGGTGAAAAAAGAGAACTGGTCGTTCGGCAACGGCATCGCCCAGTACGCCAGTTGATACGCCTGTTGACAGTCCGCTGACGCCGCCAGCATGATCGGCCCCATGAACCTTTGCGCGCTGCACCTCACCCGTACCACCACGACCGCCACCGGCGGGTCGTGGTGTTTGCGCCTGAGGTAAAACCAGCGCAGCAAACCCAAGGCCCCGCCAGCAATGGACGGGGCCTTTTTGTTTCTCCCGTCCGTGCGGCACGTTTGGTACCCAAGGAGAAACACCATGTCCGCAGCACTGTTGATCATCGATATACAGGTCGGCCTGTTCCAGGGTCAGGAAAAACCCCACGACGGCGAACGCATGCTCGCCAATATCCAGCGCCTGATCGCCCGGGCACGCCAACGACAAGTGCCGATCTTTGCCGTGCGCCACACAGGCCCGCAGGGATCGCCTATTGCCGCCGGCACTGCGTTCTGGCAGTTACTGCCTGCGCTTGAGCTGGATGCCGCAAACGCCACCCTCTTCGACAAATCCCGCCCCAACGCCTTCCACGGCACGGACCTGGCCCGGCAACTCAACGCCGCGAAAATCGAAGACCTGTACATCGTCGGCATGAAAACCCAGTTCTGCATCGACAGCACCTGCCGTGCCGCGGCCGATCTGGGCTTCAAGCCCTTGCTGGTAGCCGATGCCCACACTTGCATGGACACCCCCGCATTAGCGGCCCCGGCGATCATTGAGCACCACAATGCAACCCTCGGCGCGGCGTTCGTGCGGTTGATCAACACCGCCGACATCGCCTTCTGACGAAGCGCCCGCGCACTCCCCGCATCAGCTCCTACACTGGCTGGTGCGGGGCAATGTCGGCCATTGCCAAACCGCTCTGCAATCAGCACTCTGACACGACTTTCGCGACCGACCCGCCGACGATCACAGGAGCCGAGCAATGCCCGCCACCGTTCTGGTACTGGTTGAAACCATCAATGACTACCTGCCCATTCTTGAACGACAGGGCTTTCACCTGATTCTTGCCCCGACTCCCGCCGAACGCGCCCAGGCCATTGCCACTCATGGCGCTCGTATCGACGCAGTGCTGACCCGTGGTCCGCTGGGGTTGTACGCCGAAGAAATCGCCGCATTGCCCGCGCTGAAAATCATCTGCGTGATCGGCGCCGGCTACGAACAAGTGGACCTGCAAGCCGCCAGCAACCGGGGCCTGACCGTGACCAACGGCGCCGGCGTCAACGCCTCGTCGGTAGCCGACCATGCCATGGCGTTGCTGCTGGCGCTGGTACGCGACATTCCACGCTGCGATGCCGCCGTGCGCCGTGGCGAATGGCCGAAGATCATGCGCCCGTCCCTGGCGGGCAAGCGGCTGGGGATTCTCGGCCTCGGCGCAGTGGGCATGGCCATCGCCAAACGCGCGAATCTGGGTTTCGACATGGAGATCAGCTACCACAACCGCCAGGTGCGCAACGATGTGCCTTACACCTTCTGCTCGACCCCCACCGAACTGGCTCGGGCCTCGGATTTTCTGGTGGTGGCGACGCCCGGCGGCATCGGCAGCCAGCATCTGGTGACCCGTCCCGTGCTGGACGCGCTGGGGCCCAAAGGCTTTATCGTCAATATCGCCCGCGCCAGCGTGATCGCCACGGCGGACCTGATCACGGCACTTGAGCAACGGCGAATTGCCGGCGCCGCACTCGACGTGTTCGACCACGAACCTCGGGTTCCGGACGCGCTGAAAACCCTGAGCAACGTGATCCTCACCCCGCACGTCGCCGGGCTGTCACCGGAAGCCACTCAAGGCACCGTGGAACTGGTGGGGAAAAACCTGGTGGCGTTCTTTTCCGGGGAGCCGGTGCTGACACCGCTGACACTGCCGCCGAAGCAGAACAACCAGCGCGTGCACTAAAGCACACCGAGCAACGTCCACAGCCGTCGCGATTCGGCGTCGGCCGAGATCAGCTCGCCGAGCAGTTCGCTCAACGGCTTGTTGCCCCACTCCACCCCGCGCCGGATCAGGTATGGCACAGGGCTGTGGGGTTCGGTGCGGGCCAGGTATTCGGCGATCAGCAGCAATTGCCGATAGGCCTCTTCACGGTTCGCCGGTTCACGAAAGACCTGCCCCGCCACGGGGGCCTCCTCGACCGGTTGCGCCTCAACCACGGGGGCTTCGACAGGGGCGACCGGCGCCGGTTTTTGTGGGTGCATGGCGATGAACTCCTGAACCAGTTTCAACAGCGCTTGAATGATCTCCTGCAAGGGCTGCAGACCCGGCCCCTGATCACCGAGGTACGTATCGCTCCAGGCGTTCAGACGTTGCAGGTGCTGCTGGCTCAGCAGCAGATTGCCCTGTTGGCGCAGCCAGAACGCCAGCGGCGTGGCGCGTACCTGTTCGCTGAGTTTCTTCTGTTCATTACGTGCGGTCTCCGCTGAAGCCTTGGCATTCTTGCTGTCATTGACCTGCACCTGCTGCACCTGCAAACGGCGCCAGGTTTCCAGGTTGTATGCCTCGAAATCGCTGTTGTGCGAGCCGAACAGCGGCACCCGGGTCAGCAGCACTTCACTGTAACGCCGCACCAGCCACTCCAGCGGAATCACCCGCCACGACTGATCACCCTCCTCGGCCTGCGGGTGCAGTTGTTCGGGATAGCGCTCACACAATCCGGCGATCAGCGCCAGGCTGCCGGGCAATCCGTCCAGCCCCTGAAGATGCAGCCAGGCCTCGCCGAGCCAGGCGCTGAGCATCAGGTCCTTGCTGCGCTCGATCAGCAGCGTGGTGGTGAGTGTTTCCACTGCCGGCCAGTTCGCCTGTTTCAACGTCGATTGCCAGACTCCGGTCGGCAGGCTCGCATCGTCTTCACGGCGCAGGTCGCGCAATTGATCGAACTCGCGTTCGTAACGCAGATCCGCACCACAAGGCGCATCAGGGCTGATCGGTGCGAGCAACTGATCGATCAGGTCGGGCAAGGTTGCAGATGGCAGGCTCACAGGCCCTCCTCGCGGGATTCAATGGCGGCGGTGGTACCGGTTACCTGGAACGGCGAACGCGGCGCCCGGGTCGGCAACGGCGGAATCGCCAACGGCAGTTTCGAGCCCTGACTCATCAACGACAGGCGCACGAACATCCGGGTGAACTCCGTGGTCACGCTGTCGTTCAGCGCAGTGACCGGCAGGCGCAATGTCAGGGGAAAATCCGTGTAATCCATGCTCGGCTGGCGCTGCACCGAGAAATGCGCGCGCATCAGCCGCAGCAACGACCATGGCCCGCCGTACTCCCAGCCCGCCTCCATGTCGCGCACCACCAGGTTTGGTTGCAGCGGATCATTGACCGGCCGCTCGCGACCGTTGCGCGCCCAGCGCAGGGTCAGGCGGATCGGCTGACCGACCATCCAGCGCAGGTTCGGCTGTTCGGCGGCGGGATAGCTGATCTGCTGACTGCCGGCCAGCAAGCCCCCCGCGATCACCTGATCGGCACCGCGCTCATCATCACGATCAGTGCGCCAGCGAACATCCATCTCGACACCGAGAATGCCACTCTTGTCGCGCACGAACAGCGGGGTCAGCCACAGGCTTGCCTGCTTCAAGCGGTTGAGAAAATCTTCCGCCGCCAGTCGTTCCGGAGTCTGGCTCAGCACCAGTCCGGCCTGGGCCACCGGCAGACGCTTGTCGATGATTTCCAGAAAATGCTGCACCCGCGCCGGGTCCGCGTCCTGCGCCTGCAAACCGTTGGCAAACGGAAAGCGATCGGCCAGGTACTGATTGAAATAGTTGGCCAGTTCATTCCACGCCGCCGCAGCCTGCTGTTGTTGCAGGTACTGGCAACGCTGCATGGCCGACTGTTGCAACTCCACCGCACGCATCGCCAGGGTGCCGCGCCCGCCCGCCAGATTGGCGGTCTGCAACACCTGCACGCAGGAGCCGGTGTCCATCTCGATGAAATCGCGGCTGACCAGTTGCTCGATCTGCGCCGGCGAACTGGCCGGGTTCGAGTCCTTGTATTTGAGCAGTTCGTCGTTGAGTGCGCTGAACTGGGTCACCCGCTCGTAATCCAGCGCCGACAGATTGCCCTGCTGAGTCATCAGCCACTGCAACGCCGAAGTGCGCCGCTCGGTGATGCCGAGCATGGTGTTGAATTGCTGCTTGAGGCTCAGTTTCAAATCCTGCACATCGCTGGCACCGTACAGTTGCAGGCCGAGGTTTTTCGAGCCGTCCCACTGACTGATTTCAGTCCGGCCACCGAACAGCGGTTGCGCGGTGATTTCCTCCAGACCGTTGACGATCTGCGCCATGGCCCGGCGATTCAGCGCGCCTTGCAGACGGGCCGCCAGATCACTGCGATGGACTTCAACAAACGCCTTCTGCAAAGCCATCGCTTGCTCGGCCTGCACGTTGAACACCGCGTAAGGATGCGTCTGGTCGTTGTGATCCTTCAGGCTCAGCCACATGGCCTGCGCCGCCGCGCCTTCTGCCGCTTGCAGCAACGCCTCGCGATAAACAGGTGGGATGCGCGGCAATTCTTCGGCAACGTAACTCTTGTAACTGGTGAAGTAGTTGAGAGATGTGTTGAGGTCATCGCCATCGACGGTCTGGCCTTGCAGGTTGACGTTGTCTTCAGTGGCGCGCATGGCGATGGACACGAAGTCGCGCTTGAACAGTGCCTGCACCGCGTTATTGAGTTTCACCACCTGATCCTGCAACGCCAGTTGCCCGCTGCCCTGTTGCACCAGCAAGTTGCCGCGCGAACCGATCTGGGCGATCCACTGGTCACGGAAACTCTGCTGCAACTTGCCCGCCTGGGCGTCGAGTTGTTGCTCGACCGCCGGCCCGAGCAGCGTGCTCTTGCGCACCTTGTCGAGAAATTCGCGGTAGCCCGGCACCAACTCTTGCCCCTTGCCGCGGCTCCAGGTCGAGTTGGTCAGGGCAATTGCGGCTTGCAGGTCATCGATCAGCGCACGCAGGTCTTCCAGCTCGCTGAGGCTGTTGCCACCCCCCGCCTCGAGCTGCTCCAGGTGCAACTTGAGGTAGCCGGCCCTGCTGACAAAGTTGTCGGCCAGGAAATACTGATCGAGCCAGCGCTCCATCAGTCCGTTGAAATTGCTGACGATCAACGGCCGCTCGACACTCAAGTCCAGCGCCTGCAAATCACCGCTGTCCCCCGCCGCCAGCAGCCGGTTGTAGTAAGCAGCGTGAGGTAGCGTCGCTGCGTTGAGGTTGAGCGACAGCGCGTTGTTGCTCAGTTGCACCAGATCGTCCAGCGGAACGCGCTGATTGTTCTGCACCTCGGCGAACAACTGGTTCTGTTGCTCCAGGCGCAACGCCCGGTCCACCAGGTCCGTGGCTTTCTGGTAGTTCTGCCACTGGGCCGGGTCTTCGCTTTCGACGCTGTTGCGCCGATCCGTCGCGCGGATCGCCTTGACCTTCGCCAGCTCCGCCACCAGCAAGTCATGCAGCGGCTGGATCATATGACGCTGGGCGGACTGGAATACCGCCCGTTCGATCTTCACGTCGACAGAAGAAATCCACGATGACGGAAACGCCAGCGACACGTAGTGCCAGTGCGGGGCCTTTTCCAGCACCCGCCAGAAGCTCTGCACGTTGCGCCGGGTCGGCTCGACGCGGTGGGCGTCATCGGTGACCGTGACGTAACTCTTCTGCGCGCCCTGCATCAGCCGCGCCAGCTCATGGGCATCCTTGACCGACTGGTTCCACACCCAGAACATCGCCAGCGCCCAGACGACCCCGACCACCAGCGCCACGCCGGCCGTCAGCCGTTGCCAGCGCTGACGCAGGCGCAACAGACGCGGCACCCCCTGGGCCAGCCCCCGCTCGCCCACCAGGCGCTGGCGCCACAGCTGACGCATGAACACGCTACGCTGCAGACCACTGTCATCGGCACTGAAGCCGTCCAGTGCGTCGTCGGCCGGTTGGTTGGCGCTGAAGTACACGCCGCGAAAACACGGAGCCTCGCCCTGAGCGTTACCCTGGAACACCGGTTCCAGCACATTCTGCAGACCCCGTCGCAGCGTTTCGAGACGCTCTGGCAAGGCGTACAGATCCGCAGTCAACTGCCCGGACAACGTACCGAGTTCAATCACCGCTTCGGCGACGGCGCGGTGCAGGCGATCCAGCGCCTGATCACTCCACTGCCCCTGCCACACCGCATCCCGCGTAAACGGCGATGACCAGCCCAGGGTACGTTCGCGTGCCTCATCCGGCAGCGCACTGATCAGGTCCTGAAACCCCGGCAGTTCTTCAAGCCCGGTGACGATCACGTACACCGGCACACTCAGGCCAAAGCGTTGCAGCAGGTCGATGAAGCGTCGGCGCGCCGCCAGCCCCAACTGCGTCGCCTGCTCCAGATTGCCCAGGCGACTGACCGGCACGGTCCAGATCACCCCGTCGAGCGGACGCTTGCTGCGCAGGCGCAGGATCAACCCGAGCAACCGCCACCAGCCACCCCGTTGCAAATGCATGCCGTCTTCCGGCAGAAACAGGCCTTGGGGCACCACCAGCACCGCACCTTCAGGGTCCGACCACCAACGGCCGAACCAGGCCGGCTTGTCGGTGGGTTGCAGGCGCCATTCGGTCACCAGTTGCGTGCCCTGGACCTCATCACCGAGCATCAGCAGCCATGGCAACTGATAGCGATCGTGAGTGCCCTGCTCTTGCTCCATGTGCCGCACCGCAAGATAGAAACTGCGGATCGCCGCACCGCTTCGAGTGCGCAGCCACCACACCGCCACCCCGACGATCACCAGCAGCAACAGCACCGCCACCACCCACGCGACGATCGTCAAGGTACTCATGAGTCTTGCTCCGGCGCCGCCATCGAGTCGGTGGTTTGCAGCACCGGCTCCAGTTCGGAACGAATGTCACTCCACAAGAACTGGCCGACCCCGGTCAGCAACAGCACCATCGCCAGAATTCCCAGCGCCAGACGAAAGCCGTCCGGCAACGCCGTGCGCACCGGCAATTGCAGCGGCGCGGCCAGCGACGGCTGCACCAGTCGCTGGCTGACATCGTCGTAACTGGCCTCGTCCTGCCAGGCAAAGGTGAACAGCGCCAGCCGCCACTTCTCCAGTTGCGCCTGGCTATGCTCGCCGCGCAAACGTCCGTGGAAACCGAGAATCAGGCATTGCAGGTAAACGTTGGCGAGGTCGCGGGTGGTGGGTTGCTGTTCATCGAGAAGGGTCTGGATCGCCGCCGGCAACTGCTCACCCGCCTGCCGGCTGGAGTAGAGGCGCGATTCCAGAGGTTTTTCCTGCCAAGCACTCTGGCCCGGCCATGGGCTGAACAGCAGGGTTTCATCGACCAGCGCAACGAAAGCGTACACCAGCGCCTTGACCTGTTCGGTCGCCGAGTCGCCAACCCGAGAAAACGCCGTGCGCCACAGCCGTTGCGAAGCCTGGGTGGACAGCTCGACCACGGTTTCGACCAGCGCCGCATCGTCCTCGATGTCCTTGGGCAACTGCGTCCAGTCCAGTTGCCATTGCTGCCACGTCTGACGGAACGCGCTGCTCAACGGTGCGTCCTGCAACCCAAGGCTTGCGGCACTTCCTTGCGACATACGGCGTTCCTTGTGTGATCAGGCACTTTCACTGTTCTGGGCGACAAACAGCACCACTTGCCACGGACTGCTGGTCAACCGGTTGGCGGGCGCGGCGATCACCAGCGGCAATTGCGCGTCGAACCAGTTGCCTTCGGCTGTCACCACAAACAGTCGGGTGTCGTCGCCGACGCTGTAGGCCACTTGCTCGCTGCGATTCATGGCCTGATGCGTCAGACCGCTCATGCGCTGGCGGCTGAGCAAGGCGATATGCGGCGCCGAGGCGATGATCGCGCCGCGCAGCCACTCGCCGGCCGCCTGTTCGCTGGCACCGTTGGGCATGCGCAGGCCAATGACCAGCCGCTGGCTCGGCTGCTCGTCCGGCAACTGAATGGAAAAGCTGTGTTCACTGCGCTCGAATGCAATGCTGCGATAACCGGCGCGGATCAGCTCAAGCGTGGTTTCCAGCCAATCGAGCAGCGGCTCGTAACCACGCTGCAACTCGAAAAAATCCAGCGGCGCAAACGACGGCACCCCCGCCAGCGGATCCAGCGCCGACCACGCGCCGGCCAGCCCCAGCAGTTGCACATACAACGCCTGCGGGTGGGCGATGCGGCTGTTCAGCGAGCCTTCAACTTCCGGCAATCGCGTCCATAACGCGGTCAGTTGGCGGCGAATCTCCAGCGCATCGTCCTGATTGCCGGACTGTTGTGCCTGACGCAGACGCCCGCCGAGAAACAGGCATTTCTCCCGGGCCCGCGCGCAGAGCCCGGCAATCCGCCGACCCAGCGGCGACTCCGGCAACAGGACCGGCGTCGGCGGTGTATACGGCAACGGCAGGAAACCGCCACCCTCCCTGCGGATTTTCAGCAGCGGCAGGCAGATCGAATCGGCCTTGTTGAGTTGCGTGCACAGACGCGGATTGGGTCGCCACACGGTAATCGATTCGGGGAATTCACCGCTGGTGAGATCCGGCAGGGCCTCGCCGACCACCGACTGTAAACGGCCCTTGAGCGGTAGCAATTGACCGGCTCGCCACAGCGGACTGATCGCCAGGTACACGGTGACAGTCGCATCGTCGGTTTCGTTGATCGACGGGCCGACATCCAGCTCCAGCAACGGCCCGACTCCAACCTGCAGATTGACCGGCAACCCGTCGGGCATCGTCCCTTGCAACGACAGCACGCGAACCACCCCGGCACTCATCGCCGAAGGGTCGAACTCCATGTGGCTGATCCCGAAGAACCACGGATTGCACGCCTGGGCCAGATGCGCGCCGAGCGCTTCGGCCCGCAGGCCCTGCAACTGAAAATGCTGTGGCAGCAATTGCATGCCTTCATGCCAGCAGACCGCGTCAGGTAGCAGACTCATACGACTCCCTTCGACTGCACCGCGAACCGGCGGCGGACGGTTTTTTTCAGTTTTCCTTGCTGACCAGGGTCATCTCGCGGCTGTCGAACTTGAGCCACGCATCGCTCTGATCGTCCAGCCGCAAGCGGTGCGCTCCGGGTGTGTTATAGCTGGCGAAGACTAAAAGTCCAGCCGCCCGCTTGCCCCCCAGCGGGAAGGGTTGGCGGTCGATGAATTGCCCCGGTACCAGCTCCAGTCCCCACACGCTCATCAGTTGACGATAGTCGCGCTGGTACTGCTCGCGCCCGGCGAACCACTGCTGGGCGCTGATGCCCGACAGTTGCTTGAGCAGGTCAGGGTCGTTGACCGCGATGAAATCCACGGCGATCGGGGTGTCGTCATTGGCCTTGGGCGCGACGTCGAGGGTCAGGCTGTCGAGGTCGACTTTCGGCCCGAAGAACGAACAGCCCGCGAGCAGCGCAAAGCCGAATGTTAGAAAAAGTCGTGAAGACAAAATGAATTTTCCTTTTCGCGAGACAGTCCAAAAATGTTTTTCGCTTGCATTTTTATAGACCTGTTCTAGCGTCTTGGGTAGTTCGGTTCCTACAGCCGAATGTGGAAGGTTTGTCAAAGGAACGACAGGTCATCTGCCTCCCTTTCTAACCTGTGGTCCAGCAAGGGAAAGCGATGAACGGGCCTCCCCGATGCATTGCGCCCGCTCATCGCATCGGAGTCCGCCGACATGGCAGAAAGTACCCAGCACAAGCTCGACCGGGTTCGCCCGCCCCGAGTGCAAATCACCTATGACGTCGAAATCGGCAACGCCATCGAGAAAAAGGAATTGCCGCTGGTGGTCGGGATTCTTGCCGACCTCTCGGGCAAGCCGCTCGAACCACTGGCAAAACTGACCGAACGCCGTTTCACCGAAATCGACCGCGACAACTTCAACGACGTCCTCGCCTCCATCGCCCCTCGCGCCACGCTGCAAGTCAACAACACCCTCAGCGGCGACGACAGCAAGCTCAACATCGAACTCAACTTCAAACACATCGACGATTTCGACCCGGTCAGGGTGGTGGAGCAAGTCACCCCGCTGCGTCGCCTGTTCGAAGCCCGTCAGCGCCTGCGCGACCTGCTGACCAAACTCGACGGCAACGACGATCTCGACAAGCTGTTGCGCGATGTCATCGCCAACACCGAAGGCCTGCAAGAGATCAAATCGGCTCGCCCGGACACCGCTGTCCCGGCAGCTGATGCCGAGGCCCCGGCCGAACCGCAAGCCTGATCGTCCACCTGACCGAGGAAGAATTCGCCATGCCCGCCGCCGCCCAGAATCAAGCCAGCGAAAATGCTGCCGCCGAAACTTTATCCCTGCTTGACCGGATCATCGCCGAGGGCCGCATGGCCCATGACGACAGCCAGCAGGACTACGCCCGCGACATGCTCGCGGAATTCGCCACCCAGGTACTCGACGAAGGCATGGCCATCGACAAGGACACCGTGGCGATGATCAACGACCGCATCAGCAAGATCGATGAACTGATCAGTGCCCAGCTCAACGAGGTGCTGCATCACCCGGACCTGCAAAAACTCGAAGCGTCCTGGCGCGGCCTGCACATGCTGGTGCAGAACACCGAAACCAGCACCCGGTTGAAGCTGCGCCTGCTCAACGTGACGCAGAAAGAGCTGCAGAACGATCTGGAAAAAGCCGTCGAATTCGACCAGAGCGCCCTGTTCAAGAAGATCTACGAAGAGGAATACGGCACCTTCGGTGGCCACCCGTTCAGCCTTTTGGTCGGTGACTACACCTTCGGCCGTCACCCACAGGACATCGGTCTGCTGGAAAAATTGTCGAACGTCGCCGCCGCTGCGCACGCGCCATTCATTGCCGCCGCCAGCCCACGCCTGTTCGACATGAACAGCTTCACCGAACTGGCCGTGCCCCGTGACCTGTCGAAAGTCTTCGAGAGCCAGGAACTGATCAAGTGGCGCTCGTTCCGTGAGAGCGAAGACTCGCGCTATGTCTCGCTGGTGCTGCCGCACTTCCTGCTGCGTCTGCCATACGGCCCGGACACCTCGCCGGTGGAAGGTATCAATTACGTCGAAGACACCAACGGCACCGACCACAGCAAATACCTGTGGGGCAATGCCGCGTGGGCGCTGTCGCAACGCATCACCGAAGCCTTTGCCAAGTACGGCTGGTGCGCGGCGATCCGTGGCGCTGAAGGCGGCGGCGCGGTCGAAGGTCTGCCGGCGCACACCTTCCGCACCAGCTCCGGCGACCTGTCGCTGAAATGCCCGACCGAAGTGGCGATCACTGACCGTCGTGAGAAGGAACTCAACGACCTCGGTTTCATCGCCCTGTGCCACAAGAAGAACAGCGACATCGCGGTGTTCTTCGGTGGCCAGACCACCAACAAATCCAAGGTCTACAACACCAACGAGGCCAACGCCAACGCACGAATCTCGGCGATGCTGCCGTACGTGCTCGCGGCCTCGCGTTTCGCCCATTACCTGAAGGTGATCATGCGCGACAAGGTCGGCAGTTTCATGACCCGCGACAACGTGCAGACCTACCTCAACAACTGGATCGCCGACTACGTGCTGATCAACGACAACGCGCCGCAGGAAATCAAGGCGCAATACCCGTTGCGTGAAGCGCGGGTGGACGTCACCGAAGTCGCCGGCAAGCCCGGTGCCTATCGCGCGACGGTATTCCTGCGGCCGCACTTCCAGCTGGAAGAGCTGACCGCGTCGATCCGCCTGGTCGCCACCCTGCCGCCTCCGGTAGCAGCCTGACCTGCCTGCGCCCGCAGGATTTCCCTGCGGGCGCTCCCCCGTTTGTCTAGCGCGACAACCTTCAGGAGTTTCAAGCGATGGATGCAATCATTCTCGACCTCGGCGGCGACATCAAAGGCGACAGCCTGCTCGAGGGCTACAAGGACAAGATCGAAGTCATGTCCTACAGCCACAACGTGGCGATGCAGGTGACCAACGACGTCAGCAACTCGGAACGCACCTCCGGCCGGCCGCACATCGGTGAGTTTACCCTGACCAAATTCATCGACAGCTCCACCCCTTCGCTCAACGAGTATTGCTGCGCCGGCAAGCCGATCCCGGAAGCCAAGATCACCATCGGCCGCAACGCCGCCGAAGGCAGCGGGCAGATCATGCCGTTCATCATCTACACCCTGACCAACGTGGTGATCTCCAACGTCAGCGTCAGCGGCGGCACCGGGGGCAAACCGGTGGAAACCCTGTCCCTGAACTTCACCAAGATCAAATGGGAACTCACCGCGCAAAAAGACGACGGCACCAAGGAAGGCACCGCCGGCACGGTCTGGGACCTGGCGGCCAACAAGGCCAGCAAGTAACCGGACGCCCTCGCCATGGCTGGCACCGGCATACGCGCACCGCTGTTCGAACGCCTCGCTTGCAGCGAGGCCGACGAGCCGCCGGTGTTCGATCGGCAGGACTTGCTCGACTCGGTGCACGCCGAGCTCGGGCGCCTGTTCAACACCCGCCGTGGCCCGCGCGTACTGACGACACCTCCGAGCGTGATCGACTACGGCATCGCCGACTGGAGCGCGCTGCAACAACAGCGCAGCGATGACCGCCGTCGCCTGGCGCGGGACATTCGTGAGGCCATCAGCCATTTCGAACCGCGCTTGCTGCTGGGCGAGGTTCAGGTCAATCCCCTCCCCGAACAGCCACAGCGGTTGAGCATCCGCCTGCTCGGCGAATTGCGCAGCGGCTCGCTGCACTGGCCGGTGGCCTTTGTCATCGAGCCCGGCAACGAAGGGCTGGAGGTGCGCCATGAGCGACTCGATTGACCCGCAACTGCTCGACTATTACCAACGCGAACTGACCTGGTTGCGCCATGCCGGCAGCCAGTTTGCCGAACGCTACCCGAAAGTCGCGCGGCGATTGGAGCTGTCTCCCGGTGAGTGCCCCGACCCGCACGTCGAGCGACTGCTCGAAGGCTTCGCCCTGCTCGCGGCGCGTCTGCAACGGCGCCTGGATGACGACTACGCCGAGTTCAGCGATGCCTTGCTGGAGCAGCTCTATCCCTTGGCCGTGCGCCCGCTGCCGTCCTGCGCCATCGTGCAGTTCGAGCCGGACCCGAGCAAAGGCAAACTCGACGGCGGCTATCCCCTGCCCCGGGACACGCCGCTGTTCGTCACCACCAGCAAGGGCGAAAGCATTCACTTTCGCACCAGTGCCGCCGTGCGGCTGTGGCCGATCGAAGTGACTGAAGCGCTGTTGCTCGGCAGTGACGAAGCCCAGGCGCTGACCGGTGTGGCGCAGTCCCGTTCAGCGTTGCGCCTGAGTCTGCGTTGCCTGGGCGAAAGCCAATGGTCCGAGCTGGAGATCGACAGTTTACGCATTCATCTGGCCGCCTCACCGGTGATCAATGCCGGGCTCTATGACCTGCTCGGCGCCCATGCCGTGCAGGTGCTCGCAGGCTCGCCGGGGAGCATTCCGGCGAAAGTGAAAGGACTGCCGCAGATCGTCGGGTTCTCCGACGATGAAGTGCTGCTGCCGGACGAAGACGGCGTGCACCCGGGCATGCGTCTGTTGGCGGAGTACTTTGCCTTCCCGGAGAAATTCCACTTTTTTGACCTGCCACTCGGCGGCGTGTCCAGCGACAGCCAGACGCTCTACCTCTATATCGTTTTCGACCGTGCACCGGCCGGCCGATTGCACCTGCAGGCCAGCGACATCGCCCTCGGCTGTGCACCGGTAATCAATCTGTTCCCGCGCACCTCCGAGCCGCTGCGCCCCGACGGCACCCGCAGCGAATACCGACTGGTCGCCGACAGCCACCGGGAAAACAGCGTCGAGATTCACAGTATTCGCGCGATGCGCTCCAGCTCCAGCACCGGCGTGCAGCGCCTGCCCGCCTATTACGGCAGCCAGCACAGCGGCGGCGATCAACAGCGTTACTGGCATGCGCGGCGAGTCAGCGGCCAGTCGCCGAACCGGCTCGGCAGTGATCTTCTGGTCAGCGTCGTCGACACCCGTTTTGAACCGCAAACCGACCTGCCCGACTACAGCCTCACCGCCGAACTGTTGTGCACCAACCGGCATCTGGCCCAGAGCCTGCCGGCCGGCACGCCGCTGGGATTCGAGCGGCCTGGGCCGGTGGCGTGGGCACGCCTGCGCAATCCGCCGAGCCCCCAGAGTCTGCCGCGACTGGACGGTGATTCGCGCTGGCGGCTGGTGTCGCAACTGACCCTCAATCATTTGTCGCTGGTCGAAGGACCGCAGGCGCTGGATGCGCTGAAGGAGATTCTGCATCTGCATAACCTGCGCGATGAAGCCAGCGCCCTGCGTCAGATCGATGGCTTGCTGAGCCTCGCTTGCGAACGGGTGATCGGCCACGTCGGTGCCGATGCCTGGCGCGGCTGGCGCAACGGACTTGAAGTGCAGTTGCAGCTCGATCCGCAGCATTTCGTCGGCAGCAGCGCGGTGCTGTTCTCGGCGGTGCTCGCGCAATTCTTTTCGGTGTACGCCACGGCCAATCGCTTTGTGCGCACGGTGCTCATGCAAGCAGACAAGGAGGTCAAGGCATGGCAACCCCAAGCCGGCATGCCCCTGTCGCTCTGACCCTGGGTCAGCGACTGCGCCGCGATCCGCAGGCCTTCGAATGGTTGCAGGCGTTGCTGTTGCTCGAGCGCGAACAGCCGCAGGCCGACTCCCTCGGCTCAGGCACGTCGCCGCAGGCCGAAGCGCTGAAATTGCGCGGGCCGTTGACACCCGTGTTCGCCGCCAGCCAGATCGAAAGCCTGGAAGAAAAACCCGGTGAACCACTGACCCTCAACTCGCCGATGTTCGGCCTCGGCGGCCCCGACGGCCCGCTGCCCTACGCCTATCAGGAATGGCTGCAACAACGGGCCCGGGCCAAGGATCACGCGCCCGCCGAGTTCCTCGACCTGTTCCAGCATCGGCTGCTGAGCCTGCTGTACAAGGTGATGCGCAAACACCGGATCGCCCTCGGATTTACCACGCCCGGCGCTTCGCCGGTGCAGGCGCAATTGCGGGCGTTGACCGGGTTGTTGCCCAAGTCCCTGCAGGAGCGCCAGGCGATTCCCGACTGCGCCGTTCTGGCCTGCACCGCGCTGTACGCCGATGGCCGCCGGTCGTTGGCGGGGTTTGCAGCCATTGTCCGCGAGCAATTTTCCGTACCGGTGGAGCTGAACGCCTATGAAGGTGCATGGCGTGAGATTCCGGCCGCCAGCCGCAGCGTCATGAAGGCTGGCGGGCGCAATCTGCAACTGGGTCGCAGCGCCGTGGCCGGCACCCGGGTCTGGGATGAGCATGCCGGGATTCGTTTGACGCTCGGGCCATTGTCCTCGGCGCAAGCCGGAAGCTTTCTGCCGGACGGCGAAGCGCACCCGGCACTGGCGAGCCTGGCGGCGTTGTATTTCGGCCCGGATCTGGACGTAAAACTGGTGATGCTGGTGCGCGGCGCCGGGCCGCTGAAGCTCGGTCGTCAGGCCCCGGCGTTGTTGAGCTGGAACGGCGGTTTGCAGCGTCAGGCCAGCCTTGCAGTGCAACGGATCGAAACCCGTCTTCGTCAGCTGGAGATCACCTGAAATGGAACTGGCCAGCCTGATCGGACGCCTCAACCCGGACAACCGTCGCGCCCTCGAACGCGCCGCCCAGCGCTGTTTGCAGCGCGGGCATCACTTTGTCGAAATCGAGCATCTGTTGCTGGAATTGCTCGACATCGACGGTGGCGACTTTGCTTTTCTGCTGCCGCGTTTCGGGCTGGAACGGGATGCACTGACGGCTGAAATCAACAAGGCACTGGATCTGTTCAAGGCTGGCAGCACGCGCACGCCGGCGCTGTCCTCGCACACGCTGGGATTGCTGGAAGATGCAGTGGTGCAGGCCAGTGTGCTGGGGATCGACAGCATTCGTTCCGGGCTTTTGCTTCTCGCGTTGATTGATCGTGACGAGCGCCGAAGTCTGCTGCTCAACAGTGCGTCGTCATTGCTGCGGATTCCCAAGGAAGCCTTGCGCGCGAATCTGCTGGAGTGGACGGAGAACTCCCGCGAGCACGTCGGCCCGCGCTCAGTGTCTGCCGGGAGTTCTGCGCCACGGCAGGACTCGGTGCTGGACCAATACACCCAGGATCTGACCGCCGACGCCCACGCCGGGCGTATCGACCCCATCGTTGGTCGCGACGGCGAGATTCGTCAGTGCATCGACATTCTTCTAAGGCGGCGGCAGAACAACCCGATTCTGGTAGGCGCACCCGGCGTGGGCAAAACCGCGGTGGTCGAAGGCCTTGCGCTGCGCATCGCCGCCGGAGACGTACCGCCGTCGTTGCAGGAAGTCAGCCTGCGGGTGCTCGACCTGGGCCTGTTGCAGGCCGGTGCCGGGGTCAAAGGTGAATTCGAACAACGGCTCAAAGGCGTGATCGATGCCGTTCGCAGCGCCGACAAGCCGATCATCCTGTTCATCGACGAAGCCCACACCTTGATCGGTGCGGGCGGAGCCGAGGGTGGCAGCGATGCGGCCAACCTGCTCAAGCCTGCGCTGGCCCGAGGCGAGTTGCGCACCCTCGCCGCCACGACCTGGATGGAATACAAAAAATACTTCGAGAAAGACCCGGCCCTCGCCCGCCGCTTCCAGCTTGTACAGGTCGAGGAGCCGGACGAAATCACTGCCGTGGAAATGCTCCGTGGCGTGGCCGCCAAACTCGAACAGCACCATGGCGTACAAGTACTGGATGCCGCAATCCATGAAGCGGTGAAGCTCTCGCACCGTTACATCTCTGGCCGTCAGTTGCCGGACAAGGCCATCAGCGTCCTCGACACCGCGTGCGCCCGGGTTGCCCTCGGCCAGCATGACGTGCCGCCACCGCTGGAGAGCCTGCGCCATCGCCAGCAAAGCCTGAAAGAAGAAGTTGAGCGCCTGCGTCGTGAACAGGCCACAGGGCTCGATCACCGCGAACGCATCACCCTGCTGGAAAGTGAATCGAAGACCAATGTCCAGGCGATCCGCGAACTGGAAACCCGCTGGGGCGAAGAACGCGTCGCCGTGCGCGAACTGCTCGACACCCGCCGCGAATTGCTCGACCTCAGTGAACGCGCCGACAGCGACAAGCCCGACGAAGCCACCGACAGTCGCATCGATCATCTGGCCGCCGAACTTCTGCGCCTGGAGGCGGGACTGGATGCGATTCGCCAGGACGACCCGCTGGTGCCGGAACAGGTCGACAGCAAAACCGTCGCTGCCGTGATCGCAGGCTGGACCGGCATCCCCGTCGGCAAAATGCTTGCCGACGAAGCCCATGCCGTGCGAACCCTAGGCACCCGCATGGGCCAGCGCGTCATGGGCCAGAGCACCGCACTCAACACCATCGCCCAGCGTTTGCAGGCTTATCGCGCGGGGCTGACCGATCCGCAAAAACCGGTCGGCGTGTTCCTGCTGGTCGGCCCCACGGGCGTCGGCAAAACCGAAACCGCGTATGCACTGGCCGACGCGCTGTACGGCGGCGAACGCAACCTGATCAGCATCAACCTTTCCGAATATCAGGAAGCCCACACCGTCAGCCAGCTCAAAGGCGCCCCGCCGGGTTACGTCGGTTATGGCAGCGGTGGCGTGCTGACGGAAGCGGTACGACGCAAACCGTATTCGGTGGTGTTGCTGGATGAGATCGAGAAGGCGCATCCCGACGTGCTCGAAGCGTTCTACAACGTCTTCGACAAAGGCTTGATGGAGGACGGAACCGGGTTGGTGGTGGACTTCAAGAACACCGTGATGCTCGCCACCAGCAATGTCGGTGCCGAGTTGCTGCTCGATACACCAACTGCACAACTCGGCTCGGAAGCGTTCAACGAAGCGCTGCACAAAGTCCTCCTGCAAGCCTTCCGCCCGGCGTTTCTGGCGCGCATGACGGTGGTCGCGTATCGGCCGCTGGATGAGGCGACACTGGAAGGAATTGTGCTGGCGAAGCTGGAGAAATTGCGTGGCCGCTACAAGGCGGCGACCGGTAAGCAGTTCGAGTTTGATTCGGGAATTGTGAAAGCGGTACTCGCCAAGTGCAGCGCGGCCGGTGCGCGGGATGTCGAGAATGTGTTGATGACGCAAGTGACGGGGAAGTTGGCGGAGTGGGTGTTGGAGTAGTTGTGCGCAAGCACATTGCCGGAATCAGGGAGGCAGCATGAGCTACAAGGCCATTTGCGACAAAATCGAAGGACATGGCGAAGGCATCTACAACTTCGGTCAGTCCAGCTTTCTTTTACTCGTCGCCGACAACCGGGACGGCATCTGCCGGGGTGTCAGCACCGCATGGCTCATCGCCAAGAAAAAAGGCAACGACTACCTCAAGGACATCGTCAAGCCTACGATGAGCACCGGACTGCTGCACGAACAGAAGACGGCGCGCCAGGCCTCTGACTTCCAGTCCGAGTATGTGGACATCAGCGGCGATACACCCGGCTCTCCGTCAGCCGCGACCCTGGGGGCCTTGAGAACCGGCGGGGTGGGATCGCTGGGCCAGACAAAAGCGGAGGCCTACCAGAGCTTCGCCACTGCCGGTAAAGCCATCGGCGAGTTCGTACTCACCTCTTCCTGCCGCTACTTCATTCTGTCTATCAAGGGCACGCTTGGCGGGCATTCCGTGGCCTTTTACCGACCTTGGGTATTGTTTGGCAAAAGCAGCAGCTGCGTATTTTTCGATCCCAACTTTGGCGAATTCAAGCTGGAGGGCGCCCAAGGCGTAGCCCTCTGCATGGATGCGGTCGCAACGGCTTACAACCAGGGTCTGTCGACAGGTTATCGACTTTGGGGGTTCAGCTGACAAGCACTTTATAAGGGGACAGATTTATTTTTGTTGACGCCTGTTGACGAAGCGAACTGAAAGAATCCCGGCGGAGATTGCCATGGCAGAAATACATAAGGTCGGTCGTTACTCAGGTGGCAATGTCGCAATGACAGGAACAAACCCGCTATACGCCAACTGGCTGGCGGCCAATCACGCCACCAACGGCGGGACGATTCCTGACTTGGCCACCATCTGCCATGAATCCTCTTCAACTCGTCGAGCCTTGGCCGGCTCGGGCGCCTCCCATGGAACCTGTTTTGCCGTCGTCGAACACTTTGATGCCTCACGCGGCGTACTGATGTACAAATTCGGCGACAGTGCGCTGAAACTGGACCTTCTCGGAAACTACACAACAACAACCAAAAAAGTCGTCACAACCCTTCGCGGGCATGCTGAAATCAGTGCGTTGGTTCAGGCGATCAACAGTGTTGCGCTCCCTGACGGTGATTACAGCAACTTCGTTACACGTATCTATATCGAACTCAGCCCCTGCCCTCTTTGCGGGCCGCAACTCGAGCCTTACGTTAGAAACTCGGTGGTGATGTACAGCTACGTTTATGGAAACGAGAGAGAGATGGATGGGTGGGTCAGTGACAACCAGGCTGCAATCCATGAGAAAGGCGGTACGTTCAGGTGGTGAGCTTTTTCTCTCCCAACAGCTGAGGTCAGCTCATGCCCCGGTCTACCGACAGCAACACCACCCTGTCCCTCACCGCACCCTCGTTGTCGGCGATTTACCCTGATTCGCTGTCCGGCGACGAGGCGCTCAATCTGTTGGGCTCGCAAATCCTCAACGGCCTCAACGACGGCACCTCCCTCACCCTGACCACCGCCATCGCCACCCACGTCACCACTACCCTGCACAACGACGCCCAACTCCGCCCGTTCGATGCCTTGGTCGCTGAAATCCGCCAACTGCCAGCCGATGCCACCGCCGAACGCTATCAACTGGTTTTACGTCCGTGGCTCTGGTGGCTGACCCTCGCCAGCAACAACCGCGTATTCCAGAACCTCGCCACCTCGGACATCGTCACCACGATCTTCAAGGCCCACGGCTTCACCGATTTCAAACTCTCGCTGACCGGCAGCTACACCCCGCGCGAGTACTGCGTGCAGTACGGCGAAACCGATTTTGCCTTCGTCTCTCGCCTGCTGGAAGAGGAAGGTATCTTCTGGTTTTTCACCCACGACGAGGGCAAGCACACGCTAGTGCTGGGCGACAGCAATGACGCCTTCGTGCAGATCCCCAACGGCCCGAAGGTCAAGTATCTGGGCCAGCAAATGGGCGAACGCGAGTTGCATGGCATTCGCTCGGGTCAGGTGTGTATGCAAGCGGTGGCCGGGGTGTACAAGGCAACGGATTACGAGTTCACCACGCCGACCACTTCACTCTTCGGCCAGGCCGAAGCCGTGGCCGGGCCGCTGTCGATCTATGAGCATCCCGGCGGCTACAACGCCAAGGCGCGCGGCGATGCGTTGACCAAGCAGCGGGTCGACGGGCTGCGCAGCGAGGAGAAACGCTTCGTCGGCGAAAGCGACTGCCGCTGGATGATCCCGGGCCACTGGTTCACCCTCGACGGCCACGAAGACGAAAGCCTGAACATCGATTGGGTCGTCACGCGGGTCACCCACGACGCCAGCCACGAAAGCTATCGCAACCGCTTCGAAGCCATCCCCAAGGCCACACCATTTCGTCCGCAACGCACAACGCCCAAACCGCGCATGCATCCGCAGACCGCGATCGTCGTGGGCAAGTCCGGCGAGGAAATCTGGACCGACGAGTACGGCCGGATCAAGTTGCAGTTCCCCTGGGATCGAGACGGCAAGAACGACGAAACCAGTTCCTGCTGGGTCCGCGTGGTGTTGCCGTGGAGCGGCAAGGGTTTCGGCATGCAGTTCGTCCCGCGCATCGGCCAGGAAGTCATCGTGACCTTCATCGACGGCGATCCGGACCGGCCGCTGGTCACCGGTTGCGTGTACAACGGCGACAACGCCCTGCCCTACGCCTTGCCGGCGAACCAGACCCAGTCGGGGATCAAGACTCAATCATCCAAGAGCGGCGGCGGTTTCAACGAGCTGCGTTTCGAGGACAAGAAGGATGCCGAAGAGGTGTTCCTGCAGGCGCAGAAAGACTTGAAGATCAACGTGCTCAACGACACCACCGCCACCGTCGGCCACGACGAAACCCTGACGGTGCAAAACGCCCGTACCCGCACGGTCAAGGATGGCGACGAGACCGTCACCCTGGAAAAAGGCAAACGCAGCGTGACCATCCAGACCGGCAGCGACAGCCTCGATGTTAAAGACAGTCGCACCGTAAAGGTGGGCGCCGACCAGAACCACAGCACCGGCGGCAACTACACCGACAAGGTCACCGGCGACTACAACCTGACGGTGGACGGCAACCTGACGATCAAGGTCAGCGGCACCCTCACGCTGCAAAGCGGCGGCAGTTTCACGATCAAGAGCGGCGCGGATCTGGCGACCTCGGCCAGCACTTCGATCACCCAGAAGGCCGGCACCGCCATGACCAATCAGGCCGGTACTTCGCTGGACAACAAGGCCGGAACGACGCTGACCAACGATGCCGGCATCAGCCTGACCAACAAGGGCGCGGCCTCGCAGACCGTGGACGGCGGCGGCATGCTGACCATCAAGGGCGGGCTGGTACAGGTCAACTGACAAGGAGTCGCCATGGCGATCACACCGCTGGATTTGCAGCAGGATGACAAACACCTCAAGGGACGATTGCAGGACGGCCAGCTCGACGGTCCGTTGAATATCAAGGATGACGGTCGCCAACAGGCAGACCTGAATTACACCCAGGGCCAATTGCAGGGCACGTCCCTGCTCTACCATCCCAACGGCAAGGTCTCGGCGCAGATGCCGTTCGTGCGCGACAAGCTGCAAGGCGTCGCCAGTTTTTATGCGCCCGAAGGCTGGTTGCAGCGCAAGGCAACCTATCGGCGCGGCTTGTTGCATGGCGAGGCGTTCAATTACTTTCCCGACGGGCAAGTGGCGGAGGCCGAGTTCTATCGCGACGGTGTGCGCGAGGGGCGCTATCAGCGCTTTCATCCCAACGGCAAACCGGCGGTGGATGCGCGCTATCTGAATGGGCAGTTGATGGAGCCGGAGCAAGGATTTGCCGAGGACGGGCGACCGCTGGATGCCGATGGCAAGCCGATTTCCCGGGTGCGCTGGTGGTTTCGCAAGTGGACGGATCCGCAGCAGGCCTGACTCAGGGAATCAACATCTGCATCTGCCCCGGCATCACGATCTTGATCACCCCCGCCCAGTTGCACATCAACGTGCTGTTGGCATCGATCGCCGGCATCCCGCCCAACAACAGGGTCGGCGCGCCCCCGGGGATCCACGGCGTGGCGGTGGCGGGAATGCACGGCATCGGCGTCAACACGCCCAGCGCAGCAGCCGTGGCTGCGGCGACCATCGGGTTGGCCATGCTCATGCACATGCCGAACGTGGTGACGTTGACCAGCGGAATATGATCCATGATGTTCGCCGCCGGCATCCCGCCGGTCAGCGTGCGATTGACCGGCAGCACGTTGAGCACCGCCGGTGCGGCGCCGAAACTGCATTGCAGCGTAGCGCTGGCACAGACTTGCGGACAGCCCATTTCAAAGCTCCTTTGTGAACAAGGCATACGCGCTAAACCTTAGTCGCCAGCGGCCCGCCGCGCACATTCCCAAAGGTGATTATCGTCCAACACGCTAACCTATAAGACCGAACCGCGCTTGTGACCGCCCGAGCGCGCCATTAGATTAGCCAATGATGTCTGGCCTCCAAAATAAGCAGAAGGGATAAGCATGGCGCTTACTGACCAGTCCACCCGTATCCGCTCTGGCGAAGAACTCGATGCCAGCCTGATCGATCCGTACCTCAAGGCGCACATTCCGGGCCTGAGCGGCACGCCGCAGATCAGCCAGTTTCCTGGCGGCGCGTCGAACCTGACCTACCTGCTGGAATACCCGGACCAGGAATTCGTCCTGCGCCGTCCGCCGTTCGGCCACAAGGCCAAGTCCGCCCACGACATGGGCCGCGAATTCCGTATCCTCAACCAGTTGCGTGACGGCTTCCCGTATTGCCCGAAAGCCTACGTGCACTGCACAGACGAATCGGTGATCGGCGCCGAGTTCTATGTGATGGAACGGGTCAAGGGGATCATCCTGCGCTCGGACCTGCCGCCGGAACTGGGCCTGGACGCAGCGAAAACCGAAGCCCTGTGCAAGAGCTTCATCGACCGTTTCGTCGAGCTGCACCGGGTTGATTACAACGCCTGCGGCCTCGGCGATCTGGGCAAACCGGAAGGCTACGTCGCCCGCCAGATCAAAGGCTGGAGCGAACGCTACGAAAAAGCCCTGACCCCGGACGCACCGCACTGGGAAAAGGTCAAAGCCTGGCTCAACGACAAGATGCCGGCCGACCACCCGACCTCCAGCATCGTGCACAACGACTACCGCTTCGACAACGTCATCCTCGACCCGAACAATCCGATGCAGATCATCGGCGTGCTCGACTGGGAACTGACCACCCTCGGCGATCCACTGATGGACCTGGGCAACACCCTCGCCTACTGGATCCAGGCCGACGACCCGGCACCGGTGCAACTGATGCGCCGCCAGCCAAGCCACGCGCCGGGCATGCTGACCCGTCGCGAATTCGTCGACTACTACGCCGAGCGCTCGGGCATCCAGATCGACAATTTCGACTTCTACTACACCTACGGCCTGTTCCGTCTGGCCGGCATCGTGCAGCAGATCTACTACCGCTTCTTCCATGGCCAGACCCAGGACAAACGCTTTGCGCAGTTCATTCACATGAACAAACTGCTGGAGCAGATGAGCCTGCAGGTCATTGCCAAATCCAGCCTCTGATGACGGCGTTATAACAAGGCTCACTACAAGGGAATCCCATGTCCAAGACTCAGTTGTTCGACCTCGACGGCAAGATCGCTTTCGTCTCCGGCGCCAGCCGTGGCATCGGTGAAGCCATCGCCAAACTGCTGGCCCAGCAAGGTGCCCATGTGATCGTTTCGAGCCGCAAACTCGAAGGCTGCCAGCACGTGGCCGACGCCATCATCGCCGCCGGCGGCAAGGCCACAGCGGTCGCCTGCCACATCGGCGAAATGGAACAGATCAGCCAGGTGTTCGCCGGGATCAAGGAACAGTTCGGGCGCCTGGACATCCTGGTCAACAACGCCGCGACCAACCCGCAGTTCTGCAACGTGCTGGACACCGACCTCGGCGCCTTCCAGAAAACCGTCGACGTGAACATCCGCGGCTACTTCTTCATGTCGGTGGAAGCCGGCAAGCTGATGCGCGAAAACGGTGGCGGCAGCATCATCAACGTGGCCTCGATCAACGGCATTTCGCCGGGGATCTTCCAGGGCATCTACTCGGTGACCAAGGCTGCCGTGATCAACATGACCAAAGTCTTCGCCAAGGAATGCGCGCAATTCGGCATCCGCTGCAACGCCCTGCTGCCGGGCCTGACCGACACCAAATTCGCCTCGGCCCTGGTGAAAAACGACGCGATCCTGAAGCAAGCCCTGACGCAGATCCCGCTCAAACGCGTAGCCGACCCGAGCGAAATGGCCGGCGCCGTGCTGTACCTGGCGAGCGATGCCTCGAGCTACACCACCGGCGTATCGCTGAACGTGGACGGCGGTTTCCTGTCCTGATCCGCCGCTGATGTAAAAGAAAAGGCAGCCCAAGGGCTGCCTTTTTCATGCCTCCAGAACCTTCGGCAACTGCCAGCCGAAATGCACCAACAACAACCGCAACAACAGACACACCGCCCCCGCCAGCAACGCAGCCGCCACCGGCGAAACGCCCAGCCTGCGCCCGACAATCAACACCGCCGCCCCGACAAACGCCGAACTGGCATACAAATCCGCCTGCAACACCAACGGCACCCGCGCCAGCACAATGTCCCGCAGCACCCCGCCACCAACGCCGGTAATCGTCCCCATCAGCATGGACACAAACGGCGAAATGCCGAAATTCAACGCCTTCTGCGCCCCGGCCACGGCAAACAGCGCCAACCCCGCCGCGTCCAGCACGATCAAAGTCGAACCGGACCAGCCCAGCACCTGCTCATGAAACACAAACGCCACCCCGCCCATGGCAAACGCCAGCGCCGGATAACGCCAGTCGGCCACAGCCTTGGGCGGCGTAGCGCCGATCAACAGATCACGGGTCACCCCGCCGCCGAGCGCGACGATGAAGGCAATCACCATCACGCCCAACAGATCGAGTTGAGCGTGCATCGCCGCAATGGCGCCTTCAACGGCAAACACAGCGGTGCCGACCAGATCGGCCACCAGCACAATCCACTCGACCCGCGCCTTCGACGGCGCGTGCGTTATTGAGTGACGCAACGCGTCTTGGTGATGTGTCGGGTTACCTGCCCGTCGGCATACATGTCACCGGCGACTTCGGTATTTTCCATCACCTGACAGGTGCGTTCAGGGGGTGGAGGCGGCGCTGCCGGCGGAGGGGGTGGAGGACTGGCACAGCCACTGAGCAGCACCAGACCGAAAGCCGACAACAACGAAAAACACACGCGTTTCCCAGGATTGTTCATAGGATGACCCGCGATAAATGGAAGACAAACTCCCGTCGCCGAGCGTGCAAATACCCGGTTATGGAAACCGAACCACTCATTCCTTATAGACCAGTGGGGGGTGAGTGCCAGTGGAATGGGGAGAACAGGTGATATTTGCTGTCGATTTTCGGGATGAGCAAATATCGACTAAATGCGTCGACTGATAGGCCGCCATCGCTGGCAAGCCAGCTCCCACATGGTTCACGTACAGCCGAAGGTAATTGGCCGGCTATCAGGCCGCCATCGCGAGCAGGCTCGCTCCCACAGAAGAGCAAGCGGCGAAGCCGCCCCACTCAACACGATGAGCGTTAGCTCGAGTACCGCTTTTGATCGCAGGGCCCGTCGGCAGGCTGAGTGGAGGGATTGATCCGGGGGTGGGAGCGCAGCGACCGTTTGGCGAAGCCAAACACATCGAGAGGAGGTGCAGCGAAGCAAACCGTAGGCGATGCCCCCCGGATCAATCCCGGAGCGAAGGAACACCGAGCCAAAGCGAGGTGCCGAACGTCAGGGCACAGACCTTTTGGTTCCTTTTGGGGCGTTTGCCAAAAGGGACTCGCCGTAAGGGCGAAACCGCCAGCCGCAACACCCGAAGAAACGGATATTCACTCAAAAAACCATGAACCTGGTCGGCCCAGAGGCCGCCAAGTTCACCCCGGCGACCGCAAAGAATTACTCTCAAGCTCATACCGCAATTCATCAATCAAGGCATCCACCGCTTCCGGCGTCCGCAAGGCATCCAGACTCAACCCACTGATTACCAAATCCACCCGCCCCGAAACCGGCTCATACAACTTCACAGTAAGCGAATGATCCCCATCCACCACACACTCACAAGCCAACGGCGAAAAACTGCGCTCAAGCTGCGCCCGCAACTGCGCCAGATAAATCATCGCGCCAGCTCCACACAACGAAACTCAACGACAAACAACACATTCATAAGGGGCTGATCCATTAGCAGGTTCAATAGGGACGCGATCACGGAGAAAAAACCGCACCGCACCTCACCAGACTAAGAACACCCCGCCCGATCAAACACCCGAATTTGCACCCCATGAACTAGTGCATTTGCACCTTACCGCTGCCCCCTGCTGCTCCCCGAAAACAACCCGCGCTCCCGAGCCCAGACAATCGCCTCGCTGCGACTGTGCACATCGAGCTTGGAATACACCGTCGCCACATGATTGCGCACCGTGTTCGGCGCCAGCTTCAACCGCGCAGCAATCTCCTTGTCCGCCAGCCCCTCACAGATCAGCCCCAGCACATCACGCTCGCGAGCCGTGAGATCGGTGAACGAAACGCTGGGCAGTTGCGGCGAATTGACCTTCTTCACATTGGCCAGTTTTTCGATCAGCGTACGGCTGAACCACGAAGCATCCTTCATCACCTCTTCAATCGCCGCCACCAGTTCAAGCTCGGTACGCTTGCGTTCGGTGATGTCCATCAGCACCAGCAGATAGCACACCGTGTCCTGGATGTTGACGGTATCGGCGGACACCGCGCACTCAAGCAGTTCGGCGTCTTTCTTGCGGATCCGCATATCGACGCGGTCAACGCGACCAGTCTTCTCCAGCGCCGCCAGCAACCGGGCGCGTTCCGCCGGTTCATCGATGAAGTCCAGCTGCGCGACGGTCTTGCCGAGTACGTCGTCGCTCTCGTAAGCCAGGGTATCGAGAAAGGCCTGATTGACGTCGATCAGCCGCTGCTCGTCGGCGCTGCAGATCAGGATCGGCACCGGCGTCAGGCGAAAGGCCTTGGCGAAGCGCTCTTCACTTTGGCGCAGGGCGACTTCAGCCTTGTGCCGCAGCTCCATGTCGACGAACGAAAACAGCATGCAGTCCTCGTCGTTGAGCACCAGCGGCTGGCCGGCGACGATCACCTGCTTGCTGCCACCGTCCGGCAGACGCAACTCAGCCTGCATCTGCGGAATGGTCGCGACATCCCGCAGGCGCTGGATGGCGAGTTCCTTGCGTTCGGCCTGTTCGAGAATGTCGAGCTCATAGGTCGAGGCGCCGATCACTTGATCCCGGGTATAGCCAGTCATCTCCAGGAACCCCGGATTGACCTTGATGTAACGCAGATCACTGAGGCGGCAGATCACCGCCGGTGCCGGGTTGGCATTGAAGGTTTTTTCGAAGCGCTGCTCGGCGTTGGCCCAATCGGTGACGTCGCTCATGATCAGCACCAGCGATTCGGTCTCGCCGTCACGATCGGTCAGCACCATGCTGCGCACACTGTGCACCCAGGTGCGCTCTTCATCGCTGTGCGGGGTGACTTCCACCAGCACGTCACTGAAGGTTTCCCCCGCCGCCACGCGACTGATCGGGTACTGCTCCGGTGTCAGCGTGTGGTTGTTGCGATAGCGCAAATTGAAGCGCTCGGCATACTCCCCGGCATTGTTGCCCAACTCGCCGATGCGACTGACGCCATGCATCGCCAGCGCAGCTTCGTTGGCCCAGAGAATGGTCTGGTCGAGTTCCAGCAGAATCACCCCGTCGGACAGACCGGCGATGATCTGTTGCAACTGACGGCGATTGGTTTCGGTGGTCAGGACGTCCCGGCTCATTGCTTCTCCACAAGTTCGCGCATGTGAAGATTACGACCGCTGGCCGTTGTGATCGTGCCGGGCAATTTTGTCCTTGGTTATCGCGATGAGTGATCGACCAGTTCCCGCAGCGTATCGAGAAACAGCTTGAGCACCGGCGAGGCATCGTCCGCCCGATAGGTCGCGTACAGCGGCACTTGCGGCAACGCCGGGGTCAGGCGCCGGAACACCAGCCCGGCGGGCGCCAGTTGCTCGATGGAGGCCGGTAACAGCGCCACGCCGAACCCGGCGCGTACCAGACTGAGCAAGGTCTGCACCTCGATCACCTGCTGGCGGATCTGCGGGGTGAACCCGGCCTGAATGCAGCACTGATAGAGAAAATTGGCGAAGCGCGACTGCTTCAATTCCAGCGCCACAAACGGTTCCTGCGCCAGATCAGCCGGCGCCAGCACTTCACGCCGGGCCAGCGGATGATCCGCTGGCATCACCACATGAATCGGCTCGTGGATCAGCAATTCATTACGCAACTGCGGGTCGTCATAACCGACGCGGAATACGCAGGCGTCGATGCGTTTTTCCTTCAACGCCTTGACCTGCGCCGCCGGGGTCATCTCATGCAAGCGCCAGGTCACCTGCGGGTAACGCTCGCGAAACAGGTGCAGCGCCTTGGGCAGCACGCCGACCATCACCGAGCTGATCATGCCGATTTCCAGCTCGCCCAGTTGCCCGCGCCCGGTCTGCCGGGTCAGGTCCAGCGCCCGTTCGAGTTGTTCGAACACCAGCGGCGCCTGCTCCTTGAGCATCTGCCCCGCCGACGTCAGCTCGACACGGTGATGGCTGCGTTCGAACAGCGGCGTGCCGAGCTCTTCCTCCAGCAAACGGATCTGCTGGCTCAGCGGCGGCTGGCAGATGTGCAAGCGTTCGGCGGCACGGCCGAAGTGCAGCTCATCGGCCAGGGCCATGAAGTACCGCAGCAATCGCAGGTCCATGGCGGCTTACCCCAGGTTCAATGGCGTGGAACGCTGACGCACCCCGGTCAGGCTGAACAGCGCATTGGCAATCGCCGGAACCACCGACGGGCTGCCCAGCTCTCCGACGCCGCCCGGTTTGTCCGGCTGGCCATCGAGCACGAGGATGTCCACCGGCGGCATGTCGGACATGCGCGTGACGCGATAGTCGTGGAAATTGCTCTGCACTACCCTGCCCTGCTGGATGTCGAGACGGTCGAACAGCGCATGGCCGAGGCCCCACATCAGTCCGCCATATATCTGCTCTTCAACCCCGCCCGGCGACACCGCCAAACCGCAGTCGACCACACAGGTCAGCTTCTCTACCCGCGCCTTGCCGTCTACCTTCGCAACCCGCGCCACCACGGCGATGAAACTGGTGTAGCCCTGATTGGTGGCGATCCCCAGCGCCGTGTCCGGCGGCAGTTTCTGGCCCCAACCAGCGCGTTCGGCTGCCTGTTTCAACACCGCGACGTGCCTTGGCCGCTCCTGCATGTTGGCCAGCCGGAACGCCAACGGATCTTCACCGGCGGCATGGGCCAGTTCATCCATGAAGCTTTCCACGGCAAACACGTTGGGAATGAAACTTACGGAGCGATACCAGCCGCTGGGCACATGGCTTTCGTGCCTGACCCAGTTCAGTTCCAGGTGCGGCGGACGGTAGGCGAAGTCCCACGCGGTGATCGCTTCGGTGGTGCTGTAATCCATGTGACCCGGACGCTCGAAATAGCCCGGCTCCCACTGCTCCGGCGAGGCCGGCGACACTGCATGCAGTTGCAGCGCGGTGAGTTTGCCCTGGGCATCCAGTGCGCCTTTTACCCGATGCAGCGTGGCCGGGTGATTGAACAGCGCGTGCATTTCGTCTTCGCGGCTGTTGAGCAACTTCACCGGCACGCCGGTCTGCTGCGCCAGATACGCCACTTCGAACAGCCAGTACTTGGCTTCCCGTGCACCGAAGCTGCCGCCGGAGACCAGCTCATGGATGGTGACCTTGTCCTTGCCGATGCCGCACACGGTTTGCGCCGCTTCCAGTGCCGACGACGGCACCTGCACGCCGCCCCAGTAGGTGATCGCCTTGTCCTTGACCTGCGCGGTGATGCAGATCGGCTCCAGCGGGTTTTGCACCTTATAGGGCATCGTGTAATCGGCTTCGAGCAGCTTCGCCGCGCCCGGCCATTGTCCGGCGACATCGCCCTGGGTCATGGCTTTGACGGTTTGCGTTGCCGGATCGCTGATCGCTGCGACCTGTGCCTTGGGCAGCTCGGCACTGTCGAAACTGGCCAGCGGAGAGTCGCTCCATTTGATCTCCAGCAGTTTGCGTCCTTGCTGCGCCGCCCAGAACGTTTCCGCCAGGACCGCGACACCTTCGAGGTTGCCACCCAGCACGTCCGGGCGGCCCGGAATCGCAATCACCTTGCGTACACCCGGCACCTGCAACGCGGCCGCCGAATCCACCGCGACAACCTTGGCGCCCACTACCGGCGCACGCTGGATCACCGCCACCAGCATCCCCGGCAACTGCACGTCGATGCTGTATTTGAAACGCCCGCACACTTTGGCCGCCGCATCGCGTTTGTGACGCAATTTGCCGATGTATTTGAACTGCGCCGGATCCTTCAGCGTGACATTGGCCGGCGCCGGCAGATGCGCCGCCGCGCCGGCCAGTTCGCCATAGCCGAGGCTGCGTTTGCTCGAGGCATGCACGACTCGGCCTTCTTCGGTGGAACAGCTGTCGGGGCTGACTTTCCACTGCTGCGCCGCCGCACTGATCAGCAGCGCCCGGGCCGTGGCGCCGGCCATGCGCAGGCGATCGTATTCCAGCGACACACTGGTGCTGCCGCCGGTGGAGAAAACCTTCCAGACCGGATGAATGTAGGTTTCGAAAAACGGATCTTCCGGGGTGATGACCTGCACGGTCATCGGGTTCACGTCCAGTTCCTCGGCCACGCACGCGGCCAGCGCGGTCTGGGTTCCGGTGCCGGAATCGTGCTTGTGCACCACCAGTTTCACCGTGCCGTCAGGCAGCACGCGCACCCAGGCGTTGGGTTCGAATTCAGTGGCCGTGGTTTTCGATTCAGTTGCTGTACCGTTTGGCAGATACAGCGCAATCGCCAGGCCGGACGCCACCGTCACCGTCTGCTTTAGAAACACCCGGCGCGACAGTTCGAAACCGGCATTTTCGACGAGGCTCATCACGCCTCCTTCGGCGCGTTCGCCGCACGTTTGATCGCCTTGTTGATGCGCCCGTAAGTGCCGCAGCGGCAGATATTCCCGGACATGGCGTTGCGGATCGAGTCGTCGTTGACCGGGGCGCCGGTGTTGAGCAGCGCGGCGGCGGACATGATCTGCCCGGATTGACAGTAGCCGCATTGCGGCACATCTTCGGCGACCCAGGCCAGTTGCAGCGGATGGCTTTCGTTGGGCGACAGGCCCTCGATGGTGGTGATGCTGTGGCCCGCGACGGCGGCCAGCGGCAACTGGCAGGAACGCACCGCGACGCCGTTCAGGTGCACGGTGCAGGCACCGCAAAGGCCCATGCCGCAGCCGAACTTGGTGCCGGTGAGTTTCAACTGATCACGCAACACCCATAACAAGGGCATGGAGGGGGACGCTTCATCCAGCTCGCGTCGTTCGCCGTTAACCGTGAATGCAATCATTGTCAGGCTCCAAAAGAGCGGCCCGTCTTTGTGCGGGCCTGGTCACCGATTATTGGAACCCCGGGCAACACGCGGCCAGCGACGATTTCTGCCAACCGGTGTAAGCAGGACTAACAACATGTACAAGCGATACCCGTCGGTGCAGTCCATGAGCGCGTTCATCCACGCGGCGCGCAGCGGCAGCTTTTCCAGCGCCGCGCGCAAGCTCGACCTGACCCACAGCGCAATCAGCCAGCAGATCCGTGCGCTGGAAGAATTCATCGGCCAGCCGCTGTTCGTGCGCGAAGGCGGCGGCAGCAACCTGACCGACGCCGGGCAGTTGTTTGCCAGCGTGCTGTCGGATGGTCTGGCGCAGATAGACCGGGCGCTGTCCTCGGTGAAAAACCGCAGCGTGGCCCAGCGTCTGACCCTGGATATCGACAGCGAACTGGCGCAGAGCTGGCTCAATCCGCGCCTGCCGCAGTTGCTCGACGGCTTGCCGGATTACGAAGTGACGATCCTGTCGATGCCGCGCAGTGATCGCAGCACGTTCGAACGGGTGGACCTGTCGCTGCGCTATGGTTATGGCGATTGGGATGATTGCGAGATGACGCAGATCTGCGGGGATCGGGTGCTGGCGGTGGCGTCTCCGGCGTTGCTGGAGCGGCATGGTTTGCAGCTGCCGTTGAGCCCGGCGCAGATTCTTGAATTGCCGCTGCTGGGGTATACGCGCAGGTCGTGGATTCCGTGGCTGGATGCGGCCGGGATGACACCGAGCGAACCGCCGGCGCGGGTGGTTTTCGATAATGCGGCGAATCTGATTGCGGCTGCGGAGGCTGGCGTTGGCGCCGGGCTGGTGCGTGGGTTATTGGCTGCCGATGCGTTGCGCAACGGGCGGCTGGTGGCGTTGAACGAGGCGCAGATTGCGGCGCATTACAACCTGTATGCGGTGTGGCCCCATGGGCAGGCCGAGCGGGTGGCGCCTGTTGTTGAAGTGATCAAGCAGTTGGCCCGGCAAACACAGTCCTGACGCTATCTCCGGCAAGCCCATATCGAACAAGTATCACCACCCCACCCAATTAATATTGTACGAACCCTCCCCCGCCTTCCAATACTCGCCTCAAGCAACCACCCACCCGGGCCGGATGCGAACAGGCGAGGGAATGCGCGAGTGCTGCGCATAGAAACGGCCGATTGCCCGGGACGTGGATGCTGTGAGCCGCAAGGCTCCCTTCCCCGCTATCAGGAGATCGACTTCAATGATCATCGATATCAGCTGCTATCCCACCGATCTGGTGGACCTCGCCTGGAGGCATGACGGTGACCCGTTCACCGGCGAGCGTCTGCTGGAGATGATGGATGGCCCGTACATGGTCAACGGCAAGCCTCGCCGCATCGACAAAGCCTTCATCCAGCCACCCCAGGGCAACACCATTTACACCTGGACCGACGGCGAACTGTCGGGCCGCGAATCCATCGACGCCTACATGGCCTACACCCTGAAAATGGTCCAGACCTACCCGGACCGTTTCATCGGCTGCTTCGTCTACAACCCGCGCTGCGGCGTGGAAAACGGCGTCGAGGCGATCGAGCGCTACGTCAAGGAACACGGTTTCAAGATGGTGCAGATGCAGGCCAACATGCACGCCTACCGTCCCGACCGTGCGCTGGACTGGGTGCGTCCGGCCTTCGAGAAATGCGCCGAGCTGGGCATTCCGGTCAAGCTGCACACCGGCGACGGGCCTTACAGCATCCCGTCGGAATGGGTGCCGATGATCAAGGAATTCCCCAACGTCGATTTCATCATGGCCCACTTCGGCGTGCAGACCGGCGGCGTCTACGTGTTCGAACCGATGCAGTGGGCGATGGAGCTGCCCAACGTCTATTGCGAGTCCGGCTGGTGCCTGCAATCGCGGATCGTCGAGTTCGCCAAGGTCCTGCCGACCCACAAGATCCTGTTCGGCACCGACACACCGCCGAACGAACCGGGCATGTGGCTGCGCCTGCTCGAAGTGCTCTGCCACGAGCCGCCGCAGGGCCTGAACCTCGACGAGGACACCCTCGAGGATTACCTGGGCAACAACACCGCACGGATGATCGGCCTTCAGCCGTCCCCGCCGCCGCGTTCCGTTTCCGAAGCAGAGGCGCAACTCAAGCGCCCCGTCACCACTCAACTGGCCAGGAGCTGAACCGATGATCATCGACACCCATCTGCACCCCACCAACCTGGTCGACGAGGCCTGGCGCCACACCGGCGAACCGTTCACCGGCGAGCGCATGCTCAAGCTGATGGACGGCCCGTACATGATCAACGGCAAGCCACGCCGGATCGACATGGGTTTCATCCAGCCGCCACCGGGCAACACCGGTTATCGCGACGGCAACCGCCGTGGCCGCGAGGGCGTGCGCGACTACATGTCGTACGTCGCCGAACTGTGCGTGAAGTACCCGGACCGCTTCATCGGCAACTTCAATTTCAACCCGCGCTGGGGACCGGAAAACGGCGCGGCGGAGCTGGAATTCCACATCAAGGAATACGGCTTCAAGATGCTCAAGCTGCACGCCAACATGCACGGCTATCGCCCGGATCGCGCACTCGACTGGCTGCGCCCGGCGATGAAAGTCTGCGCCAAGTACAACATCGTGGTGCTGATCCACACCGGCGACGGCCCGTACACCATTCCGACGATGTTCTACCCGATCATCCGCGAGTTCCCGATGGTCAATTTCATCATCGGTCACTTCGGCATCCAGACCGGTGGCAACTATTCGTTCGAGGCGTTCTGGATGGCGATGGACACGCCGAACGTGTACTGCGAATCCGGCTGGTGCTTCCAGTCGCGGATCGTCGAATTCGCCAAGGAACTGCCGCGCAACAAGATCGTGTTCGGCACCGACTCGCCGCCGAACGAACCGGGCATGTGGCTGCGCGAGCTGGAAGTGTTGTGCTCGCCGGCGCCGCAAGGCCTGGGGATCGACGAGGATCACCTTGAGGATTACCTGGGCAACAACATCGCCCGGTTGTGCGGGATCGAACCGACCCCGCCGCCGAAGGATCTGGCCGAGGCGGACATTCGTCTGACCACGACCTACCTCTAAACCCGTACACAGCGACTTTACAGGCGCGAAGATGACCCGGCGTTCGCTCGACCGGCAGGCCAACGGCTTGTCGATCGAACGCCAGCCTCACCCCTGCGCGCCTGCTTTTTACGAGGTGAAACCATGACCCGTTCGACGCTCGGCGACTCTCAGGATTTTCACGTATTCATCGACGCCTATCGCCGCCAGTACCCGGACGATGTGCTGACCATCACCCAACCCCTTTCTGCCGATCAGGACGTCACCGCCCTGGTCGATGCCCTCGCCGCCCAGGGCCGCGACCCGCTGTTGATCTGCGAACACGTCGGCAACCTCGGCGTGCCGGTGGCGACCAATCTGTTTGCCTCTCGCCGTCGCATCGCCCGGCTGTTCGGCGTCAGCGCCGCGCAGTTGCACGAAACCTTCCAGACCCGCGCCAACCAGCCGATCCCGCCACGCTACGTCGAAACCGGCCCGATACTCGACGAGGTGTTCGAAGGCGAAGCGCTGGATCTGGCGCAGCTGCCGATGCTCAAGCATTTCGACAGTGATCGTGGCCCCTACATCACCAACGCGATCATCATCGCCGAGGACCCGCAGACCGGCATCGCCAACATGAGCTACCACCGCTCGATGCGCCACGCCCGTGAGGCCCTGGCCACCAGCCTGCATTCACGCGGGCACCTGTGGCGGATGTTGCAGACCGCCCGCGAGCGCGGCGAAGAATTGCGCGTGGCCATGGTGGTCGGCGCGCACCCGCTGTTCATGCTCGCCGCTGCGGCTCGCTTGCCCTACGGCAGCGACGAACGCGCGGTGGCCGGCGGGTTGTTCGGTGCGCCGCTGGAACTGGTCAAGACCCCGCGCTACGGCATCGGCGTTCCGGCTTACGCCGAGTTCGTGCTCGAAGGCGCGATAGACCCGGCGGCCTATGCCGAAGAAGGTCCGTTCGGCGAATTCAGCGGTTACTCCTCGGATCGCTCGACCAACAACGTGCTGCGCGTCGACACCCTGTTACGACGCAAGGACGCCTGGCTGGTGGACGTAATGGGCGGGCGCTATGCAGAGCACCTGACCCTGGCGCGGCTGCCCCGCGAAGCGGAAATGAGCGAGAAGCTCAAGGCGCGCTTCCCCGCCGTCACTGCCGTGCATTACCCCAACTCCGGCACGCATTTTCATTGCTACGTAGCGCTGGACCAGAGCCGCGACGGTGAGGCCCGGCAGATCATGCTGGCACTGCTCGGCTGGGATCCGTACCTGAAAACCGTGATCGCGGTGGACAGCGATATCGACCTCACCGACGACAGCCAGGTGCTGTGGGCACTGGCCACGCATTTCCAGCCGCACCTCGACATTTTCACCATCGACGGTTTGCCCGGTAGCCCGCTGGACCCGTCGTCCTCGGTCAATGGCACCACTTCACGCATGGGCCTGGATGCCACGCGCGGCTCGGGGTTCGACGGGATCAAGGCACAGCTCGATCAGGACGTGCTCGAACGCGCCCGGCAACTGCTTGAAGGCCTGCCATCGTGAACCGTCAGCGGATGGTGGTCGGCATCAGCGGCGCGTCCGGGTTCATCTACGGCGTGCGCCTGCTGGAGTTGCTGGCCGGGCTGAACATCGAAAGCCACCTGATCATCAGCCGTGCAGCGCTACTGACCATGGCCCACGAAACCGACTACAAACTGGCGGACGTCACCGCCCTCGCCAGCCATTACCACCGCGCCGATGACGTCGCCGCCGGGATCGCCAGCGGTTCGTTCCGTTGCCTGGGCATGGTGGTTGCGCCCTGTTCGATGCGCACCCTGGCGGAGATCGCCACCGGCACCTCATCGGGGCTGATCGGTCGCGCCGCCGACGTCACCCTCAAGGAACGCCGCACCCTGGTGTTGATGGCCCGCGAAACGCCGCTGACCCTCGCCCACCTGCGCAACATGACCGCCGTCACCGAGATGGGCGGCATCATCGCCCCGCCGGTGCCGGCCTTCTACGCCCGCCCCGACAGCCTGGCGCAAATGGTCGACCACAGCCTCGGCCGCGTCCTCGACCTGTTCGGCCTCGATGCAGGCACCGCACTGCGCTGGGGTGAAGCCCCGGCCACCGACCAAATCCAGCGTCACTCCCCTTCATCGTGCACCGGTCTATCAATACCAAGGAGCCTCACATGAACACCCCCTTCAACGCCCCGACCCCGAACACCAAAATCCCGGTCACCATCCTCACCGGGTTCCTCGGTGCCGGCAAAACCACCCTGCTCAATTACATCCTCAAGGAAAACCATGGCCGCAAGATCGCGGTGATCGAAAACGAGTTCGGCGAGGTCGGCATCGACGGCGATCTGGTGCTCAGCTCCGAGACCGAAGAAATCTACGAAATGGTCAACGGCTGCGTTTGCTGCACCGCCGAAGTCCGCGAGGATCTGGTGCGCATCGTCCGTGAACTGGTGGCGCGCCCGGTGCGGCTCGACCACATCCTGATCGAAACCAGCGGCCTGGCCGATCCGTACCCGGTGGCCCAGAGCTTTTTCATCAACGACCCGATTGCCGAGGAAGTCGAACTCGACGCCATCGTGACCATGGTCGATGCCAAACACATCGCCCAGCACCTGGAAGACCTGCAACTGGACGGCGTCGATAATCAGGCAGTGGATCAGATCGTCTGCGCCGACCGCATCGTCATCAACAAGGTCGATCTGGTCAGTGCTGAAGAGGTGGAAATCCTGCGCGGCAAGATCCGTGGATTGAACGCCACGGCGGATCTAGTGACCTCGACCCATGCGCAGATCGACCTGTCGAAAATCCTCGGCATCGGCGCCTTCGAATGCACGCAGAAGCTGATGGAAATCGGCGCGGATCAGCACGATCACGATCACCACGACCATGACCATCACGCCGAAGAGCCCGATCACGAACACGACCCGAGCGTGTCCTCGGTGGGCATCGCCGTGGATGGCGCCGTCAACCTGATGGCGTTCCACCGCTGGATCAGCGAGTTGCGCAGTGCTCAGGCCGACAACCTGTACCGCATGAAAGGCGTGCTGGCGGTGGCCAACGAAGACCAGCGCTACGTGCTGCAAGGCGTGCACAGTCTGGTGGAGTTCCGCGCCTCGACCGCGTGGGGCAGTGAGCCGCGCTCGAGCAAGATCGTGTTCATCGGCCGCGACCTGGATCGGGCGGCGCTGAACCAGGGCTTCGCCGCCTGCCTGGCCGGCTGAAACCCGGCATCGGAGCCGGTGGATGGCGGTTCCGGGCACACAGAACGAATACCCCTCTGTACCGAATAACAACAGCTAGAGGTGATTCCCCATGTCGTCAGCCAGTTCCTCCTCCACCGTCCACCCCGTCGACCGCGTCCTGCCGGTGCGACAGATGCTCACCCTCGGCCTGCAACACATGGCCGTCTCGTACATCGGCGCCATCGCCGTGCCGTTGATTGTCGCCAGTGCCTTGAAGATGTCCCACGCCGACACGGTGGTGCTGATCAGCACCACGCTGTTCTGCTCCGGCATCGCCACCCTGTTGCAGACCGTCGGTTTCTGGAAGTTCGGCGTGCGTCTGCCGATTCTGCAAGGTGTAGCGTTCAGCAGTGTCGGACCGGTGATCGCCATCGGCAGCAATCCGGAGGTGGGTTTCGCCGGGGTCTGCGGGGCGGTGATCGGTGCGGGGATTTTCACCCTGCTGATGGCGCCGTTCGTGGGCCGCTTGCGACGATTCTTTCCGCCGGTGGTGACCGGTTGCATCGTCACGGTGATCGGTCTGCAGCTGTTCCCGATTGCCTACGAGTGGGTCGGCGGCGGGCGCAACGCGAGCAATTTCGGCGCCCCGGCGTTTCTCGCCGTGGCGGTGCTGGTGCTGCTGACCATTCTGCTGGTCAACCGTTATGGCAGCCCGTTACTGCGCAACATGGCGGTGCTGGTGGGAATGCTGGTGGGCGCCGGTCTGGCCTACGGTCTGGGCATGGGCAACTTTCACAGTGTGCAGGACGCGCCGTGGCTGACCGTGCCCTACCCGTTCTATTTCGGCCTGCCGACCTTCAGCCTGATCCCCATCGCGACCATGGTGGTGGTGATGATCGTGCAGATGGTCGAGTCCATGGGGCTGTTCGTGGCCATCGGCGACATCGTCGATAAACCGGTGGACGACAAGCAGGTGATCAACGGCCTGCGCGCCAATGGCCTGGCCAGCACCATCGCCGGGATGTTCGCCGCGTTCCCGTTCATTGCCTTCATGGAGAACGTCGGGCTGGTGATCCTGACCGGCGTGCGCAGCCGCTGGGTGGTGGCGATCAGCGGTCTGCTGATGTGCTCGATTGCCTTGGTGCCGAAGGCCGGGGCGATCATCGCCTCGATGCCGACCGCTGCACTGGGCGGTGCCGGCATCGCCATGTTCGGCGTGGTCGCGGCGGCCGGCATCCAGACCCTGGCCAAGGTCGACTACGAGCGCAACCGCTACAACGTGCTGATCGTCGGTTTCACCATCGCCGCCGCCCTGGTGCCGGTGCTCGCCCCGACCCTGTTCAAACAATTGCCCGAGTGGTCACAGCCGTTCCTGCACAGCAGCGTGGTCATCGCCTGCCTGGTGTCGGTGCTGCTCAACGCGGCGCTCAACGGCGTCAGCGTGCCAGAAACCACACCCGGCAAATCCGCCTCGCACATCCTCTGACTGGAGCTGCCCATGACTCGACTTCAAAATATCCTGATCAAAAATCCCGTGGCGGTGATGACCGGCCTGCGCGGCCCCCGGGCCCGGGCTGGCGCCGTGGACATCCGCGTGGTCAACGGCCGTATCGCCGAAATGGCCGCCAACCTTGAGCCTCAGCCTGGTGAACGAGTGATCGACGCGCGTAATTCGGTGGTCTATCCGGGCTGGATCAACACCCACCATCACCTGTTCCAGAACCTGCTCAAAGCCGTGCCCGAAGGCTTGAATCAGGATCTGCAGGGCTGGCTGGCCAGCGTGCCCTACCCGCGCCTGAACCGCTTCACCCCGCAACTGGCGCGGATTGCCGCACGGCTGGGGATGGTCGAGCTGCTGCTGTCCGGCGTCACCACCTGCGCCGATCACCACTACCTCTACCACGCCCACGGCAGCACCGAGACCGGTGATTTGCTGTTCGACCTTGCCGATGAATTCGGCCTGCGTTTCGTGCTGTGCCGTGGCGGCGCGCTGGAGTCTGCCAGCGCGCATCCAGGCTTCTCGAAAACCGCGTTGCAACCGGAATCCCTGGAACAAATGGTCGGCGATCTCGAACGGCTGAAATCGCGCTACCACCAGGACACCCCGGACGCATTGCGCCGGGTGGTCGTGGCGCCGACTACGCCGACCTTCTCGCTGCCGCCGACGCTGCTGCGCGAACTGGCGCACACCGCCCGAGGCATGGGACTGCGCCTGCACACGCACCTCTCGGAAACCGAGAATTACGTGAACTTCTGCCGCGACAAGTACAACTGCCTGCCGGTGGAGTTCGTCGCCGAACACGAATGGCTCGGCCCCGACGTCTGGTTCGCCCACGCCGTGCACCTGCAACCGGGGGAAATCCGCATGCTCGCCCAGACCGGCACCGGCGTCTCCCACTGCCCGGTGAGCAACGCCCGGCTGGGCAGCGGCGTCGCGCCGATTCCGCAGATGTACGAGGCCGGCGTGCCGATCTCCCTCGGCGTCGACGGTGTGGCCTCCAACGAATCCGGGAGCATGGTCGGCGAAGCCAACACCGCGTGGCTGATCCACCGCGCCGAACAAGGCGCCTCGGCCACCACCGCCGAAGACGTCATCCACTGGGGCACCGCCGGCGGCGCACAAGTGCTCGGCCTCGGCGCGGTCGGCACACTGGAAGTCGGTCAGGCAGCGGACCTGGTGATCTACAGCCTCGACCATCCACGCTTCTACGGCTTCCACGACAGCGCCGTCGCACCGGTCGTCGCGGGTGAACCGATTGCCGTGAAATACAGCCTGGTGGGTGGGCGGATCGTGGTCGATGACGGGGTGATTCCGGGGCTGGATATCGAGCGGATGCGGGCCGAGGCGTGGGAGGGAGTGCAGGCGATGATGACGGTCGACGATTGATGCATGACCAGTGGAAGCGGCGGTGCGACGATTCGTCTCGTCGGCTTCCACCGGCGGCATTAGCGACTTCCGGTTTTGTCGACTAACGTTAGTACCTCATCGGATTGAGCCCCTGCCAGCTACACCGGGCTCTTGATCAAGGAGAGACTGATGACATCCAACCGCCTCATCGAACAGACCTATCGCACCTGGTCCAGCCCCATCCTGCTGGAGCTGAAAAAGCGCGAGCACCAGATGGCGCCGGCCGAGCGTCAGGCGCTTGAGAATGTAATGGTGGAAAGACGATTGCTGGACGTTGGCAATCCGAATGGCGTTGAGCGGCGCAAGAGTGCGACGAGTAAAACCGACAATCCCGGGTAATCACTTCACCCGCCTGAGTTTGCATTCAGCCCCAGGCTCAGTAGCTCCTTGCGCAAGATCGAGGGCTTTAGAATCGCCGCCCCAGCCTGCCACTCAATCGGCAGCAAACCACTCAACTTCTGCTGGCTGACCTCGGGTTCGGCCAGCAAACAACTTTTGCGCTGGTTGATGCTGATGACGTTCAGCAACCAGTCATCGCCCTGCCCGTCCATCCAGCGGCAAATCTCGCTGCGATGCTTCTCGATCAATGCATCGGCGTCCCACACGGTCATCTGCGCGAAAACCTCGGGCAACCGGCTCTCGGGTTTCATGCGTTTGAGATCGGCGGCCAATGCAGCAGACATATCTGATTCGATGGCCGCCTGACATTCGAGGAAGTACTGCTCGGGCCAGTCCGCCGTGAGTTTCCCGTGTAGCGCGAGTTCGGCGTAGGCCTCGATGTCCGCCGCCGTGGTCATCTGCCCGGTGAAATTCAGCGTGTTGTCCAGAATCGCCGTGGCCAGCAGCGCGGCGCTTTGCTCGCTGATCCTCGGCAGCAAACCTGCGGTTTTCCAGCGCTGGAAAACCTGGGTCGCCGCCGCGCCGATCGGGCGGATGTCGGCAGCAGATCCGAGCTTCTGCGCCCAATGGTCTTCAAAGCCCGGATGATGGTCGATGACTTCCACCACCCGATCGAGTGCGACCATCGGGTCGAAGTGCTGGTAATCGGAAACGTCGACCAGCACGAACCCGTCGCTGGATGTCGGGCGGTAATCGTCCAGAACAGTGCCCCAGCCCAGCACGGTATTCGAGACGCTGGCATTGGGTTTTGCGCTACTGACGGCGCGGGCGGGAATGCCTTGCAGGTTGAGCAGTTCGGCGTAGGCGATGCTGCAGCCGTAGGCGTCGATGTCCAGATACGCCGAGCCTGAGGTGATGACTTTGATGGGCGACATTGCGCGTCCCTGACTTCCTTTTCCGGGGCGGCAACGTCGCACATTTTCATGAACGATTAATGAACGTCAGGCAGCGCGTTGCCCCCCGGCCACCGCTGCCGAAGCCGCCAGCATCGCCCGCAGCAACACCGCACAGCCCGCCGCCAGATCGTCCGGCGCGGCGTTTTCGATTTCGTTGTGGCTGATGCCGCCTTCGCACGGCACGAAGATCATCCCGGCCGGGCCGAGTTCAGCGAGGAAGATTGCGTCATGACCGGCACCGCTGACGATGTCCATGTGCGACAGGCCGAGACCTTTGGCGGCGCCGCGCACCGCTTCGACACAGCCTTTTTCGAAGTACAGCGGCGGGAAGTCGGCGGTCGGGGTCAGCTCGTAGGTCAGGCCGTGTTCTTCGCAAGTGGTTTCGATGACTTGCCTGACCTCCGCGATCATCGAATCGAGGCGCGCCGGTTCCAAATGCCGGAAGTCGAGGGTCATGCGCACTTCGCCGGGAATGACGTTGCGCGAGCCGGGATAGGCTTGCAGGCAACCGACCGTGCCGCAGGCGTGGGGTTGGTGGCCGAGCGCTGCGCGATTGACTGCGCCGACGATCACCGAGGCGCCGACCAATGCATCCTTGCGCAGGTGCATCGGGGTCGGGCCGGCGTGGGCTTCGACGCCGCGCAGTTTCAAGTCGAACCACTTCTGCCCCAGAGCGCCGAGCACCACACCGATGGTTTTCTGTTCGTCCTCCAGGATCGGGCCCTGTTCGATGTGTGCTTCGAAATAGGCGCCGACCTTGTGCCCGCTGACCTTGCGTGGTCCGGCGTAGCCGATGGCGTTCAGCGCTTCGCCGACCGTTACGCCGTCGGCATCGACCTTGGCCAGGGTTTCTTCGAGGGTGAATTTTTCCGCGAACACGCCGGAACCCATCATGCACGGGGCGAAGCGCGAGCCTTCTTCGTTGGTCCAGACCACCACTTCCAGCGGCGCCTCGGTTTCCACGCCCAGGTCGTTGAGGGTGCGCAGCACTTCGACCCCGGCCAGCACGCCGAAGCAGCCGTCGAACTTGCCGCCGGTGGGCTGGGTGTCGATGTGGCTGCCGGTCATCACCGGCGGCAGGTTCGGATTGCGGCCGGGGCGGCGGGCGAAGATGTTGCCGACCTCATCGACCGAGACGCTGCAACCGGCGTCCTTGCACCACTGCACGAAAATATCGCGGGCCTGACGGTCGAGATCGGTCAGGGCCAGGCGACAGACCCCGCCCTTGACCGTGGCGCCGAGTTTGGCGAGTTCCATGAGCGACGCCCACAAGCGGTCGCGGTTGATGTGCTGATGGGTCGATTGCAGAACGTCTACGGCTGCGTTCATGGGGATCTCCTCAGGCAGTTCTTATGGGAATTACAACGGCGATTTGACGATGACCGGGCTGGTCCGCATCGCGCACAACCCGTAATAGATCAATCCGCCCAGCGCCGAGCCAGTGAACCAGCCGTAGCTGTAAAACCAGCTGAACGCGCTGCTGCCCAGCGACAGCAAGGTCAGCACCACCGGCACGCCGAACGCGATGAACCCGGCCCAGTTCCACGCCGGGTACACGTCGTCCCGGTACAGGCCGGCCAGGTCCAGTTGCTGTTTCTTGATCAGGAAATAGTCCACCACCATGATCCCCGCAATCGGCCCGAGCAGGCTGGAATAGCCCAGCAGCCAGTTCGAATACACGGTTTCCAGGCTGACATCGGAGACGATCCAGCCGAGCTTTTTCAGCAACTCATGGCCCATCAGCGCGAGGCCGACGAACCCGGTGAGAATCACTGCCTTGGTGCGGTTGATGACCTTGGGCGCGATGTTCTGGAAGTCGTTGGTCGGCGAGACGATGTTGGCGGCGGTGTTGGTCGACAGCGTGGCGATGATGATCAGTGCCATGGCTACCGCGACCCACACCGGGCTCTGGATATGGCCGATCAAAGTCACCGGATCGGAGACGCTGACGCCCACCAGTTTCACCGACGCGGCGGTCATCACCACGCCCAGTGCGGCGAACAGGAACATGGTCAGCGGCAGGCCGAAAATCTGCCCGAGGATCTGATCCTTCTGGCTGCGGGCATAACGGCTGAAGTCGGGAATGTTCAGCGACAACGTGGCCCAGAAGCCAACCATCGCCGTCAGCCCGGCAGCGAAGTAGCTGACCACGCTCGCGCCTTCGGGACGCTTCGGCGGAATCGCCAGCAGTTCGGTCATCGACACATTCGGCGTGGCCCATACCAGCAGCCCAATGCCGACCGCCACCAGCAGCGGCGCCGACAGGGTTTCCAGCCATTTGATCGACTCGGCGCCACGGATCACCACCCACAGGTTCAGCGTCCAGAAGATCATGAAACCGATCACTTCCCCCGTGCCGCCGAGGGATTTCCAGCCCTCGAAGATCGAACCGAGAAACAGGTGGATCGCCAGACCGCCGAACATGGTCTGGATGCCGAACCAGCCACACGCCACCAGCGCGCGGATCAGACACGGCACGTTGGAGCCGAGAATCCCGAACGAAGAGCGCAGCAGCACCGGAAACGGAATGCCGTATTTGGTGCCGGGAAACGCATTCAGCGTCAGCGGGATGAGGACGATGATGTTGGCAAACAGAATCGCCAGCAGCGCCTCGCCGACGGTCAAACCGAAATACGCCGTGAGCACGCCGCCCAGGGTGTAGGTCGGCACGCAGATCGACATGCCGACCCACAGGGCAGTGATGTGCCATTTGTTCCAGGTTCGTTCGCGCACCTTGGTCGGTGCCATGTCGTGGTTGTAACGGGGACTGTCGAGGACGTCGCTGCCGGCTTCGAGTTCGAACAAGCCGTCGCGCTCGGTCACTTGCGATCTGTTCTGTTGCATGGCCGCTCCACTGTTTCTTCTGATTATTTTTTGCTCATCAGGCGGCTGCACTCGCGGGTGCGAGCCGGACGATGGCCGGAGGAACTGACAACCTTCATGCACCGGCCATGGTGTCAGCGGCGGCATCAATAAACGTGCCGGGTGCCCCGCTTGCGCATCGGGCCGTGCTTTTCATTTCTTGTAACCAACTGATGTTTATCAGTTTTAATTATTCACCTTATGAGCCCGCGAACACTTGACTGAACACTCAGGCTAAATGCCAGGCAAGTTGTCCGAACTGTCAGGACTCAATCTGGTGCACTGCACTTTTTTTCATCGTGGGCGCTCAGCCGCAGCTCAACTTCAAGCGGCTGATTTCACATAGGAAATCTTGCTCATATTTCCAACCTGTCAAGTGCGTCAAAATGGTGAAGTGCCTCACCATTTTGGGGATTTGTGATTTTTATCGTTATTTATCAGTAAGTTAAAACAATTATAAGCTTATAAAAAATAATCTTGATCAATTGCAGAACTGCGACTAGCGTCTATTCCTGACAGCGCTGACAAGATTACGCATTTGGCGCTGCAACTAATAAAACACTAGAACCGGCACAAGTCGGTCATGCCTGCGAGGAACTCGGAATGTCTCTGTTGATCCGTGGCGCCACCGTTGTTACCCATGATGAAAGTTACCGCGCCGATGTCTATTGCGCTGACGGCGTGATTAAAGCCATTGGTGAAAACCTGGATGTTCCCGCCGGCGCCGAAGTGCTCGACGGCAGCGGCCAGTACCTGATGCCCGGAGGCATCGATCCGCACACCCACATGCAACTCCCGTTCATGGGCACCGTGGCCAGCGAAGACTTCTACAGCGGCACCGCCGCAGGCCTGGCCGGCGGCACCACCTCGATCATCGATTTCGTGATTCCCAATCCGCAGCAATCGCTGCTCGAAGCCTTTCACCAGTGGCGCGGCTGGGCGGAGAAGTCGGCGTCGGACTATGGCTTCCACGTCGCGATCACCTGGTGGAGCGAGCAGGTCCGCGAGGAAATGGCCGAGCTGGTCAGCCATCACGGGATCAACAGCTTCAAGCATTTCATGGCCTACAAGAACGCGATCATGGCCGCCGACGACACGCTGGTCGCGAGCTTCGAACGCTGCCTGGAGCTCGGCGCCGTGCCGACCGTGCACGCGGAGAACGGCGAACTGGTCTATCACCTGCAACGCAAGTTGATGGCCCAGGGCATCACCGGGCCGGAAGCGCATCCGCTGTCGCGACCCTCGCAGGTGGAAGGTGAAGCGGCGAGCCGGGCGATCCGTATCGCTGAAACCATCGGCACGCCGCTGTACCTGGTGCACGTCTCGACCCAGGAAGCCCTCGACGAAATCACCTACGCCCGCAGCAAGGGCCAACCGGTCTACGGCGAAGTGCTGGCCGGGCATCTGCTACTGGACGACAGCGTCTATCAACACCCGGACTGGCAAACCGCCGCCGGTTACGTGATGAGCCCGCCGTTCCGTCCGCGCGGGCATCAGGAAGCGCTGTGGCATGGTCTGCAGAGCGGCAATCTGCACACCACCGCCACCGACCATTGCTGCTTCTGCGCCGAGCAGAAAGCCGCCGGCCGCGACGACTTCAGCAAGATCCCCAACGGCACTGCCGGCATCGAAGACCGCATGGCGGTGTTGTGGGATGAAGGGGTGAACACCGGGCGGTTGTCGATGCAAGACTTCGTCGCCCTCACCTCCACCCACACCGCCAAGATCTTCAACCTCTACCCGCGCAAAGGCGCAATCCGCGTCGGCGCCGATGCCGACCTGGTGCTGTGGGACCCGCAAGGCACCCGCACCATCTCCGCCAAGACCCACCATCAGCAGGTGGACTTCAACATCTTCGAAGGCAAGACCGTGCGCGGTGTGCCGAGCCATACCGTCAGCCAGGGGAAAGTGGTCTGGGCCGACGGCGACCTGCGCGCCGAGCGTGGGGCGGGCCGGTATATCGAACGGCCGGCGTATCCGGCGGTGTTTGATTTGCTGAGCAAGCGGGCTGAGTTGCACAGGCCGGTTGCGGTTAAACGCTGAAATCCAGGCCTTCGGCCTTCGCTAGCAAGCTAGCTCCCACAGGGAAACGCATTCCAAATGTGGGAGCGAGCTTGCTCCGGGCGGCGATCCGACGAAGAGGCCCGCACAGACAACACAAAAACCACTGCCCGACAGAGGCAGAAAACCTCAAATAACCGTGAGGCAAAAAACCGTGATCGAGACCCTGAACCATCTCCCGCACCCGCACGAAAGTGCGGCCGCCCTCGCCGGCCACTTCACCGATCTGGCGCCGCCGTTCAACGACCGTCAGGCGCATCTGGAAGCCTCGCGCTGCCTGTATTGCTACGACGCGCCGTGCGTGAATGCGTGCCCGAGCGAGATCGACATCCCGTCGTTCATCCGCAACATCCATCAGGACAACGTGCCGGGCGCCGCGCAGAAAATCCTCTCGGCGAACATCCTCGGCGGCAGTTGCGCCCGGGTCTGTCCGACCGAGATCCTTTGCCAGCAAGCCTGTGTGCGCAACAACGCCCACGAATGCGCGCCAGTGCTGATCGGCCTGCTGCAACGCTACGCCGTGGACAACGCGCACTTCGCCGAACATCCGTTCCAGCGCGCCGCCGCCACTGGCAAACGCATTGCCGTGGTCGGTGCCGGTCCGGCGGGTCTGTCCTGTGCCCACCGCAGCGCCATGCACGGGCATGACGTGGTGATTTTCGAAGCGCGGGAGAAGGCTGGCGGGCTCAACGAATACGGAATCGCCAAATACAAACTGGTCGACGACTACGCGCAGAAGGAACTGGATTTCCTCCTGCAAATCGGCGGCATCGAAATCCGCCACGGGCAGAAACTCGGTGAGAACCTGACACTCAGCGAACTGCACCAGCAATTCGACGCGGTGTTCCTCGGCCTCGGCCTCAACGCCAGCAAACAACTCGGCCTCGCCCACGAAGACGCCCCCGGCCTGCTCGCCGCCACCGACTACATCCGCGAACTGCGCCAGGCCGATGACCTGTCGCAACTGCCGCTGGCCGAACACTGCATTGTCCTCGGCGCCGGCAACACCGCCATCGACATGGCCGTGCAAATGGCCCGTCTCGGCGCCCGCGACGTCAATCTGGTCTATCGCCGTGGCGCGGCGGACATGGGCGCCACCGGCCACGAGCAGGACATCGCCAAAGCCAATCAGGTGCGGCTGCTTACCTGGGCACAACCGGACGAAGTGCTACTCGATGCTCAGGGCAAGGTGCGCGGCATGCGCTTCGCCCGCACCCATCTGGTGGAAGGTCGCCTGCAAACCACGGGCGAGACCTTCGAACTGGCGGCCGATGCGATCTTCAAAGCCATCGGCCAGGCCTTCGACGGCAGCGCCCTCGCCGATCCGCTGGCCCGTGAGCTGAAGCGTCAGGGCGAACGGATTCAGGTCGATGAAAACCTGCGCACCAGCATCCCCGGCGTGTATGCCGGCGGCGACTGCACCAGCCTCGATCAGGACCTGACCGTGCAAGCGGTGCAACACGGCAAGCGCGCCGCCGAGGCGATCAACGCTCAACTGATGCTCAACGTGGAGGCTGCGTAAATGGCCGATCTCTCGATTGTCTTCGCCGGCATCAAAGCCCCCAACCCGTTCTGGCTGGCCTCCGCGCCGCCGACCGACAAGGCCTACAACGTGGTGCGCGCCTTCGAGGCCGGCTGGGGCGGCGTGGTCTGGAAAACCCTGGGTGAAGACCCGGCGGCGGTCAACGTGTCCTCACGCTACTCGGCGCATTACGGCAACAACCGCGAAGTGCTGGGCATCAACAACATCGAACTGATCACCGACCGCTCGCTGAAGATCAACCTGCGGGAAATCACCCAGGTGAAAAAGGACTGGCCGGACCGCGCACTGATCGTGTCGCTGATGGTGCCGTGCGTCGAGGAGTCGTGGAAACACATCCTGCCGCTGGTGGAAGCCACCGGCGCCGACGGCATCGAGCTGAATTTCGGCTGCCCCCACGGCATGCCCGAACGTGGCATGGGCGCGGCGGTCGGTCAGGTGCCAGAGTATGTCGAGCAGGTCACGCGCTGGTGCAAGACCTATTGCTCGTTGCCGGTGATCGTCAAACTGACGCCGAACATCACCGACATCCGCGTCGCCGCCCGCGCCGCGCACCGGGGTGGCGCTGATGCGGTGTCGCTGATCAACACCATCAACTCGATCACCAGCGTCGATCTGGAACACATGGTCGCCCTGCCCACCGTCGGCAGCAAAAGCACCCACGGCGGTTATTGCGGCTCGGCGGTCAAGCCGATCGCGCTGAACATGGTCGCGGAAATCGCCCGTGATCCGCAGACCCAGGGCCTGCCGATCTGCGGCATTGGCGGCATCGGCAGTTGGCGCGACGCGGCGGAGTTCATCGCCCTGGGCAGCGGCGCGGTGCAGGTGTGCACGGCGGCGATGCTGCATGGTTTCCGGATTGTCGAGGAAATGAAGGACGGCTTGTCGCGGTGGATGGACAGTCAGGGTTACGCCAGCATCGCCGAGTTTTCCGGGCGTGCGGTGGGCAACACCACGGACTGGAAGTACCTGGACATCAATTATCAGGTGATTGCGAAGATCGACCAGGAAGCGTGCATCGGTTGCGGGCGTTGCCACATTGCCTGCGAGGACACGTCGCACCAGGCGATCAGCAGCCTGAAACAGGCCGATGGCACGCATAAATATGAAGTGATCGATGACGAGTGTGTGGGGTGCAATCTGTGCCAGATCACCTGTCCGGTGGCGGACTGTATCGAAATGGTGCCGATGGAAACGGGCAAGCCGTTTCTGGACTGGAATCATGATCCGAGGAATCCCTACCATGTAGGTGCCTGAACCACCGCCATCGCTAGCAGGCTAGCTCCCACTGTTGGAATGCACTTCCCTGTGGGAGCTAGCCTGCTAGCGATGAGGCCGGCAGCCGCACCCTTGCCTCATGGCTCCAACCCTATCCCCCGCAGAATCACGCTAGTCACCGTCTGCACAGCCCGCTCGAACTGCATGTCCGACAACGGCTGATGCTCATTCAAAATATTCACCTGATGATCGAAGTCCGCATAGTGCTGCGTCGACGCCCAGATCATATAGAGCAGGCTCGAAGGCTCCACCGGCAGAATCCGTTTGTCCTCCACCCACTGACGGATCTTCGCTTCTTTCATCTTCGCCCAATCGTACAGGCTCACATCCAGCGCCTCACCCAGGGTCGGTGCGCCGTGGATGATTTCGTTGGCCCAGACTTTCGAGCCGTAGGGCCGGCTGCGCGAGTGGTTCATCTTGGCGCGGATGTAGCTGCTGAGCACCACGCGCGGATCGTCGAACATCTCGAAGCACAGCGCGTCCTGTTTCCATACTTCCAGCAGGTCGAACAGCACGGCGCTGTACAGCTCGCTCTTGGTTGAGAAGTAGTAATGCAGATTGGAGCGCGGCAGCTGCACTTCGGCGGCGATGTCGGCCATGGCGGTGCCGCCGAAGCCTTTTTCGGCGAAGACTTTTTCCGCCGCCAGCAGGATCTTGTCGACGTTGGTGCGGCGGATTTCGATCTTGTGATTGCCCATGAGGGCTCCCTGAAGACAACGTTGTTGAAGACTAGCATCCGCTCTGGGCAAGGGGCGACAGGCGAGAACGATTCTTCACACACTTGGGCTTTTTTCTGGTTTAGGATCGCCCCCCTTCTCCCTGTCAGACACTGAAGGATCTTGTCCATGACCATTCGCAAACGTATTGCCGCGGACGATCAGCAACTTGCCGACCTGTGGGAACGTTCCGTCCGCGCCACCCACGACTTTCTTCCGGAAGACGACATTCACCGACTGTTTCCGCTGGTCCGTGACGCCTACCTCCCCGCGCTGGAGGTCTGGGTCTTCGAGAACCCCGACAACTCTCCGGCAGGCTTTATTGCCACCGACGACGACACCGTGCAGATGCTGTTCATCGACTCGGCTCAGCGTGGCAAGGGCATCGGTCGACGCTTGCTCGACCATGTCCGCCGCCCGTTGCTGAAGGTCGACGTCAACGAACAGAATCCCCAGGCCCACGGCTTCTATCTGCACTACGGCTTCGAGGACATCGGCCGCTCGGAACTCGACGGCGAAGGCCGGCCCTTTCCGGTCGTGCACATGCGCCTGAAAAGCTTGTGAACCTCGCTCTATACTCAGCCCGCCATTTCACTGAAAGGACACTGCCCATGTCGATGAAAAAGCTGTTCACCGCCGGCGCCCTGCTCGCTTCGCTGGTCGTCACCTCCCAGGCGTTCGCCCATGCGCATCTGAAAAGCGAAACCCCGGCCGCCGACAGCACCGTCGCCGCGCCTGCGGATCTGCGCCTGGTGTTTTCCGAAGGCGTCGAAGCCAGCTTCACCAAAGTCATCGTGACCCACGACGGCGCGCCGGTGAAGATCAAGCCGCTGACCACCGAAGGCGACAAGAAAACCTTGATCGTCACCCCCGAAGCACCGTTGACCGCTGGCCAATACAAGGTCGAATGGCACGCGGTGTCGGTCGATACGCACAAGAGCGAAGGCGCCTATCAGTTCAAGGTTGGCCAGTAATTCATGAGCGACGCGCTGGTGCTGTGCCGGTTCCTGCATTTCATCGTGGTGTTGATGCTGTTCGGGGCCTGGCTGTTCCGGCCGCTGCTGCTCAAGGATGAGGCGCCGGCGCTGGATCGGCATCTGGCGCGACTGGCCCGCTGGTTGACGGCGATTGCGCTGGCCAGCGGCGTCGCCTGGGCGTTGCTGATCACCGCGAGCATGGCCGGCTCGGCTGCAGCGGCGTTCGACCCGGACACCGTCGAGCTGGTGCTGGGCCATACGTTTTTCGGTCAGGTGTGGCGCTGGCATCTGCTGATCAATGCCCTGTTGCTGGCGTTGCTGTTTACGCCCTGGCGTTCGAGCCAGCCATTGCGGCTGGGCCTGAGCGCATTGCTGCTGATGACCCTTGCGCCGGTCGGCCACGGGGCGATGCTCGACGGATTCAGCGGCCAGATGCTGATCCTTAATCAGATCGTTCACCTGACCTGCGTCGGCGCCTGGCTCGGTGGGTTGTTGATGCTGGTGATGATCCTGCGCCAGTCCGGCGAAACGGTGCGCTACGTCTTGCAGCGATTCAGCGGGGTCGGCTACGTACTGGTTGCCGGTTTGCTGATCACCGGAATGATCAACGTGCGCGTTCTAACCGGCCAATGGTGGCCGACGCCGTTGTTCTCGGGATTCGCCCTGATCCTGCTGATCAAGGCTTTGCTGGTGCTCGGGATGCTGGGGCTGGCGCTGTTCAATCGCTTGCGCATCCGTGATTGCGAACAGCGCGTCGACACCCTCAAACGCAGTGTGATGCTGGAGTGGCTGTTGGGGATCGGCGCGGTGGCGGCGGTTTCCGTGCTCGGCACCCTGCCGCCGATGATCGCCGCCTGACGTCAGTGTTTCTGAGTATCACCCTTCGCCGTATCGATGCTGACCACCACCGACATCCCCGGCCGCAAGCGCTCGATTTCCTGCTGATCCGGATCGATGGTCACCCGCACCGGCACCCGCTGGGCGATCTTCACGAAGTTGCCGGTGGCGTTGTCGGCCTGCAATAACGCGAATTCCGAACCGGTGCCGGGCGAGATGTGCTGAACGTGGCCGGTGAATTTGCGGTGGTTCAGCGCATCGACGGTGAAGCTCACCGGTTGCCCGACCCGCACGTTGTCCATCTGGGTCTCTTTCATGTTGGCGATCACCCACTTCTGGTCCGGCACCAGCGCCATCAACTGCGCCCCGGAATTGACGTAGGCACCGAGGCGCACGCCGATCTGCCCGAGCTGACCGTCACGCGGGGCGATAATCCGGGTGTTGGACAGATCGATCCGCGCCAGTTGCACCGCGGCCTCGGCGCTGGCCACGGCGGCCTCCAGCGAACCGCGATTGACGATCACCGTTTGCAGATCCTGCCGGGCGATTTCCAGATTGGCCTTGGCCTGCGCTACGGACGCAATGCTTTGCGCATTGGCGGCCAGCGCCACGTCCATCTCGCGTTTGGACACCGAACCATCGTTGACCAGCGCCGTGTTGCGGCGCAGGTCAGCCTCGCTTTTGCGCAACTGCGCCTCGCTGTCGGCCACCACCGCCTGTCGCAACTTGATGGTCGCTTCGGCGCTGTTGCGCTGCTGCACTACATTGGCCAGTGAGGCTTTCTGCACCGCCAGTTGCGCCAGTGACTGATCGAGACGCTGCTGATAAATCCGGTCATCGAGACGTACCAGCAAATCCCCGGCCTTCACAAACTGAAAATCCTGCACCGGGACTTCATAGACATAACCGCTGAGCTGCGGGCCGATGATCGTCACCTGCCCGCGCACCAGAGCGTTTTCGGTGGTTTCGACCGCACTGCTGAACGGCGGCAACTGCCACGCATACAGCACGATCAGCACACCGACGATGGCAATCGCGGCAAAACCCAGCGACGAGATGATCCGCACCCGCAACGAGCGCGGCTCGGTGTTCGGTGATGACGGCGGTGCCTCGCCCTCGGGCGTGGCGGCAATGGCATTAGTGGTCGTGGTGGTCGGTTCAGTCATGAAGAAGTGGCACCGCTGGAAGGTACGGAAGGTGTCGGAGCGACGGCTTTGGTGGTGCTGATCAGCCATAGCGCACGGATGGAAATCCAGATCATGGTGAGGATCGCGATCACCGCGATCAGCATGAACACATCGTTGTAGGCCAGCACGTTGGCCTCACGGGTGGCGGCGTTGGCCAGGCTGCGAATGCCTTGCAGGTTGCGCAGGCTCGGGTCCGCTATCAGGGAGCCGACCGCCGAACCGCCACTCTGCACCCGAGCGGCCACCAACGGGTCGGACAGCACCAGTTGCTCGACGATATGGCTGGAATGGAATTTCTCGCGAACGATCTGGAACGTCCCCAGCAACGCCGCGCCGATCAGGCCGCCGAGGTTGTTGCAGATCCCGAACAGCACGGAAAAGCTCACCAGATTGCGCGGATTGGTCAGCACGTTGCGGGTGCCAAGGACCATGGTCGGACCGAGGAAAAAGGTGCTGCCGAAGGCCAGCAGGAACTGGCTGAAATACAGGTTTTCCGGACGGGTCAGGTTGTTCGAGGAACTGTCGATGATCGAACCGGTGGCCATCAACGCCAGCGAGACAATCAGCGGCATCAGCAGGTGTTTCGGGTCGATGGTCAGCGCACTGGTCAGCAGCCCGGCGACGCTGCCGATCAGCATCACCACGTACAGGCTGTGCAACTGCTGGCTGCTCATGTTCAGGTTCTGCATGAAACCCACGGCGCCGGTAGATTGCTCCGAGGTCACCATGCGAATCAGGATCACCGCCAGCGCCAGACGAATCATCACTCCGCTGCCGAGCCAGCGGGTCATCAGCATCGGGTTGCTGCGGTTGTGCTCGATGGCCAGCCCCGCGAGGATCAGGGCAATCGATGCGGCGAGGGCAATGCCGATCCATCGCGCCTCCAGCCACCAGTCAATCCGGCCCAGGGACAGCACCGCACACAACAGCGCCACTCCGGTGGCGAGGATGGCGAAAGTCAGGAAGTCGAGGGGCTCGAAAGTCTTGAAGCGGTCACCCGGCGGCAGCTTGAGCATCAGTACGCAGCCCAGCGACAGCAGCGCCATGCCCAATTCGAACAGGTACAGGCCGCGCCATTCGGCGATCTGCAAAAGGTCTTCGGAAAACAACCGCGCCAGCGGCAAGGCCAGTTGCGAAGTGCCCAGCCCCAGCACCAACGCCTTCATCCGCCACTTGGCCGGGAACGCCTGCACCATGTAATACAGGCCCAGCGAACTCAGCGCCGCGCCGACCATGCCGTGGGCTGCTCGCACGGCAACCGCCGAATTCAGGTCATTGACGAACAGATGGCCGAAGGTCACCAGCGCATACAGCACCAGAAACACCTCGGTGAATGCCCGCAAGCCGAACTGCTGGCGAAACTTCACCAGCAGCAGGTTCATCGACACGTTGGTCATCACATACGCCGCCGGCAGCCAGGCCATCTCCGCCGTGGTCGCCCCGAGCGCACCTTGCAGATAAGGCAGGTTGGCGACCACCAGCGAGTTGCCCAATCCGCCGGTCAACGCCACCAGCAACCCGACCAGCGCATACGCCAGGCGCTTGGGGTTGGAGTGCAACGGCGTCGAGGGGGATCCGGGCAGACTGGGCTTCTCGTGAGGCTGCCAGTTGCGCGGGGCGTATCGATCCATGGAAAGGCCTTGTACGGTGATGGCTTGAGTGTGCCGCAAAACGGCAGCCAAACACATATCCCTGTGGGAGCTTGCTCCCACAAGTCAGTGGTGGATTCGTAAATTTTGTTTAAAGGTCATCTCGCCCGCAGCGGATTTTTCCCAAGCGTAGCGGATGCCAACCTTGCCGCACTTCTCAACCTGCAAGGTGCCCGTTATGACCACGTCCCGCTGGCAACGCTCCCCGCGTCTGCTGAAAAACCTGCTGGCAGCCACCCTGTTGCTGCCCGCCCTCGCCTTCGCCCAGGAACGCCCGTGGCCGGATGGCTCGCAACTGGTGATTTCGGTGTCGATGCAATTCGAAACCGGTGGCCAGCCCGAGGGCGCGGAAAGCCCGTTCTCCGGCACACCATTGCCAAAAGGCTACCCGGATCTGCCGGCGCAGACCTGGTTCGATTACGGCTACAAGGAAGGCCTGTGGCGCATGCTCGATCTGTGGGATCGCACCGGCATCAAGGTCACCTCCCACGTGGTCGGCGAAGCGGCGCTCAAGCACCCGGAACTGGCCAGGGCGATAGCCGAGCGCGGCCATGAATTGGCGGCCCACGGCATGCGCTGGGCCGATTCATACAACATGAACTACGCCCAGGAAAAACAGTTCATCGGTGACGGCGTCGCGGCGGTAGAGAAAATCACCGGCCAGCGCTCGGTGGGTTACAACGCCAACTGGCTGCGGCGCAGTCCCAATACGCTAAAGGTGCTGCAGGACCTGAACTTCACCTACCACATCGACGATGTCAGCCGCGATGAGCCCTTCGTGACCATGGTTCGCGGGCGCAAATTCGCCGTGGTGCCCTACACCCTGCGCAACAACGACATTGTGCTGATCGAAGGCAGGCATTTCTCCGCCGAGCAGTTTTATCAGCAGCTGGTGCTGGAATTCGATCGCCTCTACGCCGAAGGCGCGAGCAAGCGGCGGATGATGTCAGTGAGTCTGCACGACCGCATCGGCGGCACGCCGGCAATGGTCGAGGCGATGGAGCGTTTTATCCGCTATGCGCAGTCACATCCGAAGGTGACCTTCATGCGCAAGGATCAGATCGCCCAGGTGGTGCTGACCGAGAAAAACCCGCTGATCGACAACACCGAGGCAGCGTACAACCAGTGACAAAAAAAATCGCAGCCAAGGCTGCGATTTTTTCTGCTTGACCACTCACGCCCGCAGCAGCATATAAGCCGCAACCACCAGGCACACACTGGCGAATCCCACCTGCAATGTCCTCGCCGGCACTCGCGCGCAAAGTTTGCGCCCGATGATCATGCCGACAATGCTGGCCACGATAAACGCCGCGCCCAAATGATCGATCCGCACCCCGGCATGGAACGCGCCGATCACGCCGATGGCGGAAATCAGGCTGATGACCATCAGCGACGTGGCGACGATGCCGCGCATCTGCACATCGGTCAGTTGCTTGAACGCCGGCACGATCAGGAACCCGCCGCCGACGCCGAGAAGTCCGGACACCACACCAGTGACCGCGCCCAGCGCCGCGAGGGTTGCGGTGCATTTGGCGGTCCAGTCGAAACGGCCGGTCTGTTCATTGAGCATGCAGTTCTTCTGGCCCCAACTGGCGTGGCCATGATCGCTCGGCCCCTCTTGCTGGCGTTCGCGACGCAGCATGCGCCAGGCCACCATGACCATCAGCAGGCTGAAGAGGATCATCAGGACCTTTTCCGGCAACTGGTGCGCGAAGTAGATGCCCAGCGGCGAAAACACCGCCCCGAGCGCCGCGATCAACAGCGCCGCGCGGTAGCGCACCAGTCCATGACGCAAACCATCGATGGCCCCGACCGCCGCCGCACTGCCCACGGCAAACAATGCCACCGGCGCCGCTTGCGTCATCGTCCAGCCCAGACCGAGCACCAGCGCCGGCACCGCGAGAATCCCGCCGCCGGCCCCGGTCAGCCCGAGGATCAATCCCATCACCACGCCAAACAGACTTGCCAGCAACATAGGGAGTTCTCAGTCGACTTTGGACAGACTCGTCAGCCACTCACGGCCCTTGAGCATGCCGTTCCAGTAGAACCACGGCAGCAGGGACGCCTTCAGCCACCACGCGGAACGCCGTGGCACGGTCGGGTCGAGGGGAAAGGTCGGCAGCAACTTGCCGCCATAGCCGAACTCGGCGAGGATCACCTTGCCCTTCTCCACCGTCAGCGGGCAGGAGCCGTAGCCGTCGTATTTCAGCGGCAACGCCAGAGACTTGCGCTGGGCCAGCAGGTTCTCGGCGACCACCACGACCTGCTTGCGCACGGCAGCAGCGGTTTTCGCGTTGGTGGTGTTGCAGATATCACCGAGCGCAAACACCTCGGGATAACGCGGATGTTGCAGGCTGTGCGGGTTGACCTCGCACCAGCCGGCGGCGTCGGCCAGCGGACTTTGTGCGATGAAGTCCGGGGAAACCTGTGGCGGCACCACGTGCAGCAGATCGAAGGTCTTGGCCACCCGAGTGACGTTGCCGTCGGCATCCTTGATCTCGAACCAGGCGGTTTTCGCCGGGCCGTCGACCTTCACCAGATTGGCATTGAACGCCAGGCGGGCGTTGTATTTTTCGATGTACTTCATCAGCGGCGGCACGAACGTCGCCACGCCGAACAGCGCCGCGCCGGCCAGGTTGAATTCAACCTCGACCTTGTTCAATACGTCCTTCTTGAGCCAGTGATCGCAGGACAGGTACAGCGCCTTCTGCGGCGCGCCCGCGCATTTGATCGGCATCGCTGGCTGGGTGAACAGCGCCTTGCCGCCGCGCAACTTCTGCACCTGATCCCAGGTGTACTGCGCATGCTGGTAGCTGTAATTGGAGGTGACGCCGTGCTGGCCGAGGTTTTCCTGCAAGCCTTCGATTTTCTCCCAGGCCAGACGCAGGCCGGGGCAGACAATCAGATTCTGGTAGCTGACAGTCCGTTGATCGTTGAGGGTGAGCTGGCGGTTGTCGGGATCGATGGCCGTCACTGCCGCTTGAATCCAGGTGGCCTGGCGCGGCATCACCTTGTTCATCGGTCGGGCGGTATCTTTGGCGTCGTAGGCACCACCGCCGACCAGCGTCCACGCCGGTTGGTAGTAATGCTGGGCACTCGGCTCGATCACCGTAACTTTCAGGTGCGGATCACGCTTGAGCAGACTGGCGACAAAACCGATGCCGGCGGTGCCGCCGCCGATGACCACGATGTCTGCACTGATGGATGGGCCCCAGTGTTGATCGTTCATTGCTTGTTCCTTATTGCTGCACGCAAGGATAGCCGGGTCTATTGCGCCCAGCTTTTGAGCACGGCTCCGCAGTAGAGTCCGGACAGGGTTTTCATCACCTGGATGACTTCATGACTGGCGAGGCCGTAGAAAATGTACTTGCCTTCACGTCGGGTCGCGACCAGCCCTTCATCGCGCAGGATGCCCAACTGTTGGGACAGGGTCGGCTGGCGCACGCCGGTCATTTTCTCCAGCTCGCCGACATTGCGTTCGCCCTGGGTCAACTGGCACAGGATCAGCAGCCGGTCCTCATTGGCCAAGGCCTTGAGCAGCGAACAGGCCTTGGAGGCCGAGGCCCGCAGTTGGGCGACTTCACATTCGGTCAGACTGGATTGCATTTGCAGGATGCCTTCAACGTCACTTAAGCTGCGGACATTATGTGTTTACATAAAGTGTTGCAACCCTGACTTTCCACCTTCCTGCACAGGACCGTGTCCATGCCCGCGCTGATTGAAGCTTTCCTCGACCCCGCCTCCTCGACCTACAGCTACGTGGTCTACGAGGCCGATGGCGGACAGTGCGCAATCGTCGATCCGGTGCTCGACTACGACGCTGCCGCCGGCCGCACCTGCACGGCCCAGGCAGACAAAATCATCGCCTTCGTGCGCGCTCACCAGCTGCAAGTGCAGTGGCTGCTGGAAACCCACGCCCATGCCGATCACCTGTCCGCCGCACCCTACCTGCGCCGCGAGCTGGGCGGCAAGATCGCCATCGGCGAATCGATCAGCAAAGTGCAGAACGTGTTCAAGGCACTGTTCAACCTCGAGCCGGAATTTCGTGTCGACGGCTCGCAGTTCGATCACCTGTTCGCACCGAACGAGTCCTTCCTGATCGGCAACCTCAAGGCCACCGCCCTGCACGTCCCCGGCCACACACCGGCGGACATGGCCTACCTGATCGACGGCGAGCAGATCCTGGTCGGCGACACGCTGTTCATGCCCGACGTGGGCACCGCCCGCTGCGACTTCCCCGGTGGTAACGCACATCAACTGTTCAACTCGATCCACAAACTGCTGGCCTTCCCCGCCAGCGTGAAACTCTACGTCTGCCACGACTACCCGCCGCAGGGTCGCGCCTCACAGTGCCAGACCACCGTGGGCGAACAACGCAAAAGCAATATCCATGTGCATGACGGCATCGATGAAGCCGCGTTTGTCGAGATGCGCACCAAACGTGATGCGGGGTTGGGCATGCCGACCCTGCTGCTGCCGGCGATTCAGGTCAATGTGCGGGCCGGGAATCTGCCGCCGGCGGAAGGCAATGGCGTGACGTACCTGAAGATTCCAATCAATGCGCTATAAGAAAAAACTGCACAGGGCGTGATGGAGGAAGCTTTTCCCACATCACGCGTCGATAACCATGAACTGGTTTAATTCCGGCCAGCAGGCAGACTTCATTGGGCAATCAACCAATGGAGTTTTGGCAATATGGATATTCGCCGCAACCACCGGGATCTGTCCCGGGATGAGAAATCCGCTTTCATCGACGCGGTTCTGAGGCTGAAAAACAATGTCGACAGCGTACTGCGCCCCGGTCAGCAGAGTCGTTACGACGACTTTGTCCAGATCCACAAGAATTCGATGGGTCGGGGCAACCCGCTGGTCCCCAATCCGCACGGCAGTCCCCTGTTCTTTCCCTGGCACCGGATTCTGATCCGTCAGTTCGAGCTGGCCCTGCAAGCTGCCGTCAATAATCCCGGTATCACCTTGCCCTACTGGAACTGGCAACTCGGGGGTGCGGACAACCCGTTCACCTCCGACTTCATGGGGGGAAACGGCGACAACACGCTGGAGCAGCGCGTCACCACCGGCCCGTTTTCCCGGGAGCATTCTCAATTTGAAGTGGCGGTATGGGACGAGGCGCCGGGAAACACGGGCCTGCTTCGAAACCTGGGGGCAGAAGGTGCCTTGCCGTCGGAAGACGCCGTCATCTCTGCCCTCAACCGGACGCCCTACTGGCTGGAGCCGGCGGGTTGGGAAAACGTGGCGGAAAGAGAGTTGCACAACCCGGTTCACGCCTGGGTGGGCGGCAACATGCTGCACGCGGCCTCCCCGAACGATCCGGTCTTCTTCCTGCATCACTGCTACATGGATCTGCTGTGGGAACGCTGGAAGCATCAACATCCGCGCCTCCCGGCATTTACGTCCAGTGAAGGCGATCCCGCTGCGATGAATGAAACTGCGCTGGTCTTCCACCCGGAGAATGAACCCGCCCCCTGGGCCCAAACATTCACGGTTGGGCAGGCGATCCATACGACGGAGCTGAATTATCGATATGACCGCCTGTAATCCGACCAGCGATCAGTTGCCGAGGGTCAGACCGTTCGCCGGCAACGGCAAAGCGGTCTTGTAGCGCACCTGCTTGAGCGCAAAGCTCGACCGAATGTTGGCCACGCCCGGCACTTTGGTCAGGAAGTCCATCATGAAGCGCTCAAGGGACTGAATGGTCGGCACCAGCACCCGGATCAGATAGTCCGGGTCGCCGGCCATCAGGTAGCACTCCATGACCTCCGGCCGGTCGGAAATCGCTTCTTCGAAATGCTGCAGCGCTTCCTCCACCTGCTTCTCCAGGCTGACGTGAATGAACACGTTTACGTGCAGCCCGAGCAGGTCGGCATCCAGCAGGGTCACCTGCTCGCGGATCAGCCCCAGTTCTTCCATCGCCTTGACCCGGTTGAAGCACGGTGTCGGCGACAGATTGACCGAACGGGCCAGGTCGGCGTTGGTGATGCGCGCATTCTCCTGAAGGCTGTTGAGAATGCCGATGTCGGTACGGTCCAGTTTGCGCATGAGACAAAACCACCTGTTTTTTATGTTTATGCAGATTTTCTATCTGCAAATGATCTCCAGCGCAACGAAACAGAGAGAAATATTCTTCTTGCCCGGGCCTATGATTGTTGTAGGACAAGATTTCTTTTATCGAAGAATGACTGCCAGCTCACTACAAGAAATTCACAAGATCGAGCGTAGAAGCCATGACCCAAGCGTATGAACCGCTGCGTCTGCACGTCCCTGAACCTTCGGGCCGCCCAGGCTGCAAAACCGACTTCTCCTACCTGCATCTGACCGATGCCGGCACGGTGCGCAAACCTTCCATCGACGTTGAACCCGCCGACACTGCCGACCTGGCCCGTGGCCTGATCCGCGTGCTCGACGACCAGGGCAATGCTCTCGGCCCATGGGCCGAAAACGTGCCGGTCGAGATCCTGCGCAAAGGCATGCGAGCCATGCTCAAGACCCGGATCTACGACAACCGCATGGTGGTCGCCCAGCGTCAGAAAAAAATGTCGTTCTACATGCAGAGCCTCGGCGAAGAAGCCATCGGCAGTGCCCAGGCCCTGGCCTTGAACACCGACGACATGTGCTTTCCCACCTACCGCCAGCAAAGCATCCTGATGGCCCGCGACGTACCGCTGGTCGACCTGATCTGCCAGTTGCTGTCCAACGAGCGCGATCCGCTCAAGGGCCGTCAACTGCCGATCATGTACTCGGTCAAGGACGCCGGTTTCTTCACCATTTCCGGCAACCTCGCCACCCAGTTCATTCAGGGCGTGGGCTGGGGCATGGCTTCGGCAATCAAGGGCGACACCAAAATCGCCTCGGCCTGGATCGGTGACGGCGCCACCGCCGAATCGGACTTCCACACCGCCCTCACCTTCGCTCACGTCTACCGTGCGCCGGTGATCCTCAACGTGGTCAACAACCAGTGGGCGATCTCGACCTTCCAGGCCATCGCCGGTGGTGAAGCCACCACCTTCGCCGGACGCGGCGTCGGTTGCGGTATCGCTTCCCTGCGCGTTGACGGCAACGATTTCTACGCGGTCTACGCCGCCTCTGCCTGGGCTGCCGAACGCGCCCGCCGCGGCCTCGGCCCGACCATGATCGAATGGGTCACCTACCGCGCCGGCCCGCACTCGACCTCCGACGATCCATCCAAATACCGTCCTGCCGATGACTGGAGCCACTTCCCGCTGGGCGACCCGATCGCCCGCCTGAAACAGCACCTGATCAAGGTTGGCCACTGGTCGGAAGAAGAGCACGCCGCCGTCAGCGCCGAGCTCGAAGCCGAAGTGATCGCCGCACAAAAACAGGCCGAACAGTACGGCACCCTCGCCGGCGGCCAGATTCCAAGCGCCGCGACCATGTTCGAAGACGTCTACAAAGAGATGCCGGAGCACTTGAAGCGCCAGCGTCAGCAGTTGGGGATCTGACATGAACGACCACAACAACAATATTCAGTTGGAAACCGCCATGACCACGACCACCATGACCATGATCCAGGCCCTGCGCTCGGCCATGGATGTGATGCTTGAGCGTGACGACAATGTGGTGGTGTTCGGCCAGGACGTCGGTTACTTCGGCGGCGTGTTCCGTTGCACCGAAGGCCTGCAGGCCAAGTACGGCACCTCGCGGGTGTTCGACGCACCGATCTCCGAGAGCGGCATCGTCGGGACCGCCGTGGGCATGGGTGCCTACGGTCTGCGCCCGGTTGTGGAAATCCAGTTCGCCGACTACGTCTACCCGGCCTACGACCAGATCATTTCCGAGGCGGCACGCCTGCGTTATCGCTCGGCCGGCGAATTCACTGCTCCGATGACCCTGCGCATGCCTTGCGGTGGCGGCATCTACGGTGGCCAGACTCACAGCCAGAGTATCGAAGCCCTGTTCACCCAGGTCTGCGGCCTGCGCACCGTCATGCCGTCCAACCCGTATGACGCCAAGGGCCTGCTGATCGCCTCCATCGAAAACGATGACCCGGTAATCTTCCTGGAGCCGAAACGCCTGTACAACGGCCCGTTCGACGGCCACCACGAACGCCCGGTAACCCCGTGGTCGAAACACCCGGCCGCACAAGTCCCGGACGGCTACTACACCGTGCCGCTGGACGTTGCCGCCATCGCCCGTCCGGGCAAGGACGTCACCGTGCTGACCTACGGCACCACCGTGTACGTCTCGCAAGTCGCGGCAGAAGAAAGCGGTGTGGACGCTGAAGTCATCGACCTGCGCAGCCTGTGGCCGCTGGACCTGGAAACCATCGTCAAATCCGTGAAGAAAACCGGCCGCTGCGTCGTGGTTCACGAAGCCACCCGCACCTGCGGTTTCGGCGCCGAGCTGGTGTCGCTGGTGCAAGAGCATTGCTTCCACCACCTGGAAGCGCCGATCGAACGCGTCACCGGTTGGGACACCCCCTACCCGCACGCGCAGGAGTGGGCGTATTTCCCTGGGCCGTCCCGAGTGGGCGCGGCGCTGAAACGGGTCATGGAGGTCTGAATGGGCACGCACGTTATCAAGATGCCGGACATCGGCGAAGGCATCGCAGAAGTAGAACTGTCGCAATGGCACGTCAAGGTCGGCGATCTGGTCGTTGAAGACCAGGTGCTGGCGGATGTGATGACCGACAAGGCGATGGTCGACATTCCGTCGCCGGTCCACGGCAAGGTGATTGCACTCGGCGGTCAGCCGGGTGAAGTGATGGCGGTCGGCAGTATTCTGATCAGCATCGAAGTGGAAGGCGCAGGCAATCTGAAGGAGTCCGACAAACCGGCTCCTGTTGCGACGAAAGAAGCACCTGTTGCACCAAAAGTTGAAGCGGTCGTTGAAAGCAAACCCGCCGCGCCACGTACGGCTCCGGTTTGCCAGGGCCCGATGGTTGCCCGCGAAGCCGATGAGCGTCCGCTGGCCTCGCCCGCCGTGCGCAAACATGCGCTGGATCTGGGCATTCAACTGCGTCTGGTGCGCGGCTCCGGTCCGGCCGGTCGCGTGTTGCACGAAGATCTCGAGGCTTATCTGGCCCAAGGTCAGTCGAACGCTTCGGCGCCGGTCGCCGCCGCGTACGCCCGGCGCAACGATGAAGAACAGATTCCAGTGATCGGCATGCGCCGCAAGATTGCCCAGCGCATGCAGGACGCAACTCAGCGCGCTGCACACTTCAGTTATGTCGAGGAAATCGACGTCACCGCGATTGAAGAACTGCGTGCCCATCTGAACGAAAAACACGGCGCCAGCCGTGGCAAGCTGACCCTGTTGCCGTTCCTCGTGCGTGCACTGGTCGTCGCTCTGCGCGACTTCCCGCAGATGAACGCCCGTTACGACGACGAAGCCCAGGTCATCACCCGCCTCGGCGCAGTGCATGTCGGCGTCGCCACCCAAAGCGATGTCGGCCTGATGGTGCCGGTGGTGCGTCACGCCGAAGCGCGCAGCCTGTGGGACAGCGCGGCGGAAATCTCCCGCCTCGCCACCGCCGCCCGCAATGGCAAGGCCAGCCGCGATGAACTGTCCGGCTCGACCATCACCCTGACCAGCCTCGGTGCCCTGGGCGGCATCGTCAGCACTCCGGTGCTGAACTTGCCGGAAGTGGCCATCGTCGGCGTGAACAAAATCGTCGAACGCCCGATGGTCGTCAAAGGCCAGGTGGTGATCCGCAAGATGATGAACCTCTCCAGCTCCTTCGATCACCGCGTGGTCGACGGCATGGACGCGGCGCTCTTCATCCAGGCCATTCGTGGTCTGCTCGAACAACCCGCGACCCTGTTTGTGGAGTGATGGCATGCAAACTCTGAACACCACGCTGCTGATCATCGGCGGCGGCCCCGGCGGTTACGTGACGGCCATTCGCGCCGGGCAACTGGGCATTTCGACCATTCTGGTCGAGGGCGAATCCCTGGGCGGCACCTGCCTGAACATCGGCTGCATTCCGTCGAAAGCGCTGATCCATGTGGCCGAGCAGTTTCACCAGACTCAGCATCACAATCAGCATTCGGCACTGGGCATCAGCGTTTCCGCGCCGACCCTCGACATCACTAAAAGCGTCGAATGGAAGGACGGCATCGTCGATCGCCTGACCACTGGCGTCGCGGCATTGCTGAAGAAGCACAAGGTTCAGGTCATCAACGGCTGGGCCAAGGTCATCGACGGCAAGACCGTGGAAGTCGGCGACACCCGCATCCAGTGCGAACATCTGGTGCTGGCCACCGGTTCGAAAAGCGTCAACCTGCCGATCCTGCCGATTGGCGGGCCGATAATTTCGTCCACCGAGGCGCTGGCGCCGAAGTCGGTTCCGAAACGCCTGATCGTGGTCGGCGGTGGTTACATCGGTCTGGAGCTGGGCATTGCGTATCGCAAGCTTGGCGCCGAGGTCAGTGTGGTCGAGGCGCAGGATCGCATCCTGCCGGCCTACGACGCCGAACTGACCCAACCGGTGCACGAAGCGCTGAAGCAACTGGGTGTGAAGCTGTACCTGAAGCACAGCGTGCTGGGCTTCGACGGTACGTTGCAGGTCCGCGACCCGAACGGCGACACCCTGAACCTGGAAACCGATCAGGTGCTGGTGGCCGTCGGTCGCAAACCCAATACCCAGGGCTGGAACCTCGAAGCGCTGAACCTGGACATGAACGGCTCGGCGATCAAGATCGACAGCCGCTGCCAGACCAGCATGCGCAACGTCTACGCCATCGGCGACCTGAGCGGCGAGCCAATGCTGGCCCACCGCGCCATGGCCCAGGGCGAGATGGTCGCCGAGCTGATCAGCGGCAAGACCCGCGAATTCAACCCGACCGCCATCGCCGCCGTGTGCTTCACCGACCCGGAACTGGTCGTTGTCGGCAAGACCCCGGATGAAGCCAAGGCGGCGGGACTGGACTGCATCGTGTCGAACTTCCCGTTCGCGGCCAATGGCCGGGCGATGACCCTGGAGTCGAAAACCGGTTTCGTGCGAGTGGTCGCTCGTCGGGACAATCATGTGATTGTCGGCTGGCAGGCGGTCGGCGTCGGGGTGTCGGAGCTGTCGACTGCGTTTGCGCAAAGCCTGGAAATGGGCGCGCGACTGGAAGACATCGGCGGCACCATTCATGCGCACCCGACCCTGGGTGAAGCGGTGCAGGAAGCGGCGTTGCGTGCCCTCGGGCATGCATTGCACCTGTAACTCTCAGCCTCAGATCGTTCCCACGCTCCGCGTGGGAACGATCAAAAGAACCGACGCGGGGGAGTTTTTTCATAAGCAGGCTAATAAATCTGCTGATCCCCCCATCGCCCGGGCTGCGAAACCGCTCAAGAATGAAGTATTGTTGTGCCCATCCAAAAAAACGTCAGAAGCCTTGAACCGTTTCGACGGTTGTTAAGTGATAGAGGGTGTCATGGGTAACGAAAGCATCAATTGGGACAAGCTGGGTTTTGACTACATCAAGACCGATAAACGCTATCTGTCGTACTTTCGCAACGGCGAGTGGGACAAAGGCACCCTGACCGAAGACAACGTGCTGCACATCAGCGAAGGCTCCACTGCCCTTCACTATGGCCAGCAATGCTTCGAAGGCCTGAAGGCCTATCGTTGCAAGGACGGCTCGATCAACCTGTTCCGTCCGGACCAGAACGCCGCGCGCATGCAGCGCAGCTGCGCCCGCCTGCTGATGCCGCATGTGTCCACCGAGCAATTCATCGAAGCGTGCAAGGAAGTGGTTCGCGCCAACGAGCGCTTCATCCCGCCTTACGGCACCGGCGGCGCGCTGTACCTGCGTCCGTTCGTGATCGGCGTGGGTGACAACATCGGCGTGCGTACCGCGCCGGAATTCATCTTCTCGGTGTTCGCGATTCCGGTCGGCGCCTACTTCAAGGGTGGCCTGACCCCGCACAACTTCCAGATCTCCAGCTTCGACCGCGCCGCGCCACAAGGCACCGGTGCCGCCAAGGTCGGTGGCAACTACGCCGCCAGCCTGATGCCGGGCTCCCAGGCCAAGAAAGCGCACTTCGCTGACGCCATCTACCTGGATCCGCTGACCCACAAGAAGATCGAGGAAGTCGGTTCGGCCAACTTCTTCGGGATCACCCACGACAACAAGTTCGTGACCCCGAACTCGCCGTCGGTACTGCCGGGCATCACCCGTCTGTCCCTGATCGAACTGGCCAAGTCCCGTCTGGGCCTGGAAGTGGTCGAAGGCGACGTGTTCATCGACAAGCTGTCGGACTTCAAGGAAGCCGGCGCCTGCGGTACCGCTGCGGTGATCACCCCGATTGGCGGCATCAGCTACAACGACCACCTGCACGTATTCCACAGCGAAACCGAAGTCGGCCCTGTGACCCAGAAGCTCTACAAAGAGCTGACCGGCGTACAGACCGGCGACGTCGAAGCGCCAGCCGGCTGGATCGTCAAGGTTTGATCTGACGCCCAGATGCACAAAAGCCCCCATCGAGAAATCGATGGGGGCTTTTTCATGGGGTCTGTTTTTGCAGCCAGGTCAGAAACACCTGAGCCGCTGCGGAGGCCTGCGGCGCAATGCCGTAGTAATAACGGGGTAGCGGCATCCGCAAATCAGGCAACGGGCAGACCAGCCGACCGCTCGACAGGTGCGTGCCCAACAATGTGGTCGGACACAACGCAACGCCCTCACCCGCCACGGCGGCCTCCATGACTCGGTGCATGTAATCGAACTGACGAATCTCCTGGCTTGGACTCTGACTCTGGCCAAAACGCAGCGCCCAGTGGTGCCAGTCTTCGCGTCGGGCCCTGACGGTCAGCAAAGTGTGCCGGCCCAGATCCGCAAGATCCGCCAAGGGGATTCGCTCGATCAGCTCGGGCGACGCCACCATCAACAATTCATCCTCGAACAACGGGTGCGATTCGATGGTCGGCGCCCAGTCGTCGCGGCCACGGCGGATAACAATGTCGAAGCTGTCTCGCGCAGGATCCGGAGACCGGGTCTGGGTGATCACCTGCGGTTCGATGTCCGGATGTTCCGCCGTGAAGTCATCCAGCCGGGGCATCAGCCACAACTGAGCAAAGGACGGCCGGGTGTTGATGGTCACGGTCGGCCGTGCTGCCTGCTGCCGCAACTCGGCAGCAGCGTCGGCAATCTGCGCCAGGCCGGCGCTGACCTGCTGATAAAAACGCTGGCCGGCAGGCGTCAGCAACGATTGCCGGATACGCCGCTCGAACAGCAATACACCCAAGTGTTCTTCCAGCAATTTGATGTGCCGGCTGACGGCGCTATGGCTCACGTGCAGTTCTTCGGCCGCCAGCGTGAAACTCTGATGACGGGCGGCGACCGCAAAGGCGCGAACCGCATTGAGCGGCGGGAGTGATTTGTTCATGGGTCTAATTTAGTCACGTATGCGCTGCATTTAAAGCGTTTGTCACACGTTCGTCACCACGCCAATCTGCCCGCACGCCCAACCCCGCGCCCCGACGGAGCCAGACATGCACAGCTACGGACTCTTTGTACTCTTCGCCACCCTGACCATTTTGAGCCCCGGCCCGGGTGTGGTGCTGACCCTGTCCAACGCCGTACGCCTGGGCTGGACCGGCGCAGTGCCCGGGATTCTGGGGATTGCCTCGGGGGCCTTCGTGGTTGCCGCCGTCAGTGCAACCAGTGTCGGCCTGATCCTCAGCGCCTCGGCGACGGCCTTTACCGTGCTCAAATACGCCGGCGCCGCTTACCTGTTGTACCTGGGTTTCAAGAGCTGGCGTTCGGATAGTTTCCGCACCCTGCAACACGTCCGCCCCTCGCGCCCGAGCTACCGCTTTCTGGAAGCCGCGTCCCTGCAGTTTCTCAATCCCAAAGCCATCTTCTTCTTTCTGGCAGTGTTCCCGCAGTTCATCGACACCACACAGGCTTTCCTTCCGCAGTTCTTCAAACTGGTGGCTTCTTACGCGGTGCTGGTGATTCTGGTACACGGCAGTTATGCGCTGCTCGCCAATGCCGCCAAAGGTTGGCTGTCGAGCCCGAAAGGTTCCTGGCTGACGGCGAAAGTCTCGGGGGTGACCTTTGCCGGTTTTGGTTTGTTGATGGCTTCGGTGACGCGTTGAACGGACGGCGGATGCTCCACCTGTTTCAACGCAATACGTTTGCCGCCACGCCCGGCGATGCCGCCGGCCTGCCCGTTCTGCTGTTTGCCCATGCGCGCCTGGGTAATCAATCCGGGGATCAATTCGCCCTCTGGCAGATTCTTCCAGAAGCGCATGGGCAAGTGCCCTTGCATGACCTTCTCGTTCAACCGCGCCGGGTTGAAGATGTGGCTGTAGTACGCTAGCCACAGCTCACCCTGCGGATCGTCAACGTTCTGCGCCAGTTGCTGCCATTCCACCGGGCACTGGCGCTGATGAACCAGTTGTTCGCCATCGTAATAAACCCCGTCCCGTGGCGTAGCGATCAGCCAGCGATGACGCCCCATGCGCCCGATGAAGTGTTCACTGGCGCTATGCAGAATGTCGTGGGCCGGTTCGTGCCACGCGACGTATTGCGGGCCCGGCAGCCCTGACGGGCGCTCGATGAAGCGCACGAACGCATGCAGATGATGGGCCTCGCGCTGCACCTGCTTGATCCGCCGCTGTAACTCGCTGCCGAGTTTGTCGCCGACCATCATTGCCGTGCGATCGCCATGACTGACGCGCCAGAGCACTTCGTAAAGCAGACTCCAGCGCTGATCGCCACGGTAGCGTGACGCTTGTTCCAGGGTGTCGAGCAACGCACGCGGAATCCGCGCCTGAAACGGCCCCTGCCCTTCAGGCACCGACACATCACTGGCAAACAGATCACTCACCCCTTCCGACGCCCAGCTCACCAGGCTGGGATCGATTTCATGGCTGAGCAACCAGCGTGCCTGTTGGCGCCAGGTGTCGAACAAGTCATCGCAATCAAGATTGATCATCCCCACAACCCCATCTGCTGCGGCATCGGCCGGTCGCGCAACTGCTGATAGAGCATCTGGCTGGTGACTTCTGCCTGCTGCGGGTGATAGTCGCTGGTGATGATGAATGGCTTGGCTTTGGCCAATACGCAGCGCATGCGCGCCACATCTTCGTAGCGGATGCGCCGCTGCCGACGCAGCTCCACCAATCGCTCGGTGGTACGCAGGCCAATGCCGGGAATGCGTGAGATCAGCGCCGGTTCGGCGCGATTGAGATCCAGCGGAAACACCTCGCGATTCTGCAGCGCCCAGGCCAGTTTCGGGTCGATGTCCAACGCCAGATTGCCCGGCCCCTGAAGCAATTCACCGGCGGTATAGCCATAACCGCGCAATAGAAAATCAGCCTGATACAAGCGGTGCTCACGCATCAGCGGCGGCGCGGCCAGCGGCACGCTTTTCGGGCTGTCGGGAATCGGGCTGAATGCCGAGTAATAGACCCGGCGCAATCGGAAGTTGCCATACAACGCCTGGGCACTGTGGAGGATGGTGCTGTCGTCGGTGTCATCGGCACCGACGATCATCTGCGTGCTCTGCCCGGCCGGGGCGAACTTCGGAGCGCGGGGTTCGTTGAGCACGGTCTGCACGCCGGTATAGATGGTGTTCATCGCCTGCTTGATCGAGCCGATCTGCTTCTCCGGCGCCAGTGTCTGCAAACTGGCATCGGTGGGCAATTCGATGTTGACGCTCAAGCGGTCGGCATAACGCCCGGCCTCTTCGATCAGCGCAGGATCGGCTTCGGGAATGGTCTTGAGATGGATGTAGCCACGGAATTCGTGTTCCTCACGCAGCAACTTCGCAACACGCACCAGTTGCTCCATGGTGTAGTCCGCCGACCGGATGATCCCGGAGCTGAGGAACAACCCGCTGACGCAATTGCGCCGGTAGAAATCCAGGGTCAGCGTCACCACTTCCTCCGGCGTGAAACGCGCCCGGGGCACGTCGCTGGAGCGTCGGTTGACGCAGTATTGGCAGTCGTAGAGACAGAAATTGGTCAGCAGAACCTTGAGCAGCGACACGCAACGCCCGTCCGGCGTGTAGCTGTGACAGATACCCATGCCATCGGTGGAACCCAGCCCGCTCTTGCCCTCGGAGCTGCGCTTGGGCGCGCCACTGCTGGCGCAGGAGGCGTCGTACTTGGCGGCGTCAGCGAGGATGCTGAGCTTGTCGATAAGTTGCATGGCACGGACCTTATACTGTTCGCATATACAGTATAGAGTCCGTCCGCGGGCGACAAGCCGTAAAACGACCCTTTGTCAGTCGGACTTATTACAGTCGGCTGTCGGCTGCGATGGTCGAAGATTTACGCATCTGGGCAGGCTGCATCGCTTCGGGCCATTTCACCCCGAACCGCGCCGTCATCTCCTTGCGTCCCGCCGCCGTCAACGTCAGCGCCCGACTGTCCAGATCCTGCGTCACCCATTTACGCTTCAACGCCACCTGCAACAGCGCCGCTCCAAGCGATCCACCCAGATGTGGCCGGCGCATGCTCCAGTCCAGACACGGGCAGGCAAACCGTCGGCGTAACGTCGAAAGATCCCTGACCTCGACTCCCAACCCTTCGAACAGCGACTCTCCGCTCTCGCTCAAGCGATACGCCTGCTCATCGGTCTCCACCAGCCAACCGCCCTCCAGCAACCGGTCATGCAGCAGTACCGCCAGCGTCCCGGCCATGTGGTCGTAGCAGGTGCGGGCGAATTGCAGGCGATCGGGCGTGTGTGGTTTGAAGGTCGGCGCGGGGTTCTGGCCGATCACCATCAGCGCTTCCAGTGCCTGGGCCACGCGCTTGTCGGCGAGGCTGTAATAACGGTGGCGGCCCTGCACGTGCAGACGCACCAGTGCCAGGTCCTTCAGTTTGGCCAGATGTGCGCTGGCGGTGGAGGCGCTGACGTCGGCGAGGGTTGCCAGCTCCGTGGCGGTGCGGGCGTGGCCGTCCATCAGCGAGCACAGCATTTTGGTTCGCGCCGGCTCCGCGATGGCGGCGGCCACTTGCGAGACGCCGATGTCTGCATGTTCTGCGTGCATATTTCGCTCCCGGACGAATCATCGCCCTCAAGGACTGGAGATAGTAGCAACACTTTCCCCACCGACAAGGTTGCGATCCATGGACCCGATCATCGCTGCGACTCACGCCGATCCCTATCCCTACTACGCCGAACTGCGCGCGGCGGACGGGCTGACCTTTCATCACGGACTGAAACTGTGGGTGGCCAGCAGTGCCCGGGCGGTTTGCGCAGTGTTGGCGCATGCGGATTGCCGGGTGCGTCCGGTGCAGGAGCCGGTGCCCAAGGCGATTGCCGATGGCATGGCGGGCAAGGTGTTCGGCCAGCTGATGCGAATGAATGATGGCGAAGATCAGCGTTGCCCGCGTTCGGCCATTGAGCCGCCGCTGGGGCTTATCAATGACAAAGATGTCAAAGTGCTGATCGCCGCGCGGTTGATCACAAACGATGCCGACGGCTTATATAAGGCCATGTTTCGCGGCCCGGTGTGCGTGGTCGCGGCTTTGCTCGGATTCACTCCGGCACAAGCGCGGACGATCAGTGAGCTGACCGCCGATTTTGCAGCGTGCCTGTCGCCGCTGAGTAATGACCTGCAACTGGCGGCAGCCCATCGGGCGGCGGAGCAATTGCACGGTTACTTCATTGAATTACTGGCAGATCCGAACCTGTTTCTCGCCGACATTCAGCAGCGCTTTTCAGGCGAAGAGGACGTGCTGATCGCCAACCTCATCGGCCTTTGCTCGCAGACCTTTGAAGCCACCGCCGGCCTGATCGGCAATGCGCTGGTGGCGTTGCAGCGTCAGCCGGAATTACACAACGTGTCGGTCGATTCGCTGTTGGCAGAAGTCCAGCGCTTCGATCCGTCGGTGCAGAACACCCGACGATTTGTCGCGAACACCTGCGAAATCGACGGCGTTCGCTTTGAAGCAGGTGACGTGATTCTGGTGTTGCTCGCCTCGGCCAACCGCGACCCGGCACTGAATGAAAACCCGGATCAGTTTCTGCCGGATCGCCCCAACCGCCGCAGCTTTACGTTCGGCAGCGGCCGGCATCAATGCCCGGGACAAAGGTTGGCACTGACCATTGCCAGCGCCACCGTAGGTGAAATCCTCGCCCATGACATCGACCTGACGCGGTTCACCTGGCACTACCGCCCTTCGCTGAACGGACGCATTCCGCTGTTCAGCGAAGTACGGGCTTAGGCGCTGCGCAATTCGATGGTCAGGTGCGACAGCTCATGCACCGGCGCCAACCGCTCGCGAATCGCCTCGGCAGTCACGCCCGCAGCCGCCACCACACTGACAATCGCCGCCCGCGCCTGCGGGCCGACCTGCCACACGTGCAGGTCGCTGATGCGCACGTCGTCGGAGGTTTCCAGCAGCTCGCGGATTTCCTCGGCCACCGGTTCATCGGTGGTGTCGAGCAGCACGGCGGCGCTGTCGCGCATCAGGTTCCAGGCCCATTTGGCGATGACGATGGAACCGACGATGCCCATCACCGGATCCATCCAGACCCAGCCCAGATAACGACCGGCCAGCAGCGCGGCAATCGCCAGCACCGAGGTCAACGCATCGGCAAGTACGTGCACGTAGGCTGAACGCAGGTTGTTGTCGTGATGGTGGTGATGGCCATGATCGTGGCTATGGCCGTGGTCATGATGACCGTGATGGCCGGCCAGCAAAAAGGCGCTGAGCAGGTTGACACCCAAGCCGACCACGGCAATCAAGGTTGCTTCGCCGAACGCCACGCTGGTGGGCTCGAACAGACGGAAAACCGATTCCCCGGCAATGCCCAGCGACACCAGCCCCAGCACCATGGCCGAGGCGAAACCCGCCAGATCGCCGACCTTGCCGGTGCCGAAACTGTAACGGCGGTTGTTGGCATTGCGCCGGGCAAAACCATAGGCCGCCGCCGCGATGCCCAAGGCGCCGGCGTGGGTCGCCATGTGGAAACCGTCGGCCAGCAGCGCCATGGAACCGGTGAGGTAACCGGCGGCAATCTCGCCGATCATCATCACGAACGTCAGCGCCACCACCCACAAGGTGCGTCGGGCGTTGTCGTCGTGGGATGCACCGAGGAACTGGTGATCGTGGGAAAAGTCGTCAGAGCGAGTCGTCAGATTCATGGTGTCGGTGCTCACTTGGAATAACGGCGGATGGCTTGCAGCAACTCTTCCACGCCCTGGGCGCGGGCTTCGTCGCTGAGGTCGGGATGGGCGACATGCTCGCGGGCATGGGCCTCGATGAACTGCTCCATCAAACCGTTGACCGCACCGCGAATCGCCGCCATCAGGTGCAACGTCTTGGCGCAATCGGCCTCGGATTCCAGCGACCGTTCAACTGCCTGAACCTGCCCGGCAATGCGCCGGACCCGATTGAGCAACTCGCCTTTGTGTTCATGTGTGTGCGACATACCTATACCCCCTACCCCTATATGGCGAGCATAGTCGCTGTTCCGATCGAAAGGGGCAAGGCCTGTTTTCGACCGTCCGTCGCGGCTTGAAAATTTGATTGGGGAGAATGAGGCGGCGCGTCAGACGGCGCCGCCTCTGGAAGGATTTTCAGAGGCAGGGCCGCTGGGAACCCACGTCTGTCAGGCCCATTGCAGTGGCGGGGACGACGAGAAGCAGAGGTCTACGTCCAGTTTTGCGGCGGCCGACAGGTTGACCAGCGCATCCAGAGAGAACTTGTCGATTTTGCCGTTGAGTACGTCGTTGAGGCGCGGCTGAGTGATGCCAAGACGCTTGGCCGCCTCCTTTTGCGGAAGCTCCCAGGCTCGAATCGTTTCGCACAGCGTGCGCATCAGTTTGGCCCGCAGGCGCATGTTGGCCGCTTCCTGCGGCGTGTCTTCCAGTGCATCCCAGACGCTTGCGAAACGCTGGGCAGAGTTTTGATAATCCTTCATGGTTTAGCCTGATTCCTTGTGCTGGATGTGCCATGCAGGCTATATCGAAACCGATATAATTCAAGCTTGAAGTGGCTTATTAAATATCCAGTATCACAAAGCAGAAATTTGCGAGTCGGCACACTTGATAAGCCCACACAGAACCCCTGTGGGAGCGAGCCTGCTCGCGATGGCGGACTGAAAAATGACGCATCATTTTGCCCCCATCCGGGAGGCTACATTGCCTTGCGCCTTTGCCTACAACTACGCCAGAATCCGCCGGCTTGTGCGGTTTGGAGCCTGCCCGTAACTTGACTCGCATCACTGAATGGTCAGTGAACGGGTTTAGTCGCTCGGCGTTTTATCCAAGCTCGCAAGCTGTTTTTCAGTCAGGCATTCCCACGCCTGAACTCAATGGCGGCTGTGCGTAGGGCGCTCTAGGGCGCGCCAGTAGTGCTTGGATACTGGTCGACTAACCTGCGTACAGCTGCCACCTATTGTTTAGTCGCAAGAACGTGTCAGCCTCTATTGGAGGTTTCCAAGCAAATGATCAAGCCAACACCCAATCCTCCGGAAACAGACATCAAGTCCGAATCCGACCCAACCTCTCCCTACTCCACAACCGACTCAAAAAAACTCCACGAAGCCGCCGAGCGCGCCCTCGACCATTACCTGAAACCCACCGCCCCGAAACAGCACTGCCCCGGCCGCATGTTCCTCATCGCCCCCCACATCGATCAACATGCCTTGCTGGCCCACGCCTGCGAATCGATGGCCTCGGCCGGCGTGATGCTCAGCGACTTCGCCGCGTTGCTGGACCCGCCCTACCGCAATACCGTCCTGGGCATCGCCCAAGTGGTGATGTGTGGCGAACTCGCCGTGAACCGGGCGCTGGACACCCTCGATGCCACGACCTGAGGAACACTCCATGGAAAGCAAATCCGATGCACACGTCGTCGCCGCCCTGATCTCCATCGGCCTCAACGAAAAAGACAGCCAATGGGCCGAAAAGGCCTGTCTGCTCCTGCTCGAAAGCGAAAGAAAATCCATCGTCACCACCGCCCTCGAGGCCCTTGTCCAGCTCGCCCGCGATCACGGCAAACTGGACCGGGAACGCGTAATGCCGGCACTTCACAGCGTCAAACGCAGATTCCCGAGCCTGACCAGCACGGTTGCCGCGACGCTGGATGAGATGGCTATAGCTGCGTAACGTTTCAGGTAAAGGGCAAGAAAAAACCCGCTGCTCCGTGATCGGAGGCAGCGGGTTTTATGGCGTCAGCTGTAACGCGGAGCAATCAATCCTCCCGCGTCAAAACCTCCAGCAACTCAATCTCGAACACCAGATTCGAATTCGGCGGAATCTTGCCCATCGTCCGCTCGCCGTAACCCAGATGCGCCGGCACCAGCAGTTTGCGTTTGCCGCCGACCTGCATGCCCATGATCCCTTGATCCCAGCCCTTGATCACCCGGCCCGTGCCGATCACGCACTGGAACGGTTTGCCCCGGCTCCAGGACGAATCGAACTCGGTGCCGTCTTCCAGCCAACCGGTGTATTGGGTGGTGATCAATGCGCCTTTGACGGCGGCTTTTCCGTCGCCGGGCTGAAGATCGATTATCTGCAGTTCATCATTCATAACATTCACTCTATTGTTCCGCTGGCCGCCGTTTTCCCAGAAATGCCGGACATTGGCAACCGTTTGACCCAGCGTTGGCCGTGATGAATGATAGCCACCCGCCACCAACTCCGAATCGATACGCCATGTCAGCGATGCTTGAATGACTCAACTCTGGATCGGCTTTGCCCTTGTCGTTGTGCTGATGGTCGTGATCGCCGTGTTGATTCGCCACGAGCGTGCCCTGCGCCGGCAACTTGCCGAATACCGTGAATTGCTCACTCGCGCCGCCGAAGGTCAGAACATCCACCAGGATGGCGATGCCGAGCGCTTCAAGCGCAGCCAGTATTTTGCGCGGATCGGCACCTGGGATTGGGAAGTCGACACGGATCGACTCTATTGGTCGGACGCGATCTTCGGCATGTTCGGGTTCAAGATCGGCGAAGTGACGCCCTCCTACGCCTTGTTCTGCTCCTGCGTGCACCCGGACGACCGCGCCAAGGTACGCGCCGGGGAATTGCGCTGTCTGGAAACCGGTGAGAATCACGACGAGGAATACCGCGTGGTCTGGCCCGACGGCACGATCCGCTGGTTGCGGGAAACCGGCAACGTGGTGAAGAACGATCATGACGCGATGATCAAGATGATGGGCGTGGTGCGCGATATCACGGAAGAAAAGGCCTCGGCCAGTTACCTTCAGCACCTGGCGCACTTCGATCCGCTGACCGGTTTGCCCAATAGACTGGTGCTGGAAGAACGCCTGTCAGAAGCACTGGAACATGCCCGCGCGACCGAGACCCGGGTGGCGCTGGTGTTCATCGATCTCAACGGTTTCAAAAGCATCAACGACCGCTACGGCCATGCCGCCGGCGACCGCGTCCTGATCACCACCGCCACCCGGCTGAAACGCATACTGCGGGTCAGCGACACCGTCGCCCGCATCGGCGGCGACGAATTCGTGGTCATCCTGCAAGGCCTCGCCCCCGGCCTCAACCTGCAGGACGAAGCCCGCAGCATCTGCCAGAAAATCTTCATCGAACTGTCGCCGCCCATCACCATCGGCAACGACCAACGCCACATCGGCACCAGCCTCGGCGTGGCGGTATTCCCCGACCATGCGCCGACGATGGACCGGTTGCTGCATATTGCGGATCTGGCTATGTATGAGGCCAAGCGCAGCGGGAACAATCAGTATCGGTTGGGTGGCGGGCAGACGCTGAGACAAACGTTTGTGGAATGAGGCTCACGTGTTCATCGTCTACAAATGAATTACGGCGAGAAACTTCCTGGCTACATAAAATTCCAATTTCGAATACGTTCACAAATTTCGACCATACGCTCATTGATTTCCGGTCGAAAATTCAAGTTTTCTCGGGTAAGCAACTTAACGTACGACTTGGCTTTTTCAACTTTATTTGTATATTCAAACGCCTTGGTCACATTATGTTTCTTAAGATACTCGTTAATGCTTTCAAACATGCCAATATCATCAACATCGCCTAAGCCATTCACCGTTTGAAATACTTCCAGCGGAATGTAATTCTCAATTTCCCTGCATTGAGTGACCCATGCATAACCTCCGGAACCCTCAAGCATTTTCTTGGCATTAGACACCCTGCTTTTGAGTTCTGCTCCCTCACTTCTACGATCACCGTCGCAAACAAGAATAGCATTCTTGTTTATCCGCAGAACGCTAAGCGCTTCCCTGTTTTCCTGCGAAGGCAGCGACATATCGAAGTGAGACAACAAGCTGCCGCCAAACATTGCATACTGGAAGTGCACTCCCTCGCGAATATTGCCCCCACTCCAGATCTGGATAAATTTATTCATATAAATTCGATCCGACGGGCCTTCAATCCAAATCAACCCGTTTGCTTGCAGAAGATCACTTGCCTTGTTACCCAAATCAGTCAGCATTCCATACCCGTGCAGGCTACTGCTAACTACAGAACCAACCACCTCACCATTATCTTTCTGAATATGATTAATTTGCGCATGCTCTGAATGACTGTATACATCAATGGCGATACTCGAATGCGTTGTTATGAACATATGACAGTCGTTACTTACCGCAAAATTCTCCAAATACTGGAACAGTCTTCGTTGCAGGCTGGGATGAAGATTATTTTCCAGCTCCTCAAATGAAAAAATATAATCTTCTACCTTACCTCCTTCAAAAGCGGGACGAACCAAAAGATTTAACAACACTAAAATTATCGTTTTCAGTCCGCTGCCTGATTGAGAAAGCGGGTAGAGCTTTGCATTTTGTTCAGATAAATAGACTTCCCATACGCCACCCGTCTTGTTGTATTTTGTTGTTATCTCGACAAAACGAGTATCAGGACTAAAAATTTCGTTCAGCGCCCCAAGCAACGTCTTGGCAATAAGCTCCCTGTCAAGCTCAGAGTAATGAGAGTAAGCATGAATTATCTGAGTCGCACCTACACCATTGCTTGTAAACGCTGCCTTCTCATCATCATATTCAGGAACAATATCGCGATCCGCTCGCAACCTCACGTGCTTCTTACAAAGTACCTGATCACTAACATAATACGTACCATCAACTTCATCACGAAACAAATTGCTAGAATACCGTTCCTCTAGCCCAGCTCTTTCCTCCGGAGAAACCTCACGATCAACCCCCAAATATCGAGCACTGTCTTCCCGTTGCAAATAACTCACCACCGCACCTTTAAGGTGGCAATGATCAGCCTTCACACTCTCTTCATCCTCCTCATATAAAGGGCCATCGAAATCAATTTTAGAAAACACCTCATCGGTAATTGTTTCAAATAGCTCAATTTCAGAAAAAGGACTTTCATTCCACCCTTCTGGTTTACAAAGTGTATCCAGCACCTCTAAAAACGTTGACTTACCAACATTATTACGCCCCACCAACAAGTTAATATTTTTGACAGAATGAACACTTGCCCCACGAGATTTGAAACACTTATAGTCTTTTACGGAAAACCCGAAATTTATACTCATGACAATCCATTGAAATCCAACAAAAGGGCATTCTGCCATCATTTCAATGCATATATCCAATTACCGTATGGATTACTGATGCCCTTCAGCCGGGGGCCATCGCGGGCCAGTCACATAAACGCAAGCTGCACTTTCCCCGCGATGTCAAGCTAGCGGCTAACGCTCCACCGGCTTGATATCCACAATCGTCCCGTTGGTGATCATCACCATCACGTACTTGTCGTTCATCTGCACCCACTGCGCCTGCGGATCGGGTTGCTTGAGGCCTTTCTGTTTCCAGTTCTTGATGGCTTTTTCGCTGCGCTGGTAGACGTCCGGGGCGCGGTCGTTGACCCTCAGTTCGCGGCCGTCGGTGGGCGAGCGTTCGACGGTGTCGGTCGAGGGTTGCGCCGCTTGAACGAGTGGGGTGATCCCGGCGATGCCGGCGACGAGGGCCAGGCTGGCGATCAGGGTCTTGTTGTTCATCGGTGAACCTCCTTCAGATGTGTGATACCTGAACTCCGACTGCGGGGTTCGGGAATCATTCCTTGTTTTTTGATGATGCGGGACTTGAGATTGTAGTCGCGCCCCGGAGCACCATCCGGGGTTCCCCCGCTGCATGGCAATTACAGCCAATGGCCACCAATTACGATAAGATCCCGCGCGCCCCCGCCGAGTGAACAAGGACATCACCGTGAAAATCTACCTCATCGTCAATCTGGTGCTGCTTGCGGTTCTGGGCCTCTACGCTGTCAGTCTTTTCAACAAACTCGTTGCCCGGCGCAACGAGATCAAGAACGCGTTTGCCCAGGTCGAAGTGCAGCTCAAGCGCCGCTATGACCTGATCCCCAATCTGGTCAGTATCGCCAAGGGTTATCTGGCCCATGAGCGCGAAACCCTGGAAGCGGTGATCGCTGCGCGCAATGAAGCCGTGGCGGGACTTGAAGCTGCGCAGGCCAAACCGGGCAATGCCCAGCACATCGCGCAACTGGGGCTGGCGGACAGCGCACTCAGCAGCGCCGTGGGTCGATTGAACCTGACCCTGGAAGCCTATCCGGAACTCAAAGCCTCGCAGAACATGCAGCAACTGAGCGAAGAGCTGAGCAGCACCGAAAACAAGGTGAGCTTCGCGCGCCAGGCGTTCAACGACGCAGTCATGGCCTACAACACCCTCAAACAGAGCTTTCCTGCGGTGCTGCTGGCAGCCAGTTTTGGCCATCGCGATGACGCCGTGCCGCTGAAGTTTGCGGATACGCTGGCGATCAAAACCGCACCCAAGGTTTCTTTCTGATTTCTGCTTTCCATGGATGGTCCGATGAATTTCTTTGAACGACAAACCCAGGCTCGCAACCAGACCCGACGGCTGGTTTACATGATGATTCTGTCGATTGTCTCGCTGGTCTTCCTGACCGCCCTGCCCTTCGTTTTCAATGGTTTTGAAGATTACTTGAGCGGCACCGGCACGCTGGCAGATGCCTTTCTGGCGATGGCCGTCATCGCGTCGTTCATCAGCGGCATCGTGGTGATTGGCGGCCTGCTGAAATACCGGCAACTGCGAGCTGGCGGCAAAGTCGTTGCAGAGAAACTGGGTGGCCGCCTGCTCAACGGCAATGCGCACACGCTGGACGAGCAGCGCTTGATGAACGTCGTCGAAGAAATGGCGATTGCCTCCGGCACCCGCGTGCCGGCGGTGTATCTGTTGCCGGACGAGAGTATCAACGCCTTCGCAGCCGGACTTACACCGGAGGATGCGGCCATCGGTGTGACCCGTGGCGCGGTGAAGTTGCTGACCCGAGAAGAACTGCAAGGGGTGATTGCCCACGAATTCAGCCACATCTTCAACGGTGACATGCGCCTCAATACGCAACTGGTGGCGGTGGTGCACGGTCTGTTGGTGCTGGGGCTGGCGGGTACTTACATAATGGCCAGTCTGCTCAAGCGCGACAAACGCGACGTGCGGTTGATGCTGGTAGTTTTTGCGCTCGGTTTCGCACTGTGTGTGGCCGGATTTATCGGGCATCTGTATGGGAATTTGATCAAGGCAGCGGTCAGCCGCCAGCGCGAGTTCCTGGCCGATGCGAGCGCGGTGCAATACACGCGCAATCCGCAAAGCATTGTTGGCGCGCTGAAAAAAATCGGCGCCCATAAACAAGGCTCCGTCATCAACTCCCCCCGCGCCGCCGAGTTCAGCCATTTGTTTTTCAGCACGGGAGGATCAGGCTTGCTGAGTCGGATGTTTGCGTCACACCCTGATCTGAGCGTGCGCATTCGTCGAATCGATCCGCAGTGGGATGGCAGTTTTACAACCGCCACTGCGCCGGGTGTGCCGGCGAAGAAACAGGAAACGGCCACACCGCTTCAATAATGCGGCTGCCGCTCGATATGGATTGATCCGTCCTGCGCATCAATCCATACCAACTATGCAATTAACAGATCGATCCCCCTGCGCCACTATCCGCCCCAATAAAAACCGTGCGCCGCCTCCCCGTCGCGCACGTCATAAAAGCGGTGGAGTATTTTTCGATGACAGCCTCAATCCCACACGGCGGCTCGCGGGCCGGTGCCATTTTCCGGGTGACCTCGGGTAACTTCCTCGAACAGTTCGACTTCTTTCTGTTCGGCTTCTACGCCACGCAGATCGCGGCGGTGTTCTTTCCGGCGAGCAGTGAGTTCGCTTCCCTGATGATGACGTTCGCGGTGTTCGGCGCAGGCTTTTTGATGCGTCCGCTGGGGGCTATCGTGCTCGGCGCTTACATCGATGACGTCGGTCGTCGCAAGGGCCTGATCGTCACCCTGTCGATCATGGCCAGCGGCACGATATTGATTGTGCTGGTGCCCGGATACGAATCCATTGGTCTGTTCGCGCCGGCGCTGGTGCTGGTCGGGCGCTTGCTGCAGGGCTTTTCGGCCGGTGCGGAACTGGGCGGCGTTTCGGTGTATCTGTCGGAGATCGCCACACCGGGCCGTAAAGGCTTCTTCACTGCCTGGCAGTCGGCCAGCCAACAGGTTGCGATCATCGTTGCCGCTGCGCTTGGCTTTGCGTTGAATCAGTGGATGGCGCCGGACGTGATTGCCGATTGGGGCTGGCGGATTCCGTTTTTCGTTGGCTGCATGATCGTGCCGTTCATCTTCCTGCTGCGTCGTAACCTGGCAGAAACCGAAGAGTTTGCCACCCGCAAGCATCGCCCGAGCATGAAAGAAGTGTTCCGCACCCTCGGCCAGAACTGGGTCGTGGTCATCGGCGGGATGTTGATGGTTGCCTTGACCACCACCGCGTTCTACCTGATCACTGTGTACGCGCCTACCTTCGGTAAAACCGTGCTGCACCTGAGCACCTCGGATGCGTTGCTAGTGACGCTGCTGGTGGGCGTTTCGAACTTCTTCTGGCTGCCGATCGGCGGCGCGTTGTCGGACCGTTTCGGCCGTCGTCCGCTGTTGATCACCATGTCGCTGCTGGCCCTGGCGACCACTTATCCGGCGCTGTCGTATCTGGTGCAGGCGCCGAGCTTCAGCCACATGCTGCTGTCGCTGCTCTGGCTGTCGTTCATCTACGGCATGTACAACGGCGCGATGATTCCGGCGCTGACCGAGATCATGCCGGTTGAGGTTCGTGTGGCCGGTTTCTCGTTGGCCTACAGCCTTGCCACCGCGATCTTCGGCGGCTTCACACCGGCAATGTCGACCTTCCTGATCCAGTACACCGGCGACAAGGCTGCGCCAGGCTACTGGATGAGTGTCGGCGCGCTGTGTGCGTTGTGCGCGACGCTGTATCTGTATCGCCGTGCGGGCGGTCGTCTGCAACCTGCAGTCGCTTGAGGAGCCAGCCAACATGAAGAAGCTCTTCAATCTGACCGCCCTCGCCCTCCTCGCCTTCAGCGCATTTGCTCAAGCTGAGGAACTGCGGGTAATGACCTCCGGCGGCTTCACCGCCGCCTACAAAATCCTCGGCCCGAAATTCGCCGCGAACACCGGCAACACTCTCGACACCATCCTCGGCCCGTCGATGGGCAAGGCCCCGGAGGCGATCCCCAATCGCCTGGCCCGGGGTGAACAGGCCGACGTTGTAATCATGGTCGGCTACGCCCTCGACGACTTGATCAAACAAGGCAAGGTCGACCCGGCCTCGCGGGTGGAACTGGCGGATTCGCGGATTGGCCTGGTGGTGCGCGAAGGCGCGCCGAAACCGGACATCAGCAACGTCGACGCCCTGAAGAAAACCCTGCTCGATTCGCAGTCGGTGGCCTACTCCGACAGTGCCAGCGGCGTGTACATCGAGCAGCAGTTGTTCAAGAAACTCGGCGTCGAAGATCAGTTGAAACCGAAGGCGAAGATGATCCCGAAAATCCCGGTAGGCTCCGTGGTCGCCACTGGCGACTATCAACTGGGCTTTCAGCAGGTCAGCGAGTTGCTGCCGGTGCCGGGTGTGACGTATGTCGGGAAGATCCCGGAATCGGTGCAGTCGGTGACACGCTTCGCGGCCGGGATTCCGGTGGGTGCGCAGCATCCACAGGAGGCCAAGGCGTTGCTCGCCTATCTGGCCGCGCCTGCCGCCCAGGCCGACGTGCAGGCCACCGGGCTGGATTCGGTCAAGCGCTGACCTTCGGCGGCTGGACTTTCATTTCCACCACCAGCCGCTCCAGTTCCAGTGCCGCCGGGGTCAGCGTACGGCCCCGGCGCTTGATGATGCCGACGCTGCGCATCACTTGCGGATCGGTCAGCGGCACCCGCGTCAGGATCGGGTGATCCGCCGCCGGCATCGCCATCAACGGCACCGCCGCCACGCCCAGTCCCGCTTCCACCAGACCGATCATCGTCGTCACGTGCAGGGTTTCGCAGATGCTCGGGCGTTGCGGCACCACTTTCGCCAGCGCCTGATCGAGCAAAAAGCGATTGCCCGACGTCTTGTCCAGCGAGATGTAATCCTGCTGGTAGAACTCGTCCCAACTGACGCTGCTGCGCCCGGCCAACGGATGATCGCGGCGACAGGCAACCACGTAGCTCTCCTGCACCAGCGGCTCGAAATCCACGCCCGCCTCCTGGGTGCCCATGAAACTCAGCCCGAAATCCGCCTCGCCATTGACCACCGCCGTCAGCACGTCGTGGGCGCTGGAGTCGAGGACTTTGACTTTGATTCGCGGGAACTGCTGGTGATAGCGGGCGACCACCCGCGGCATGAAGTAGTACGCCGCCGACGGCACACAGGCGACGGTGACATGGCCCTGTCGATTCGAGGCGACTTCGCTGATGCCGAGCAACGCCACGTCCAGATCGTCCAGCAAACGCTCGACACTCGGCATGAAACCACGCCCGGCCTGGGTCAGGCTGACTTTGCGCGTGGTGCGTTCGAACAGCTTTACGCCGAGGGCGTCTTCAAGCTTTTCGATGCGCCGGCTCAATGCCGGTTGCGAGATGCGCACGGTGTCCGCGGCCTTGCGGAAACTACCCTGCTCGACCACGGCGCGAAAGGCTTGCAGGTCGTTGAGGTCGAAGTTGATGGCCATGGGAGACTCGGAAGGAATTGATTCGCTGAGGCTATAAATGTAACCAATTGATGCAAATTGTTACAGGAGCACATGCGCTCAAGCAGGGTCTGCGGTAGATCTGTAATCGTTTCAGCCTTTATCCTTGTCGCCCCCCGCCGTACCGCGTTACTGGAGTTCCGCTCATGCCCCATGAAGGCAATCTGTTGCAAGCCGCTGTCGTCTTCCTCCTGGCCGCCGTGCTCACCGTTCCTCTGGCCAAGCGCCTGCAACTGGGCGCGGTGCTCGGTTATCTGTTCGCCGGGGTGATCATCGGCCCGTCGGTGCTGGGCCTGATCGGCAATCCGCAGAGCGTCAGCCATATCTCGGAACTGGGTGTGGTGTTGCTGCTGTTCATCATCGGTCTTGAGCTTTCGCCGCGACGTTTGTGGGTGATGCGTAAATCGGTGTTCGGCGTTGGCCTCGCGCAGGTGTTGTTGACCGGTTCGGTGATCGGCGTTCTGGCGTTGTCGGTGTTCGGCCAGCCGTTGAACAGCGCGATTGTTTTGGGCCTGGGACTGGCCCTGTCGTCCACCGCGTTCGGCCTTCAAAGCCTCGCTGAACGCAAGGAGCTGACCAGCCCCCACGGTCGCCTGGCTTTTGCAATTCTGCTGTTCCAGGACATCGCCGCAATCCCGCTGATCGCCCTGGTGCCGATGCTCGCGGGCGTCGACCACCACACCAGCACCGCTGACGACGTGCGCCACAGTTTGCAGGTGCTGGGCAGCATCGCCGTGGTGGTGATCGGCGGGCGCTATCTGTTGCGTCCGGTGTTCCGCGTGGTGGCGAAAACCGGTCTGCCGGAAGTGTCTACCGCCACTGCGTTGCTGGTGGTGATCGGCACGGCGTGGTTGATGGACATGGTCGGCGTGTCGATGGCGCTGGGCGCATTTCTCGCCGGGTTGCTGCTGGCGGATTCAGAATATCGCCATGAGCTGGAAGCGCAGATCGAACCGTTCAAGGGTCTGCTGCTGGGGCTGTTCTTCATCAGCGTCGGCATGGGCGCCAACCTCAGCCTGTTGTTCAGCGCGCCGATTACCGTGCTGGGGCTGACGCTGCTGCTGATCGCCTTGAAGTTGCCATTGCTGTTTGTGGTCGGGCGTCTGGCTGGCGGGTTGAGCAAAGTCAGTGCGATTCGCCTTGGCATCGTGCTGGCGGCGGGTGGTGAGTTTGCCTTTGTGGTGTTCAAGATCGGTCGCGATCAGGGTCTGTTCGAACCGCGCCTGTACGACTTGCTGGTGCTGACCATCACCCTGTCGATGGCCGTCACGCCGTTGTTGCTGTTGATCTGCGCACGGCTGGTCAGCCCGAAGGTGCAGCCAGTGGAAGTGCCGGAGAAATTCCGCCAGATCGACACCGAAACTCCACGGGTGGTCATCGCTGGCATGGGCCGGATGGGTCAGATCGTGGCGCGGATCCTGCGGGCGCAGAACATCAAGTTCGTCGCGCTGGACACCTCGGTGGAAACCATCGAACTGTCGCGCAGTTTCGGCGGCGTGCCGGTGTTCTACGGCGACCCGATGCGCCCGGAAATCCTCAGCGCGGCCAAGGTCGGGGAAGCGGAATATTTCGTGATTGCCACGGACGATCCGGAGACCAACATCAAGACCGCCGAGATCGTGCGCAAGCTTTACCCGCACATGAAGATCATCGCGCGGGCGCGTAACCGGCAGCACGTTCATCGGTTGGTGGATGTGGGGGCCGATCCGATCCGGGAGACCTATTACTCCAGTCTGGAAATGAGCCGTCGCACACTGGTCGGCCTAGGTTTGACCCAGGCCCAGGCCGACGCGCGGATCAAGCGTTTCAAGCACCATGACGAACAGGTGCTCGAGGCTCAACACGCGGTCTACGACGATGCGGCCAAAGTCCTGCAGACCGCCCAGGAAGCGCGGGCGGAACTGGCCAGACTGTTCGAGTCGGATCAACTGGAAGAACAGTCCGGCAAGTCCTGAGCCCCGCCATCAAGCCTTCCCGTGCAATGCGCGGGAAGGTTCTGATCAGGCCATCTCCAGCGCCCGCTCCTCCTTCTCGGGCGCTACTGCAAACCGGTCCGCCAGAAACGGCGTGATATCCAGCGGCAGCGGTTCATCGTTGACCAGTTTGTCCAGCAATACCCCGGTGATCGCCGACGTCAGCACCCCGGTGCGGAAGTGCCCGCAGGCGTTCAGGTAACCCTCCACCCCGGCCATCGGCCCGAGAATCGGCAACTCATCCGGCGAACCCGGCCGCAGCCCGGCCCAGGTGCGCTTGAGGTTGATGTCCGCCAGCTCCGGCAGGCAACGCACCGCGCCCTGCACCAGCCCGGCGATTTCCGGCCAGGTGGTGGTGACGTCGAAGCCTTTGTCCTCGGTGGTGCTGCCGATCAGGATCTCGCCGTTGTCCTTCTGCGCCATGTAGCAATCGCTGGTGGTCAGGCAACCGTTGAGGATTTTCGGCAGGCGTTCGGTGAGCAGGATCTGGCCTTTCACCGGTTTTACCGGAATGCGGATGCCTGTGGCCCACTCGCTCAAGTCCGCTGCCCACGCGCCAGCGGCGTTGATCAGGGTCTTGCAGTGGAACACCCCGGCTTCGGCCGTTTGCACGCCGGTTACTCGCGTACCGTGATGCAGAACGCCGGTGATGTTGGTGTTGACGTACATGTCCACGCCATTCTGCCGGGCGCCTTCGGCGTAGGCGTCGGCGAGGCGGAACGGGCTGACCTGGTGGTCGCAGAGAAACTCCAGCGCACCGCGCGCTTCATGGCTGACGCTCGGCTCGGATTCGCGTAATGCCGCCTGATCGAGCCAGCGCACCTGATCCGCCAGATGCGGAATGCAGCCGACGATATGCTCGGCGTACAACCGGTCCTCATCGTCATAGATGACGAACTTGAGCCCGGTTTTCTCGAACTTGAAATCCATCCCGTGGTTGTCCTTCAGCTCACGGTGCAGCGCCGGGTACAGCGCGTTGGACTGCAAGGCGAAATCGAAGAACGACGGCGGCAGGATGTGCGGCGTGCTGGAGTCCACCGCTACCGCCGCGCCCTGGGTTTCACGCTTGCGGTTGGCCGACATCATGCGGAAGAAAATCACCCCGCAACCCAGCCCCACGGACTCACCGATGGCCCACAAGCCACCGGCCGACGCGCGGGTGGCGTTGCCCGGACGCTTGGCGTCGATCATCGCGACCTTGAGGTTTTTGCGCTTGGACAACTGATAGGCGATGGACGCGCCGATCACACCGCCGCCGGCGATGACCACGTCATAGAACTTACTCATGGGAAACGGCCTCCGTGCCGAGGGACTGGAACGCGGAAAAAGGAATCGGATCGACCGGAAAACGCGGCCGCAGCCAGCCGACATCCTTGCGCCCGGTGGCCTGACGCAGGCGGTCGCTGCAATAGCCGACGCACATCCGCCCCTGGCAGTCGCCCATGCTCACGCGGGTGCGCATTTTCAGGCTGGCGATGTCTTGCACGCCCTGCTCCAGCGCGCGGTCGATGTCGGCGCGGGTCGCGTGTTCGCAACGGCAGATCACCGTGTCGGCAGCCGGCAATGCGATTTGCCCGACACCACGCTCGGTGTAGCGATCCACCGCCGCGCGGAAACGCACGATGGCTTTGAGTTTGCCCAGGTAACGGTCGCGACGGACCCGCGCCAGTTCCTCTTCCAGCACACCGCGTTGCAGCAGGATCGAAGTGGCGGCGATCTTGCCGGCCAGCATCGCCGCTTCACCGCCGCGAATCCCGCCCATGTCGCCAGCCAGATGCACGTGGGGTTCGCTGCTCTGCTGCCAGATGTTGGAATTGGCGCGCAGGTAACCGTCGTCACTGAAGCCGTGATCCAGGCCCATTTGCTGGCTCAACTGAGTACGCGGAATGAAGCCGTAGCCGACCGCCAGCGTTTTCGCTTCGAAGCGCTCGACGCGGCTCATGTCCGGCTCCCACGTCGCCGAGTACGGCGCCACGCTGACGCTTTTCAGTTCGCCTTCGCCGTGCGCCTCGACCACGCCCCAGCCGTAGTTCATCGGGATGCCGTGCAGTTTCAGGTAGGCCAGCATGCTCAAGCCATCGAGGAACAGTTGCGGCTTGTTCAGCAGCGCCAGGCTTTCCTTGGCAATCTTGCCGAACGCGCAGGCCTCGTAGACGCCGACCACGCTCACGCCGGACGCGTGCAGCTGGGTCGCCACCAGCGGCAACAGCGGCCCGGTGCCGGCGATGACCACCGGCCCCTGAGGTTTGACCACACCACTTTTGATCTGCAATTGCAGGCCGCCGAGCATGATGACGCCGGGCAGCGTCCAGCCGGGAAACGGCACGCTGCGCTCGTGACAACCGGCGGCCATCACCAGTTGCGGATAGCTGATTTCATGCAGGCGCTCATCGCCATCGAGCACCACCAGCGAGCGGGTGCCTTCGGCGCCGACCACCCGGTGATGCAGGCGCACGTCGATCAGCCCGGCCTGCTCCTGAAAGTCGCCGTGCAGTTTGCTCAACGCCTCGGAGTAACGCGGCCCCAGATAATCCAGTTGCACGCCGTCCCGCAGCGGCCCGCGATAGACCACACCGCCAAGGCGCGACGCCTCTTCAAGCAATGTGCTGCGCACACCATGGCGCGCCAGTTCGATGGCCGCCGCCATGCCCGCCGGCCCACCGCCGACAATGACCGGATGCTGGCTCATGGCGCCTCCTGCCCGTGAATGCGGTTGACCTGGGTTTCGACCTGCATACCGTCACGCACCACGGTCTGGCAGGCGCGGCGCTTGTGCCGGCCGTTGATTTTCACCAGACAGCACTGGCACACGCCCATGCCGCAATAGGCACCGCTGACCTGGTTGTGATCGTTGCGTGCGACCTGGCGCACGCCGAGGGACTGAATGACGCTGAGCACGGTTTCGCCGATGGCGGCGGTGACCGGCTGGCCGTTGATGTGGACTGTCATATCCGCCTGCGCCAAGGGCTGGATATCGAAGGTTCTTTCTAGGCAGTGCATTGCGATGATCATCCGTGAAAAGGTTCAGGTGAGGTTGAAACAGCTCCTTGCTGCACTACACCTCGCCGGCACGTGGGGGTTTTCCTCTCTATCGTGCCAACAGGCTTACTCCGTCTGCGCAGCAAAATGTGAGCGCAAGCAATGTAGTCGATCCAGCGGCAAGGGCCGGGTTCTTTTACGTTAGGGGATATCGTCGGGGCGAATATTGATCCATGCCAGTGAAATGCACCGCTTTTCTGGGACAGCCGAGTCTGCTCTGAAAGCCGCCTAAACATATGAAAAAAAGGCATATACAAAGGATTGGATCCAACCTGTTATTTTTAAAGGATATTTTAAATCCGGGAGACGACTCCGATTAAAAGTCCACTTAACTGTAATTGACGACAAAATCGCCCCGCCTATAATCGGCTACCTTCTCGATGGACGACTGTATTTTCTATGGACAGAAAAGTAATCACGTCAAACATTTTGTTGTTGGCGGCCGCTGTGATTTGGGGTTGTGCGTTTGTTCCGCAAAAGATCGGCATGAGTTCAATCGGGCCTTTCTGGTATACGGGATTACGCTTCGCGCTCGGGACCCTGCTGATACTTCCCTTTATTCTTTTTGAAAAAAATACCCGGCCGCTTTCGTGGAAAGACTGGTCATCGGGGATCGTGATTGGCCTGATATTGTTCGGAGGAATAAACCTTCAACAAATTGCGTTGATGTACGCCTCTGTAGCGAACACCGGTTTTATTACCGGATTGTATGTAGCGCTGGTTCCGATATTGTGCAGCTTCTTCGGGCACCGATATTCTCCTGGCGTCTGGTTCGGTGTAGTCCTTGCGACAATGGGACTTTATCTTCTCAGTGTTCATGGCAACCTTAGTGTCAACCCCGGCGATCTATTGACACTGGCCAGTGCATTTTTCTGGGCTTTTCAAGTCATTGCATTGTCGACGTTCGGACATCGGCTTCCACCTATCAGACTGGCCGTTGTCCAGTCCGGAACCTGCGTTGTACTTTCCCTGGCCATCGCTGTGGTTTCGGAGCCGATTTCCTTCGAAATGATATCCAACGCCAAAATCCCGCTCTTATATGGTGGAGTATTGTCTGTCGCCATCGGTTTCACCTTACAGGTACTTGCCCAGCGGCATATAAAGGCAGCGCACAGTGCAATCATTCTAAGTATTGAAGCCGTGTTTGCAGCGGTTGCCGGATGGCTCATATTGAACGAATCACTTGGCCCGAAAGAGCTGGCCGGTTGCGCCCTTATATTGGCCGGCACGCTACTGTCGCAACTATCGCCGGAAAAACCACCGAAGGAAAAACGCACCCTGGTGCATGAACCTTCGTGAGGTGATGCCTTTCCCGTTCATTTGATCGCTATTTCCGAGCAGTCTCTGCAGCGTACTGACGCGCCCGTTTTTCGTGTAAACAACCAAGGAGAAGGTAATGAGCACCACAGAGAAAGAGACGCTATCGGAAGACGAGCGCGAGGCGCTCACGGCGGACCCGGAGCGCCAGGACGAAGCCCATACCAGCGGGGCCTACGGCTATTTGTCCGATGCCACGCTGGCGACCCGGTATTCGGTCATCTCGGGACTCGTCGAGCAATATGATTGCGCCGGCGTACTCGATATAGGGTGTTATGTAGGTGGCTTGCGAGGCGCCATCAATCGAAACCGCTCTTACCACGGTATCGATATTTCCGAAAATGCAATCAAGGATGCCATTGCCCACTATGGTGATTACGAACGAACAACGTTCAGCGTGGGGGATATACGCAGTGAATCAGCCAAACTTCCGCAATACCCGTGCGTGGTGTGGGCCGGAATCGGATTTGGTTATTCTGACAAGGACAACCGTTCATTTGCTGACTTGTTCAAAAAAGCCTGGGACTTGTGCAGTGACAATGGCGTGCTGATCTTTGAATGCATTGAAGATTACGCGTGGGTGCAATCTCACATCGAAGCCACCAGCAAATTACTGACCACTTTCCACGTTACTTACTCACTGGCATCCGTTCATAACCGCAGGGCGGTTTTTGTCGCTAGAAAAGTACTTAAATGATAAACGCTGCAGCCTTGGCTGCAGCGTTTTATTTTTCAACGTGACGGACTCACAAAACGGATGTGATTGCCAAACGGATCATCTATTTCCAGAACGTGATTCTTGCCGGCTTTTATAATTGCGAACTTGTTGCTGGGCAAACCACGCTTCAACTCAATGTAAAGACTGTCGATATCGCTGACCGATACCAGAATTGTCGTGCCTGGCTCCGCATCACCTTCATGCTCTGTCAAATGAATAATTAAATCTCCCTTGCTGACCTGAAGGTAAGCAGGATAATCATTGCGTCGATGTTCCCAATCCATCGAAAAACCCAGGCGATCCAGGTAATACTCACGCGCCAACTTTTCAGACGATATCTTGAAGATTGGAATTGCGGTTGAAAGCTCCATGCTTACGCCACCGAGTCAGTTGAAAACCCGGGTGAAAATACAATTGCAACCCTGCTCGGTCAAGCGCTTTGAAGGGCTGATCAACACCCCGTAAAAGCCGATCGAGGCTACTATCATTCGAAACAATATCTCGCCCTCCAAACAGCACAAAGCCAGTCAATTTAATTATTGACTGGCTTTGTGCTTTACAGGATTTAAAGATCGTTAAAGGTCAGTGCACGAACAACGCAATCAGAATAATGATCGGGATTGGCACGCCGAGGAAAAACAGCAGTAATGAGCGCATGGTGATGCTCCTTGATTAACGGACTGGGGGCACAGTGGTCGTGGTGTAGGTATCGACTTCAACGTACTCGACAGCATCCCGGCGGCGACCGCCGAAGGTGGCCGACAGGCTGGCGAAGAACGCACCGGCCAGCAGCGCGATGAACATCCACAGCGAGGTCCAGGCAGCGACTTTGGCGGCGGTGTCAGCGGCCTGCTGTGCTTTGACCTTGGCGTCGGCAATTGCCTTTTGCGTACGGGCGTAGATTTCATCGACGCGACGCTCGGCATCGGCCTGGCTCAGGTTGGTGCGTTGCGCCACCAGTTGCGCGAGGTAAGTACGATCCTCGGGGCTGAGCTGACCGTTAGCCAGGCTCTGGGCGAAGATCCGGGTCACGGTGCCGCGAGCGGCGTCATCGCTGACAGCAGCGGGACGATCATCGCGGAACAGGCTGTCGACGAAGTAACCGTACTGGTCGCTGCTGGTGTTGGCCGCAGCCGTGCCGGCGGCCTGAGTCATGGCACTGGCGGCACCACCGGCGACACTCGCACCGGCCTGCACACCACCACTGACGATGCTGCTGACCGAGCCGACCACCAGCGTCGCGGTCACCAGCGTTGCCACGCACCAGGCGAGGAAGCCGTGGGCGGTGTCGCGAAAATACACCTCGTCACCGTGCATGTTCGCCCACTTCACCCGCAGACGACCGGCAATGTAGCCACCCAGGCCGGAAGCGATGATTTGCGTCGCCGCGAGCCAGACGATCGTTGAAATGCCCAGGCCCTTGGCGCTGACGCCCTCCCCGGCCCACGGTGAAACAGCTGAGAAGCCCAGACCGAAACCGAGCAGCACCAGAATCATCGACAGTGCCGCAGCGGCTGCGGCCCCGGCGAAGATCGCGCCCCAGGACACCCCTGAGACGTTGCTCGACTCGCCTTCGAAGGCAGGATAAAACCCATCAGAGGATCTATTCATTGTTGTTCTGCTCCCGGCATGAAAAATGGTGTTACAACTCGTCAGCAGATGAATTGCAGTGACCGTGCCAGTCGCCAACATTAAATAAATCGTTGTAATTCAATTAGTTAAAAAGAATGAACTTCCCGGGACCATGCAATTTGCAACAAAGGCTCGAGAGCAGCGGGTTTTATGCATTGGCACAAACCGTTTACTTGCGTTTGTAGCTCTTCTTGCCGCTGGGCGTCAGGCAATACACGCCGCCGCGTGGCCCGGTGCAAAACGAACCGGTGCCACAATCGCAGCCGTCATTGCTTTGCAGAAACTGCTGGGGCCGTGCCTGTTCACGGATGCCGAACATGGCGGCGCAGCTTTTTTTCGAACCGCTGATGGAGCCGTCATTGCACAGAAACAGATCGCCATCGCAGCGATCGATGCCCCCTTTCTTCCCGGAACACGGGGTGTTGGCGGCCAATGCCGAAGCACTGAACAGCGCCAGAAGTATCCCGGCCATCGGCATCCAGCCACCGCGAATCAACTTGCCCACGGAATCTCTCCCTCGAAAATGTGGCCAGATGATATCAATGTTTCAGGAAATAAATCGGTAACCACGACGGGTCTTTTGCGTTTGTATCAACTACAACATGAAAGTTAATTTAAAGCGTTATTGCAAAATCTTGGCAAAATGCTGCCATTCCGTTTGAACCGATCAGCAGGCCCACCATGACTCGCATCCTGACCATCGAAGACGACGCCGTGACCGCCCGGGAAATCGTCGCCGAACTGAGCAGCCACGGCCTCGACGTGGATTGGGTCGACAACGGCCGCGAAGGCCTCGACCGCGCCGTCAGCGGCAATTACGACCTGATTACCCTCGACCGCATGCTGCCCGAACTCGATGGCCTGGCCATCGTCACTACCTTGCGCACCATGGGCGTGTCCACGCCGATCCTGATGATCAGTGCCCTGTCCGATGTCGACGAACGTGTACGCGGCCTGCGCGCCGGCGGTGACGATTACCTGACCAAACCCTTCGCCACCGACGAGATGGCCGCCCGGGTCGAAGTGTTGCTGCGCCGCCAGAACAACGGCGGCACCCAGCCCACCACCCTGCGTGTGGCGGACCTGGAACTGGACCTGATCAGCCACGAAGCCAGCCGCGCCGAGCAGGTGCTGACGCTGCTGCCGACCGAATACAAACTGCTGGAATTCCTGATGCGCAACAGCGGCCAGATCCTGTCGCGGATGATGATTTTCGAGGAAGTCTGGGGTTATCACTTCGACCCGGGCACCAACCTGATCGACGTGCACATCGGCCGTCTGCGCAAGAAGATCGACCCGCCGGGCAACGTCCCGCTGATCCGCACGGTGCGAGGCTCGGGTTATGTCATTGCCGAACCCGTCTGACGGTTGGCGTTCTTCCAGCAGCCGGCTGCTGGCGCTTTACAGTTCGTTGTTCGTGGCCTGGAGCGGGATCCTCATGGGGGTCATGTATTTCGAGGTGTCCGGTTACCTCGACAACCTGGCCAAGCATTCGCTGATGCAGCGTCAGCACCTGTTCTCGCACTTTCGTGGTGAGCAACTGGAAGACGCGCTCGCCGCCAGCATGACCTTCGACATTCGCGGCATCGACGCCTACGGCCTGTTCGCCGCCGACCACACCTATCTCGGCGGGGCCTTGCAGCAGATGCCTGCCGGCCTGCCGCTGGACGGCAAGATCCACGAACTGCGCGACTGCTCCGAATCCGACGACCCGACCCTGCCCGCCGACAGCTGCGATGCGGTCGCCACGCCGACCCGCGACGGTCGCTGGCTGGTGCTGGTGCGCGACAACGGTTCGCTGTTCGCCGTGACCCGAATCATCCTGCGTGCCCTGCTCTGGGGTGTTTCTCTGACGATCGTGCCGGGGATCATCGGCTGGCATTTGCTGCGGCGTCGGCCGTTGCGACGCATACGAGCGATTCAGGCCAGTGCCCAGTCAATCGTTGCCGGTGACCTGACCCACCGCTTGCCCGTGTCCAATCGCCGCGATGAACTGGACATGCTCGCCGCCATCGTCAACGCCATGCTCGATCGCATCGAGCGCCTGATGAACGAAGTCAAAGGCGTCTGCGACAACATCGCCCACGACCTGCGCACCCCGCTGACCCGCCTGCGGGCGCAGTTGTATCGCATGCAGCAGCAGGCCGGCGAAGGCTCGCCGGAGGCGGCTCAACTGGATCTGGTGCTGGCCGAGGCGGATACGCTGATGGCGCGTTTTCGGGGTTTGCTGAGGATTTCCGAACTGGAAGATCGGCAGCGCCGTTCCGGCTTCATCGAGCTGGATCCAGTGCGGTTGCTGCAGGAACTGCATGAGTTCTACCTGCCGCTGGCCGAAGAGGACGAACTGCGTTTCGAACTGAACATGCCGGAAACCCTGCCGATGCTCAATGGTGACCGGGCGCTGTTGTTCGAAGCGCTGGCCAACCTGCTGAGCAACTCGATCAAGTTCACCCCGCCAGGCGGCACGGTGATTTTGCGTGGAGTGAATGATGCGGGGCATACACGGATCGAAGTGCACGATTCCGGCCCCGGCATTCCCGAGTCGGAGCGGGAAGCGGTGTTTCAGCGTTTCTATCGTGCAGAGGGTGGGCAACCGCAAAGCGGTTTCGGGCTGGGACTGTCGATCGTTGCAGCGATTGTCAGCCTGCACGGGTTCAGTCTTGAGGTGGGTCGCAGCGATCTGGGCGGGGCGAAACTGGTGCTTGATTGTCGGCAGAGTCTGATTTCACAGTCCTGAACCTCATATGCTCCCCGTGTGGGAGCCAGCCTGCTGGCGATAACGGTGTGTCAGTCAATCAATAGTTGAATGATGGACCGCTATCGCTAGCAGGCTAGCTCCCACAGGAGGGCTTGCACAGACTCAGGCCGGGTAGTTGGCGCGCAGCGCTTCAAGTCCACCCTGATAGATGCCGCTGAACAGCGCCACCACTTCCTCGTCGCTCACGCCCTTGGCGGTGAAGCGTCCCGACCAAGTCACCTTCGCGCCCTGGCCCTGGGCTTCCACGCGAATCGTCGCCAGATAATCCGTGGCGGGAAACGGTGCCTGCAGGATCGAATAGCTGTAGGTCTTGCCGGCGTTATCGAAGCTTTCCAGGCGCTCGACCACTACCCCGCCGTCGGCGGTTTGCAGGCTGCGCACACGTCCGCCTTCACTCAGTTCACTCTTGGGAATGAACGGCAGCCAGTCCGGCAGCGTGTTGAAGCCGCCGATCAATTGCCAGACCTGATCGGCCGAAGCCGGGATGTCGATGGATGCTGATGCTGTTGCCATAAATAAATGTCTCTCTCAAAAAATTCAGATTGCCAGGCTGTCGACCACACCGCCGTCAACGCGCAGTGCGGCGCCGGTGGTGGCCGAGGACAGCGGTGAAGCGATGTAGGTCACCAGGTGCGCGACTTCTTCGACATTGGCCACGCGCTGGATGATCGAGGTCGGACGTGCCCGGCGCACAAACGCGTCGGCTTCGTCCCGCAGGCTGCGACCGGATTCGGCGGCGGCATCCTTGAGCATCTCTTCGACGCCGTCGGTGAAGGTCGGCCCCGGCAGGATCGCATTGACCGTGACGCCAGTGCCGGCCAGCCGTTTGGCCAGACCATGGGACACCGCGAGGTTGGCGCTTTTGGTCACGCCGTAGTTGATCATGTCGGCCGGGGTCGCCACGCCGGATTCCGAAGACAGGAAAATCACCCGGCCCCAGCCCTGCTCGACCATCGCCGGCACGTAATGCCGCGACAGGCGCACGCCGGAGATCACGTTGATTTCATAGAAGCGCGTCCACTCATCGTCCGGCGCATCGAAGAAATCCACGGCGTTGTAGATCCCGAGGTTGTTCACCAGGATGTCGGCCTTCGGTTCGGCGGCGAACAGTTTCTGCGCACCTTCGGCCGTGCCCAGGTCCGCCGTCAGACCGCGCAGTTTCGCGCCCGGCACTTTGTCGCGGATGCTCGCCAGTGCCTGCTCGACCTTGGCCGAGTCGCGACCGATCACCACCACCGTGGCGCCCGCCTCGGCCAGTGACTGGCTGATGCCCAAACCGATACCCGCCGTGCTGCCGCTGACAATCGCCAGTTTTCCGCTCAGATCGATCTTCATGCTTTCACCTCGTCGATAGGTAATGGTGCACGTTCGGACACCAGTTTCGCTTCACGCATGGCCTGCCAGAAACCGGCAGGAATCACTGCCGACAGCGCCGCCACGTCCTCGGCGATCCGCCCGGGTTTGCTTGCGCCGGGAATCACCGCCGCCACGGCCGGATTGGCCAGGGAGAATTGCAGCGCCGCTGCTTTTACATCCACACCATGGGCCGCCGCGATACGTTTGATCTGCTCGACCTTGGCAACGATTTCAGGGCTGGCCTTCTGGTATTCGAAGTGCGCGCCACCGGCCAGGATCCCCGAGCTATAAGGGCCGCCGACGACGATTTCAACGTTCTGCGCCCGCGCCGAATCCATCAGGCGCTGCAGGGCCCGTTCGTGGTCGAGAAGAGTGTAGCGGCCGGCCAGCAGAAAGCCGTCGGGCTGCGCCTCGGTCAGATCAAGGGTCAATTCGCAGGGTTCAACCTTGTTCACGCCCAGGCCCCAGCCCTTGATCACGCCCTCTTCACGCAAGCGGGTGAGGACTTTGAAGGCGCCGGTGCGGGCCTGGTTGAAATACTCCAGCCATTGGTCGCCGTAGAAATCCTGGGCGATGTCGTGGACCCAGACGATGTCGAGGCGATCGGTTTTCAGGCGCTTGAGGCTGTCTTCGATCGAGCGCAAGGTGGCGTCGGCGCTGTAGTCGTTGACGATCTTGTTCGGGCGGCCGTGTTCGAACACCCCGCTTTTTTCGCCCAGATCCCGGGCGGCGGCGTCTTCGACTTCATCGAGAATCACCCGGCCGACCTTGGTGCTGAGCACATAGTCGTCGCGCTTGTAGCGGGACAGTGCTTCGCCAAGGCGGATTTCCGACAGGCCCGAGCCGTAGAACGGCGCGGTGTCGAAATAACGCACGCCGGCATCCCACGCCGCATGCACGGTGGCCTGGGCTTCTTCCTCGGGAATGGCGCGGAACATGTTGCCCAGTGGCGCGGTGCCGAAGCCCAGTTGGCCGGGCAGTTTGTCTTTCAAACTCATGGGGATTTCCTCGTAGTGTCTGGGTCGTGGTTGACCGTTGAGCAGATCCTAGATTGCGCCACTCAGACCGTCCAAGACATAATTCGCAGCACTTGAGTCCCTGAAGGTCTGACATGATCGATATCCGCCAATTGCGCTACTTCGTAGTCGTCGCCGAGGAAGAGCACGTCGGCCGTGCAGCCGAGCGCCTGCATATTTCCCAGTCGCCCCTGAGCCGGCAGATCGCCCAGCTCGAAGAGCGCCTGGGTCTGACCCTGTTCGAACGCAGCCAGCAACGCATCCGCCTGACCCGCGACGGCCAGACGTTCCTCGCCGAAACCCGCGCCCTGCTGACCCACGCCAATCGCCTGGAATCCCTCGGCAAACGCCTGGGCCGTGGCGAAGAAGGAGGCTTGTGCATCGGCTACATCGAGAACGCCATGCACGCGGGCGTCCTGCCCAACGCCTTGCGTGTGCTGCGGGGGGATCGGCCGAACGTGCATGTCGCGCTGTACAACCTCAACTCTGCCGAACAGCTGGAAGGGCTGCGTCAGCGCAGCCTCGACATTGCACTGGTCAGTGAACCGCCGGCGGCGGACGATCCGGATCTGCTGGGTTTTCAGGTACTGGACGACCCGATGCTGCTGGCGCTGCCGGAACAGCATCCGCTGGCGACTCAGGCTTCGCTGAGCCCGGAGGATCTGGCCACTCAGGAATGGATCGGCGTGCAACCGCGTCAGGATGCGTGCGACGACTTCCTCAGCGCCTGCCTGCGCGCCGGCTTCACCCCGGATGTGCGCATGCAGGCAACCGAGCCATTCACCGCACTGGGGCTGGTCGCTTCGGGGCTGGGGATTGCAATGATCCAGAAAGGCTTGAGCCACAACGCCCCGCCGGGTGTGGTGTTGCGGGAAGTGCCGTGGCTGGCGTTTACCACGCCGTTGTGGGCGGCGTGGCATCGGGTCAATTTGCGACCGTTGGTGGAGACATTCAGGACGATGCTGACGGGGCCGGATATTTCTGGCGCCTGATTGAAGGCGCGGTTCAGCCCCCCAACCGCGCCCACCCCGCCACCAACTGCGCACTGATACTCACCCCACCACAAACAACAACCACCACGTCCCGAGCTTCCGCCAGCGCCGGATGATCAAGATAAGCCACCGCGAGCGACACTCCGCACGCCGGCTCCACCAGTTGCCGCAATTCACTGGCATAGCGCACCACACCCATGATCGCGTCGTCATCGGACAGCACCAGGCATTCGTGATCGAACTCGCCGATGTGCTGCACCGGCCACTCCGCCACCTGCGCGGCGCCCAGGGAGGTGGCGACGGTGTCGATCTTGCTCAGGCGCACCGGGTGGCCGGCCTGAACGGCGGCGGCAAACGAGGCGGCGCCCTGGGTTTCGCAGGCGATGATCCTGCAGTCGCGTCGGCCATGGCGGAGCAGTCCGGTGAGGATCCCTGCCAGCAATCCCCCGCCGCCGACCGAGGTGACCACGGTGTCGACCTGCGGGCAGTCTTCGAGGATTTCATCGATCATTGTGCTGTGCCCCTCCCACAACACCGGGTGGTCGAAGGCCGGGACGTATTCGGTGTCTGCCGCGCTGGCCAGTTCCCGCGCACGCTGATTGGCTTCGTCCCAGACCTTGCCATGGACAATGACTTCGGCGCCGGTGCGGCGAATCCGTGCGCGGGTCGCTTCGGGGGTGGTGTGCGGCACCACGATGCAGGCTTGCAGCCCCAGACTGGCCGCCGCCACCGCTGTGGCGAGGCCGGCGTTGCCACCGGACGGGCAGACGACTTTGTGTTTGCCCTGCACCGCCGCCTGACTGCACAACAAGCCCATGCCCCGCAGCTTGAAGGAGCCGCTGGGTTGCAGATTTTCCAGTTTCAACCAGATACGCCGGGAGGTGGTCGACAGGGTCGGATGGAGGATCAACGGCGTGCGGATGTGCAGCATGGCGGGCTCCTGATGACGCCACGCACGCAATGGCGCGTGGACGGTTGAAGTCGAAGCGTCCCTGTCTTCAGCTTAGTCCACCCTGTTCCCGGAACAGTAAACGCCGGGGATCGTGCCGGGATCTACACTGAACGGAACAGCCGTGAGGTGCCTATGAAAATGTCAGCGCAAATGACCGTGGTCGCGGTGCTCGCCACCCTCGCCTATCTGGGCCTGGCGATGTGGGGCATCGGCGGCGTGGCGGTGTTCTTCTCCCACGGATCACTGGTGGTCGTGGCCCTGGCGACGCTGGTGATGGTGGTGGTGTCGTTGTTCAGCGAAGTGAACCTCAGTTCCGGCGAGCGCGAGGACCGGGCCAATCGCTGGGTGCTTCCGGCGTTCGGCGTGATCGGACTGGTCAGTGGTTTTCTGCCGGCTTATTGCGACCGAATCGGTTTCTGGACCGTGGGCAGCGAAGGCACCCGCTGGCTGGGGGCGTTGCTGTTCATTACCGGTGGTGCGTTGCGGTTATGGCCGGTGTTCGTGCTCGGGCATCGGTTCAGCGGACTGGTGGCGATTCAGCCGGGGCACCGTCTGGTAACCGATGGCATCTACACACGCCTGCGCAATCCCAGCTATCTGGGGCTGGTCGTCAATGCACTGGGCTGGGCCCTGGCATTTCGTTCAGTGGTCGGGATCCTGCTGGCGGCGCTCACGCTGATCCCGCTGATCGCCCGTATCCACTCAGAGGAAGCCTTGCTACGCACCCAGTTCGGCGCCGAATACGACGCCTACTGCGCGCGCAGCTGGCGGTTGTTGCCGGGTGTTTACTGAGGTTGCAGACGCAACTGGCCGTCGCTGTCGATGCTCAGCGCAATCTCGCGGTAGCTGGCGATGGTCGCGTGCGGAGTCTTGATCGGATGCTGGTGGGTCGACGTGATGATCATCAACGGCGCACCTGCCGCCTCAGCGGCCTGGATGCCGACCGTTGCGTCTTCGAAAATCAGGCAATCGGCCGGTTCCAGACCCAGACGTTTCGCAGCCAGTCTATAGCCAGCCGGGTCAGGTTTACCTGCCGTCACGTCTTCGGCCGTGATCATCACCGCCGGCTCGGGAATCCCCGCCGCCGCCATCCGCCGCAACGCCAGATCCCGTGGCGCCGAGGTCACCATGGCCCACTGATTTGCCGGCAACGACTTGAGAAACGTCGCCGCACCCGGAATCTCGACAATGCCTTCAACGTCTTCGATTTCCGCCTCGGTGATGAACGCCGCTTGCGCTTCGGCGTCCACCCCCGGCAGGTTCAGACGCGTGATGGTGTCGATGGCGCGCACGCCGTGGATGGTCGGCAGAAAGGTCTCGACATCCACGCCATGACGCTCGGCCCAGGCCGCCCAGATCCGCTCGGCGGCGGCGATGGAGTTGAGGACGGTGCCGTCCATGTCGAACAGGAACGCGCCGAACGCGCGATTGAAAACAGCATCGTGAGCAGACAAGGGATCGCATCCTTAGGCAGAGCCGGGCAAATGTGCCCGGCAATGTAGCATCTGCCGCAGGCTTCAGTGCAGACGCGGCGCCTTGGATTTGAACGCGCCGTCCACGCAATCGAGCAACTGGCCGATGGCCCAGGGCTTCTTGATGAACGCCACCGGATGGCGGACGCCGGAGGTTTCCGGCGTTTCATAGCCGGACATGACCATCACCGGTTTTTCCGGCCAGCGCTCGCCGACCAGATTAGCCAGGTCCGCCCCGTTGAGGGTGCCAGGCATGGTGATGTCGGTGAGCAGCAGCGCGACTTCCGGCGCGTGCTCTTCCAGGTACTGCGACGCCGCATCGGCACTGGTCTGCGGCTCGACCTTGAAACCTTCCTCCTGAAGAATTTCGCACAGAAACTCCAGAATCAACGGATCGTCTTCCACTACCAGAATCAACCCGCCAGGAAGGTGCGCGCTCGACGTCGGAATTGGACACATGAACTGGCACTCCCTGAATTGCATGAACGATTTAGCGGCATGATCCCGCTGCTTATCTGGTATGAGCAGCGCCTTGTACATAAATTCATTTTTGATACAGGTCTTTTCGATAACGTCGCTCGGCGGGCCATCGCCACGGCGTATTTGTGGTTAAAATGCCCGCCCTTTTGCTGGCCGATCCCGATTGATGAACCCTCAAGCCCTCGCCGTTCTCCACGCCCACCTGCTTACCGCGCTGACTTCGGCACCAGCCGAAACCCGGCGCCTGTTCCATGGTCGTGGACGCTGCTGGCCGGGGCTGGAGCAAGTCACCGTGGACTGGCTGCAAGGCGTGGTGCTGGTGTCGCTGTTCAAGGAACCCGAGGCTTCGCAGCTGGAAGACCTCAAGCGTCTGTCGCTGGAGATCACTCATTCGGAGCAATGGCAGCAGTCCGGCGCCCATACCCTGCTGATCCAGCACCGCTACCTGCCGCAAAGCACCGCCGAATGGCTGCTGGGGGACGAGATCGACGAGATGACCATCGTCGAGGGCGGGCTGAAATACCGCGTGGATCTGGGCCGCAAGCAGAACGCCGGACTGTTCCTCGACATGCGTTACGGCCGCAACTGGGTGCGCGAGCAGTCTGCCGGCAAACGGGTGCTGAACCTGTTCGCCTACACCTGCGGTTTTTCGGTGGCGGCCATCGAGGGCGGTGCCAGCCATGTGGTCAACCTCGACATGTCCCGCGCGGCGCTGAGCCGGGGCCGCGACAATCACCGCCTGAACGGGCATGACCTGAGCAAGGTGAGTTTCCTCGGCCACGACCTGTTCAAGTCCTGGGGCAAGGTGATCAACAGCGGCCCGTACGATCTGGTGATCATCGACCCGCCGTCATTCCAGAAAGGCAGCTTCCTGCTGACCAAGGATTACCAGCGCGTGCTGCGCCGCCTGCCGGAACTGCTGACGGCACAGGGCACGGTGCTGGCGTGCATGAACGATCCGTCGTTCGGTCCGGACTTCCTGATCGACGGCGTGACCCAGGAGGCGCCGAGCCTGCATTTCGAGCAGCGGCTGGAAAACCCGCCGGAGTTTCCGGATATCGATCCGGAAAGTGGTCTGAAGGCGCTGGTCTTCAAACGCATCGACTAGCGAAACAACCCTTGTCCGAGCTCGCGCGCTGCCTGCAGCTGCACCGCAGGATCGCTCGACTCGGACTCCAGCAACAACGCCGAGCCTGCCACCGTCGCCCCGCAGTAATCGAAAATCCCGTGATCGATCTGCGTCTTCATCGCCGTGCCGTAGCCGTGGCGTTCGTAGGTCCGTGCATCGGCCCCGCCGAGTGCGACCAGATGCACGCGCAGGCGTCCGAGTTTCTTCAGGGTCGAATCGCCGCCGAAATCAAACGCCCAGCCATTACTGAACACCCGATCGATCCAGCCTGTGAGCAGCGCCGGCATCGACCACCAGAACACCGGATACACCAGCACCAGCGCATCGGCGCGGTCGATGCGTGCCTGCTCGGCCAGCACATCCGCCGGTGGTGCGGATTCACGGTGATGCACCGCCCAGTCGGCCACGCCAAAACGCGGATCGAATTCCTCGGCGTGCAGGTCAGCGATTTCGAAGGTGTTGGACGGATCGTTCTCCGACAGGCCTTTGGCGATTTTCTGCGCCAGTGCATGAGTCAGCGAACGGGGATCGTCATGAGCCACAACAATCAATGCGTGCATGGGAAGTCTCCGGGTGGTGAATGTTCATCAGGGGCTATATGCTGTTCGCAAGCTACTCTTGGTAAGTTACCTTCAGTAAGTTACGTTTGGTATATAAGCAATGTCAACCACTGAAATCCCCGAATCCGTTCAACCCCGCCGACGCCTGTCCCGGGAAGACCGTCAGCGCCAGTTGCTCGACATGGCCTGGCAATTGATTCGCGAAGAAGGCACCGATGCCCTGACCCTGGGTTATCTGGCGGAAAAGGCCGGCGTGACCAAACCGGTGGTGTATGACCACTTCACCACCCGCGCCGGTTTGCTGGCGGCGCTGTATCAGGATTTCGACAGGCGCCAGACCGCACTGATGGATGCCGCGCTGGACAATTGCGAGGCGACGTTGAGCGGCACTGCCTCGGTGATTGCCACGTCGTATGTCGACTGCGTGCTGACTCAGGGCAACGAGATTCCGGGGGTGATCGCTGCGCTGGCGAGCACGCCGGAACTGGAGAAGATCAAGCGCGAATACGAGGCGATTTTCCTGGAGAAATGCCGCCGTGTGCTGTCGCCGTTCGCTGGCGGTGGTGACATTACCCAGGCGGGATTGCGCGCCATGCTCGGTGCCGCCGAGGCGTTGTCTCAAGCTGCGGCCACCGATGAAATCAGCGCCGCACAAGCCCGCGACGAGTTGTTTGCAACCATCACCGCGATGGTCGAAAGGGCCGCCGCCAGCGCCGCAAAGCAAGTGACTGACGGTACTTGAGGCCGCCCGGGCACCTTCCTAGGATGGAGATACGCAGCCGCTTGGTTCGCCAAACCGCTGCGTAGGTGCGGGTGCCCTGAACCCCAATCAAGCCCGCACCTTGTTTCACGCGCATCTTGAGCCTCACGGGCTCTACTTCCTCCCCGTCAAAGAGTCTTGAGGCTCTTTTTTTGTCTCTGAAAATCAGCGTTCCGGTTCGCGGCGGATCGAGCGCCACGTGGCCTGCGCCAGCAACTCGCGATAAGCCTTCGGACTGCCCTGCACTCTTCCCGACAACCACGCGCGGCAATAGCTGTCGGCCTGGCCGACGATCAGTGACGGCAGCAATTCGGCCGGGCATTCATTGAGTTCGGCGGCGCGTCCGGATTCGCTTAGCCAGGTGCGCAGACCTTGGTTGCGCGTCCGGTTACGGTCGGCGAGTTCGTCCTTGTGCGGCCCCCGGGTCACGGCATAACGCGCGTGATATTGGAACCGCGCCCATTCCGGCTGGTTTTCCACCCAGTCCACATAGCTGTAGACCAATGCCTGCACGCCCTCCTCGGTCGTTGTCGCCTCGGCCAGATAGGCGTCACGCAAGCGCGCCTGATCTTCCAGCGCAGTGAAAAACAACGCGGCCACCAGCCCTTCCTTGTTGCCGAAGTGGTGGTAGATCGCACCGACACTGGTGTCGCACTCGGCACGGATCATTTCGATGGTGGTGGCCTCGATCCCCTGTTCGTTGAACAGGCGCAAGGCCTGGCGAAAGATGTCGCGCTTGAGTTCGGCCCGGCGGCCGGGGTAGCTGCGCTCGAGTAGATCTGCGGTGTCCATGGGGTTGAAGGCCTTGTAAATCCGGTTGAAAGGCACGCCCGTGCCGGTGATCGAAACGCGCCTAGGTTGACAGATTTCCCACGGACAGAATACCGTTCCGTTACAGAACAATATTCTGTAACGGAACATCATTCTGTAAATTCCCCTAATCGCGAGGCTTCACCATGAGTCAGTTTCTCAGCATGTTCACCAGCGCCGGCCCCGAAGCGTTCAGCCAGATGGCTTGTCAGGTCGCGCCGTATTTCAGCAGCATCAATCCGTTGGTCAGCGAGCTGCGCGCAGGCTCGGCGACGGTGCAGGTGCCGTTCCGCCGCGAGATCACCAACCACCTCGGCACCGTACACGCCATTGCCATGTGCAACGCCGCTGAACTCGCGGCAGGGATGATGACCGACGTGTCGATTCCCGCCGGCGCCCGCTGGATTCCCAAAGGCATGACCGTCGAATACCTGGCCAAGGCCAAATCCGATGTCACAGCCGTGGCCAATGGCGAAGGGCTGGACTGGCAGACCGAAGGCGACAAGATCGTGCCGGTGGACATCCACGACGCCGAGGGCAAGAAGGTGTTCACGGCGCGGATCACCATGAATGTGAAGCTGTCCTGAAATCACGGGCACAAAAAAGCCCTTGCTGCGGTCATCGCAACAAGGGCTTTTTGCCGTTGGCCGGATCAGTGCACGGTCAGGCGCTGGCGGACAAATTCTTCGGTGTGACGGGTGACTTGGTCCAGATGCCGGTCGCGCTGTTTTTCGGCATCGACCATTGCCCGTTTGCCGTGCTTCTGCAGCAGGTAGGTGTGGATCTGCTGCACTTCCAGCGAGCGGTAGATCGGCGTGGTGTCGATAAATCCGCGCAAACCGTTGCTGCGGTAATGCCGGGTGCTCATCAGCACCTGAGTCTCCAGCTGGCCCAGCACTTCAAAGCCCAGCGCCTCGAAATACGGGACTTTACCCACGCTGCACGTCAGTTCGGCATGGGGGTAACGCGCAACCATTTCAGCAATCAACGCACGGGCCACGCCCTGGCGGCGATGCTGCTGATCGACCGCCAAGTACGCCACATTGCACGCTTCCCAATCGCCTTGGACCGGCAGATACAACAGAAAGCCGATCACCTGTTCCGGATCATCGTCGTCGGTGGCCACCAGCAACTCCACTTCGGTGCCCTTCTCGCCGTTCAGCGCCTCCAGATACAAATGCACCTCGTAGCCGACCGCGTACTGATAGACGTTGTACAGCAGGTTGCTTGGGCCGAGACCGATCGCGCTGATGTCGGTCAGGTAGTCGACCACCATTTGCAGGATCTGGCTGTTGACGCCTTCGGCGCACGGGGATTTGTAGTGGGTGATGCGGGGCATGGCGGGTGAACTCCGGCGGTAAAACACAGGTTGCCACCGGGCTGACCGTGGCAAACGCCGACATCATACCGCGCCCGGGCGCGGACACCGGCTAAAGTTGCCCGCACCGCCGCCGATGCAGGCTTTCTCTATTCCGAAATCACGAAGGATCGTCCGATGTACTACCCGCGCGAAGCCCAAAGGGATCATCTCTACAACCGTATCGTGATGTTGACTGTCGCATGCTGTGTAGTGTTGCTGCTGGCCGGCATGGCCCGCCATCAGGGCATTCGTTATGGTCTGTTGCAGTTCAACGCCATGGAAGTCAGCGGCACCGTCACGCAACTGGAAGAGATCCGGATGAACCGGAACGGCAAGATCCTTCACTACCGCTACACCGACGATCAGGGGCAGAGCCACGAAGATCAGTTCGTCGACGAGCGCTACGCCGAGCACACGCAATATGAAGTGGGCGGGCCGATCCCTCTGCTGGTTTCACGATGGCTGCCGGAAAAGAACGCCATTGCCGCCGAACTGCACAGCTACCGTCCGGGCTTCTACATCATGACCGGCGGCCTGTTGCTCGGGGTTTTGTTCCTGCTGATCTCGGGCAGGACGTTCTGGCAGATCCAGGCCATGAAAGAAGAAGATCGTTTCTACTGATTCATCCTCTTTTTCCGGCGCCGTTCCTGACAAAAATTTCATCCGGCCGGCGTCGGATCTTTCGCCGATTTGGCGTCCAATTCTTCAACTGCGTTCATTTTCCCGACGCAGGTCCTGAGGAGTTGTCATGAACGTTCTGCGTTCCCTGTTGAAATGGCGAAAAGCCCTGCTGCTGGTGCCGCTGACGCTGGCCGCGCTGGCCAGTTCCCCCGTGTTTGCCAAACCCGAAATGATCATCCGCGAAGCACCGCCACCGATGCGCATGGAACCGATGCCCGGTCCACGGGCAGGTTATGCCTGGGATCGCGGCCACTGGCGCTGGGAAGGACGGGGTTATGTCTGGATGCCCGGTCACTGGCAACCGGTGCGTCACCACGGCGCACGCTGGGAACCCGGCCACTGGCAGGCGCGCGGGCCGAACTGGTACTGGATTGAAGGCCATTGGGTGCGTTGATCGCGCAACCGTCCGCCAACGTTACCCACCAGGAACATCACCATGTCGAAAACCATAAAAACCTTGATCACCGCCACGCTGGTGGCAATCACCCTGTCGGGCTGTGTCGTCGAACCGGCGCGCCCGCACCGGCCACCACCGATCGTCGAAGTGGTTCCGGCGATGCCTGCGCCGGGTTATCACTGGGTCGCCGGGCACTACCGCTGGGCCGGCAACCAGTGGCGCTGGGTGCCGGGGCACTGGCGGGCGTATTGAGTCCGGTCACTGGGCCGGCGCAACGACCTTGAACTTGATCGCGATGTCGTTCGAAACCACGGTGTCGGCCCACTCGCCGGCACCGAGGCCGAAGGCATCGCGCTTGAGCACCAGTTCACCGTCGAAGATGCCGATGCTGTTATCCGGTTTCAGATGCACCGGCACCTGTACTTCATGGGTGATGCCTTTGAGGGTGAGCCGGCCGGCCACCAGGTAATGGTTTTCATCGACCCTGCTGAAACCGGTCGATTCGAACACTGCCGTCGGAAACTTTTGCGTGTCGAACCAGGCCGGTTTCACCAGTTCGGTATTGGCGTCCTCGCTGCCGGCGTCGATGCTCGTGAGGTCAATGTGCAACGTGGTGCGGGCGTTGCTCAGATTGGCAGTGTCGAAGTCCAGCGTCGCGTCGAACTTGCCGAACGTGCCATACATCCGCGAACCCATCTGGTTGTAGGTGAAGCTGATCTGGCTGGCGGCGGTATTGACCCGGGTGTACTCCACCGCCTGCGCCGTCGGCATGACGATCAGGCAACACACGGCAGCCAACAACAATCGAATCGACATGGGATGCTCCGGCGCCTCGGTGGGCCTCGATTGACTTAAGCAAACAACCGCCGCTTACGCCACTCCGTCCGGCATGTGCGCTTTCAGGTATCCGATCAACGCCGTCACCTTGGGCGATGGCAGATGCTCGCGAGCCGTGACCGCGTTGAGATCCTGCGGCGGGCCGATCCACTCCGGCAACACCCGGATCAGGCGTCCGGCCTGCACATCCGCTTTCATGCTCTGGTCCATCGCCAGGCTCAGTCCCTCGCCGGCAAGCAACGCGTCGTGCAACAGCGCCGGGTCGTTGGCCAGGATGGAGGGTTCGACACGATAGTCTCTCAGGCGTGCCCCTTCCCGCCGCAATGGCCAGACATAACCGACATCGCGCCGGGCCTGATGCAGCGTCAACGTCTGATGGTGAAGCAATTCTTCCGGGGATTGTGGCGCTCCATGGCGCGCCAAGTACTGCGGGGCCGCGTAAATACCGGTGGGAAAGTTTGCGAGTTTGCGGGCGATCAGACTCGAATCCGGTAATGCCCCCAGCCGCAGCGCCACGTCGATCTCCTCGCCCACCAGATCCAGCGGCACATGAGAGGCCAGAATCTCCAGACGAATCTCCGGATACGCCTGACGAAACCCCGCCAGCAGCGGCGCAAACCAGCTCACCCCGAATGAAAACGGCACCGTCACCCGCAACCAGCCACGGGGCCCGTCACGCAATTGATGCACCGCCCGTTCGGCATGCTCGAGTGTGTCGGCGATGGATTTGCACTGCTCGTAATACACCGCGCCGGCCTCGGTCAGGCTCAACTGGCGGGTGGTGCGCCGCAGCAGTTGCACCCCGATGGCCTGTTCCAGCTCGCGCACCCGCCGGCTGACCGTGGTTTTCGGTATCTGCAACGTATGGGCGGCGGCGGTGAAACTGCCGAGGCGCACCACGCAGGCAAAAACCAGTGTGTCGTTCAAGTCGCGGATCATTTCGGGCCTGCCTGAGAACAATCAACTGTGCCACCCATGGCATATTTCATGCCGCGATTATGGGCTAATCAGCCGAGACCCTGCGACCTAATATCGACGCTCCCTCTCGGAGTGCTATCCATGAACCTCAACGAATACGCCGAACATGACGGCATCGGCCTCGCACAACTGGTTGCCTCAGGCGAAGTCCACGCCAAAGAGCTGACCGCTCTGGCCATCGAAGCGATACAGCAGGTCAACCCGGCGATCAACGCCGTCATCGAGCACTGGACACCGACCGCGACCACGGGCAGCGGCCCCCTGGCCGGGGTGCCGTTTCTGATCAAGGACCTGGCGATCACCGCAGCCGGACGGCGCAATGAACTGGGCAGCCGACTCGCCCAAGGCCTGGTCGCGCAAAGCGACTCCAGTCTGATGCAGCGCTTCAACGCCGCCGGGCTCATCACCCTGGGCCGAACTACCACGCCGGAAATGGCGTTCAGCACCGAAACCGACTCCCTCCTGCAAGGCCCGACCCGCAACCCGTGGAACACGCAACTCTCCGCCGGAGGCTCAAGCGGTGGCGCCGGTGCGGCGGTCGCAGCGGGTATCGTGCCGATCGCCCATGCCACCGACGCGGCAGGATCGATCCGCGTTCCGGCCGCTTTCAACGGGCTGGTGGGCCTCAAGCCGACGCGCGGCCGCAGCTCTCACGGGCCATTGATGGATGAAGTGTTCGCCGGGCTCGGCGTGCAATTGGGCCTGTCGCGGACGGTGCGCGACAGCGCGGCGCTGATGGATGTGGTGCAGGGCTGTGCGCCGGGAGATCCTTATTACACGGCGGCACCGGCCGAAGGTTTTCTGGCTCAGGTTGGCCGCGATCCTGGACGGTTGCGTATCGGTTTGCTCGATGCTCCGTGGAACGGGGCCAGCGTCGATCCCGAGATCAGTGATGCCACGGCCCGTGTTGCCCGTGAGCTTGAATCCCTCGGCCATCAGGTTGAAACCGTGCGGGCGCCGCTCGGCCTGTCGTGGGACGCGTTCGTCGAGGCCAACGCGCACATCTGGTGTGCGAGTCTGGTGCGCTGGATCGACCATCTCGCCGCTGCGACCCGGCGGCCAGTCGATCGCAACACCTTGGAACCAGCCACCCTCGCCTGCTATGCCTTCGGTCAACAATCGCGCGGTACGGATTTCGCCGCCGCGCTGGAAGTGCGCAACAGCGTCGCCCGGCAAGTGGCCGCGTGGTTCGAGTCCATCGACATCCTGCTGACCCCGACCCTGCCGCAACTGCCGCAAGCCATCGGCCTCTACAATCGAGACGCCGACAGACTGGATGGTCTGCAATGGACGGCGCGAGTGTTCGAGCATTCGCCCTTCACCCCGGTGTTCAACGTTGCGGGAACACCGGCCATCTCCCTGCCATTGGGAATTTCACACAGCGGCCTGCCGATCGGTGTGCAACTGGCGGCACGCTTCGGGGCTGACGATGTTCTGTTGCGTCTGGCCGCGCAACTGGAGCGGGCGTTGCCGTGGCATCACCAGCGGCCGCTGATTCACGCTGGCCGCTGAAAGCAAAAAGGGCCGTTCCTCCGGGAACGGCCCTGCGTTTTCTGACGGTCAGTCCTACACCAGCCGCTCGATCTTCTGATGCTGCCAGACCAGTTTGTAATACAGCGTCTGCAGTACCAGCATCCCCAGGTACGCCACCGGAAACGCCATCCACACGCCCTGCAAACCAAACTGCCCGTCCAGCCAGTATGCCGCCGGCAACTGCACGCCGACCACGCAAATGATCGCGATGGCCACCGGCACCAGCACCGTGCCACTGGCGCGCATGATGCCGCCGATGATCGCCTGGAAGCCGAAGATCAACAGGCTCCACAGCATGATGTGCAGCAGGTGCTCGGCCATGGCCCGGGTCGAGTCTTCGGTGAGGAACAGCCCCAGCAGCCAGTGCGACAGCAGGTACCCGAGCACGATCAAACCACCGGTCAGGCACACGTTGATCCACAACCCGGTGCGCAGAATCGGGCCCATCCGTTCCAGCCGCCCCGCACCAATCGCCTGGGCACCGAGGATCGACGCGGTGATCGCAATCGACAGCGCCGGAAACTGCACGTAGTTGACGATCTGCGTCACCGCGCCATAGGCCGCCGTCGCCTGGGAACCGTGCTGGTTGACCAGTGCCAGGATCACCATCTCCGACAGCGACAACACGATCATCTGCACCCCGGTCGGCAGGCCGATGCGCAACACCTTGCCGAGAATCTCGCCGTCCAGACGCAACGACGCAAAGAACTCGCGATCCGGCGCCAGCGGATGGCCTTTGCGGATCAGGCTCCACGCCAGCCACGCCATCGCCGCCAGCGTACCGGCCAGACCGGCGAACGCCGCGCTCTGAATGCCCAGTTGCGGCAAGCCGAACCAGCCGCGAATAAACGCCGGGGTCAGCGCCAGACCGACAACGGTCGACAAAAGCAGAGCGAGCATCGGCGACAGTGTGTCGCTCACCCCGCGCAACAGCTGGGTGAACAACACGTACACCAGCACAAACGGCAAGGTCCACATCATCACCCGGGCGTAGGAAACCGCATCATCCAGCACGTCCGCCGGCGTGCCCAACCCCTGCAACGCCTGACGCGCAAAAACACTGCCAAACACCGCCGCGACCAGCCCGATCAGCACCCCCAGCAACAGTGTCGCCCCGGCAATCGCCTTCACCATATGCGACTCACGCGCGCCCCACGCCTGACCGATCAACACCCCTGCCCCGGCCCCCAGGCCGATGACCAGCGCGATGAAGAAAAAGATGATCGGAAACATCCCCGATACCGCCGCCAGTGCCTGGGTGCCGAGCATCTGGCCGATGTAGATACTGTTGACCGTGCCTGACATCGACTGCAGGAAGTTCGACAGCACCATCGGCGCGAGGAACAGCAGGTAGGTTTTCCAGAGGGGGTTTTGCGCGGGGCTTTGCATTGAGAGTCCGTCTCGGGAGGAGGCAATGTGGGAGAGTCTAAGGTATGCACAGCCGTTCAGGTCGTACCCCTTTGCATTAAAACTTCGTAATCTCCACGACCTGTCCAAAATGGAAGTGAACCGAACCCATGTCCCGCGTCTCGACCCTGCTGACCTCTGCCCTTTTTGCCGTTCTGGCGACGACAGCCAACGCCGCCCCGGCGCCAGCGCCTGAAGCGCTGCAAAGCCTGCTGAGTACCCTGAACGAACGCCTGAACATCGGCGACCTCGTCGCCCTGACCAAATGGGACAGCGGCAAGCCGATCCAGGACAGTCCCCGCGAAGCCCAGGTCATCGCCAACGCCCGGACGCTGGCCACCGAACGCAAACTCGATCCGGAAGACGTGGCGCAATTGATCGCCGCGCAAATGGAAGCCAACAAACTGGTGCAATACGGTTTGCTCGCGAAGTGGCAGGCGGCCGGTGCTGCGCCGGACACGCCGCGTCCGGACTTGGGCAAACAGATTCGTCCGCGCCTGGATGAGCTGCAAACCCGGCTGTTGCAGCAATACGCCGACTTCACGCCCTATCGCCACGACCCGGACTGCACGGCTTGGCTGGCCAAGGCACGCAGCGGTCTGGCTCAGGATGCTTTGCATGAACTGGCCCTGACCCGCGCCACCGGTGAGTTATGCATTCGTGCGACAACCCCGTGAATCGGGGGCCACGCATCCATCGCTGGCGTCGATAGTCACCATTACGCCAATGAAGTTCTCATAAAAAATCCCGGGCGTAACATCTGCTCCATACCAAACAAACAACACCCCGGAGCACACGATCATGAAACGCCAAATCCTTCTCGGCATCGCTTTCTCGGTTCTTGCAGTCAACGCTTTTGCAGCAAAACCCGCTCACACCATGATCGCCGAAGGCGGTTCGGATCGATTGATCGAACAGCGTGTTGCCGAAGGTGGCTCCGATCGTCTGCAAGAACGTCGCGTAGCTGAAGGTGGCTCGGATCGTCTGCTGGAACGCCGTGTTGCCGAAGGTGGCTCGGATCGTCTGCAAGAACGTCGCGTAGCTGAAGGTGGTTCGGATCGTCTGCAAGAACGTCGCGTAGCTGAAGGTGGTTCGGATCGTCTGCAAGAACGCCGCGTAGCTGAAGGTGGTTCGGATCGTCTGCAAGAACGCCGTGTAGCTGAAGGTGGTTCGGATCGTCTGCAAGAACGCCGTGTAGCTGAAGGTGGCTCGGATCGTCTGCAAGAACGCCGCGTTGCCGAAGGTGGCTCGGATCGTCTGATCGAACGCCGCGTCGCATGATCTGAAAACGCTTTCGCAAGACAAAGAAAAGCCCGGCCTGATCAGCCGGGCTTTTTCACATCCAGCCGTCGCTTACTGAACGGTCTTCAGCTTGACCACGTCACCGGAAACCTTGGTGGTGTAGCCGCTCAGAACCCATGCCCAGAACCAGTTTTCCTGAACCTGGGTGTTGATCATGGCATCGCCGCCCTTGGCCTGGATGGCGGCCTCTTGCGCGCGGACGAAACGGCTGTTCTGCCGGATCGGGATCACGCCGAACAGCATCAGGCCGGTGGCGGTCGCTTCGCTGTGGCCAATCACGGTGTACTGGTTGCTGTCGTAGTGCTTGGTATTCATCGGGGTGCCGGTGCAACCTGCCAGAACCACACCGAACAGTGCGGCGGCGACTACTTTGCTGAGGTATTTCACTGCAAGACTCCATGGGTAAACGCCCGGGATCCATCTCTCGGGCGGCGCACACTTTACTGGAGGCAATGGCACATTGGTATCAATCTGGAAATGTTTCATGAAGCGCTGCCAGCAGCGCTTCACGAGTCTCTTCAGGTATTGGTCTTCAATTTGGTCCACAACCGCGTCGTCAACCGGGCAATCGCTGCCGGCAACTCTTCCACGGTGAACAGCTTGTCCATCACCTCTTTCGGCGGGTAGATCGCCAGATCCTGTTTCACCGCCGGCGTCAGGAACTCATTCGCTGCCGCGTTGGGGTTAGCGTAGTGAATGCTGTTGCTGATGTTGGCGATCACTTTCGGCTCAAGCAGGTAGTTCATGTAGGTGTAGCCGTTCTTCTCGTGGGGCGCGTTCCTGGGCATGACCACCATGTCGAACCACAGCGTCGTGCCTTCGTCCGGGATCGAATAGGCGATGTCGATACCGTTTTTCGCTTCCCTGGCACTGGCGGCCGCCTGGACCACATCGCCATTGAAACCGATCACCGCACAGACGTTGCCGTTGGCCAGATCGCTGATGTACTTCGACGCGTGGAAGTACTGCGCGTAAGGGCGAATCTTGAATAACGCAGCCTCGGCTTTTTGGTAATCCGCCGGTTCATGGCTGTGTGGCGGCAGGCCCAGATAGTTGAGGGTGATCGGCAACACTTGGGTCGGGTTGTCGATGATCGCCACGCCGCACTGGCTCAGCTTCTTGATGTTGTCTTCTTCGAAAAACAGCTTCCACGAACGGGTAACGTCGGTGTTGCCGAAAATCGCCTTGATCTTCTCAACGTTGTAACCGATACCCGCCGTACCCCACATGTACGGATAGCCGTATTGATTGCCCGGATCGTTGACTTCGAGTTTCTTCATCAACTGCGGGTCGAGGTTCTTCCAGTTCGGCAGTTGCGACTTGTCGAGTTTCTGGATAGCACCAGCCTTGATCAGCCGCGACAGAAAGTGGTTCGACGGACTCACTACGTCGTAACCGGTATTGCCGGTCATCAACTTGGATTCCAGCACTTCGTTGCTGTCATGGATGTCGTAAGTAGCCTTGATGCCGGTGGCTTGGGTGAAGTTGGCCAGGGTGTCGTCGGCGATGTAGCCGTTCCAGTTGGAAATGTTGACCGCTTCGTCGGCCAGGGCGCCGGTCGATGCGGTTGCGAGCAGGACCGCCAGGGAAAGTGTATGGACGCGCATGTTCTGTCACCTGAATTGAGTGGCTTTTGTTCTTGTGGGATGTGCGGAATTTCAGATTTCTGTTCTGGCCCTGACCGCCTCCACGCGCATGCGAAGCATGGCACCGATATCGAAGAAAGGTCGCGGCGGCAGCCAGCCGGGTTCGGCCCGTTGCATCACCGATTGCAGCAAGGGCGAGTCGACGCCCGATGCCAGTTCCGCCAACAGACGTCCCCACAGGGTTCCACGCGCCACGCCTGAACCGTTGCAACCGGCGACGGCGAAAACGCCCTCTTCCACCCGGTCGAAATAGGCCTGGCCGCTGCGGCTTGCACTCAGGTGACCGGTCCAGGTGTAGCGAATATCTTGCTCGCCGAGGAACGGAAAGCGCCGTTGCAGACCGCGCACATGATGTTGCCGACGCAAAACCAGTTCGCTGTCGGACAGGTCTCGCGTGCGGTATTCGGCGGTGTTGCGGATCATCACCCGGCGATCCGGGGTCAACCGCACGGTCGCGCCCAACGGCCGGGTCGACAGCACGCCCCACGGCTCGACCGAACCGATGGCCGCGAATTCCTGATCCGTGAGCGGGCGCGTGAGACTGGCGCTCAACTCCATCGGAAACGTGGCGCTGTCGCGGATGCCGACGCGGGGAATGAAGGCGTTGAGGCACACCAGCACCTGCTTCGCCTCGATACTGCCTTCGGCACCTCGGGCACGCAGGCGTCCCTGGCCGACACGCTCAAGACCCGAAATATCGGTGTTCTCGTACACCGTGACGTTGTCCGGAAGTGCATCGAGCAAGCCCTTCACGTATTTGGCCGGTTGCAGCAGCGCGTTGCCGTTGCCGCACCAGATCGCGGCCTGATAGTGGCGAGTACCGAGCTTCTGGCTCAGCGCCTCGCCTTGCAGGAATTCAGCGCGGGCACCGAGGGCGCGCAGCGTGGCCAGTTTCGCGTCGACCTGATTGAGCTTGTCCGGATCGTTCACGGCGAAGAAATAACCGCTGTCGCGGAAGTCGCAATCGATAGCGTGTCGGGCAATGCGTTGACGGACTTCTTCGCTGGCGGCGCGGGAAATTTCCGTGTCGACTTCAAACCCGGCAAAGCCTGCGGCGCCGATCAGTTCGCGGTCGGTCGGGTGCTCATGGGCGACCACGAATCCCGAGTTGCGCGCCGAAGCGCCCTGCGCCGCCGATTGCCGATCCACCACCACGATCCGCGCCTGGGGATGCAGTTGCGCGAGGTTATGCGCGGCGCTGAGCCCGGTGATCCCGGCCCCGATCACCAGCCAGTCGGCTTTTTGCGCTCCGCTCAGGCGACCGCGTGCCGGGGCGTTTCCGGCTTGTGCGATCCAGCCACAGATATTGTCCATGCATCACCTCGTAAGACTGTCGTTCAGCGGCTTGCCTTCTTCGGATGCCCATGCGTGAATCGCATGCCCACGTTGTGAAGATCGCCGCCAGAACTAGAATCTATAGGGTCTTCAAACGCCTCACCAACGCTAAGAAATCATCGAGCCATTCTGAAAACGCATGGATAAAATTCGCCACGTTCCGTCCCTGCAAGCTATGCAGGCACTGGTCGAAGTCGCCCGATGCGGCAGCTTCACTCAGGCTGCGCAAACGTTGTGCCTGACCCAAAGCGCCGTGAGCCGGCAGATCCAGCAACTGGAAAGTCACTTCAACGTGGCGCTGTTCGTGCGCACCAGCCGCAACCTGCACCTGACACCGGAAGGTGAACAGGTCCTGGCCAGCGCCCGGAGCATTTTCGAGCAACTGAAAACCCTCGAAGAGCGCCTCACGCCGCAGAAACGCCCTTTCCGCATTCGCATGCACGTGTCGCTGGCGGTGCGCTGGTTGCTGCCCAGACTCGGCGACTTTTATCTGCGCCATCCCGAGGTCTCGCTGGCCATCGAAACCGTCGCCACCGAAATCGTCGAACCGACCAGCGACAGTGACGCCTACATCCTTTACCTGCCGACGGCATCGAGCGATCCGGATTGCCTGACCCTGTTTCAGGAAACACTGGTGCCGGTGTGCACCCCGAAACTCGCCGGAGCACCGCGCTCAGTGGAAGAGCTGCTGCGCTTCCCGCTGCTGCATCGCTCGGCTGATCGCCAGGCATGGATCGAATGGCTGGCCGCGAACGACGGCAAACCGCTGGAGGATTACCGGCACATCCCGTTCAACCTCGATGAACTGGCACTGGATGCGGCGGCGCGGGAATTGGGCGTGGCCGTGACGGACATGACGCTGGCGGCAGAGTCCATCGAGCGTGGGGTGTTGGTGGTGCCGTTCGGACAGCCGCTGAAAACCGGGGGGATTTATTCGTTGTGCGTGCAGCCGTCAGCGGCAGCGCATCCGGCGTGTGGGGTGGTGATGGGGTGGTTTGCGGGGCAGGCCGAACAGGAGAATTGAACGCAGGAACGGCTTTGCGCGGTCCCCGCCATTAAGCTCATTGATTGGGAAATGACTGAAGATACGCCAACAGATTATCGATCTTCTCCTCGTCACTCAGCCCCCAGAAGATCATCCGCGTCCCCGGCACCACGCCTTTCGGATCTTTCAGATACGCCGTCAGCGTTTCACGATTCCAGGTGATGCCGGAGTTCTTCATCGCATCGGAGTAGACGTAGTTCGCCGATGTCCCCGCCGGACGGCCGATGATGCCGTTGAGTTGCGGGCCGAATCCAGGACGGGCGGACTCGCCGACCTGGTGGCAGCCGCCGCACAGGCGCGGGAAGATCTTGCTGCCGGCCTCGGCGTCGCCGGCCGCCAGGGCGGGCGTGCTGAACAGACCTGCGTTGAGGATCAGGGCGAGGGTCAATAACGCGGTGTTTTTCATCGAGAGCATCCAGATCTTCGGCGGCGCCAAGGGTAATCCTGCGGGGAGCGTTGCGCTACAGGTAAGCCGCGATCACTTGCCGGACTTTGAGCAAGGCTTGACGCAGGACAAGCATGTCCACCGAGCCCAGCGCCAGCCGGATCGCATGGGGCACATGGGCCGATACGGTGAACGGTTCGGCGTTGGTGACCGAGATCTGCGCCTTCATCAGCTCGATCACCACCTGATCGGACCTTGCGTCTTCCGGCAGCGGCAGCCACAGGAAATACGAGGAAGAATGGCCAACCATCGGCAAGCCTTTCAGGATTTCAGCGGCCAGCGCCTGACGGGCCCGGGCGTCATCGCGTTTTTGCGTCTCCAGCAAGGCCACGGTGCCGTCGTCGAGCCAGCCGCAGGCCATCGCGGTCATCACCCCCGGCGTGTTCCAGGTGGTGGCGCGGATGATGCGTTCCAGTGCCTGGACGATTTTCAGCGGCGCGGCGATGAAGCCGACGCGCAGACCCGTGGCGATGTTTTTCGAAAGCCCCGAGACGTACACCGTGCGCTCCGGCGCAAGATCCGCCAGTGGCGGCGGCGGGTTATCGACCAGAAAGGCGTAGGCAGCGTCTTCGATGATCGTCAGATTATGCTGTCGGGCAATCGCCACCAGTTGTTCACGCTGCGCCAGCGGCGTCACCCAACCCAACGGATTGTGCAGGGTCGGCATGCTGTACACGGCGCGCACCGGGCGACTGCGGCAGAGTCTGTCGAGTGCCGCCAGATCCGGACCGTTCCCGGTCACCGGAATCGCGACCACTTCAAGGTGCAACGCTTCGGCGAGCACCTTGAAGCCTGAATAGGTCAGCGCATCGGCCGCGATCACGTCACCGGGATTGAGCTGTGCCATCAGCGTCACCGCCAGCCCTTGCTGGGCGCCGTTGACGATCAACACCTGCTCGGCGTCGACAGTCAGGCCTCGCGCCTGCAGGTGCCGGGCAACCGAGGCCCGTTCATGCTGGCGCCCGGCGTGGGGCTGATAACGCAGGAGCGCTTCAAGGTCGCCGGACAGCGCCAATTGCCGCAAAGCGGTGCGCAACAGATCGGCCTGCCCCGGCAGCGACGGGTAGTTGAAGTTGAGGTCGATCATGCCGACGGCAATATCTTTCTGGTCAATGCCCTGCCCCGGCAATAACGAAGTTTCCCGGACAAACGTGCCCCGCCCGGTCTCACCGCTGACCAGTCCCATCGCCTCAAGCTCCGCATACACCCGCGACGCCGTGACCAGCGCCAGCCCTTCGCTGGCCGCCAGTTGCCGATGGGTCGGCAAACGCGTACCAGGCAGCAAACGACCGGCACGAATGTCGGCGGCATAGGTATCAACGAGGGTCTTGTAGCGGGAGCGCGGCATGTCGGGATGTATCCATGACAATTCTTTGATTGTGCTGATTCTCAACCCTAGGATGAGCCACAAGCAACCCCACTTTTGAGCATGACCGACATGGAACGAACCACGAATCTGCCCGCCCCGGCCCTGGAAAAAACCAGCGGCTGGATCAACGGTTTCATCGGCGTCGTGATTTTCAGTGGCTCGCTGCCGGCCACACGGCTGGCGGTGCTGGAGTTCGACCCGGTGTTCCTCACCGTCATCCGCGCCACCATCGCCGGGGTCTTGGCGTTGTGCCTGTTGTGGCTGTTTCGCGAACGACGCCCGGCGCGGGATCAGTGGTTCTCTTTGTTGATCGTGGCAATGGGCGTAGTCGTGGGATTCCCGCTGTTGACCGCCCTCGCGCTGCAATACGTGACGTCGGCGCATTCCATTGTGTTTGTAGGATTGCTGCCACTGGCGACGGCGATTTTCGGCGTGCTGCGCGGCGGTGAACGGCCGCGCCCGGTGTTCTGGGTCTTTTCGGTGCTGGGCAGTTCGCTGGTGGTCGGCTTTGCGGTATCCCAGGGACTGACCGCCTCGCCGACCGGCGATCTGTTGATGCTCGCGGCGATTCTCGCCTGTGGCCTCGGTTATGCCGAAGGCGCCAAACTGTCGCGCAGCCTCGGCGGCTGGCAGGTGATCTGCTGGGCACTGGTGTTGTCGCTGCCGGTGATGGCCGTACTCAGCGTAGGGCGGGCGCCCGCCTCGTTCAGCGGCATCAGCGTGTCGGCTTGGGTGTGCCTGGCTTACGTTTCGCTGTTCAGCATGCTGATCGGTTTTGTGTTCTGGTACCGAGGCCTCGCTCAGGGCGGGATTGCGGCGGTCGGGCAGTTGCAGTTGTTGCAGCCGTTTTTTGGCCTGGCGCTGGCGGCGACGTTGCTGCATGAACACGTCAGCGTCGGCATGCTGGTGGTCACGTTGGGCGTGATTTTGTGCGTGGCCGGGGCGAAGAAATTCGCCAGATAAGCTTCAGCTCGTTCCCGCTTTCCACTCCCGTGGACTGAGCCCGGTCTTGCGCCGAAACGCCCGGGCCAGCGCCGAAGGACTTTCATAGCCGACTTCTTCGGCAATCAGGGCAATCGGTCGACCTTCGCGCAGGCGTTTCTGCGCGAGGCTGACGCGCCAGCTCACCAGATAATCCACCGGCGTCTGCCCCACCACTCGCCGGAAATGCTCGGCAAAACCGGCACGGGACAAATGCACGGTCGCGGCCAGTTCGGCGACGCTCCAGGCCTTGGCCGGATGGTCGTGCATCAGGCTCAAGGCACGGGAAATCTTCGGGTCGGCCAACCCCGCCATCATCCCCGGTTGCTGGTCGCGACTGCTGATGAGATGCCGCAGCAGCAGAATCACCAACAGTTCGAACAGCCGATCCATCACCGCTTCACGCCCGCAATGACCATCGAATGCCTCCTTGAACAGCCATTCCAGAGTGCTCGCCATTTCCGGAAGGTCGGCGAGTTTCAGCACCAGATAATCCGGCAGCGCCGCCGCCAGTGCATTGCCCGCGCCGCCATCGAAGGTCAGCGAGGCGCACACCAGTTGCGTGTTCATGGCCTCGTCGGCGAACAGTCGGTGAGCAAACGGTCGGGGGAAGAAAATCAGCGTCGGTTCGCTGAGCGTGAGTTCGGGGTCATTCCCCGGTTTGAGCAGCACTTGTCCGGCCTGCAACAGATGCACATGGCCGCAGACCTGATCGCCACCATAGGCGCTGATGCCGCAGAAAGTACCGCTGTGGAAGGTGCCGGCATTCACGCCGAAGTGGCTGAGCAACGTGGACAAGCGATCCATGGACGAATCCTCGACGACAGGTTTGGACGTTCTGTCGCATATCCTCGACGATTTGCACCCAAGGCACCAGCCTCGCTCAATAACATGACCTCCATCCCCGGCGCACTTCGCACCGGATTTTCGGAGAATCACCATGAGCCGCATTGCCCCGATCACCCTTGAAAACGCCACCGACGCCACCCGCCCTACCCTGGAAGGCGTGCAGAAAAAAATCGGTTTCCTGCCCAACCTGTTCAAGACCCTGGCGGTTGCCCCCGCCGCACTGGATGCCTACGTGCAAGCCTCCGCCACACTGGGCAAGACGTCCCTGAGCGCCAAGGAAAAAGAGGCGGTGTACCTTGCCACGTCGCAGGTCAACGGCTGTGATTACTGCCTGGCGGCGCACACCTTGTTTGCCAGCAAGGCCGGGCTGGCAGCAGAAGAAATCATCGACGCGCGTCACGGCAGGCTGAATGCCTTCGCCACCCTCGCCCATCAACTGACCGAAACCCGTGGTCATCTGAGCGATGAGCAGATCGCCGCCGCCCGCGCTGCCGGCATCGACGACAAGCAGATCATCGAAGTGATCGCCATCGTCGCCGTGCAGACCCTGACCAACTACCTCAACAACACCGCGCTGACCGACATCGATTTCCCGGCTATCGATGCCTGATCCGTGACCGGGGTCGATCTCAGTCGTGATCGACCCCGGCGCGTTTCAGCAGTTTCTTGCAGCGTTCGGACAGGTGAAACACCTGCAACTGCTTGCCGGCCTTGGCGTAGCGTTCACGCAGGGTTTTCAGCGCGGCGATGGCCGAGTAGTCGACAAAGCTCAGGTGCCGGCAGTCCAGCGTCACGCGCTGGGGATCGTTGGCCGGGTCGAACTGATTGAGGAACGGCGTGGTCGAGGCGAAAAACAGCGTGCCGTGCAGGCGATAGAGTTTGCTGCCGTCGGCTTCCAGATGTTCGTCGGCGTACAGTTCACGCGCCTGCTGCCAGGCGAAATTCAGCGCGGCAATGATGATCCCGCACAGCACCGCCGTCGCCAGATCGGTGAACACCGTGATGGTGGTCACCGCGATGATCACCAGCACATCGTTGAGCGGCACTTTGTTCAGCACCCGCAACGAGGCCCAGGCGAAGGTCTGCTGCGACACCACGAACATCACCCCCACCAGCGCCGCCAGCGGAATCCGCTCGATCAGCGGCGACAGAAACAGAATGAACAGCAGAATCAGCACGCCCGCCACAACACCGGACAACCGTCCGCGCCCGCCGGAACTGAGGTTGATCACGGTCTGGCCGATCATCGCGCAACCGCCCATGCCGCCGAACGCACCGGAGACCATGTTCGCCGCGCCCAGCGCCACGCATTCGCGATCCGGGTAGCCACGGGTTTCGGTGATTTCGTCGGTGAGGTTGAGGGTCAGCAGGGTTTCCAGCAGGCCGACCAGCGCCATCAGGATCGCGTAAGGCGCGATGATGCGCAGGGTTTCGAGGTTGTACGGGATGTCCGGCAGCGCGAACGTCGGCAGACCGCCAGCGATGTGCGCCATGTCGCCGAGGGTGCGGGTCGGCAGGCCGAGCAGATAGACCAGCGCCCCGACGCCGAGGATCGCCACCAGTGCCGGCGGAACGGCACGGGTCAGGCGCGGCAGGATGTACACGATGGCCATGGTCAGCAGCACCAGCCCGGTCATCAGGTACAACGGCGTACCGCTGAGCCACTGCTCGCCGCTCTTGAAATGCTCCAGTTGCGCCAGCGCAATGATGATCGCCAGACCGTTGACGAACCCGAGCATCACCGGGTGCGGCACCATGCGCACCAGTTTGCCCAGGCGCAACAGCCCGAACGCCATCATGATCAACCCGCCAAGCAACACCGTCGCCAGCAGGTACTGCACGCCGTGCTGCACCACCAGCGCGACGATCACCACCGCCATCGAACCGGCCGCCCCGGACACCATGCCCGGCCGGCCGCCGAACAACGCAGTCAGCGTGCAAATGATGAAGGCGCCGTAAAGCCCCATCAGCGGATTGAGATGAGCCACCAGCGCGAACGCAATGCATTCGGGCAACAGGGCGAACGAGGTGGTGAGTCCGGCCAGGACATCGGCGCGCAGACGAATCGGTTTCATGGCTTACCTGACAGCGCGGCCGACACTGGCGGCCGCTGTATTCACGGGAAAAAGAGGGTTGCGGATGTTACGCAATTGACCGGGCACGGGCCAGCGGTCGCTGACAGGGACGGCCTGGCGCTTTATGCTTGCGCGCTTCGTTGATCGACGGATTTGAACATGTCACCGCTATCCACCCGCGAAGTCTGCCAGCGCCTGCGCGATGCGGCATTGGGCGTTTGCGCATTACGGCGTATTGCACAGGAATCCGGGGCCGGCCAGATGTCGGTCGAGATCGACGGCTGGCACCTGTCGCTCGACTTTGACAGCCAACGCCTGCACCACTGCCTGCAATGCCGGTGCCCGGAAGGTCGCTTATGGACACTCGACACCACTCAACGTTTCGGCACCGACCCGGTCAGCCTGCTCAGCACCTGGGAACTGGCTCAGATCGAGCGGCTACTGGCCTGGGCCGACTGACCGAATCAGCCCTGTCGCAGGTCCAGGTTGTAGGTGTAATAGCCTGTGTCACGCACCCAGCCAAGGGACTCGTACAAGCCCTGAGCCGTGAAATTGTCGGTGGCGGTTTCCAGAACCAGTCCCTTGGCACCGGTTTCCACGGCGAAGTCGCGGGCGGTGTTCATCAGCAATCGCCCGACGCCACGGCCTCGAGCGGCCGGCGTGGTAAACAGGTCGCTGAGCAACCAGGTGCGGTGGGCATCAATCGATGAAAACGTCGGATACAACTGTACGAATCCCAACGCCTCGCCGTTTTCATCTTCAACCAGAAAAATCGCCGATTCGTTGCCGGCCATGCGCTCGGCGATGAAGGCCCGCGATTGCGCCAGGTTCGATGGCTGACCATAAAATCCACGATAGCCGTCGAACAGAGAGGCCACCGCATCCAGATGTTCCGCGCTGGCGCGTATTGCCTGAAGACTCATATCCCCTCCCCCGATCCCGTCAAATGATTGCAGCAGCATAGCGCTGTCCGTCGAGTTCGCTGGCTTAATCGCTATATAGTTTTGTATATTGCGAACCCGAAATCGCCAGACTTTCAACGCCTTCCATGAGCAGCATCCGCGAACGCAACCAGCAACTGATCCTCAAGGCCGCCAGCGAAGAGTTCGCCGCCAACGGCTTCGACGCGACCCAGACCCGCGACATCGCCGCCCGCGCCGGTGTGCCCAAGGCCAATCTCTATTACTACTTCCAGAGCAAGGAAAACCTCTACGGCAAAGTGCTGCTCGGCTTTGTCGAACCACTGTTGGAGGCCTCGGCGGTATTGCGCGAAAGTGACGACCCGTTGATCGGCCTGCGCGCCTACGTCGCGGCACGCATCCGCATCGCCCGCGAGCATCCGGCGATTGCCAAGGTGTTCAGTGGTGAACTGCTGCTGGGCGGTCGCCAGCTACCCGATGAATGCCGCGACCTGCTGCACGCCGAAGCCCGGCGCAATGTCGAGTGTCTGCGCAGCTGGATCGAGCGCGGCTTGCTGGCCCCGGTGGATCCCGAGCATCTGATGTTGTTCATCTGGTCGGCGACGCGCACCTACACCAATATCGGCTGGCAGATGGGGCGCATCACCGGGCGGGAAGTGCCGCAGGATGAGGATTATGAAAGGGCGGCGGATACCATCACGCGGCTGGTGCTGGGCGGTGTGGTGTCCGCGCCGGTGAGTGATGTGCGCAGGTTGATGTTTGCGACTTGAAGTGTCAGGGCATGAAGTCCAGCGGCAGCGCTGCTTCACCTGACCTTTGCTTGTACCAGGCCTGCATGACGTCGGGTAATCGAGCTTTCCATTGCGGCACGTTGGTGTAGTAACGAACACGAGAATTTCCCTTGCCGTCGTAGGCCATCAGCATCACCCAAAACCGGCTGCTTGGGCCGCTCATGAAAATCGCCGTCCCCCCTATACCACGCATCCACATTTCCACAACCTGGCCGTCCGGCACATCTGCACCAGGGTCGCCGATCATCATTGAACCGGATGTTTCAACCAGCACCTGATAGTCAGCGTTGAGTAACGCATGCAGCGTCGCGTTGTCCTGAGACGAACGGGCCAGTCCAAGGCTGAGTAAATCGTATTCGATCTTCAATGGTTGCTCGGAAGCCACATAGCGACCGGCGTAGAAAACCCCCATGCCCCCACCGCAGGCGGCGTCGGAACCATCCTGAACAACATTCAGAATGCCGTTGATCGCCGTAAAGCTCAGCGCACATTCACCTTCAGCGTAATCGGCCTGCTTACCCTTCAGCACAGCCACACCCTCCAGATCGCCCGAGTTGCCGCCCTCTGCCGCCGAAATATCGAAAGCGATATGCCCGGCGTCGCGCTGCCGGGTATTGATTTGGGCGGCTGTCGAGGGACCATCAGGGATGAGCTGCCATGTGGCGTTCCAGCCAAAAGGTTTGGCGGCGTAATCGAGCTCGGTAATTCGCATCAGATAATTGCGGCGCAGACAGGCCAGCCGCTGGTCGCAACTATTGCGGCTTTTCAGCCACATCCGCTGATCAGCCTTGAGGGCTTTGGGATCGGCAACTTTGGCCAGCGCCGAACGCCAGACTGCAGCCAGTTTGTCATCGAGTCCCGAGAGATCCGGATCCGCACAAATGGCTTTTTCAACCGGGCTGGAAGCGCCGGCGCAGTCGAAACTGGCAGCGTGGGTGTTGGCAGCAAAAACGAGGGACGTCAGCAGCAAGGCGTGACGGAGATTGAAAGCGAGCATCGACAGATTCCATTCCTGAGGCGGCGGCAGTATGCCGGGCCCGGGCTATCGATGCTCTGGAAATTTCACCGGTTACTTCAAGAGAGTCAGAACGCGATCTCGGCCGCCGGCTTCACATCAATCCGCGCCACGGAACCGGTCAGGTGCGCCCAGTCCTTGTTGTGTTCGGCGATGATGTCTTCCGCGCTCATGTTGCCGTTGTCGACGGTGGAATGCGCGTCGGCGGCCAGTTCCACGTCGTAGCCCAGTTGATGGGCCTGGCGTACGGTGGCGTTGACGCAGTAATCGGTCTGCAAGCCGCAGATCACCAGGCGATCGAAGTCTTCCCGGGGGATCAGCTTTTGCAGGTGGGTCTGGTAGAACGAGTCGTTGGCGGTCTTGTCGACGTGCAGGTCACTCGGTGCGGTATTCAGGCCATCGGCCAGTTGCCAGCCCTCGGCGCCGTAGGTGAGCGGGCTGTCCTTCTCGTTATGCTGGATCAGCACGACTGTGACGCCAGCCTTGCGTGCGCGGGCGCTGAGGCCGTTGATAGTGTCGATCACCCGTTTGATGTCGTGGCACTCGTATTCGCCTGTGCACAGGGCGCGCTGGACATCGATGATCAGCAATGCGGTGGTCATGGTGAGCCTTCCTTGATCGGTCCTTGAGACAGGGGCGGACGTGTGCCCGCCCCCTTTTTACCCTTCTCAGTAACCCAAAGACAACCCGGTGTTGCGCCGTGGATCATTGGCGCCGTAGAAGCGGTTCTTGCCCACCGGTTTACCGCCCAGCGACGGCGCTCCGACCAGAATCGCAGCGATGTGGTTGGCGTCCTGCGGGCCCGCAAACTTGTGGCCCCAGCTCTCGAGAATCTTCTTCGTGTCGGGGCTCGCGGCGTAGTCCTCGAGGTTGGTCTGCTCCGGCATCCACTGCTGGTGGAAGCGCGGCGCATCGACCGCTTCCTGCAGGCCCATGCCGTAGTCGATGACGTTGAGCATGGTCAGCAGCGTCGCCGTGATGATGCGACTGCCGCCCGGCGTGCCCACCACCATCACCACTTTGCCATCCTTGGTGACGATGGTCGGGCTCATCGACGACAAGGGCGCCTTGCCGGGGGCGATGGCATTGGCTTCACCCTGCACCAGGCCGTACATGTTCGGCACGCCCACTTTCGAGGTGAAGTCGTCCATTTCATCGTTGAGGATCACCCCGGTCTTGCTCGCCATCACACCCGCGCCGAACCAGTCGTTGAGCGTGTAGGTGACCGACACCGCGTTGCCCCATTTGTCGACGATCGAGTAGTGCGTGGTGTTGCTGCCTTCGTGAGGCGCAACGCCAGGTTTCAGCTCAGCCGACACACCGGCCTTCTGCGGCTGGATCGCGTTGCGCAGCTTGGTCGCGTAGTTCTTGTCCAGCAGGTGCTCGATCGGGTTCTTCACGAAATCCGGGTCGCCCAGATAGCTGTTGCGATCCACATAAGCGTGGCGCATCGCCTCGATCTGATAGTGCATGCCCTGGGCCGAATGGAAGCCCAGATCCTTCATCGGATAGCCTTCGAGGATGTTCATGATCTGGCAGATCACCACCCCGCCAGAGCTTGGCGGCGGCGCCGACACCACGTGGTAGCCGCGATAATCGCATTCCACCGGGGCCAGTTCGCGGGTCTTGTATTTGTCGAGGTCGGCCTGGGTGATGATGCCCTTGTTGGCCTGGCTGGAGGTGACGATGGCATCGGCCACCCAGCCTTTATAGAAGCCGTCGGCGCCTTTCTCGGAAATGGTACGCAGGGTCTTGCCCAGATCCTTCTGCACCAGTTTCTGCCCGACCTGCATCGGCTCGCCGTTGTGCAGGAAGATCGAGCCTGAATCTTTCATGTCCTTCTTGAACACGTCGGTGGCGTAGTCCAGCAGATCGACGTCACCCTGCTCCAGCTCGAAGCCTTCTTCCGCCAGTTTGATGGCCGGGGCGATCATGTCCTTGCGCGGCTTGGTGCCGTACTTGGTCAGCGCCAGCTCCATGCCGGAGACCGTACCCGGAACGCCCACCGCGAGGTGGCCACGGGTACTCAGATCAGGAATGACGTTGCCATCCTTGTCGAGGTACATATTGGCCGTCGCGGCCAGCGGGGCTTTTTCCCGGAAGTCGAGGAAGGTCTTGCGTCCGTCCGCCAGTTGGATGGTCATGAAACCACCACCACCGAGGTTGCCCGCTGCCGGGTAAACCACCGCCAGTGCGTAGCCCACGGCGACCGCCGCATCCACCGCGTTGCCACCACTTTTCAAGACATCGACACCCACGTGGGTGGCCAGGTGCTGGGCGGTGACCACCATGCCGTTTTCGGCGGCGACCGGGGCAACCGAGGCGGCATGGGCCATGAGGCAGCTGAGCGCCAATGAGGTCGCAATCAGCGATTTGGCAAAAGGTTCGTACTTCATGAGTCGGTCTCTTCTTTTTATAAGGTAGGAAAGCGCTTCAAGAGCATCAGCCAGTATGGTCGCGATTGCGGTTTGCGCCTCCCCAATCCGGCAGTATGCTGGGCGCTGTTGCCGACCCGACCCGGAGTTTTTCCCATGGCCTACACGTTCATCACCCTGCCCTCGCCCGTCGGCGAGTTGAAGCTGGTCGCGAACGGTTCACGACTGGCCGCCATCCTCTGGGAAAACGACAAACCGAACCGGGTGCGCCTCGGACCCATGACCGAAGCCCCTGATAATCCGGTGTTGCTGAAAACCGCGCGACAGCTGGAAGAATATTTTGCAGGAACGCGAAGTGCGTTCGATCTGGAGCTGGACTTTGCCGGCACCGAGTTCCAGAAAAAGGTCTGGGCCGCGTTGCTGACCATTCCGTTCGGCGAAACCCGCACTTACAGCCAGATTGCCGAACAGATTGGCCATCCCAGCGCGGTACGTGCCGTCGGCGCGGCGAACGGCAGAAACCCGATTTCGATCATCGCGCCCTGTCACCGGGTGATTGGTGCTTCGGGAAAACTGACCGGGTTTGCCGGCGGCCTTGAAGCCAAGGAACGCTTGCTGATACTGGAAGGTGGCCAGTGGTCAGACATCGGCAAAACCGGCGAGCTGTTTTAAGCGTCGAAAAAGTTATTCATCGCCGCGTACTGCAACAGCATGATGGTCTTGGCATCGCAGATCTCGCCACGATGAAACGCTGCCAGTGCATCGTCGAAGCGCCACTCCAGAACCTCCAGTTCCTCAGTTTCCTCCTCCAGGCCTCCACCGTCGCTGACCTTTGACGCCGCATCGTATTCGGCAACGAAGAAGTGCAGCTTCTCGGTCACCGAGCCCGGGCTCATGTACGCCTCGAACACCTTCCTCACATCGTGCACGCGGTAACCGGTTTCTTCCTCGGCCTCGTCGCGGATGCGCTGCTCCGGCGCCGCGCCTTCCAGCAACCCGGCAGCCACCTCGATCAGCAGACCGTCATGACCATTGACGAACACCGGCAAGCGGAATTGGCGAGTCAGCACCACCGTACGCTTCTCTCGGTTGAACAACAGAATCGCTGCACCATTGCCACGGTCATAGACTTCGCGGGTCTGGCGTTGCCATTCACCGTTGTTGCGCAGGTAGTCGAAGGTGATTTTCTTCAGCAGATACCAGTCGTGGGACAACACCTGAGTGTCGACGATGTTGATCCGCTCGGCGGTGTTGGGCATGACGCTCGATCCTTTTTTGTCATCGATATCGTTAATGGCATGGTAGGCGAAAGCCCTGCTCCACGAACAGCCTCTCGCTAATACCCGGCAAAGCCGAATGCACTTAGAGAAACGCCCTACAGACATCGCCTACTCGGCTGACTTCTTTCCTGTTTGATCCCCCGCAAAGTTTCGCGCCATCCCCTTGATGCGCGCGAGTGACTGCGAATGCTTCCATCTGACCAACTCCTGAAACTGAACAACAGCATCGGTTTGCTGGTGGTCGCTGCGCTGAACCCTGACCAGCCCGACGCCGAGAAGCTGTTTCAGGAGTTCCGTCTCTGCCTCAACGACTATGAAAGCTGGGCCGAGCAGTTCTGGACGGGAACCGCGCTGGATGTCGATCAGGTGTTCAAGGTCGGCAACGATGTCCAACTCAGTGCG
>NZ_JALJDY010000010.1:0-299405 GCF_023242425.1 Pseudomonas sp. MWU12-2029 | reverse complement strand
AATAAATCCGTCCCCTTTTTTCGTCCCCTTTTTTCTGCTCGAAGGAAAGCTGCCAAGCAGGACGTTTAATAGGATTCTGGAGGCTGAACCTGGTATGGACAAGTATGAATTGGCTAATGTTTTCTTGGCGAGGTTTGATCGCTTGGACAGTAAAGTTCTGCCTGCGATATGGCACTGGAAAAGTGTTAGATCAATTAGAGGTATGTCGGACGAGCAATTCGATGAGACCGTGCTTGCTCTGATGAGGTCCGCAGGTTATAGGGTTTGAAAGGAAAGATGAAAAAGGGCGGTTCTGTTCCTTCACAATAACGGGAACGAAAGCCCAGGCACGATCCTGCTAATGGAGCGGTTGATGTGTAACTCCGAAAACTCAATGGTTGCAGCGCTTTTCAAATATCGCCACGGTGTAGGTGTTGCCTTGTTGGTGGCGGCACTCATAAACAGTTATTTTCAGTTCAATGGCAGTTGGGGACGTTTTTTCACTGTGCTCGCGGTTCAACTGTGGTTTGCGCAGGGGGTCTACTGCTACTTTTGCGGTGCGAGCATTTCAATTGCCCCGGGTGGGTTGGGAAGAGATGCTGATCCGCAATGGCGTGCTGCGTTGGCCGTCTTCGCCTTTGTTTTATACGCTGTGTTTTTCTTTCTGGATTATCAGTATTGATACTGGGATAAATCCATTCGAAAACGCCCCGAATTTATCGGGGCGTTTTCATTTGCCAGGCAGCAGACTTATCTAAACGCCGGCACCACATGCTTGATAAACAGCTCCAGCGACTTCTTCTTCTCCGCATGCGGCAAGCTGTTGTCGCACCAGAAACTGAACTCATCCACCCCCAGTTCCTGGTAGTACTTGATCCGTGGAATGATCTCTTCCGGCGTGCCGATCATCGCCGTCTTGTGCAGGCTCTCCAGCTCAAACTCCGGCCGACCGGCAAATTTCTCTTCCGGGCTCGGGGCGAGGAAGCCGTTCACCGGTACTTCCTTGTTGCCGAACCACGCATCGAAGGTGCGGTAGAAACGTGAAATCGCCTTGGCGCCGACCTTCCAGCCTTCCGGGTCATCCACTGAATGCACGTGGGTGTGACGCAGCACCATCAATTGCGGACGCGGCACGTCGGGATTGTTGTCCAGCGCGGTCTGGAATTTGTTTTTCAGGTCGAGGACTTCTTCATCGCCCTTCATCAGCGGCGTGACCATCACGTTGCAGCCGTTGGCCACGGCGAAGTTGTGAGAGTCCGGGTCGCGGGCGGCGATCCACATTGGCGGGTTCGGCTGCTGGATCGGTTTCGGCACGCTGGTGGAAGTGGGGAATTTCCAGATGTCGCCATTGTGGGCGTAGTCGCCTTGCCACAGGGCGCGGACCACCGGGACCATTTCCCGCAGCGCCTGGCCGCCGCTGGAAGCAGGCATGCCGCCGGCCATGCGGTCGAATTCCACCTGATAGGCACCACGGGCCAGGCCGACTTCCATCCGGCCGTTGCTGATCACGTCGAGCAGGGCGCATTCCCCGGCGACCCGCAGCGGGTGCCAGAACGGCGCAATGATGGTGCCGGCGCCGAGGTGAATGGTGGTGGTTTTGGCGGCGAGGTAGGCCAGCAGTGGCATCGGGCTTGGCGAGATGGTGTATTCCATGGCGTGGTGTTCGCCGATCCACACGGTGCTGAAACCGCCGGCCTCGGCCATCAACGTCAGTTCGGTCAGGTCTTCGAACAGTTGACGGTGGCTGACGCTTTCGTCCCAGCGTTCCATGTGTACGAACAGGGAAAATTTCATGACGCTACCTCGAATCTCTTGTGGTCGGCCGGTCGCATGCAGGCCTGTTTAAGTGCAATTGTGCGGATCAGGCGAAGGCGGGCAGGGCGCCCATCTTGCCGTGGCAATACACCAGCGGGCCGGCGTCCTGTTGGGGCACGATGAGGTTTTTCACCGCGCCGACCATGATCGCGTGGTCGCCGCCTTCGTATTCGCGCCACAGCTCACATTCGATGATAGCTGTCGCGTTGGCCAGGATCGGGTTGCCCAGTTCGCTCAGTGTCCACTCGATGCCCTGGGCCTTGTCTTTGCCTTTGCGGGCGAACGCATAGGCTTCGCTCTGCTGGCCGCCGGACAACACGTGAATGGCGAAGCGTTTGTTCTTGATCAGGACGGGATAGGAGTCGGAGCTGTAGTTGGGGCAGAACAGCACCAGGGCCGGGTCCATCGACAGCGAACTGAAAGCGCTGGCGGTCAAGCCGACGATCTGGCCGTCGTCATCAAGCGTGGTGATGACGGTGACGCCGGACGGGAACGAGCCCATGACTTGTTTGTAGACGGCAGCATCGATCATTGGTCAATCCTCGAGTGCGGTGAAGCGTGTTTTTATTCGTTTGTGGGTCTGATGGTATACCGTAATACATCGATTGCAAGCGCTTTTTTGGTGAAACGATAAACGTGGTGCATTCGTCGGAAACTCAACATTTACGGGGCTTTCGTCTAGCCGTAAAGCCTGGCTATCGGGGAGGATGCCGGATCAGTTGCCGCCGTAAACAGCGGATCAGTCTTGTGAAAATGTTGGAATACCATAATATGGTGTTCATCTGAGGGGCGGCCAAGAGCGTCCCCGGTTTGGCTTCATACAACGATAAGAACAGACCCAATCGAGTTCATATATGTCCCAGATGTCCCGGCAAGATCCGTTGATCGAGAATCACACGGTCGACTACGTCCCACTCGCGGAACGCCACGGGAAGGCCCGCGACCTTTTCACCCTTTGGTTCAGCACCAACATTGCGCCACTGCCCATCGTTACCGGTGCCATGGTGGTTCAGGTGTTTCATCTCGACCTGTTCTGGGGGCTGCTGGCGATTGCGCTGGGGCATATGATCGGCGGGGTGGTGATTGCCCTGGCGTCGGCGCAAGGCCCGCGCATGGGCATTCCGCAGATGGTGCAGAGTCGTGGCCAGTTCGGGCGTTATGGTGCTCTGCTGATCGTGTTCTTCGCAGCGATCATCTACATCGGTTTCTTCATTTCCAACATCGTGCTCGCAGGCAAATCCATCGTCGGCATAGCGCCGTCGGTACCGGCACCGTTGAGCATCCTGATCGGTGCCCTCAGCGCCACGGCCATCGGCGTGATTGGCTACAACTTCATTCATACGCTCAATCGCATCGGCACATGGGTGATGGGCAGTGCGTTGCTGGCCGGGTTCATCTACATCTTTGCCCATGAGTTGCCGGCAGACTTCTTCACCCGTGGCAGCTTCAATCTGTCCGGGTGGCTGGCGACGGTGTCGCTGGGGATAATCTGGCAGATCAGTTTCTCGCCGTACGTCTCGGACTATTCCCGCTACCTGCCGGCGGACATCGGTATCAGCAAGCCGTTTATCGCAACTTACCTGGGCGCCACGCTGGGCACGATTCTGTCGTTCACCTTCGGCGCAGTAGCGGTGCTGGCGACGCCGGAAGGCACCGAGGCGATGGCGGCGGTCAAGCAGTCCACCGGTTGGCTGGGGCCGATTCTGATGGTGCTGTTCCTGCTCAACATCATCAGCCACAACGCGCTGAATCTGTATGGCGCGGTGCTGTCGATCATCACCTCGATCCAGACCTTCGCCAGCCAGTGGACGCCGAGCATCAAGGTGCGGGTGATTTTGTCGAGCGTCGTGCTGGCGGGCTGCTGCGTGGTGGCGCTGGGGGCTTCGGCAGACTTCATCTCCGAGTTCATCGGCCTGATTCTGGCGTTGCTGCTGGTGTTGGTGCCGTGGGCGTCGATCAACCTGATCGACTTCTACTTGATCAAGCGCGGCAGCTACGACATCGCCTCGATCTTCCGCGCCGATGGCGGGATCTACGGGCGCTTCAATCTGCACGCGATCATTGCCTATTTCATCGGCATCATCGTGCAGCTGCCGTTTGCCAACACTTCGTTGTACGTCGGCCCCTACGCCAACCTGGTGGACGGCGCGGACCTGTCATGGCTGGTCGGCCTGATCGTGACGTGCCCGTTGTATTACTGCCTGGCGACGCGCGGGCAGACGCAGCAGAGCAGGGCGGCAAAGTTGGGTTTTACTGACTGACCGTTCGCCGTCTGTTCAAACAATGCCCGGCCACTCGCTGGGCATTGTCGTTTCAGTATTCTGACGGTCACTCAAATTGGCCATATCGATCCCCTTTTGGCCAATCGGCTACTGTGCGTCTTGTGCGCTTGTCGGCAAGAATCGAAGCCACAACAAGACGCTGCACCTTCCTTGCCCTTGGCTGACCTGACAGCCGCTGCCGTGTACAGAACATAAAAACCATCGACTCACGCTGCATTCGGGGAAACACAATATGGTCACGATGAAACGCATTCTGGGCGCTACTGTTTTCAGCCTGACGCTGCTGGCCGGCGCCGTTCAGGCCGAACAGCGCGAACTGCGGGTATACAACTGGGCGGATTACATCCTGCCGTCGGTGCCCAAGGACTTCGCCGCCAAAAGCAACATCAAAGTGACCTGGGACACCTTCGACACCAACGAATCCCTCGAAGCCAAACTGCTGACCGGCAACTCCGGCTACGACCTGGTGGTGCCGTCGAACCAGTTCCTCGATACGCAGATCAAGGCCGGCGTGTTCCAGAAACTCGACAAGTCCAAATTGCCGAACTGGAGTCACCAGGACCCGGCGCTGCTCAAGCTGCTCGATTCCAACGACCCCGGCAATCAGTACGGCGTGCCCTACATGGTCGGCACGGTGCTGATCGGTTTCAACCCGGCCAAGGTCAAGGCTGCGCTGGGCGAGAATGCGCCGGTGGACAGCTGGGATCTGGTGTTCAAACCGGAGAACATGGAAAAACTCAAATCCTGCGGCGTGGCGATGCTCGATTCGCCGTCGGAAATCCTTCCGCTGGCCCTGCATTATCTCGGTCTCGATCCAAACAGCCAGAACCCGGCCGACTATGAGAAAGCCAAGGACCTGATGCTCAAGGTTCGCCCCTATGTCACCTATTTCAACTCAGCCAAGTACATGACCGATATCGCCAACGGCGACATCTGCGTGGCCATCGGTTATTCCGGCAGCTTCTACCAGTTCGGCAACCGCGCCAAAGAGGCGAAAAACGGCGTGGTGGTCGACTGGCGCCTGCCGAAGGAAGGCGCGCCGATCTGGTTCGACACCTTCGCCATTCCGAAGAGCGCGAAGAACGTTGAAGAGGCCCACGAATTCCTCAACAACCTGCTGGATCCGAAGGTCATCGCTTCGATCAGCGACTTCCTCGGCTACCCGAATGCCAACAAGGACTCGCTGCCGCTGATCAACAAGGAAATTACCGGCAACCCGAACCTGACGCCGACCAGCGAGGCGTTGAAGACGCTGTATGTGGTGCAGCCATTGCCACAGAAACTTGAGCGGGTGCGGACGCGGGTGTGGACCAGCATCAAGTCCGATAAATAGGTTCAAAGCCGAGGGAGCGAATCCCGTTCGCTCCCTCGGCTGTTATTTCGCCTGACTTTCTTCTGGCGACTTGTCCTTCGTCAGCACCAGACTGAGCAACACCGACGCCAGTATCAGCCCGCCGACAATCGCCAGCGACCACTCCACCGGCATGTGAAACCACGGCATCGCCGTCATCTTCCCGCCGATGAACACCAGCACCAGCGCCAGGCCGTACTTGAGCAGATGAAAGCGGTCGGCCATGTCCGCCAGCAGAAAGTACAGCGCCCGCAGCCCCATGATCGCGAAGATGTTCGAGGTGAAAATGATGAACGGATCGGTCGTCACCGCGAAAATCGCCGGGATGCTGTCGACTGCGAACATCAGGTCGCTGGCCTCGATCAGCACCAGCACCAGAAACATCGGCGTGGCCCAGCGCACGCCGTTCTGCAGCACGAAAAAACGCTCGCCATGAAAACCGTTGGTGATCCGCAGATGTCCGCGCACCCAGCGCAGAAGCGGATTGTTATCGAGGTCCGGTTGCTGTTCGGCGAACACCAGCATCTTGATCCCGGTGATGATCAGGAACACGCCGAACACATACAGCAGCCAGGTGAACTGCGACACCAGCCACACGCCGGCAAAGATCATCGCCGCGCGCATCACGATCGCCCCGAGTACGCCGTACAGCAGCACCCGACGCTGCAACTCCGGCGGCACGGCGAAATAGCCGAAAATCATCACAAACACGAACATGTTGTCGATCGACAGCGATTGCTCGATCAGATAACCGGTGAGGAATTCCAGGGTCTTGACCTTGGCGACTTCGGGACCGAATTCGCCGTTGAGATACCACCAGAGCAACCCGGCGAAAGCCAGCGCCAGCATGCACCACGCAATCACCCAGGATGAGGCTTCACGTACCGAGACCCGATGGGCCTTGCGCCCGCCGAAGACAAACAGGTCAACGGCCAGCATGGCGAGGACAAAAACGATGAAGGCGGCCCACATCCAGGGTTCGCCGATGTTGATGGGGTGCATGTCGTTCTCCCTGTCTTTATGTTTTTCGGGGTAGACGGGGCCATGCTAGTAGGAGAATTCCGACGAAGAAAAATCGTTTATTTCGTGGGTATTGTTCGTGAATAACGAAGTGTCAGGTGAGATGGGCAGATGCGGGTAATACTTCATTCAACACTTCTTTGCTAACCTCGCTGTCGAGCCAGTCCATCACGCCAGGAGCGACGATCATCGACACGCCAGATCCTCAAGCCGTCTGCAGCCCGATCACCAGCGCTGCGATCTTCATTGTGGCGACCCTCAACGCCGAAGCCGAGGCGGCCGAAAAGGTCCGCGGCTGGTGCGCCGATATCGCAGGCCTGACACGCTCGGTCGGCAAGCGCGTGCCTTCGGGCAATCTGTCCTGCGTCTGCGGGTTTTCTTCCAGCGCCTGGGATCGTCTGTTCGGCAGTCCGCGACCGGCGTCGCTGCATGACTTTCGCGAATTCGGTGTAGAAGGGCGGCGTGCCGTTTCCACGCCGGGCGACCTGCTGTTGCACATTCGCGCGGATCAGATGGATCTGTGTTTCGAGCTGGCGACGCAACTGATGTCGGCGCTGGACGGCGCCGTGGCGGTGACCGACGAAGTGCAGGGTTTCCGCTATTTCGACATGCGCAGCATCATCGGTTTTGTCGACGGTACGGAGAATCCGGTCGGTCGCAAAGCCGAGCATTTCACCCTCGTAGGCGATGAAGATCAGACGTTCAGCGGCGGCAGTTATGTGCTGGTGCAGAAGTATTTGCACAACATGAAGGCGTGGAACGAATTGCCGGTCGAAGCGCAGGAACGGGTGATCGGGCGGACCAAGCTGTCCGATATCGAGCTGGATGACGCGGTCAAGCCGAGCAACTCCCACAGCGCGTTGACGACCATCACCAAGGATGGCGAAGAGGTGAAAATCCTGCGCGACAACATGCCGTTCGGCCGGCCCGGCGCAGGTGAATTCGGCACTTACTTCATCGGTTACGCGCGTTCACCGGAACCGCTGGAGCAGATGCTGGAAAACATGTTCGTCGGCAAACCGCCCGGCAATTACGATCGATTGCTGGACTTCAGCACGGCGGTCACCGGCAGTCTGTTCTTCGTGCCTTCGGCGGATTTGCTGGAAGAGCTGGCAGAGCGATAAAAAACGGCGGGATCAATTGATCCCGCCGTTTTGCATTTACTTGCCTGCCGCCAGTGCTGGCGTGCGTGGCGGCACCAGTCGTTTCGACCCGGTCGCTTCGAACGCCGCTGCCAGACGCAGCAACGTCGAGTCGTCATAGGCACGGCCGGCAAACGTCAGCCCCACCGGCATGCCGATGTCAGCCATCACGCCCATCGGCACGGTGACGGTCGGCACGCCGAGGTGGCGGATCGCGAGGTTGCCGTTGGCGACCCAGATGCCGTTGCTCCAGGCGATGTCCGCCGAGGCCGGGTTGACGTCGGCGTCCGCCGGGCCCACGTCGGCGTTGGTCGGGAACAGCACGGCGTCGAGGCCGAGGCGATCCATCCAGTCTTCGAGGTCGAGCTTGCGGGTCTTCTCCAGGCCGCGCAGACCGTCCGGCAGCGTCGGGATCTGATCCCACGGCGTGATGCCGCGTTCGGCCATGCGCACGTATTCGTCCATGCCGGCGGCGAGATCGCCTTCGCGGTTGGGCAGGGTGCCCGGGTCGTGCGGGAAGATTTTCGGCCCGTCGACATCTGCCAGTTGATTGAGTTTCGGGTCACCGTTGGCGCGCAGGAAGTCATCGAAGGCCCAGGCCGACAGGTCCCACAATTCGTGGTGCATGAACTCTTTGGAGACAATGTCGCGATTGAACACGGTCGGTGCGCCCGGACGATCGCCTTCGCAGTTGGAGACCAGCGGGAAATCCACTTCAATCACTTCGGCGCCGGCAGCCTCGAGGGCCTGGCGGGCCTGTTTCCACAGGTCGATCACCGAGGCGCGGGTGTTGATGCGCTGCCCGGTCGGACCGCCAATGCCCGGCGCTTCGCTGGTGCCGGCCTCAGGGTCGGCGTTGATGTACATGCGCGGCACGCCGAGGCGTTTGCCTGCCAGAGCATCACTTTTCACCGCCAGATCAAGGTAGGAAGCAGGGCGCACCGAGGCGACGCTCGGGATCGGCACCCAGGGTTGCAGGCGCCACAGGTCGCCACGGGTGTCGGTGTCTTCGGCGACGACTACGTCGAGGACTTCCAGCAGATCGGCCATGGTGCGCGCGTATGGCACCACCACGTCCATGGTCGGCGTCAGCGGCCAGTTGCCGCGCACCGAGATCACCCCGCGCGACGGCGTGTAGGCGCACAGGCCGTTGTTCGACGCCGGGCCGCGACCGCTCGACCAGGTTTCTTCCGCCAGACCGAATGCCGAGAAGCTTGCAGCAGTGGCGGTGCCGGCACCGTTCGACGAGCCGGAAGCAAACGGCGCAGTCAGATAAGCGGCGTTGTACGGACTTTCAGCGCGACCGTAGACCCCGCGCTGCATCCCGCCATTGGCCATCGGCGGCATGTTGGTCTTGCCCAGGCAGATCGCGCCGCCCGCACGCAGGCGCTCGATGGTGAACGCATCACGCTGGGCCACCAGATCGGCGAATGCCGGGCTGCCGGACGCAGCGGTCAGGCCTTTGACCAGATAGCTGTCCTTGGCGGTGTAGGGGATACCGTCCAGCGGACCGAGGGTTTCGCCCTTGGCGCGACGGGCATCGGACGCCTCGGCTTCCTTCAGGGCCTCGGGGTTGCGCACGATCACCGCGTTCAGGGCGGTGGCGGTTTGCGGGCCGTCATAGGCATCGATACGCGCCAGATAGGCCTGGACCAGTTCAACCGCGGTGGTCTGGCCGGATTCGAGCGCCGAGCGCAGTTGAGCAATGGAGACTTCAGTGACTTCGATCATGCTGTTACCGCCGACAGGTTCGCTAAAGGGTGGTTGATCATTGTTATCGTCGAAACGTGTCAATCATTCTTGATGGACGAAACTCTACCCTGAAGTTTGTCGATTGGCATGTCCTAATTCGATAAATATCGACAAAAATTAGCGAAAAAATTCTCCAGGCGTCTCGCCAAACTGCTGGCGAAAGGCTGCGATGAACGCCGATGTCGAATCATAACCGCAGGCCAGAGCCACTTCGGTGACCCGCTCGCCACGCTCCAGCGGTGTCAGCGCGCCCAGTAAACGCAAGCGCTGGCGCCATGCGCGGAAGGTCAGACCGGTATCACGCAAGAACAGCCGGCTGAGGGTTTTCTCAGTCACGCCGAGCTTTTCGCTCCAGTGACTGAGTGTGGTCTGCTGTTCCGGATGTTGCTCGAGACTTTGATAAATCTGCCGCAAACGGATGTCCTGAGGCAGTGGCAGCATCAGGTCGATTTGCGGGGCTTCGGCCAATTGATCGAGGATCACCTGTGCCAGGCGTCCGTGAGGGCCGCTCTGGTCATACTCGACAGGAATCTGACTGAAGGCCCGGATCAGCTCCCGCAAAAGATCGCTGACGCCGAGCACATGACAACGCTCCAGCGCCCAACCCGCCACGCTGCAATCGATGTACAGACTGCGCATTTCCGTGTGCGGCGAACTGAATACCCGATGCGGCACCCCCGCCGGAATCCACACGGCGCGCTCCGGCGGGGCGACGAAACGACCGGCGGCGGTCTGCACTTCGAGCACGCCCTGGATCGCGTAAGACAATTGCACCCATGGATGGCTATGGCGCCGGGTCAGGGCTCGATTGGGCAGCGATTCGGTGCGTCCGTATAACGGGCGCGGCAGGCTGGGCAGCCCGGGAATACTGCGTCTGACGCTCTTGTCATGTCCTTTTGGCGGCATCTTGCGGCTCTTCGGCGTTAGTCGGTAATTTCCAGTCACGTTAGAGTTGCTTCCACGTACTGGCAACCCCCGGATGAACAAACCATGACGCGCCCAAGATTCTTGCCCGACAACTTCACCCTGACCCTCGTCGCCGTGGTGCTGCTCGCCAGCTTCCTGCCGGCCAGCGGCCAGGTCGCGGTCGGCTTCGGCTGGCTGACCAACATTGCGATTGCGCTGCTGTTTTTCCTGCACGGCGCCAAGCTTTCCCGTGAATCGATCATCGCCGGCGCCGGTCACTGGCGCCTGCATCTGTTGGTGTTCGGCCTGACGTTTGTCCTGTTCCCGCTGCTGGGACTGGCGCTCAAACCGCTGTTGTCGCCGATGATCGGTGACAATCTTTACATGGGCATGCTTTACCTCTGCGCATTGCCGGCCACGGTGCAGTCGGCGATTGCCTTCACGTCGCTGGCCCGGGGCAATATTCCGGCGGCGATCTGCAGCGCGGCGGCGTCCAGTCTGTTCGGGATCTTTCTCACGCCATTGCTGGTGACGTTGTTGCTGAACGTGCATGGCGACGGCGGCTCGACCGTCGACGCGATCCTGAAGATCAGCGTGCAACTGCTGCTGCCGTTCATCGCCGGTCAGATCGCCCGCCGCTGGATCGGCGCCTGGGTCGGCCGCAACAAGAACTGGCTGAAATTTGTTGATCAGGGTTCGATTCTGCTGGTGGTCTACGGCGCGTTCAGTGAAGCGGTGAACGAAGGCATCTGGCATCAGATTCCGGTCATCGACCTGCTCGGTCTCGTGGTGGCCTGCTGCATTCTGCTGGGGCTGGTGCTGCTGGCGTCGACCCTGCTGGGCAAGCTGTTCGGCTTCAACCTGGAAGATCGCATCACCATCCTGTTCTGCGGCTCGAAAAAGAGCCTGGCCACCGGAGTGCCGATGGCCCAGGTGTTGTTTGCCGGCAGCACCATCGGTGTGCTGATTCTGCCGCTGATGTTGTTTCACCAGATCCAGTTGATGGTCTGCGCGGTGCTGGCGCAGCGTTATGCGAAACGCCAGGAGTCAGTGCAGGAACTGATGGCGCAGGTTGATCCTTGACAATCAGCGAACGGGCCATCGTGTTTGCAGATGCTCAAACAGATAGTCGGTAAATGCCTTGACCTTGGGGGTCATCGCGGCGCGCTCCTGCACGCAGGCGTAGATTTCGAGAGGGGCAGTGACGGCAAGGTTTGATCCGTCGCCGGGCTCAAGCAGCCGGACGAGTTCACCGGTTTCCAGGTAGGGTGCGGCAACGAATTCGGCCAGTCGCGCAATGCCCGCGCCATGAGCCGTCATCTGCGCCAGGGCATCGATGTCGTCGCTGATCCCGGTTGCATTGATCGGTGCTTCGAAGCGCCGCCCGTCGCGGATGAACCACCAGCGCAGGAAGCGCCCGTCCAGCGGGTAACGGAACGCAAGGCAGGCGTGCTGCGGAAGATCTTCCGGGGTAGCCGGGTAACCGGCCCTTCGCAGATAGCCGGGGCTGGCACAAATCACGAACGGCACTGACGCGACCTTGCGCGCGATGATGCCGTCCTCCAGTTGCGGCTCGATGCGCAGGCTCAGGTCGATACCTTCATGCAGGTGATTGATCTTGCGGTCGGTGGTCGAGAGCTCGAGCGTCAGCTGCGGGTAGCGCTCGGCGAAACCGGCAATGACCGGCGCCAGTACGTGGCGTCCGAATCCGGCGGTGGAGGCGATGCTCAAGTGGCCTTGAAGTTGCGTCTGGGGGTGGCTGATGGCGCTCTGCGCGGACTCAAGATCGAGCGCGATACGCTTCACTTTCTCGAAATACACCGATCCACTTTCGGTCAGCGCCATGCTGCGGGTGGTGCGTTGCAGCAGGCGAGTGTCGAGGTGAGCCTCCAGGCGGTTGAGCGTCTGGCTGACGGCGGCAGCGCTGACCCCGAGGACTTTTGCGGCGCCGACGATCGATCCCGCCTCAACGACTTTGATAAAGCAATCGATTGCACCCAGCAGATTCATGTGCGGATCCCGGCCACTGAATATTCATAAGATTGTGTTTATAAAGTCCTCACGACGATCCGTCTAGTTTCCGGATGGTCGGGTTGTTAGGGTGCTCGACGCCCGAGCATTTCAAACAACAAGGACCGACATGAATCAGCGACTTCCCTCAACCACCACCGCACTCAGCCCGCGTAAGCTGTCTGCCCGTGCCACGCCGTACGTGTTCGCGTTGTACATGGCGACCATCATGGCGTTCCTGATGTCACTGGTGATCACCGCGGCGAACTCCGGCATTGAGTCGGACTACCTTAGCAATGCACTGCACGCCTACAAACTGGCAATGCCCGTGGCGTTTTTGTGCATCCTGGTGGTCCGGCCAATCGTGGTGAAGCTGGTGGCGCTGACGGTGCACCCGCACCGCTGACGCAGGAACAAGCTACATCGCCCCGGAATATTTCACCGCTGCCGCCGCCCTCGACGGCACATTCAATGCCCGCAACAACGACGACACATGAATCCGCACCGTGAACGGGGAAATATCCAGTTCACGGGCGATTTCCTTGTTGGTCTTGCCTTGGGCAATCAGTCGCAGAACATCCTGCTGACGCGGGGTGAGGGCGGCGCCGGTTTCCAGCGGCAGCAGGCCCGACGGGGCGAATTTCACCAGTACTTCGCCTTCGCGGATCGCCAGGATGGCCTCGCCGATCTCGTCGGGGGCGATGTTCTTGCCGATGAAACCGTCGATGCCCGCCGCCATGACTTCGCCGATCAGCACCTCGTCATCCACCATCGACACCACGATCAGTGTGGTACGTGGCAGGCGCCGACGCAGTTCGCCGAGCTGGCTGACGCAAGTCAGGCCGGGGAAGCGCAGATCGAGGATCAAGGTGTCGGGTTCATCACCCGATGGCAGCAGGGCGAGCACCGCCTCCAGATCACCGGCTTCTTCAATCAGCGCTTCAGGCAACAGGCGCCGGACCGTGCGCACCATCGCTTCGCGAAACAGCGGATGATCGTCGGCTATGATGATTCGGCATGTCATGGCTCAACCCTCCCTGGGTCGACATTTCTCACGGCGTGCACCTTAGCACCGGGCGAAGGCGTTGCCTGTCGGTTCGTGCTGATTCTGACGATTGCCGCACAAGGACGTTCCCCATGAAGTTCGAAAAGAACACCGAGCTCGACCAGGCCAATCTGCGCATCATCATCGCCAGTATCGCGCTGGTTTACATGGGCGTGCTCGGTTTCCTGCCGGGCCAGCGCTTCGATACCTATCTGCCGGTGGTCACTTACATTGCCCTGTTTTTGCTGGCCTCCGTCGGGTTGCGTCAGGCCATCGTGCGTTGGCCGGGGCATTACCCGGCGCGACGGATCTTCGGCATGGTCCACGATTACACCGGCACCAGTTTCGGGCTGGTGGTCGGTGGCGAGGCGGCGTTGCCCATTTACGCGGTGATGGTCTGGGTCAACCTCGGCAACGGCATGCGCTATGGCTCGCGCTATCTGGCGATCGCCACGGTATTGGCATTGCTCGCGCTGCTGGCGGTCTATCGGTTGACGCCGTACTGGCAGGCGCAACCGTTCATGGTGTTGATGCTGATGATCACCAGCACGGTGATTCCGGTCTATGCGCACCTGTTGCTGGAGCGCACGCGCAAGGCTTCCGAAGAGGCGGTCGCGGCGAATCTTGAAAAGTCGCGATTCCTGGCCCAGGCCAGTCATGACCTGCGCCAGCCGATCCACTCCATCGGCCTGTTTACCGCGTGCCTGCGCGAATCGCGGCTGGGCGAGGATGAGCGGCGGCTGGTGGACAATATCGACCGGTCGCTGCTCAACGTGTCGCAGCTTTTCCGCTCGATCCTCGATCTGTACACCCTTGATAACGGCCGGGTTCAACCCAGGATGCAAACGCTGGAGCTGGGGCAGTGGCTGACGGAACTGATTCGCCAGAATGCCGAGGCTGCACGTTGGGCGGGTGTGGAATTGCGTCTGCACCGTTGCGAGCATTGGGTGCGCACGGATCCGGCCCTGCTGGCGACCATGGTGCAGAACGTGTTGTCCAACTGTTTCAAATATGGCGCGCAGCGGCCGGTGCTGGTGGGCGTGCGCAGAAAGGGCGCAGGGTTGGCCATCGTGGTGTATGACCGTGGCAGCGGCATCGCCGAGGAACATCTGCCCAGGGTTTTCGAGGAGTTTTATCGGGTTCGTCAATTGCGTGACAAGGACGTTGAAGGCGTGGGGCTGGGCCTGTCGATCGTCAAGCGGCTGGGGCAGATGATCGGTGTCGATGTGCGGATTCGTTCTCGGCTGGGGCACGGTACGGGCGTGACGCTGCAGGGGTTGTCACGGGTGGCGCCGCAGTTACCGGTCAACCGGGAGGAGGCTCGTCAGGTCGGATTGCTGACGGGGTTGAAGGTGTGTCTGGTGGAGGATGACCATAACGTTCTGCTGGCGACGTCGGCGTTGCTCGAACGTTGGGGCTGCGTCGTGCAGGCCGAGTTGACGGGGCAGGGGCTGGTCACCGACTGCGACATTATCGTCGCCGACTATGACCTTGGTTCGCACAGCACCGGTATCGAGTGCATCGATGACGTTCGTCGTCAGCGGGGTTTTGCGGTGCCGGCCATGATCATCACCGGGCATGACATCGAAAAAATCCAGGCGGCCCTGCATGACCGCCAGATAGCAATTTTGTCCAAACCGGTGCGCCCGGCCGAGCTGCGCGCGACCTTGCGTGCGCTGCGCGACCGGCAGACCGAAGCGGTCAGCGCTTACACAGATAGTCCTGCGTAATGGTGGTTTGCAGGCAGTTGTACTGGCCCATGGTGCGGCAGATGTTTTTCTCCGAGCCGGAGACTTCGGCGCTCTTGTAGCCCCAGACCTTGCAGCGGCCTTCAGCGGTGGCCAGACCTTGGGCAGCAGAGGTTTGCCCGCTTTCGAACTGGCCCAGTTCATAGGACACCTGGACGACGCCGTCGGTCTTGCTGCCGCCGGTGGCTTCCCATTGTTTCGGTGTGGCGCAGCCGGTGAGCACGACGGCGGCGAGGCTGAGGGTGGCGATGAGTGTTTTCATGATCGAACGGAATCCTTTACCGGATGAGAAGGCGGTGTAACGGTTTACTGGACCGGAATCGGCGACGCGCCTTTGGGCAGGCAGGACAGCGGAGGCGTCATGATGCCCATGCTGGCGACCGCGATGATCGCGCCGCTGGGCAGTTCGCAGTTGTATTCGCCGGCGGCGGTGTAGGCGGTGTAATACGTCAGGGTGCTGTCGTTGCGGATGTTGCCGATTTTGGAGACGGGCTTGCCGATGACGGTCTGGGCCCGTTCGCGCATGCTGTCTTCAGTGGGCTTGGCGGTCTGGCAACCGGTGGCGCCGACAAGCAGGGCACCGAGCACCGTGATTCTGGCGAAGTTGAGGTACAGGTTCATGGTGTTGCTTCCTTGGTGTTGTTGTTTTTCCAGGCACAACGATCCCGCGCACTGCGCAGCGGCAATGTTGGGGAGTGTCGGGGGTTGCGAGGGAATATAACGCCAGGGAACGGGGTGGTCGATTAGCACAAATGTGCTAGTGCGGCGCAACCGGCAGGCCGCCGGTCGCGCCGAACAGCATTACTGAGGGCTGTTGAACTGGTCTGAATAGCTGCCGGTCATGAGGGCAGACGCGACCTGATCGGAGCCCACGCCACGGCGAGAGTAGGCGAGCCGTCTGGCGTCCACCTTGTCTGCGCCATCGGAAGCGACTGCTCCAGCGCCCACATGATCGGCGCCATCGGAAGCGACTGCGCCAGCGCCCACATGGTCGGCCCCATCAGAGGCGACTGCGCCGGCGCCCACGTGATCTGCGCCATCGGAAGCGACTGCACCAGCGCCCACGTGATCGGCCCCGTCGGAAGCGACTGCACCAGCGCCCACGTGATCGGCCCCATCGGAAGCGACTGCCCCAGCGCCCACATGATCGGCACCATCGGAAGCGACTGCGCCAGCGCCCACGTGATCGGCCCCATCGGAAGCGACTGCCCCAGCGCCCACGTGATCGGCACCATCGGATGCGACTGCTCCAGCGCCTACATGGTCGGCGCCATCGGATGCGACTGCGCCAGCGCCTACATGGTCGGCGCCATCGGAGGCAACTGCACCAGCACCCACATGATCGGCACCGTCAGACGCGACGGCCTTGGCGCCAACGTGATCCGAACCATCCGAGGCAACCGAACCTGCGCCCACATGATCCGCCCCGTCAGACGCCACAGCCTGCGCCTGCGCCGCCCAGACTTCGGGCATCACCACCACTGTTGCCGCGACTGCCAGGACCATGCCTGACCAAAGCTTGTGTTTCATGATTTTCTCCACGACCCATCAGCCACCCAGCATCCGAGCATTCCCCGTCGGTTGACGGTGTGGCTCGTTGGCCCCGGGGTTAACCAGATTGGCGATTGGCACGGGCGCGCCGCGAGGCGCACGGGTGTCGACGTTTTGCATGAAACCTGAACAGCGAACTCGAAAAGTATAGTTCGCCCCGATCGGGTGGCAGGTCCGGGGAGCGCGAAGGCGATAGTCGGTTAACTTCCTTGCAGGCAAGCGCTAGAAGAAAATCAGTCTAAAAGCCGCGTAGCGCAAAGTGGCGTGTTTGCTAGGCTCAAGAATGTAGGCGAAGACGCAGACTGATGCGCAAGCGGATAGCGAGGAAGCGTTGGGCGCGTTCCGAAGGGTACACGGTTAGAAAGAACCCCGCGCTGGGTTCCAGCCCTTATGCCGTGTGAAGCAGCAGAGCACATTGCCTGTACTGTGGGAGTCCTGAGAAACCTCGTAAGCCAGAGACCAGCACTGGCCGCCTACTCGAACACCAAAGCCCGCTTCGTGCGGGCTTTGACGTTTCTGCGGGTTAGATGCTGGCCAGCGCTTGCGCCAGATCCGCACGCAGGTCCTCGATATCCTCTACGCCCACCGACAGGCGCACCAGGCTGTCACCGATGCCGAGCTTGGCGCGGGTTTCGGCCGGGATGGTGGCGTGGGTCATGATCGCCGGGTGCTCGATCAGGCTTTCCACGCCACCGAGGCTTTCGGCGAGGGCGAAAATCTGTACGTTCTCCAGGAAGCGTCGAGCACCTGCCAGATCACTGTTCAGATCCAGGGAAATCATCCCGCCGAAACCGCGCATCTGACGCTTGGCCAGTTCATGCTGCGGATGCGACTCCAGACCTGGGTAGTAGACGCGCTTGACCTGCGGCTGCTGCTCCAGCCAGCGCGCCAGCTCCAGCGCGTTGCTGCAATGACGCTCCATACGCAGCGCCAGGGTCTTCACACCGCGCAGCGTGAGGAACGCGTCGAACGGGCCGGAGATGGCACCGACGGCGTTCTGCAGGAAGCCCAGGCGCTCGGCCAGTGCTGGATTGTCACCGACTACCGCGATGCCGCCGATCACATCGGAGTGACCGTTCAGGTACTTGGTGGTCGAGTGCAGCACGATGTCGAATCCCAGCTCCAGCGGACGCTGGATCCACGGGCTGGCGAAAGTGTTGTCGGCCACGCAGATGATCCCGCGAGCCTTGCAGATGCGCGCAATGGCGGCGAGGTCGGACAGGCTCAGCAGCGGGTTGGTTGGCGTCTCCACCATGACCATGCGTGTGTCGTCCTGCAACGAGGCTTCGAACGCCGACAGATCGGCCAGATCGACGTAGCTGAAACGATGCCCGGCGCTGCGTTGACGCACTTTGTCGAACAGGCGGAAGGTGCCGCCGTACAGATCATTGCCGGACACGATGTGCGAGCCGGCATCGATCAGTTCGAGCACGGTGGAAATCGTCGCCAGCCCGGAAGCGAAGGCGAACGCCTGGGTGCCGCCCTCCAGATCCGCCACGCAACGCTCCAGGGCAAAACGCGTCGGGTTGTGCGAGCGGCCATAGTCGAAACCCTTGTGCACGCCGGGGCTGTCTTGCAGATACGTGGAGTTGGCGTAGATCGGCGGCATCAGCGCGCCAGTGGTCGGGTCCGGCGTCTGCCCGGCGTGGATCACGCGGGTGGCGAAACCCTGCGGGCGGGCGTTCTTGTCGTGCTGACTCATGCAAGGGATCTCCGTAGTTGGTTGAGCATGTCGACGCGGGTGATCAGGCCGTGGAAGCCCGAAGCGTCGGCAATGATCGCCACCAGGCCGCTGCTGAGCACGGCTTCCAGTTCAGCCAGGGTCGCGGCGGGGGCGAGGGTTTGCAGTTTGTCCGTCATCGCGCTGGCGACGGGTTTGCTGAAGAGCGAGGCGTCTTCGTGGACGCGCACCAGAATGTCCGATTCGTCGATCACGCCGACCAGTTGTTTGCCTTCCACCAGCACCGGCAGTTGCGAAACATCCGCCAGGCGCATGCGCTGGAACGCGGTCATCAGCGTATCGTCCGGGCCGACGCTGACGACTTTGCCGTCTTCGAAACGTCGGGCAATCAGGTCGCGCAGATCGCCGTAGCGTTTGCGCTGTAACAGGCCCTGATCGGTCATCCACTGGTCGTTGTAGACCTTCGACAGATAGCGCGTACCTGTGTCGCAGACGAAGCTGACCACGCGTTTCGGCACCGTCTGCTCACGGCAGTAACGCAGCGCGGCGGCGAGTAGGGTGCCGGTGGACGAACCACCGAGAATGCCTTCGGCTTTCAACAACTGACGGGCGTGATCGAAGCTTTCTTCGTCGCTGATCGAGTAGGCGCTGCGCACGCTCGACAGGTCGGTGATCGACGGAATGAAGTCCTCGCCAATGCCTTCCACCGCCCACGATCCAGCGGTGCCCAAGTGCTTGCTGCGGCTGTATTCAGCCATGACCGAACCGACCGGGTCGGCCAGGACCATCTCGAGGTCCGGTTGTACGCGTTTGAAGAAACGGGTCAGGCCGGTCAGCGTACCGGCGGAACCGACGCCGACCACGATGGCATCCAGATCATGCTCGGTCTGCGCCCAGATTTCCGGCGCGGTGCTGCATTCGTGGGCCAGCGGGTTGGCCGGGTTGTTGAACTGGTCGGCGAAGAAGGCGCCGGGAATGTCTTTCGCCAGACGGGCGGCGACGTCCTGATAGTACTCGGGGTGACCCTTGCCGACATCGGAGCGGGTGATGTGCACTTCGGCGCCCATGGCCTTGAGGTGCAGGACTTTTTCCGTGGACATCTTGTCCGGCACCACCAGCACGACGCGGTAGCCCTTGGCGCGGCCCACCAGTGCCAGGCCCAGGCCGGTGTTGCCGGCGGTGGCTTCAACGATCGTGCCACCGGGTTGCAGGCGACCGTCGCGTTCGGCGGCGTCAATCATCGCCAGGCCGATACGATCCTTGATCGAGCCGCCGGGGTTCTGGGATTCGAGCTTGAGAAACAGGGTGCACAGACCGGTATCGAAGCGGGTGACTTGTACCAGCGGAGTATTGCCGATCAGCCCAAGTACGGCAGGGCGTGATTCCTTTGACATTTCTTCACCTCTTTGTGGTGTTGATCGCGTTCCATTCGCGGGGGAAAAGCTCGCGTGCAACATAGGCGCAGACATCAACTGTCGCAACCATTAGTCAGCGTGCAATTCAGCCATTTCGATCTAACCATAGAACGAAATCAGAGAAGGGAAGGAAGCGATTTACCGAGGTTTACACAGAGGCGTCATCGAGTATTCAAAGGGCGTCTTCAGCGGCAGGAACGGCTTGATCTGACGATGAATATCCGGCAGCGAAAACCGATCAGTGGTTGCTCATCAGACCGTGCAGCACACCCAGCCGCAAACCGGGTTCCGATGGCTCCATTTGCGCGATGCCGAACACCTTGAAGGCCGCGAGCATGACGACCAGGCCGCCGGGCAGAATGCTCTGGCGATGCGACTGCAGGCCGACGAGTTTCAATTGCCGCACATTGCTGACGTCCAGCAGGCGAAGCGACAGCCGCAGCAGGCCGCCATAGGTGATGCCGCCCTGACCGTAGTCGTTCAGGCGATTGGCCTTGAGCACTTTGGCCAGCATCCGTGCCGTGCCCGAGGAGCCGATAGTCTGCTGCCAGCCCTGGGCGCGATAGCGGCGGGCGACTTTCTCGAATTGCAGGATGGCCACCCGTTCGGCCTCTTGCAGGGCGCCCGGGGAAATGTCGCCATTGCGAAAGTAGCGTGCGCTCAGGGTGCCGCTGCCGATGGCGATGCTTTCGGTCAGTAACGGTTGCGAACCCTGGCCGAGGATCAGTTCGGTGGAGCCGCCACCAATGTCGACCACCAGGCGCATGTCATCGGCGACCGGCAAGGTGTGGGCCACACCGGCGTAGACCAGACGCGCTTCTTCGTGCCCGGAAATCACATCGATGCGAAAGCCCAGATGCCGCTCCGCACTGCCAAGAAACAACTGGGCATTGTCGGCCTCGCGCACGGCGCTGGTGGCCACCGCCCGCACACGGCCCGGCTCGAAACCGCGCAGCTTTTTGCCGAACCGCGCCAGGGCCTGCCAGCCGCGATCCAGTGCCATCTCGTCGAGCGCCCGGCCATCGAATCCCTCGGCCAGCCGCACCGGTTCACGCAAGGTTTTCACTTCCTGAATCATGAAGCCTTTTCTGCTGCGGACCGACTGACCGATCATCATGCGAAACGCATTCGAACCGAGATCGATGGCAGCAAACAGCGAGGCGTCTTCTTTCATGGGAATCCTTGCAAAATCCACCACCCCAGGCCCGGGCGGTTTGCGAGGATTCTGCAATGGCTTCGATGACAACCTGATGACGCGGGGAGGGCGGTTCAATGAATTTGACGCTGTCATGACAGTGTCATTATCGGGTGTCCATACTTGCCCCCAATACATCGCGTGCTTTTCATGATTTTGGCTGCCAACTTTGGCAGCTTTTTTTTGCCTGCGATTTGACTTGTCAGCGAAATTTGCAATTCGAAGGAATGCCCGATTAATATACGATCCATATATATTTCATATCGGATTTCGTAATGGGCATCGTAAAGATTTCAGAGGACATGCACGAAAACCTGCGCATCTCCAGCAATGCACTCAGCCGCTCGATCAACGCGCAGGCCGAGCACTGGATGCGCATCGGCATGCTCGCCGAGCTGTATCCCGACCTCGATCACCACGCCATCTGCCGCTTGCTGATTCGCGCCGAGCAAGCGGGTGGTCTGGATCTGCAACAAATCTGTGCCCTGGCCGATGCCGCGCAGAACATCCCGGTTCAAGAGGCAGCCAAGGCATGAGAAACCCGATCAAGATCAACACCCGGGCCGAGATCGCCCAATCCCGTGTGGCTGCGCAATTGGCCGCCGAGGTGCTGGCGATGCTGGTGCCCCACGTCAAGGCCGGGGTTACAACGGATCAGCTCGACCGTTTGTGCAACGATTACATCGTCAATGTGCAGAAGGCGATTCCGGCCAACGTCGGTTATCACGGCTTCCCGAAAACCGTCTGCGCGTCGGTCAATGACGTGGTCTGTCACGGCATTCCATCGGGCACGCCGTTGAAGGATGGCGACATCCTCAATCTCGACATCGCCGTGATCAAGGACGGCTGGTTCGGCGACACCAGCCGCATGTACGTGGTCGGCCAGGCCTCAGCCGAGGCGCAGCATCTGATCAAGACTACCTACGAGGCCATGTGCGCCGGTATTCGCGTGGTGCGTCCGGGCGCCACCCTGGGTGACATCGGTCATGCGATCCAGAGCCTGGCGGAGCGCGAAGGTTTCAGTGTGGTGCGCGAGTACTGCGGGCACGGGATCGGCAAGGTCTATCACGATGAGCCGCAAGTGCTGCATTACGGATATCCGAATCAGGGCCTGAAGCTGAAAGCGGGGATGATCTTCACCATCGAGCCGATGCTCAATGCCGGCAAGCGCCATGTGAAGAACATGCCGGATGGCTGGACCGTGCTGACCAAGGATGGCTCGCTGTCGGCGCAGTGGGAACACATGGTGGCGGTGACGGAGGACGGGTTTGAGGTGTTGACGGCCTGGCCTGATCAGATCGAAGGTTTTACGGCTATCGCTTGAAAAAAAGGCCACCGCAACCCTACGTTGCGGTGGCCGCAAGTAACACGCGAAAAGTCCGCAGGTCAGTGAGCGCCCGCCGCTTTGTTCAAGTCGCTTTCGGCCCACTCGGTATAGACGCAGGCATCGGCAGTCGCCCAGCGCACCTGCACCGGATCCCCGGCCTTCAACGGCATCCCCGCCGCCGACAGCGCTTTCACCGTCATCGAAGTCCCGCCTGAAGTCACCACACTGCACGTCTGGCTCTCGCCCAGAAACAGCACCTCGACCACCTTCGCCGAAACCTCGTTCCAGCCCGCTGCCAACGGCTCGCTCGCCGCTTGCTGCACACTCAACGCCAACGCCTTTTCCGGGCGCACCATCAGCAAAACATCCTGCCCGGTCTGCAATCCGGCAGTCAGGCGAATCGACAGCGATTGCCCTTCAAAACTCGCCGCGCCGTTGCCCTGAGCCTTGAGTTTGAGGAAGTTCGAGTTGCCAAGGAACGACGCCACAAATGCATTCGGCGGATTCTGGTACAGGTCATAACCGCTGCCGAGCCCGACAATCTTGCCGTGACTGAAAATCGCGATGCGCTGGGACAGGCGCATGGCTTCTTCCTGATCGTGGGTCACGTAGACGATGGTGATGCCGAGGCGACGGTGCAACTGGCGCAACTCGTCCTGCAAGTCTTCGCGCAGTTTCTTGTCCAGCGCGCCGAGGGGTTCGTCCATCAGCAGAATGCGTGGCTCGTAGACCAGCGCCCGTGCGATGGCGACCCGTTGCTGCTGGCCGCCGGACAGTTGCGAAGGACGGCGATGAGCGAACTGTTCGAGTTGCACCAGTTTCAGCATCGCATCGACACGTTTGTCACGCTCGGCCGCCGCGAGTTTGCGGATCGCCAGCGGGAACGCGATGTTGTCGCGCACCGACAGATGTGGGAACAGTGAATAACGCTGGAACACCATGCCGATGTCGCGTTTGTGCGGCGGTACGTTGACCAGCGACTGTCCGTTGACCAGGATCTCGCCGCTGCTCGGGGTTTCGAAGCCGGCAAGCATCGACAGCGTGGTGCTTTTGCCCGAGCCGCTGGAGCCGAGGAAGGTCAGGAATTCGCCGTCCTTGATGTCCAGCGAGATGTTGTCCACGGCGGCGAAATCGCCGTAGTGCTTGTTCAGGTTGCGCAGGCTGACCAGGGGTTTGTCGTTCTGCTGGGATGCGTCTTTGATCACGGCACTCATGTCGTACTCCTGGCGCTCAGGCGCTGATTTCGTTGCGCCGGCGCAGCGCGGCGGCGATCACCATGACCAACACCGACAGGCCGATCAGCAGCGTCGAAGCGACGGCGATCACGGGCGTCAGGTCCTGGCGCAGGGTGGTCCACATTTTCACGGGAAGGGTTTGCAGGGTCGGGCTGGCCATCATCACGCTGAGCACCACTTCGTCCCACGAAACCAGGAAGGCGAAGAGGGCGCCGGCCACCATCCCCGGACGAATCGCCGGAAAGGTCACCTTGAACACCGCTTGCAGGCGTGACGCTCCGCAGATCACCGCCGCGTCTTCAATCGACTGATCAAACAGCTTCAGCGAGTTGATGATCGAGATGATGGTAAACGGCAGCGCGACGATCACATGGCTGACGACGAAGGCGAACATCGTCCCGGTGTAGCCGAGCTTGAGGAACAGCGCGTACACCGCCACGGCGATGATCACCAGCGGCACGATCATCGGCAGGGTGAACAGGCCGTAGAGCATTTCCCGGCCGGGAAAGCGCCCGCGCACCAGCGCAAAGGCAGTCGGCAAACCGAGGGCCACGGCGCAGATCGTGGTCAGCACCGCAACCTTGAAGCTGGCGGCCGCTGCATTCATCCAGTCGGCATTGGAGAAGAACTGGCCATACCATTTCAGCGTCCAGCCCGGTGGCGGGAACACCAGCCATTGGGACGAGCCGAACGACAGCAGCACGATGAACACGATCGGCAGCAGCAGAAACAGTGCGATCAGCCCGGTGGTTGCATACAGGCCGAAGCGCATCCGGCGGCTCATGGCGTTGGGAGTCAGGAGCATGTCGGCTTACCTCGCGTTACTGGCGCCAACCGGGGATTCCGGCTGAAGCTTCAGGTAGAAGTAGAACAGCACCAGGGTGATGACGATCAGCAACGCGGCGCCGGCGCTGGCCAGACCCCAGTTGAGGAACGATTGCACCTGCTGAATGATGAACTCCGGCAGCATCATGTTCTGCGCCCCGCCCAGCAGCGCCGGGGTGACGTAGTAACCGAGCGACATCACGAACACCATCAACCCGCCGGACGCCAGGCCCGGCCGGCACAGCGGCAGGAACACCCGGAAGAAGTTGGTCCATGGACTGGCGCCGCAGATCGAGCCGGCCTGCAGGATCATCGGGTCGATGGCCTGCATGGTCGCCTGCAACGGCAGCACGATGAACGGGATCATGATGTAGCTCATGCCGATCACCACGCCGGTCAGGTTGTGCACCATTTCCAGCGGCTGATCGATAATGCCCATGGCCATCAAGGCTTTATTGATGACGCCCGAAGCCTGCAGCAGCACCAGCCACGAATAGGTGCGGGCGAGGAGGCTGGTCCACATCGACAGCAGCACGATGTTGAGGATCCAGCGACCCCAGCCCCGTGGCACCAAGGTGATTGCCCAGGCCAGCGGGAAGCCCAGCAGCAGGCTGAACACCGTCACCAGTCCGGCCACCGAAAAAGTGTTGAACAGCACCCGGGCGTACGCCGAGTTGGCGAACAGTTGTTCGTAGTTGCCAAGGCCCGGCACCGGTTCGAGAACGCCGCGCAACAGCAGGCCAATCAACGGCGCGAGAAAGAACAGGCCGAGGAACAGCAGCGCCGGCGCGAGGTTGCCGGCGCCGCGCCAGCGTTGCTTGAGGGACGGGGCTGGCGCCATGGCACTGGCCTTTTTTTCGGCGGCCGACCCGGCAGCGCTGGCGGCGCTCCCGGTGGCAGTGGAGGGACGGGACGCGGTGGCCGCCATTTTCATTTGACCAGCCATTCGTTCCACCGTGTCGCGATGGCCTGGCCGTTCTTGGCCCAGTACGCGAAATCAAGAGTGATCTGGTCCTTAGCGTAGGCAGTCGGCAGGTTCGGGGCCAGCGTCGAGTCCAGACGCTGCACACTGTCGACGTTGACCGGGGCGTAGGCGGTCAGGTTGGAGAAGTCGGCCTGGCCCTTCGCGCTGCTGGCGCTGGCCAGGAACTTCATCGCCGCGTCCTTGTTTTTCGAACCCTTCGGCACGACCAGGATGTCAGCCATTACGAGGTTCTGTTTCCAGCTCACGCCCACCGGTGCGCCGTCTTCCTGCAGGGCATGGATCCGGCCGTTCCAGAACTGGCCCATGCTCGCTTCACCGGAAGCCAGCAGTTGCTGCGACTGCGCGCCGCCGCCCCACCAGACGATGTCTTTCTTGATGGTGTCGAGTTTCTTGAAGGCGCGATCCAGGTCCAGCGGGTAGAGCTTGTCGGCCGGCACGCCGTCGGCGAGCAGGGCCAGTTCGAGCACGCCGGGGCTCGGCCATTTGTACAGGGCGCGTTTGCCGGGGTAGGTCTTGGTGTCGAACAGCGCGCTCCAGTCCTGCGGCTTGCTGGCGCCGAGCTTGCCCTCGTTGTAGCCGAGGACGAAGGAGAAGAAGAACGAACCGACGCCGTAGTCGCTGACGAAGCGCGGGTCGATCTTGTCGCGCTGGATCTGTTTGAAATCGAGGGGTTCGAGCAGGCCTTCGGCGGCGGCGCGCAGGGCGAAGTCGGCTTCGACGTCGACCACGTCCCATTGCACGTTGCCGCTTTCGACCATGGCCTTGAGTTTGCCGTAGTCGGTCGGGCCGTCCTGCACGACGGTGATGCCGCTGGCCTTGCTGAACGGATCAGCCCAGGCCTGTTTCTGCGCATCCTGGGTGCTACCGCCCCAGCTGACAAAGTTCACACTCTCGGCGGCCATCGCGGCCTGACCGGTCACGCTCAGCAGTCCCGCAAGAAAGATCGCGGTTGCAGCTTTGTTCAACACCATTTTTACGCCCTCATTGTTGTGTTTTTGAGCGGGCTTGCGTTGTTGCCCGCCTGTCGGGAGCAGTAGCTGGACGGTTTTTCAGGTCGTCCGGTCTATGGAATATCATATTATGGTATTCCAAACATTGTGCAAGCACTTTGCCTTACCGGCTATCTGGCAAACGGGGTCATTCGGTGAACGGAATGCTCTCGACCACCTCAAGATCGTAGCCGGTCAAACCGGCATATTTCAGCGGTGGGCCCAGGTGACGCAGCTTGCCGACGCCCAGGTTCTGCAGAATCTGCGCTCCGGTGCCGACCTCCGAATAGATCCGCGATTGCGAGCGACTGAACTGCCGTGGCGGCTGCGTCAGTTGCGGCACCCGCTCCAGCAACGCCTGCGACGACTCATGATTGGCCAGCACCACGACCACGCCATGGCCTTCGGCCGCGACCCGTTGCAGCGCTGCCCACAGCGTCCAGTTCGTCGGTCCGCTGTACTCGGCACCCACCAGATCGCGAAGCGGATCGATCACATGCACACGCACCAGCGTCGGCTCCTCACGGCGCAGCTCACCCATGACCATCGCCATGTGCACACCACCCTCGATGCGATCTTCGAAGGTGATCAAACGGAACGTGCCATGCACCGTCGGCAACTCCCGCTCGCCGATGCGCTCGATGGTGTGTTCGGTGCTCAGGCGATAGTGGATCAGGTCGGCGATGGTGCCGATCCTGATCCCGTGCTTGCGCGCAAAGACTTCCAGATCCGGGCGGCGGGCCATGGTGCCGTCGTCGTTCATCACTTCGACAATCACCGAGGCGGGCGTGAAACCTGCCAGACGCGCCAAATCGCAACCGGCCTCGGTGTGACCGGCGCGGGTCAACACGCCACCTTCCTTGGCGCGCAGCGGGAAGATATGGCCGGGCTGCACCAGGTCTTCAGCGCGAGCGTTCGACGCCACCGCAGCGGCCACCGTGCAGGCGCGGTCGGCAGCAGAAATGCCGGTGGTCACGCCGACCGCCGCTTCGATGGAGACCGTGAACGCCGTGCTGAACACGCTGCCATTGCTCGGCACCATTTGCTCAAGCCCCAGACGCTGGCAATGATCGTCAGTCAACGTCAGACAAATCAGCCCTCGGGCCTCACGGGCCATAAAACTGATCGCTTCGGGCGTGCAGCGATCAGCGGCCAGCAGCAGGTCGCCTTCGTTTTCCCGATCCTCGTCATCGACCAGCAACACCATTTTGCCGAGGCGATAATCTTCGATGATTTCTTCGATGCTGTTGAAGGCCATGCTGGACTCTCGATTTGAGTGAAATTCGTGGTATACCATAATACAAATTCAACCAAGAGGTCACTATGAAGGCGTACTGGATTGCTCACGTGGACATCACCGATCCCGATCACTACAGCCAATACACCCAGCGCGCGCCGAAAGCGTTCGCCGAGTTCGGCGCGAAGTTTTTAGCCAGAGGCGGGCGCAGCGAAGCGATGGAAGGGCGGACGACGCCACAGCGAAGCGTGGTGATCGAGTTCGAAAGCTACGAGCAGGCGGTGGCGTGCTACCGCTCGGCGGCGTATCAGGAAGCAAAGAGCTATCGCGAGGAGTGGGCGCGGGCGGAGATCATTATTGTGGAAGGGATGGCGCCGTAACGTCTTGCCTGCAAACCCGCAAGAACTACAGAATCGAACGCGGCCGCGATCTTTTGATATTTTTTCTGGATCAGGAGATCGTCCGCCGGACGGAATTTAATGCCTGCGGTTTTGCACGGTGTGCTCTAAGGGAATATTGATGCGCATGACAAAAGGAATGTTTGCAGGTGGGCGAGTAGGCCTCTGGCTGGTGATTGCGCTATTTGTAAATGCAGTCTTTCTGGCTTTTCTGATTTTCGGGAACAGTGCGAAGGAACGCGATCTGGAGCTGGTTAAAACCAAAGAACCCCTGCTGGTCGAAGGGCAAGGCGGCGATGACAATTACTATGTCCTGCCGATGGGAACAACGCTATATCACGATAAAAGCTTTCCTGAAGGGCACGATCGTTATGTGGTGTATCTGAATCACAAAGGTGCCATTGCCCACGAAGAAGTCCCAATGAAGCCTGAATATGGCGGTTCTTTTATCGATCCTCTTTGGCTGGCCAATATTGATGCCGATACCTTGAAAGACATTTTCAAGCGTTTCCCGCTCTCCAAGAAAGACATCTCCGCTGCTCTCAAAGCCAATGAAATCACCAAAGATGATCTGGCGGATATCATTCGTGCGATGCCGGATTGAGCACCTATCTACCGAGGAATCGGGCCGGGCTCTGTATCTCTTGCAAGTGACGGCTGATCAACGCATGAAATGAATCTTGCCGCTGTCGTCATTGCCCATGTACATGCCATAGACCCCGGCCTGGCGTTCCTCGATGTAGCGTTCGAGGATCTGCCGGATCGCCGGGTAGTAGATCTGCTCCCACGGGATGTCTTCGGGGGCGAAGAATTTGCAGTCCCGGGTTTCCGGACCGTACTCTCCAGTGATTTCCAGTGCGAGGGCGCGGAAGATGATGTAGACCTCGCTGATCTTCGGCACGCTGAAGATCGAATACGGCGAGACGATTTCCGCGCGCACGCCGCTTTCTTCCCAGACTTCGCGCAGGGCGGCCTGTTCGGTGGTTTCGCCGCTTTCCATGAAACCGGCGGGCAGGGTCCAGGTGCCCGGGCGCGGGGGAATCGCCCGTTGGCACAAGAGGTATTTGCCGTCCTGCTCGATGATGCAGCCGGCGATGATCTTCGGGTTCACATAGTGGATGTAGCCGCAGCCGCGGCACATCAGGCGCTCGTGCGTATCGCCCGACGGCACCTGCTGACCGAGGTCGGCGCCACCGCATTTCGGGCAAAAGCTCGGGCTGAACATGTCAGTGACCTATACGCGGTTCTTTCAGTGCGATGGGCAGGGTGATCGCCGGTGTGGCGCCGGTCTCTTCCTGTTTACGCTTGAGGTACTCGAGGGCCACGGCAGCCGCAGCGCGGACGTGATCGACGCAGGCCTGATGCGCTGCGAGTGCGTCGCCGCTCTTGATCGCCTCGACCATTTTTTCCATTTCCTGGTTGCTCGCGCCGCGACGGTTTTCCTGGGACACCGAGGTCGCCCGCAGGTAGCTGATGCGCGCCTGCAACTGACGCAACTGGGTGGCCGCGACATGGTTGCCCGAGCCTTCGAGCAGTACGTCGTAGAAACCCTGCACCGAGTCGATCACCTGTTGCAGTTCGCCGTCCTTGAGCGCCTTGCGGTTCTCGTCGAGGGCTTTTTCCAGGGCCTTGATGTCCTTGGCCTTGGCGCGCAGGGTGAACAGCTGGACGATCAGGCCTTCGAGCACGCAGCGCAGCTCATAGATGTCGACCGCATCGGCGAGGGTGATGATCGCCACGCGCGGACCCTTGGCGTCAGCGAACTCCACCAGGCCTTCGGATTCCAGGTGGCGCAAGGCTTCGCGCACCGACGTACGGCTCACGCCCAGGCGATCGCACAGATCGCGCTCCACCAGGCGATCGCCCGGCAGCAGCTGGAAGTTCATGATGGCGCTTCGCAGTTTATCCAGCACGATTTCGCGCAGGGTGACGGGGTTGCGATTGACCTTGAAGCTGTCGTCGAGTGGCAGGCGTTTCATGGGGTCCGCTCTTTAAGTTGGCTGTCCATGCCAGACGGGCATTCAAACAGCCGAGGGGTTAACTGGAGGCCTCGGCGTCGGCTTCGGCGAAGGCTTCACGGGCGAGCCGGAAACTGTCCACGGCTGCCGGGACGCCGCAATAAATACCGACCTGAAGCAGAATTTCGCGTATTTGCTCACGACTCAGGCCGTTACGCAAGGCGCCGCGCACATGCAGCTTGAGTTCATGCGGGCGGTTCAGCGCAGAGATCATCGCCAGGTTGATCATGCTGCGCTCCTTGAGCGACAGACCCTCGCGCCCCCAGACATGGCCCCAGCAGTATTCGGTGACCATTTCCTGCAGCGGGCGGGTGAAGTCGTCGGCGTTCTCGATCGAGCGCTGAACATAGGCTTCGCCGAGCACCTGGGTGCGGATCTTCAGGCCTTGCTCATACTTTTCGTTGCTCATGTGTCCTCCGCTCAGCCCAGTGTCGGCAAGCCGCCGAGCTTGCCCTTGTGATAGATCATTGGCGTCACCGGTTGCGCCGGCAGGATCAGGTTCTTCACCGCACCAACGATGATCGCGTGATCGCCACCGTCGTACTCGCGCCACAATTCGCACTCGATGATCGCCGTGGCCTTGGCGAGGATCGGGTTACCGAGTTCGCTCAAGTGCCAGTCGATGCCATTGGCCTTGTCCTTGCCTTTACCGGCGAAAGCGTAGGCCTCGGCGGTCTGGTCGGCGGACAGCAAATGGATCGCGAAACGCTTGCTGTCGCGCAGCACCGGATAAGTGTCGGAGGCGTAGTTGGGACAGAACAGTACTAGCGCCGGATCAATCGACAGCGCACTGAAGGCGCTGGCGGTGATCCCGACGATGCCGCCGTCCGGGTCGAGGGTGGTGACCACCGTGACCCCGGACGGAAACGAGCTCATGACGTCTTTGTAAATGCCGGGTTCGATCATGTCGCAGGACTCCTAGCGCATCACAAACGGATCAGGCATCGGAGCCTGAGAGAGGTTGATCCACACCGTTTTCAGTTCGGTGTAGGCCAGCACCGAATCGATGCCGCTTTCGCGTCCATAGCCACTGTTCTTGAAGCCGCCGATCGGTGCCATGGCCGACACCGCGCGGTAGGTGTTGACCCAGATGATCCCCGAGCGCACGTCCCGGGCCAGACGGTGGGCGCGGCCCAGGTCGCGGGTCCAGATACCGGCGGCAAGGCCGAACTGCGAGTCGTTGGCAATCGCCAGCGCTTCGGCTTCGTCCTTGAAGCGGATGACCGAAGCCACCGGACCGAAGACTTCTTCCTGCATGATCTTCATCGAGTTGCGGTCGCACTCGAACAACGTTGGCTCGTAGAACCAGCCATCGCCCACACCGCTCGGGCGTTTGCCCCCAAGACGCAGGCGCGCACCTTCGGCGATGGCGTCGGCCACCAGACCTTCGACCACGGCCAGTTGCTGCGCAGTGGCCATCGGGCCCATTTCGCTGCTGTCGTCCTGCGGGTTGCCGATGCGGATGCGCTGGGCGCGCTCCACCAGCCGGCTGACGAACTCGTCGTAGATTTCGTCCTGCACCAGCAGTCGCGAACCGGATACGCAGCTCTGGCCGGACGCCGCGTAAATCCCGGCGATGGCGCCGTTGATCGCGCTGTCGAGATCGGCGTCGGCGAAGATGATGTTCGGCGACTTGCCGCCCAGTTCCAGCGACAGCTTGGCGAAGTTTTCGGCGCTGCTGCGCACCACATGCCGGGCCGTGGCCGCGCCGCCGGTGAAGGCGATCTTGCGGATCAACGGATGGCGGGTGAGGGCGGCGCCGGTGCTCGGGCCGTAACCGGTGACGACGTTGACAACGCCCGGCGGAATCCCGGCTTCGAGGGCCAGGCGCGCCAGTTCCAGAATGGTCGCCGAGGCGTGCTCGGACGGTTTGATCACGATGGTGTTGCCCGCCGCCAGCGCCGGCGCCAGTTTGATCGCGGTCAGATAAAGCGGGCTGTTCCACGGAATGATCGCGGCAACTACACCCATGGCTTCGTGCACGGTATAGGCAAACAGGTCGGGCTTGTCCAGCGGCAGGGTGCCGCCTTCGAGCTTGTCTGCAAGGCCTGCGGTGTAGTGGAAAAACTCCGGCAGATATCCGACCTGACCCCGGGTTTCGCGGATCAGTTTGCCGTTGTCGCGGCTTTCCAGCTGCGCCAGTTGTTCCTTGTTTTCAGCGATCAGGTCACCGAGACGACGTAACAGTTTGCCGCGAGCGGTGGCGGTCAGGCCGCGCCATGCCGGGCTGTCGAAAGCGGTTTGCGCGGCTTGCACGGCGCGCTCGACATCGGCCTCATCGGCGTCGGGCAGTTCGGCCCAGGGTTCGGCCAGTGCCGGGTTTAGGCTTTCGAAAGTCTTGCCGGAGAGGGCGTCGACCCATTCTCCGCCGATGCACATCTGGAAGCGTGCGAGTGTCATGCAACGATCCCCTTAATATGGTTTTGTCGGGCGTGTGCGGTTTCGAGAAATTCCAGCAGCTTCTGGTTCACCAGCCGAGGCGACTCTACCGGCATCATATGCCGTTGCTCGGGCAGCACGGCAACCTTCGCGCCGGGAATGCGCGCGGCCAGTTGCTCGGCCATTTCCGGGGTCGATCCGGGGTCCAGCTCGCCGGTGGCGATCAGCGTCGGCGCCTGGATGCTGCCCAGGTCGTCGGCGCGGTACATGTCTTGTGTGGCGAACAATTCGTAGGTGGTCAGGTAACCCTGCGGATCATTGCCGGCCAGGGTCTGGCGAATCGCGGCGATCTGCGCCGGGTTGGCTGCCTGATATTCACGGCTGAACCAGCGCGACAGTGCCGCTTCGGCATTCGCATCCGGCCCGTGCTCTGCGGCCTGCGCGGTGCGGGCGATGACGCCGGCGCGCTGCTCTTCGCTGCGGTTGAACACGCTGTTGAGCACCACCAGGCTTTTCAGGCGTTCCGGGTAATGCAGGGTAAATGCCCGTGCCACCAGGCCGCCCATGGAAAAACCGATCACCGATGCCAGCGGCAATTGCAGGTGGTCGAGCAGCTCCAGCAACTGATCGGCATAACCGAGCAGGGCGGTGCCGCTGGCCGGACGCGGGCTGGCGCCATGGCCGAGCATGTCGTAGGCGATCACCCGGTATTGCGTGGCCAGACCAACGATCTGGCCGCCCCACATTTCTTTGTTCAGGCCCACGCCGTGGATCAACACCACGGGGTGGCCCTGGCCGGTCGCCAGATAACTGGTGCCGGCCGGGGTGAGTTCAGCGGTATGCCGAATCATGGAGCGCTCCTGCAGTGCCTTTTTATTGTGATTACTGGGCTTTTTCGGCGGCCAGTTCTTCCAGATCGATGTAGCGGTTGCCGATGCGCGGATGCAGGCGACCACCGTCGGCGCAACCGAGCACCACGACGATTTCGTCGGCGCGCGGGGCGTCTTCTATCTGCATTTCCAGGGTGATGTAGTGCGAGCGCAGACCTTCGTCGTCCTTGTGCATCATCGGGATCTGAATCGAAGTACCCGGACCGCCGCGCTTGTTGGTGAAGCTCAGGTAGCTCTTGGCCTTGACCGCTTCGCGGTAGTGATTGCCGAAGCGCAGGGTGTGGATCACCGCCGAGGCGTGTTCGATCTCGCCATTGGCACCGACCACCGCAGCCTTGCCGTAAGCCTCGATCTTTTCGGCGCCGCCGATGATGCCCACCAGACGCTCGACCATCATCGCGCCGAGGTCGGAGCAGTTGGCGCGGATCTGCGGCTTGAGATCCTCGACAAAGCCGTTGCCGACCCACGGGTTTTTCATCACGACGGCCAGGCCCACCATGGTCACCGGGGTGTCGGAAGCCTTGCCGCCTTCAATGAAGGTCTCTTCGACATAGCTGACGATCTTGCGAATTTCGAAACTCATGAGCTGCTCCGTAGGGGATAAAGAGTGTCTGTGCGTCTGATGGTATACCATAATACCGATCGTGCAAGTCCCCCACGCAAGATTCCCGTCCATCAGTCGGACGAATGCCCGCGCATTCAGCCGCCGCTGTAATCCCTTTCGGTTAACAAAAGATAACGTTGCGCCGATTGTCAGACGTTTCGAATGCCCGATAGGATGAGCCAGCTTCCGAAGTGGCTCTGGATTGCGGGTTTCAGGACTATGCTTCTGACCAGCCGTCGCCGGAGCACACTTGCGGCGCCCTTGAAGGCCGAATGGCCTAACAATAATAAATAGGGGAAGGTCTATGAGTCGTTGCCGCCCGCCGGCGTTACGCAACACCGCGTTGCTGGCCACAGCACTCTCTCTGCTGGGCTTTGCCACCTTGTCGGCGCCTGTCCTGGCTGCCGAAGCGCCCGCCGACGTGGTCTACGCCATCGAATCGGCCAAGGCCCCGAAAAGCCTGATGCTCGATGTCGTTCACGCCGGTTCACGGCTGGTGGCGGTCGGGGATCGCGGGCACATTCTCTACTCCGACGACCAGGGCAAGTCCTGGACTCAGGCCAAGGTGCCGAGCCGCCAGTTGCTGACGGCCGTGTATTTCGTCGACGACAAGCACGGCTGGGCCGTCGGCCATGACGCGCAGATCCTCGCCAGCGAAGACGGCGGCCAGACCTGGACCAAACAGTTCGAAGACCTCAAGCGCGAATCGCCGCTGCTCGACCTCTGGTTCAAGGACCTCAACAACGGCCTGGCCGTGGGGGCCTACGGCGCGTTGCTGGAAACCACCGACGGTGGCAAAAACTGGCAAGACGTCAGCGACCGCCTCGACAACCAGGACCAGTTCCACCTCAACGCCATCGCCGCCGTCAAGGACGCCGGGCTGTTCATCGTGGGCGAGCAGGGCGCTATGTTCCGCTCCGCCGACTGGGGCCAGACCTGGGAAAAAATCGAAGGCCCGTATCAAGGCTCGCTGTTCGGTGTGATCGGCACCGCCCAGCCTTCCACGCTGCTGGCCTACGGGCTGCGCGGCAACCTCTACCGCTCCACCGATTTCGGCAGCACCTGGCAGCAGGTCGAACTCAAGGCTGCGCGCGGCGCCCTGGAGTTCGGCCTGTCCGGCGCCACGCGGCTCGACGACGGCTCCATCATCATCGTCGGCAACGGCGGCACGGTGATCAGCAGCAGCGACAACGGTGAAACCTTCAGCGTGTTCAACCGCCCGGATCGTATCTCGCTGTCGTCGGTCACCGCCGCCGGCAACGGCAACCTGATCCTGAGCGGGCAGGGTGGCGTCCACACCACCACGCCAAACGGCACCGAGCTGGGCAAATGAGCCGAATCAATAATAAGAAGGCGGGGCTATGACTTCCTTGAGCACTCATCATCAGGACAAGGCGACGTTCCTCGAACGCCTGATCTTCAACAATCGCCCGGCAGTGATCGTGATCTGCCTGCTGGTCAGCATTTTCCTGTTCTGGCAGGCGACGCTGATCCGCCCGTCCACCAGTTTCGAAAAAATGATCCCGCTCAAGCATCCGTTCATCGAGAAGATGATGGAGCACCGCAACGATCTGACGAACCTGGGCAACACCGTGCGCATTTCGGTGGAAGCCAAGGACGGTGACATCTTCTCCAAGGAGTACATGGAGACCCTGCGCCAGATCAACGACGAGGTGTTCTACATCTCCGGCGTCGACCGTTCCGGCCTGAAGTCGCTGTGGAGCCCGAGCGTGCGCTGGACCGAAGTGACCGAGGAAGGTTTCGCCGGCGGTGAAGTGATTCCGCAGAGCTACGACGGCTCCCAGGACAGCCTCGACATGCTGCGCAACAACGTGCTCAAGTCGGGTCAGGTCGGGCGTCTGGTGGCCAACGACTTCAAGTCGAGCATCGTCGACATCCCGCTGCTGGAGTCCTACCCGGACCCGCAGGACCAGGGCAAGTTGCTGGCGCTGGACTACCGCCAGTTCTCCCATGAGCTCGAAGACAAGATCCGCAACAAGTTCGAAGCGCAGAACCCCAACGTCAAGATCCACATCGTCGGTTTCGCCAAGAAGGTCGGTGACTTGATTGATGGTCTGGTGATGGTGGTGATGTTCTTCGGCATCGCGTTCGTCATCACCCTGATCCTGCTGCTGTGGTTCACCAACTGCCTGCGCAGTACCGTGGCGGTATTGAGCACCACGCTGGTGGCGGTGGTCTGGCAACTGGGGTTGATGCACTTTTTCGGTTTCGGTCTCGATCCGTATTCGATGCTGGTGCCGTTCCTGATCTTCGCCATCGGGATTTCCCACGGCGTGCAGAAGATCAACGGTATCGCCCTGCAATCGAGCGAGGCGGATAACGCGCTGACTGCGGCGCGGCGCACCTTCCGGCAACTGTTCCTGCCGGGGATGATCGCGATTCTCGCGGATGCGGTGGGCTTCATCACACTGCTGATCATCGACATCGGCGTGATCCGTGAACTGGCCATCGGCGCGTCCATCGGCGTGGCGGTGATCGTGTTCACCAACCTGATCCTGCTGCCGGTGGCGATTTCCTATGTCGGCATCAGCAAGCGCGCCATCGCCAAGAGCAAGAAGGACGCGAACCGCGAACATCCGTTCTGGCGCCTGCTGTCGAATTTCGCCAGCCCGAAAGTCGCACCGGTGTCCATCGCGCTGGCGCTGATCGCCTTCGGTGGCGGCCTCTGGTACAGCCAGAACCTGAAGATCGGCGACCTTGATCAGGGCGCGCCGGAACTGCGTCCGGACTCGCGCTACAACAAGGACAACAACTTCATCATCAACAACTACTCCACGAGCTCCGACGTACTGGTGGTGATGGTCAAGACCAAGTCCGAAGGCTGCTCGCGCTATGAAGCGATGGCGCCGATCGATGAGCTGATGTGGAAGATGCAGAACACCGAGGGCGTGCAGTCGGCGATCTCGCTGGTGACCGTGTCCAAGCAGATGATCAAAGGCATGAACGAGGGCAACCTGAAATGGGAAACCCTGTCGCGCAACCCGGACGTGCTGAACAACTCCATCGCCCGTGCCGATGGCCTGTACAACAACAGTTGCTCGCTGGCGCCGGTGCTGGTGTTCCTCAACGATCACAAGGCGGAAACCCTGGACCGTGCGGTGAAAGCCGTGCAGGAATTCGCCAAGGACAACAACAAGGACGGTCTGGAATTCATCCTTGCGGCGGGTAACGCCGGGATCGAAGCGGCCACCAATGAAGTCATCAAGCAGGCTGAACTGACCATCCTGATTCTGGTGTACATCTGCGTGGCGGTGATGTGCATGATCACCTTCCGCTCCTGGGCGGCGACCCTGTGCATCGTGCTGCCGCTGGTGCTGACCTCGGTACTGGGCAACGCGCTGATGGCGTTCATGGGCATCGGCGTCAAGGTCGCAACCTTGCCGGTGGTGGCGCTGGGCGTGGGGATCGGCGTGGACTACGGCATTTACATCTACAGCCGTCTGGAAAGTTTCCTGCGTGCTGGTTTGCCGTTGCAGGAAGCCTATTACCAGACCCTGAAATCCACCGGTAAGGCGGTGCTGTTCACCGGTCTGTGCCTGGCCATCGGCGTGTGCACCTGGATCTTCTCGGCGATCAAGTTCCAGGCCGACATGGGCCTGATGCTGACCTTCATGCTGCTGTGGAACATGTTTGGTGCGCTGTGGCTGCTGCCGGCACTGGCCAAGTTCCTGATCAAGCCTGAGAAACTGGCGGGGCAGAAGGGCAATTCGTTGTTTGCCCACTGATCGGCGAGCCTGAAACGAAAAAGCCGCAACCCAAGGGTTGCGGCTTTTTTATGTCTTCAGGACAGTTCGGTGCCGAGCACAACACTCAACGCACTCCGCGCATCATCCAACTGCACCAACGTCGCATGCCTAGCCCCCAACGCATCACGATTTTCGATCGCGGTGAGAATCGCCTTGTGCCGAGGCAACGCCAGTTCATGCAGATTCGGCCGCTGGTTGGAATGCTTCAACGCCTCGGCAATCGCCACCGACAGCATGTTGCACAGGTTAGCCAGCAAGTCGTTGTGGGTCGCATCGGCAATGCGGCTGTGGAAATCCAGATCCGGTTGCAGCAAGGCTTCCGGGGTCGGCGCGGCTTCCATGCGTTGGTAAGCCTCGGCAATCGACGCGATGTCGGCATCCGTAGCGTGCTGGGCGGCGAGGGCGGCGGCGGCCGGTTCGATGATGCTGCGCACACTGGTCAGCACATTGAAGAATTCATTCTGCGGGCTGCTTTGCATCAGCCAGTGCAGCACGTCCGGGTCGAGCATGTGCCATTCGCGGCGCGGCTTGACCACGGTGCCGACCCGCGGCTTCGAGTACACCAGCCCCTTGGCCACCAACACCCGCGTGGCTTCGCGCAACACCGGCCGACTGACCGCGTATTCCTCGCAGAGCAAGGCTTCGGCGGGCAGTTTGTCGTCAGGCAGAAAACGGCCGGAGACGATCTGCATGCCCAGTTCCTGGACGATGCGCGAGTGCATGCTTTTACGGTCGGAAGGTTTGCGGTAATCCATGGGGAACGGCACGATCCTGAGCGATGGAGATGCCGCGCATCATAGCAGGCACCACACAATCTTGAGGCAGATACACAAAGCAAATGTGGGAGCTGGCAAGCCAGCTCCCACAGTGGATGGCGTTGTTAATGGGAGTGTCGAGGGACCTCAGCACCACGGCAACCGACCAGGAAATCAAAATCACACCCCTGATCCGCTTGCAGCACATGGTCGATATACAACTGACGATACCCGCCCACCAACAACTGCTGTGGCGGTTGCAGATCCGCCATGCGCGCCGCCAGTTCGGCGTCCGGAATATCCAGGTGCAGACGCCCGCTGGCGCAGTCCAGCTCGATCCAGTCGCCTTCCTTCACCACCGCCAACGGCCCGCCGGCCGCCGCTTCCGGGGCGACGTGCAAGACCACGGTGCCGTACGCCGTGCCGCTCATGCGTGCGTCGGAGATGCGCACCATATCCGTCACACCTTGGGCCAGCAGCTTGGCCGGCAAGCCCATGTTGCCGACTTCGGCCATGCCCGGATAACCCTTCGGCCCGCAGTTTTTCATCACCAGAATCGAGTTCGCATCGACGTCCAGTTCCGGGTCGTTGATCCGCGCCTTGTACATGTCGAAGTTCTCGAACACCACGGCGCGGCCACGGTGCTGCATCAGTTCCGGCGTGGCGGCAGATGGCTTGAGCACTGCGCCCAGTGGCGCCAGGTTGCCGCGCAACACGCAGATCCCGCCGTCAGCACGGATCGGGTTGTCGAGAGTGCGGATCACTTGGTCTTCGCCGTAGATCGGTGCATCCTTGGTGTTCTCGCCAATGGATTTGCCGTTGACGGTCAGCGCGTCCGGATTCGGAATCAGATTGGCCTCGCCGAGGCGGCGCAGTACAGCCGGCAAGCCGCCGGCGTAGTAGAACTCTTCCATCAGGAAGCGCCCGGACGGTTGCAGGTCGACAATGGTCGGCATGCCGCGACCGATGCGGGTCCAGTCGTCCAGATCCAGTTCGACGCCGATACGTCCGGCGATGGCTTTGAGGTGAATCACCGCGTTGGTCGAACCGCCAATCGCTGCGTTGACCCGGATCGCGTTTTCAAAGGCCTCTTTGGTCAGGATCTTCGACAGCTTCAAGTCTTCCCGAACCATTTCCACCGCACGCATGCCGGACATGTGCGCCAGCACGTAACGCCGCGCATCTACTGCTGGAATCGCCGCGTTGTGGGGCAGGGATGTGCCCAGTGCTTCGGCCATGCAGGCCATGGTCGACGCGGTGCCCATGGTGTTGCAGGTGCCGGCCGAGCGGGACATGCCGCCCTCGGCCGCCAGGAAGTCGTCGATGGTGATGGTGCCGGCCTTGACCTGTTCGCTGAGCTGCCAGACCACGGTGCCAGAGCCGATGTCCTTGCCCTTGTGCTTGCCATTGAGCATCGGCCCGCCGGTGACAACGATAGCCGGTACGTCGCAACTGGCCGCACCCATTAACAACGCCGGCGTGGTCTTGTCGCAACCGGTCAGCAACACCACGCCGTCAATCGGGTTGCCGCGAATCGCTTCCTCGACGTCCATGCTCGCCAGGTTGCGGGTGAGCATGGCGGTCGGGCGCAGGTTTGATTCGCCGTTGGAGAACACCGGGAATTCCACCGGAAAGCCGCCGGCCTCGATCACACCGCGTTTGACGTGCTCCGCGATTTGGCGGAAGTGCGCGTTGCACGGTGTCAGCTCCGACCAGGTGTTGCAGATGCCGATGATCGGCTTGCCGTGGAACTGATGGTCGGCGATGCCCTGATTCTTCATCCAGCTGCGGTACATGAAGCCGTTCTTGTCGGCCGTGCCAAACCATTGGGCGGAGCGCAGGGTGGGTTGCTTATCAGACATGATCGATTCTCTTATTGTAAGACTATTGTTTGCGAGCTTCGGCTAAACATAAGCGCAAAATCGACGGTTTGGAAGTGTTGTTGGGTAATTAGTATTACTATATAGTCGTTTTCGACGGAGGGATGGCCCTGGCGGTTTTCCGTGAGAGGCGTCCCCCGAGGTTCCATAAAAACAACAATCGGAGACCGATCCCATGAGCCAGGAACTGCGGCTTGTCCGGCGCATCACGCTGAAACTGATTCCCTTCCTGATCCTGCTGTACCTGATCGCCTATGTGGATCGCTCCGCCGTCGGCTTCGCCAAGCTGCACATGGGCGCCGACATCGGCATCGGCGATGCCGCCTACGGCCTCGGTGCCGGGCTGTTTTTCATTGGCTACTTTCTGCTTGAGATCCCCAGCAACCTGATGCTCGAACGCTTCGGCGCGCGGCGCTGGTTTGCGCGGATCATGATCACCTGGGGCGCGATCACCATCGGCATGGCCTTCGTCCAGGGCCCGCACAGTTTCTACGTGATGCGCTTTTTGCTCGGCGCGGCGGAGGCGGGGTTCTTTCCCGGCGTTCTGTACTACATCACCCAATGGTTCCCGGTGCGCCATCGCGGCAAGATCCTCGGGCTGTTCATCCTTTCCCAGCCCATCGCGATGATGATCACCGGCCCCGTGTCCGGCGGCCTGCTGGGCATGGACGGCATTCTCGGTCTGCACGGCTGGCAGTGGCTGTTCATCGTCATCGGCACCCCGGCGATCCTGCTGACCTGGCCGGTATTGCGCTGGCTGCCGGACGGTCCGCAGCAAGTGACATGGATGGACCAGGCCGAGAAAGACTGGCTGACCGGTGAGCTGAAAAAGGATCTGCAGGAGTACGGCCAGACCCGCCACGGCAATCCGCTGCATGCGCTGAAAGACAAACGTGTGTTGTTGCTGGCGCTGTTCTATCTGCCGGTGACCCTGAGCATCTACGGACTTGGCCTGTGGCTGCCGACTCTGATCAAACAGTTCGGCGGCAGCGATCTGGTGACCGGTTTCGTGTCATCGGTGCCATACATCTTCGGCATCGTCGGGTTGCTGATCGTGCCGCGCAGTTCCGACCGCATGAATGATCGCTACGGGCATCTGGCGGTGCTTTACGTGCTTGGCGCCCTTGGCCTGTTCCTCAGCGCCTGGCTGTCGTTGCCGGTGGCGCAACTGGCGGCGTTGTGTCTGGTGGCGTTCGCGCTGTTTTCCTGCACGGCGGTGTTTTGGACGCTGCCGGGGCGGTTCTTTGCCGGCGCCAGTGCGGCGGCGGGCATTGCCTTGATCAACTCGGTGGGCAACCTCGGCGGTTACATCGGACCGTTCGTGATCGGCGCGTTGAAGGAATACACCGGCAACCTCGCTTCGGGCCTGTACTTCCTGTCCGGGGTGATGGTGTTCGGGCTGGTTCTGACGGGCGTCGTCTATCGCTTGCTGGAGCGCAAGCATGTGCTGCCGGTCGAGCAATTTGCGGCGAGTGCACGCGGTGCGACGCGCACCTGATTTGTTTCAACAGGAGAACATCATGCATCTGGTTCAATTCGAATTAAGTAACGGCGAGCGCCGTGTCGGGGTGGTCGAGGGCGGTCTGGTGCGCGAAGTGCAGGATGCGCGCACGGTTCGTGATCTGGCACTGGCGGCGATCGAGGCCGGCAGTACATTGGCGCAGCAAGTGCAAACCCTCGGCCTCGGCATCAGCCACGATTACGCGCAGTTGCTCAAAGACCTGCGCGTCCTGCCGCCGCTGGATCACCCGGACCCGGCGCACCTGCTGGTCAGCGGTACCGGCCTCACGCACCTCGGCAGCGCCTCGGCCCGGGACAAGATGCACCAGCAGGCCGGCGACGAAGCGGCGATGACCGACACCATGCGCATCTTCAAGTGGGGCGTGGAGGGCGGAAAACCGGCGGCGGGGCAGGCCGGGGTGCAACCGGAATGGTTCTATAAGGGCGATGGCAGCATTGTCGTGCGTCCCGGTCAGCCGTTCCCGCTGCCACCGTTTGCCGAAGACGCCGGCGAAGAACCGGAGATGGCCGGCCTCTACGTTATTGGCCACGACGGCAAGCCGTATCGCCTCGGGTTCGCGGTGGGCAACGAATTTTCCGATCACGTCATGGAGCGCAAGAACTACCTGTATCTGGCCCACTCCAAACTGCGCAGTTGCAGCTACGGCCCGGAGCTGCGCGTCGGTGAGTTGCCGCAACATCTGGCCGGCACCAGCCGCATCCTGCGCGACGGCGAAGTGCTGTGGCAGAACGAGTTCCTCAGCGGCGAGGCCAACATGTGCCACAGCCTGGCGAACCTCGAATACCACCACTTCAAGTACATCCAGTTCCTGCGTCCGGGCGACGTGCACATTCATTTCTTCGGCACCGCGACCCTGTCGTTCGCCGATGGCGTCCGCACTCAGCCTGGCGATGTGTTCGAGATCAGCCAGGCCGAATTCGGCGCGCCGCTGGTCAACGGCATCGCCCCGGTTGAAGCCGTTTTCCTACCGGACAGCATCGGCACCCTTTAAGGAGATCCCATGACTCAGATTCTCGGTCACAACTACATCGGCGGCCGTCGCAGCGCTGCGGGCAGCGTCAAGTTGCAGAGCATCGACGCCACGACGGGCGAGGCGCTGCCTCACGATTTCATTCAGGCGACGCAGGAGGAAGTGGACGCCGCCGCCAAAGCTGCCGCTTCTGCCTACCCGGCCTATCGCAGCTTGAGCTCTGAACGACGCGCGCAATTTCTCGATGCCATCGCCGATGAGCTGGATGCGCTCGGCGATGATTTCGTCGCGGTGGTCTGCCGTGAGACCGCGTTGCCTGCCGGGCGGATTCAGGGTGAGCGTGGTCGCACCAGCGGCCAGATGCGGCTGTTTGCCAAAGTCCTGCGGCGCGGTGATTTCTACGGCGCGCGCATCGACCTGCCGCTGCCGGATCGCCAGCCGCTGCCGCGCCCCGATCTGCGTCAGTACCGCATCGGCCTCGGCCCGGTGGCGGTGTTCGGCGCGAGCAATTTTCCGCTGGCATTTTCCACCGCTGGTGGCGATACCGCGTCGGCGCTGGCTGCCGGTTGCCCGGTGGTGTTCAAGGCCCACAGCGGCCATATGGCCACGGCCGAATTCGTGGCTGACGCGGTGATTCGGGCGGCGGAAAAAACCGCGATGCCGGCCGGTGTGTTCAACATGATCTACGGCGGTGGCGTCGGCGAGTGGCTGGTCAAGCATCCCGCCATTCAAGCCGTCGGCTTTACCGGTTCGCTGAAGGGCGGACGGGCACTGTGCGACATGGCCGCTGCGCGTCCACAGCCGATCCCGGTGTTCGCCGAGATGTCCAGCATCAACCCGGTGATCGTATTGCCCCAGGCCATGGCCGTGCGTTCGGAAACTGTCGCTCGCGATCTCACGGCATCGGTGGTGCAGGGCTGCGGTCAGTTCTGTACCAACCCGGGCCTGGTGATCGGCATTCGTTCGCCGCAGTTCACGGCGTTCGTCGAGCAAGTCGCTGCGCTGATCAGCGATCAACCGGCGCAAACCATGCTCAATGCCGGGACCCTTGGCAGCTACGGCAAGGGTCTGGAAAAACTCCTGGCGCACGCCGGCATCGAGCATCTGGCCGGCAACCCGCAGCAGGGCAATCAGGCGCAGCCGCAGTTGTTCAGGGCCGATGCCAGTCTGTTGATCAATGGCGATGAAGTGCTGCAGGAAGAAGTGTTCGGCCCGACCACGGTGGTCGTCGAAGTGGCGGATCAGACGCAATTGAGTGCGGCGCTGCTGAGGCTGCATGGTCAGCTCACGGCGACCCTCATCGGTGAACCGGCAGATTTCGTGCAGTTCCCGGAACTGACGCCGTTGCTGGAGCAGAAGGTCGGGCGGATCCTGCTCAACGGTTATCCGACCGGTGTCGAGGTGTGTGATTCGATGGTTCACGGCGGGCCGTATCCGGCGACGTCCGACGCCCGTGGCACCTCGGTCGGCACCCTGGCCATCGATCGTTTCCTGCGCCCGGTGTGCTTCCAGAACTACCCCGACAGCATGCTGCCGGACCCGTTGAAAAACGCCAACCCGCTGCGGATTCAGCGGCTGGTCGACGGCAAGCCTTCACGCGAAGCGCTCTAAGCCGAATCGCCGGGCCTTGTGTGGACAAGCTCCCCTGAGGCCCGGCGGCCACATTGAGCTATCATTGCCACTTTCCCCCTGAAAGACATGATCGACATGACTGCCGTACCAGACACCCTTCTCAACGCCCTCGAACACTGCGGTATGGTCGAAATCGACGGCCTGCACGCCTTCGAATTCGCCCTCGATGAAGACGACAACCTGCATATCGAGTGCATCGATGGCCGGACGGCCAAGCATTGGGAGTTCACACCGGCCCAGGTTGAAGCGGCGACGTTCGACCAGGACCTGCAGAGCTGGTTGATCATCGGTTTTGCCAGCGACACCAAAACCGTCGGCGAACACCGTCTGGTCTGCCTCGGTGATGTACTCAGCAGCGCCGACGACGAGGATGAAACCGAATGAACATGCGTAAATTCTGGCCGTTGCTGATGGCCGGCAGCGTCGGTGCGATGGGCCTGTCCAGTGCCTCGGCCGAAAGCTTCCAGTTGCTGGTCGGCTCCTACACTGCCGGCACCAGCCAGGGCCTCTACCGGATGAACTTCGACAGCGCCACCGGCCAGATCGACGCCAAACCGCTGCAGGTGATCAAGAGCGAAAACCCGTCGTGGCTGACCCTGTCCAAGGATCAGCACCGGGTGTTCGTGGTCAACGAAAACGGCCCGGGCCAGAAAGACCCGGTCGGTCGCGTCAGCAGTTATTCGATCGATCCCAAGACCCACGCCCTGACCCTGATCAATCAGGTGCAGAGCCTGGGCAACGAGCCTACCCATTCGAGCCTCAGCGGCGATGCAAGCCATCTGTTCGTCAGCAACTACTCGGTGGTTGAAGATCCGGGCGGCACCCTCGCGGTGTTGCCGGTGGGCAGCGACGGCAAGCTCAAACCGGTGGTGCAGATGAGCGCGCACCCGGCTAGCCGGGTCAATCCCGAGCGTCAGGCCTCGAACCACGTGCACTCGACGATTTCCTCGCCGGATGGCCGTTATGTGTTCTCCAACGACCTGGGTGCAGACAAAGTCTTCGTCTACCAGTTCGACCCGAAAGCCAATCCGGACCTGCCGCTGACTCCGGCGAAAACCGCTTCGGTGCAACTGCCTCCGGGCAGCGGGCCGCGTCATCTGCTGTTCAGCGCTGACGGCAAACATGCCTGGCTGACCATGGAGATGAGCGCCCAGGTTGCCGTGTTCGATTACAAGGACGGCGTGCTGACCCAGACGCAAATGGTTGATCTGGCGGCGGGCCAGCCGACGTCGGACAAAGCCGCTGCGGCGCTGCACGCGTCCTCCGACGGCAAATTCCTCTACGTCAGCAACCGTGGCACTGCCAATCAGCTGCTGGTGTTCGCCATCGACCCGGCCAGCGGCCAGCTCAAGGAACTGCAGCGACGTTCGGTGGAAGGCGATCACCCGCGTGAGTTCAGCCTCGATCCGAGCGGCAAATTCCTGCTGATCGCCAACCAGAAGAGCAACCAGATTGTCGTGGTCGAACGCGACGGCAAGACCGGTCTGCTCGGAAAAACCGTGCAAAAACTGCCGATGGACGCCCCGAGCGACCTCAAGTTTCTCGTGCGTCAATAAGCCGCAGGCCCCGGTCTACGGGGCCTGACGCTTTGTATTAATCCTGCTGATAACAGGTAATGGTGCAAAGCATTTCAACGCAGCAACCCTCGAGCGTTAAGTTTGCTTCACGGCCCAACCGGGCAAGCAAGCCAACCGAACTCGAGGGTTACCGCCATGAACTTCAATCTCTTCTCCGTTATCGCCGCTTCTGCCATCTCTGCCACCGTTGCTCTGCCAGCCAGCGCCAACGTTGAAATCAGCGACAAAAAATCCCACACCCAGAGCTACACCCAGAAATACCTGCAACAGAGCGCCAACTTCTATGCCGCACTGGATCACAAAGCCCAACACTGAAATTTCCGTCACGCCCTGGAACTGCCCAAGGCTGCGATCCTTTGATCTTGTTTATCAAAAGCAAAATCAAAAGATCGCAGCCTTGGGCAGTTTTTTGCGTGTGTATTGTCAGGCGATAGACTTTTTCAAACGGCGAGATAGACCGGCTAAATAATCAACGAAGCTGATGGTTACTATGGCAAACGCTGAGTGGTTGCCACGGCTTTTTTGATTGATTCTGTGGGCGTCGAAACATTGTCCACGGAGCACACATCATGGCCAGTTCAATCATCACTTCCGCCAAACGCGGCGCCTATCTGGCCATCGGTCTGTACCTGGTCATGGTGCTGTTCGTCAGCCTCGCGTCCCAGTCGCAACACAGCTTCGATGCGCCGATCCAGGTCGCGCATCCCGGCGTCCAGTTCGAACTTCGCTCGCAAAACGCAGCGGTGGATTCCGTTGAACTCGCGGGAGCCGTCGGAGCATGAAAGGCTACAGATTCTGGGTCATCGCCGGTCTGGCGATCATGACCAATGGCGCGTCCCTGTTGGGGTTCGGCCAGGGCTCGGTCGGCGGGCTGGCCCGGGCCATAGAGGCCAACCACACCATCGCCCACAACATCGAACGGGCCAATGCGCTGGGGCTGCTGGCCGGCAATCCACCGGTGAAAAACGAAGCGAGTTTTTTCGGACCGTTCCAAGTGGATTGCTCGGCCATCGGCATGTGCCAGGTGCTGGCGTAAGGCGCTTACTTTTTCATGATGGCGGTGAACAGATCCGACTCAAGAAAGCGTTGTAACCACGCCTGCAATCTTTCATAAGGTGTTGTCGCAAACCAGTCACGATCAACATGGGCGAACTGGCGGACGAAGGGCAGCAGCGCGATATCGGCCAGGCAAGGATGATCGGTCAACAAGTAGTCGTGGTCTTCGAGCAACTCATCCAGCCTCTGCAGGAACAACGCACCTTCGGCGCGATAAACCTCCATCGGTTGTTCCGGATAACGCTCGGCGTACTTGTAGCGATTCAAATGCACCTTGAACACTTGATCGTTGGCTTCGATCAACTCGGCAATCCTTGAATCGTCACCCAGCAACCAGTTATCCGGATCATTCTGCGCCAGCGCCCAGCGCATGATTTCCAGGCTCTCATCGATCACCTGACCACCGGCATCCAGCACCGGCACCGTGCCCTTGGGCGAGATCGCCAGCATCTCCGCCGGTTTGGCCTTGAGGCTGACTTCGACGATGTCCACCGGCACGCCCGAATAACGCAGGGCCATCCGCGCGCGCATTGCGTACGGGCAGCGGCGGAACGAATACAGCGTGTTCATTTCACCTCCAGTGTGCTCAAACCATTGCCCTGACGCTGTACCTGAATCTGCACCGGAATCCGCTCGTGCATTTCCTGCACGTGGGAAATCACCGCGACCTTGCGCCCCTGTGCCTGCAAACCGTCGAGGGCGTCCATGGCCAGTTGCAGGGATTCCGGATCGAGGCTGCCGAAGCCTTCATCGATGAACAGCGATTCGATCTTCAACGTGCTCGACGCCATCGAGGCCAGACCCAATGCAAGAGCCAGCGACACCAGGAAGGTTTCACCGCCGGACAGCGAATGCACCGAGCGCAGTTCGTCGCCCATTTCGGTGTCCATCACCAGCAGACCGAGCATGCTGCCGCCGCGTTTGAGGCGATAGCGTTTGACCAGTTGCCGCAGTTGCGCGTTGGCGTGATGCACCAGCAGGTCGAGGTTGTAGGCCTGGGCGATCTTGCGGAAGGTGTCACCGGTGGCCGAACCGATCAAGGCATTGAGCCGCGCCCAGCGCTGATACTCGGCATAGGCGTCGGCGATCTGCTGCGCCAGCGCGGAATTGGCATTCTGCCGGCGCTGATCCTCGACTTGCTCGGCACGCAGCTCGGCGCAGAGCTGTTCGCTGACGCCGCACTGGTTCTGCAAGTCGGCGAGGGTGGCGGCGAGTTGTTCGGCTTCAAGGTTGCCGTTGTGTTGCGCCTGATGTTCGAGCAACTGGCGATCGCGTTCCTGCAACAGCACTTTGGCGTGTTCCAGGGCTTTTTCGTTGCGCTGCAAACGCTCGCGCAACTCGCCGACCTGCGCGTCATCGACCCGCAACAGATCTTCGAGACCGCCGTCATCCAGTTCTGGATGGCGAGCGCGCCAGTCGGCAATCTTGCCGGCCAGATCGCGGTCTTCGGTTTCCAGTGCCTGCAAACGTTCTTGCTGCGCTTTGAGTTCGGCGGAGATTTGCACGAGTTGAGTGCGCACGCCTTGCAGTGCCTGTGTCGTGGTGGACTCTGCGTTGCGCGACTGTTCCACCGCGAGTTCAAGCTGCTGCTGCCAGTGCTCGGCACAATTGTGATCGCCCAGCAATTGCGCCAGTTTCTCCTGGCTGGCCTGTTGCTGAGCGGTCAGCGCGTTGAGCTGTTGCTCAGCGGTTTGCAGCTGCTGGACACGGCTCTGCTGACGATCCTGTTCCTTCTCGAGCGTCTGTTGGCGTTGTTGCTGTTCGGCCAGCTCTTCCTTCTGCTGATCGACTTGCGCCAGGCGCTCGGCAATCTGCCGGTCAAGCTGCATGAAGGTCGCGGCCGGTTCGGCGCGCAGGGCTTCGTGAGTTTCGGAGGGCAGCAGTGTGGCGAAGGCTGCGAGTTCTTCGTCCAGACGCTGGCGGTCAGCGCCCAACTCGCGCTGCTGATTGCTCAGATGCTGGGCCGCTTGCTGGTGAGCGGTTTCGGCGTGACGCAATTGCTGGGTCAGGCGCGCCGCGTCCTGTTGCAGCGTGAGCAGGGCGGTCTGGCGCTGTTCGTCCTGGGTGATGCTCTGGTTCAGTTGATCGTTCTGGCGCGTCAGCCACGCAGCGCGCTTGTCGCTGTCCTGACTCAGCAACGGTGCGGCCAGCGGATGAGACTCGATGCTCGGCGTCAGCGCTTGCTGTTGTACCGCCAGTTGTTCCTGTTGTTGCAGCAACTCTTTCTGTTGAGCAATCACGCCACCGACGCTGGTACGCAGTTCGGTGAGTTTTTCCTTCAGTTGATCGACCGCTTGCTGCGCGTTGGCCTGTTCGCTTTCATCGTGACGACCGAGGCTTTGCAGCAGGGCTTCCGGTTGGTGATACGGATGCTCGTTGCTGCCGCAGACCGGACACGGCTGGTCGTCCTGCAACTGCGCACGCAGTTCTTCGACACTGGCACTGCGGGCCAGACGCTGGCGTTCGAGCAATTCACGGGTGACGTTGAGGGTCTGTTCGGCGACGGTGAGTTCGGACTTGGTTTTCACCCCGTCCTGGGTCAGGCGCTCGCGTTCCTGTTGCGCATCGAGCTGGCGCTGTTGCAACTCGGCACTGCGTTTGTCCAGTTCCTGCTGACTGGCCCACAGGCGCGTCAGATCTTCGACGGCGCGCAGTTGTTTGCGGTTGTCCTGCAGCAGAGTGCCGAGGATGCCGATCTGTTCGGCGACGGCATCCGGCTCAGCGCCGGCCTCCTTGAACAGCACCTCAAGCTGCTGCTTTTGCGTGGCCAGTTCTTCGGTGGCGCGGGCGGCGTTCTGTTCGAGATTCGCCAGCTCGCTTTCGCCCTTGTTCAACCGGTTGCCGATCAGCATCAATTGCTGCAAACGGTCGCGGTAGGCATTCCAGGCTTCGCTCAACGGTGCCAGATGAGTGCTTTGCTCCAGATCGGTGGCGATGCGTTGGAGGCGCTCGGCAACCTGCTTTTGCTGATCGAGCAGGGTCTGGATTGCGCTTTGGCCCTCAGTGCTGGCCTGTTCGGCGGCCTGCTTTGCCTCGGTGCCGGAAGCAACATCCTTGGCCAGACGGGCGAGGGTGCTTTGCTCATCGAAGGCCTGGCGCAACAGCGGCGCACTTTCGCTCTGTTGCTTCTGCGCTTCGGTCAGGGCGATTTGTACAGCACTCATGTCTTGTTCAAGTTGAGCCTGACGTTCAGTCAGCTCATCTTGTTGTTGGGTGTGCGCGCTGATTTGCGCCGCCAGTGGCGTCAGCCGTGCGTCGATTTCAGCCTTGCGGGCGAACTGGTGCCGTTGCGGGGCGAGCTGTTCAAGGCGCGTCAGTCGCAAGCGTTCGCCGGCCAGCGTTTCGCGCTCATGTTCGGCGCTCTGCAGTTGCTCGGCGGCTGCCTGCTGCGCGTCCTGCAACAGGTGCAGATCCTTGAGCCAGGTGTGCTGCTGCTCAAGCTGTTTGAGCTGGGCCTGCTGCAACTTCAATTGCTGCTGGGCAGCATTGAAGCGTTCGTCGAGTTCGGCGCGGGCCTCGGGCGGCAGCGGGGTCACGCCGGTCGCTTGATCCTGCAACTGCTTGTGGGCTTCGCGGGCTTCTTTGGTCTTGTCGAACGCGCGCCGGCCGAGGCGGGTGTACAGCGCGGTGTCGGTGAGTTTTTCCAGCAGTTCGCTGCGGTCGTTGTCATCGGCCTTGAGGAACGCACTGAACTCACTCTGGGCCAGCAGCACGGCGCGGGTGAACTGTTCGAAGTTCAGGCCCAGCGCGGCTTCGAGTTGAACCTTGTACTCGCCTTTCTGGCTGGCGAGCAGTTGATCCTGATCGATGTCGCGCAGGCTCTGGCGGCTGGCCTGCAACTTGCCGCCGGCCTTTTCCCGGGCGCGGTTGGCTTCCCAGCGCGCGCGATAACGGCGGCCATCGACGCCGACGAAATCCACCTCGGCAAACCCTTCGCCCGTACCACGCCGCAGCAGGGTGCGCGGATCGCCGGTGGCGATTTCGCCGTCGGCGTCCGGCACCTTGGCGTCACGTCCGGTGTTGTTCAGACGCGGTACTGCGCCGAACAACGCCAGGCACAAGGCATCGAGCAGGGTACTTTTGCCGGCGCCGGTGGGGCCGGTGATGGCGAACAGGCCGGCGCTGGCCAGCGGTTCAGCGGTGAAGTCGATCTCGAACGGGCCGGCCAGCGAAGCAAGGTTCTTCAAACGAATGGCGAGAATCTTCATGGCTGCTCGCCCTCCATTTGTACGTCTTGCAGCAGTTCGGCGAAGTCCTTGAGGGTTTGCTCATCGACCTCGTTGCCGTAATTGTCGAGCCAGGCGCGGCTGAACAATTCCTGCGGGGTGAGATGATCCAGCTCGATCAGCGCGCTGCCGTCCTCGGCGTTGTCAGCGCCACGGTTGCCGGCGTATTCGGCGGCGATTCGCACCAGTCGTACAGCCTTGCCTTGCAAGGCGCTTTCGACTTGATGGCGCAGATCCGGTTGCGGCTCGTCGAGGGTCACGCGCACTTCCAGCCACGGCTGGCGCTGGGTTTCGGCCAGCAGGTCAATGTTCGGCAGGTCCGCCAGTTGCAGCAGGATTTCCGCCAGCGGCGCAGGGCCGAGGCGTTGCAGATTGACGGAACGGGGGATCAGTATCGGCTCGACGCTGACCAGGGTTTCTCCGTCGAGCACGACGTCGAGAATCTGGTGCTGATAACTGATTTCCGAAAACGACAACGGAATCGGCGAGCCGCTGTAGCGAATCCGTTCTTCGCCATTGACCTTCTGCGGCTTGTGCAAATGGCCGAGGGCGACATAGCTGATGCCCGGCCCGAACAGGCTGGCGGGCAAGGCTTCGGCGTTGCCAATGATCAGGCTGCGTTCGGAGTCTTCCGACACCGAGCCGCCGGCCATGTGCGCGTGGCTGATGGCGATCAGCGCCTGGCCTGGCTGGCGCCTGGCGTTGGCCGCTTCGATCAACCATTCATGCACCTGCCCAATGCCGCGCAAATAGTTGTCGCCCAGCTGTGCGCCGGTCACTTCGGCCGGGCGCAGGAACGGCAGCGCCAGACACCACGCGGCGATCTCGCCGGACGCATTCGGCAGCGGCAACAACAGGCGTTCCGAATCGAGCTGGCCGTCGTCCAGCCACAACACCCGGCCCAACGCATGGGTACGCAAACGCCGCATCAACGGCGCGGGCAACTCGATCCGCGAGCCGGAATCGTGGTTGCCGGCAATCATCACGATGGTCAGCAACGGCTGCTGCTCGTGGGCGCTCACGATGAAATCGTAGAGGCGTTCCTGGGCTTTGACCGGCGGGTTCACCGTGTCGAAGATGTCGCCGGCGATCAGCAGCACGTCCGGCTGCGCCAGCTTCAATTGGCGCAGCAGCCATTCGAGAAAACAGCTGTGTTCAAAATCGCGCTCCTGGCCGTGCAGGTTCTGCCCAAGGTGCCAGTCGGAGGTGTGAAACAGACGCAAGGCTGACTCCGCAATAAAAAAAGGTAATGGCCGCGTGGATATGAAAGCGGCGAAAGAGGGGGAGTTTACAGATTATTGGGACAGGTGGGCCGATCGGGAATTTAGAAGCCATCTCCCGAAAAGTATGACTGTATTACTACCGTTCGTCGGCAACCTTGCACGGACTCACACATTAATTGACGCCAAAATAGTGGCCATCTAATATCGCGCCACTATTGTGACATCAGTGTGCTGCTATGAGGGAGCTGGCAGATGTGTCGCGGCCTGCTCCGTGACCGATCCCGCTACATCCAGGTTGCCCCGGCAACTTTTCCTCTTACTCACTTCTCGGTCGACCGGCGTCGTGTGAATGCCTGTCGGGAAGCGCTGCGCCTGCGGTCTGCCTGCCCATTTCCGTTTGTTGCATTGAGACCTTCGACATGGACGTTCGCCAGTACGCCTTTCTCGCTCGCCTGCCATCTGCGGCCGTAAAAAAACGCGATACTTTTTGGGGCATGCCCAAGCGCGGGCTGGCGTTTCTGCTGGCCAACGTCATGTTCTGGCAACCGATGTGGGCCCAGGCCGACGGCATCGTGGTGGCCAACCCCGGCACCACCCTCGACCGCGCCGGTAACGGCGTACAAATCATCAACATCGCCACGCCTAACGGCAGCGGCCTGTCGCACAACCAGTTTCATGAGTACAACGTCAGCGCCCAGGGCGTCATCCTCAACAACGGTTCCAGTCAGGCTTCGTCCACTCAACTGGGCGGCTACATCATTGATAACCCGCACCTGAAGAACAGCGGGTCGGCCCAGGCGATTCTCAACGAAGTCATCGGCGGCAGCCCGAGCCAGCTGCGCGGTTACACCGAAGTGGCAGGGCAGTCGGCGCGAGTCATCGTTGCCAACCCGTACGGCATCAGTTGCAACGGTTGCGGTTTCATCAATACGCCGCGCGTGACCTTGACCACCGGTAAACCGGTGCTGGATGGCAGCGGCCGACTGGATCGTTTCCAGGTCGATCAGGGCACGGTCGCCATCGAAGGCGCCGGGCTCAACGCAACCAACGTCGACCGCTTCGAAATCATCACCCGCAGCGCGAAGATCAACGCCGAGATTCAGGCGAAAAACCTGGCAATAATCGCCGGTCGTAATGACGTCAACGCCGACAACCTCAATGCCACGGCCCGCGCCGATGACGGCAGCGCCAAGCCACAGCTGGCTATCGACTCCTCGGCACTGGGCGGCATGTACGCCGGGGCGATCAAACTGGTCGGCACAGAGGCCGGGGTCGGGGTGAAACTCGACGGCAAGCTGATTGCCAGCGGCGGCGACATCCAGCTCGATGCCAACGGTCAATTGAGCATGGTCGATACCTCGGCCACCGGCGCAGTCAACCTCAAAGCCGCCAGCCTCGATGCGCGTGGACCGGTCTACGCCGGTACGGCACTGAACGTGCAAACCCAAGGCAATCTGAACAACCAGCAAACCCTCGCGGCCCGGGACAGCATCAACCTCAGCGCCGGTGGGCAAATCACCAACGGTGGCGTCATCGAAGCCGGGGTGAATGCCGATGGCGGTCGCAATGCCAACGGTGATGTGAGCCTGAGTGCGCAAACTGTCGTCAACAACGGCAAGAGCATCGTGGCCAGTCGCAATCTTGCGGTGAATGCCACGCAGGTCCTGAGCAACCAGGGTGGCACCCTGAGTGCGGCTCAAAACCTCAATGTGGTTGCCGGGACACTGGACAACCAGAATGACGGTCAAGTCCTGAGCAGTGGTGCACTGAACGTCACCGCCAATCAGGCGCTCAATACCCGCGGCTTGATCAACGGCAAAGGGAGCGTGACCGCCACCATCGGTCAGTTGAACAACAGCGGTGGCGAGGTTTCCAGTACCGGGGTCACGCGACTCAACGGTACGGCGTTGAATAACGTCGGCGGTCAGGTCCTGGGCGATCTTGGGCTGAACATCGATCTGAGCGCCGCATTGGACAATCGCGACGGTGTGCTCGGTTCTGCGCTGGCACTCGACCTCAAGGCCGGCAGTCTCGATAACCGCGACGCCGGGGTAGTGGTCAGTGACGGGCGACTTGTGGTGCGTGTCGGCGGTCTGCTCGACAACCGCAACAAGGGTGAAATCACCGCCAAAGGCGCTATCGATGTGCGGGCAGGGCATCTCGATAACCGTGATGGCAAGGTTTCCGGCAAGGGTACGCTGCAGTTGCGCAGCGATACGGCGGACAACCGTGGCGGGCTGATCCAGGCCGATGGGGCATCGACGCTGACGGTCGACCGCCTGGACAACCGTGACAACGGGCTGATCATCGGCAAGGCCGGCGTTGCCTACGAAGGTACGCGGCTGGACAACACCAAGGGTCTGGTCAGTGCGGTGGGTGCGGTCAGCATCAAGGCCGGCGAAGTGCAGAACGCCGCAGGACGGATTTCCAGCCAAGGCGATTTGTTCGCCACGATCGGCCTCCTGCAACAGCTGGGTGGGGCATTGGTCGCGCAGGGCAATCTGAGCCTGACCGGCAGCACACTCGACAACCGCAATGGCGGTCTGGTCGGCAGCAAGAAAGCGTTGACCGTTACGGTGGACGACATCGACAACCGGGCGGGCGAGATCTCCAGCAGCCAGCTGTTGAACATCAAGGGCCAGCGACTGGACAACAGCGATGGCGGCAAGATTCTGACCGATACCGACCTGGGGCTGGTCGTCGCCAGGCTGATCAACCAGAACAAAGGCCTGATCGCTGCAAAGGGTGCAACGACCCTGAGTGGCCGATCGCTCGATAACAGCGGCGGCACCTTCGACAGCCTCAAAGGGCTGTCGATTACACTCGATGATGCACTGATCAACACGCAAGGCCTGATCAGCAGCGAAGGCAAACTGACCATCAATGCCGGGCGGATCGATAACAGCACCGGCAGCCTGAGCAGCGCCGGTGCGCTGGCGTTGACCAGCAATGGCGCGCTCATCAACCGCAACGGTGCCATCAGCACCGACAGCACCCTGTCACTCGACAGCGCCAGCTTCGATAACAGTCAGAAAGGCCTGATCTCCGGCAAGGATACCAGCCGAATCGTCACTGGCGATGTAGACAACAGCCAGGGTGGCCGCATCATCAGCGGCGCATCGCTGGACTTCACTGCGGCGCAGGTCAACAACCAGAAAGGCCGCATCGCCAGTCAGCTCGCCCTGAATGCGTCGGTGCGAGGGCTCGATCAGCAGGGTGGTGAGCTGTTCAGCAAAACCAGTCTGAGTCTCGACCTGAACAATGGTCAGTTGAACAACCAGAACGGTTTGATCAACGCCCCCGGCGAACTGCTGCTCAAGCAACTCAATGGCGTGAACAACCAGGGTGGTGAGATCTCCAGCCAGCAAGCCTTCACGTTCGCTGCCCATGACCTCGATAACAGCAACGGCAAACTGCTGAGCCAGCAGGGTCTGGTCGTGCGTATCGCACAAGCGCTGAACAACACCAAAGGTGTCATTTCCGCGGCATCGCTGGATAGCCACAGCGACAGCCTGGACAACCGCGAGGGCTTGATCAGCAGCGACGGCCAACTGACGCTCGCCACGGATCAGACTCTGGATAACCGTGCCGGCAACATTGTCGGCAAATCCGATGCGACGGTGCAGGCGAAAAAACTCGACAACCAGCACGGCCAGTTGATCGCTACGGGCGTGCTCAAAATCGATGCCGAAGCGCTCGACAACCGCCTGAACGGTCTGGTGGGCTCGACGAAGGCCCTGACCTTGAATGTCGCTGACCTGGATAACCGTGGCGGTGAAATCAGCACCAACAGCGATCTGCAGGTCACCGGCAAAAAACTTGATAACAGCGACGCGGGCAAAATCTTCACCGGCCAGGCGTTGACGTTGACCGTCGAACAGTTGATCAACCGCAACAAGGGTCTGATCAGTGCCGGCACAACCTTCGGTGTACAGGGCGGTTCGCTGGACAACAGTGGCGGGGAGCTGGTGAGCCAACAGGCCATGGGCCTGACGTTGACCGGTGCATTCGACAACAGCCAGGGCAACGTCAGCAGCGAAAACCTGTTGACCGTCAAAACCTCGCAACTGACCAACGTCAGGGGCAGCCTGTCCAGTGCCTCGGACCTGACGCTCGACAGCAGCGGCAAGGTTGATAATCAGGGCGGTGCGATCGTTACCGATGGGGCTCTGATCCTCTCCAGCAGCAGCCTCGACAACCGCCAGGCCGGCACCCTGAGTGCCAGCAAGGCCGTCACCGTCACCACGGGGGCATTTGATAACAGCACCGGTCGACTCAGCAGTGCCGATACGCTCAATCTTGTTGCCGGCCAGGTCATCAACCGTGATGGCGGCCAGATCGCCAGTGAGGGTGCGTTGAAGGCATCGGTCACCGGGCTCGATCAGCAGGGCGGCAAGCTGTTCAGCAATTCCAGTCTGATCCTGGACATGAACAACGGACAGTTGAACAACCAGAACGGCCTTATCAAAAGCCCGGGCAGTCTGCTGCTCAAGCAACTCAATGACGTGAACAACCAGGGCGGGCAAATCTCCAGCGGCGAAGCCTTCACCCTCACCGCGCAGAACCTCGACAACAGCAACGGCAAAGTTCTGAGCACTCAGGGTCTGACCCTGCGCATCGCCCAGGCACTGGACAACGTCAAAGGCCTGATCGGCGCCGCCACCATCGACGCACACAGTGCCAGCCTGAACAACAGCGGCGGTAGCCTGATCAGCCGTGGCGACCTCGACCTCACCGTAGACGGCTTGTTGCGCAATGACAGCGATGGCCTGACGAGTGCGGCGCAGGCGCTGCGCGTCCGCACTGCCGACCTGAACAACCAGGGCGGCATATTGCAGGGCGTCAGTGCCGTTACGCTCGATGCCATGGCGCTGAACAACCGCGACAAAGGTTTGATCAACAGTCAGGGCAGCCTGTCGCTGACGGCGAAATCCCTGGACTCCAGCAACGGTGGCGAAGTCTCCGCCAGCGGTGACATCGATCTGACCCTGACCTCGCTGACCCAGAACGGCGGGCGTCTGCTGGGCGACAAAGCCGTAACCGTGGATCTGACCAACGGCGATCTCGACAACCGCAACGGCTTGCTGACCGCCAAGGGACCGCTGACCCTCAAACGCCTGCGCGACCTGAACAACCAGGATGGCGAAATCTCCAGCAACCTGGGTTTTGATGTCATCGGGCGGGTCTTGAACAACAGTGCCGGCAAGTTGATCAGCGGCGAAAAACTGAAGATCAGCGGCACCACGCTGACCAACCGGAATGGCCTGATGTCGGGTTGGCAGGCACTGAGCGTTAACGGTGACAGCCTGGACAACCGCGACAACGGCACGCTGTCCAGCCGCAACGGTGATGTGACCGTCGAGCTCAAGGACGCGCTGCTCAACAGCAACGCCGGCGCACTGGTCGCGCAAGGCAATCTGGACGTCAAGGCCGGCAGTCTGGACAACAGCAACAAGGGCATCCTCAGCAGCGTGGCGGGGCAGACCCTTACGCTCAATGGCGCACTCGACAACCATCAGGGCGGCTTGATCAACAGCGGCGCCGCACTGGACATCACCAGCGCTGCGCTGACCAACGCCGATGGCTCCATCAACGCACTCGGGGCGATCAACGCCAGCGCTTCGAGCCTGGACAACAGCGGCGGCAAGTTCGCTGCCAACGATGCGATCACCCTGAACCTGGCGGGGCAGTTGAACAACAACGCCGGCAAACTGGCCGGCACAGGCCCGGTGGTGATCAAAGGCGTCACGGACTTAAGCAACCGCAACGGTCAGCTCGCCAGCCAGGGCACACTGCAACTGCTGACCGGCTCCCTCGACAACGGCGGCGCCGGCACCATTGCGGCGAAGGATCAATTGCAGATCACCGCCAGTGCAGCGGTGCGTAACGATGGCGACGGCCTGATCTACAGCCAGAACGCCGATTTGCAGCTCAAGGCCGCCAGCCTCGCCAATGGTAAAGGGGCGATCCAGAGCCAGACCGGCTTGACCCTCGATATCGCGGGCGACCTCGATAACCAGAGCGGCAAAGTCATCGCCCAAGAGGGCAGTGTGGTTGTCAGCGCGGCCAACATCGACAACCGTGGCGGCATTCTGTCCAGCATCAAGGGCGCGCTCGAGGCGCGAACCGTCGGCGTACTGCGCAACGGTTTCGACCTGAACAACAACCGCCAGGGTGGCGTCATCCAGGCGCAGGGCCTGAAGCTGTCGGCACTGGCCGGCCTCGACAACAACGGCGGGCGTCTCTCTGCGCAAGGCACCGACGCGAACATTACTACCGCCGCATTCGATAACCGCAATGGCGTGATCTATGCCAAGGGACTGGTCGGCGTAACGGGCTCGAGCCTGGACAACGGCGCCGGGCAGATCGCCGGTCAACGCATCGACTTCGGTTTGAGCGGTGCATTGAGCAACGGCGCGGGTGTCATTGAAAGCAACAGCCAATTGACCGTCAAAGCCGCCAGCGTCAATAACCAGAATGGTCGCCTGCGCTCGCTGGGGACTGACGGCAAGACCGAATTCCAGATTGGCGGTCTGCTCGACAACCGCAATGGTGTGCTGGAAACCGCCAACACCGATATGACGCTGGCCGTCGGTAGCTTCCTCAACGAGGGGGGCCAGCTCAACCATGTCGGACGTGGCCGGTTCGATATCTCCACGGCCAATGTGCTCGGTGCGGGTGGCAGCATCACCACGGGCGGGCTGCTCGATCTGACGGCTGACACCTGGAACAACTCCAGCGTGATCCAGGCCGGACGCCTGAACGTGAATGTCCGGCAATTCAGCCAGAGTGCCAGCGGCAAACTGCTGGCCTCCGATCTTCTGCAGATACGCGGAGGCAACTGGAGCAACGACGGTCTTCTCGCCAGCGATGGCGTCATCGACATGCAACTGAGCGGCACCTATGGCGGCAATGGCCGGATGTCGAGCCTGCGCGGGCTGAACCTGAGCGCCGCGCAAGTCAATATCGGTGGCGCCGGCAGCATCGCCAGTGGCGGATCGTCGACGATCAGTACCGGTGGAGCGCTCGTCAACTCGGGCCGCATCACGTCCAGTGAAGATCTGACGGTCAACGCCGGCAGTGTCGCCAACTACGGCACCTTGGGCGCGGCGCAGAACCTGAACATCAATACCGGCAGTTTGCTCAATGATCGCGGGCTGATTTTCAGCGGCAACGACATGACGCTGAGTGTTGGCAATCTGACGAACCAGAACGGCGACTTCTACGGTCTGGGCAACGTGACCATCAAGGGCTATGGCACTGCGCAGGCCAGCCAGGTCGCGAACCTGTCGGGCTCGATGGAAAGTGGAAAGACTTTCAAGATCGACGCTGCCAACTTCGCCAACCGTACTTCCGGCGATGACGGCACGCAAAACTTCGCTCTGAATCGCAAGCTGGTGTCCGGCTTCATCGCCGTGCAGTGTGGCGATTGCTCGGGTGGCACCTACGACGTCAACCTGATTGCCCGTGAAGTGTTCGAGGGCGGTCAGGACAACGACACCACGGCGTCCTCGTTGTTGAGGGCCGGTGGCGATTTCGTTTTCAACGGCGGTGAATTCCTCAACAGCAAAAGTACCCTCAGTGCGTCGGGCAACATCACCATCAACGCCACCAATATGAGGAACGTCGGCGCGGTCAGTGGCAGCGTCGAACGGACGCGTATCTATCGCACCGGTGCAATCGACTCGGGCTCGTTCAACACGTTCATGCCTGAGGTGGTGGCGTACAACCAGCGCAACAACCCTGATTTTCCCAACGTCTACTACATCGACGGCACTGGCCAATTCGCTCAGGGTGTCGTGGCCTCCGGCACCGAACGTGAGAAAGGCCATGATGGTGGCATGATCCGTGTCATCACGATCAAGGATTCCGTGACGAACAAGGGGGTCAGCGACCTTACCCTGTCCGGATACGCGTGGGGTAACACCAGCCTTCAATCTCAGTACGACGCCAATAACCTGGTGCAAATGCCGACCCGATTGCAGGGTTTTGAGCTGAGGGACGACAAGGAAGTCGCGCGCGATGGCAGCAGCGTAAACTCCGGTCGCAACGCCGTCATCCAGGCTGGCGGCAACGTATCGATCACCGCCACCCAGGATCTGAAAAACAGCGTCATCCATCAGGATTACGGCTCCACCGGCGGTGCCAACAAGGTCGGCAACACCAACGTGGGCGCGACCGGCACAACCGTCATCCGGGTCAACAGCCAGTTGCCGCCTGATCTGGCGCAACAGCAAGTCAACCCGCTGACCCTGCCGGGTTTCTCCCTGCCAACCGGCGACAAAGGCCTGTTCCGTATGAGCACCGAGGGGGCCAGTGATCTTGCCCCGGTCGTCGCCACCGGACCATCACCGACCTGGACCGTGGCCGGCGAGTCGGTCAACGCCGAGCAGCATCTGGTCGCAGGCAGCAGCGGTGGCCCGCGCAGCTTGTTGGTCGACACGCCCGCGCCGGTCTCTGACAGCACCCGCGCCGTCGACACCTTCAGACGTGACCCGACGATGGTCAAGGCGGTTGCCAGCACGCTCGACGTGAATCTCCCGGTAACGCCAGCGGGTCCGGGCCGTAGCGGTCGGGGCAATGATGCTCGGGAGTCGGTCGACACTCGACCGGTCACTCGCGTAACCGGCCTGCCGGACACCAAGGCCCCGGTCAACGGCCACAAATACCTGATCGAAACCAACCCGGCGCTGACCAACCTCAAGTCCTTCATGAGTTCGGACTATTTGCTCGGCAAGCTGGGTTACGACCCCGATCAGAGCGCCAAGCGCCTCGGTGACGGCCTGTTCGAGCAGCGTCTGGTCCAGCAAGCCGTGACCGCGCGCACCGGCCAGGCCTTTATCGACGGTCGCAGCAACAACGAGGACATGTTCCGCTACCTGATGGACAACGCCGTTGCCAGCAAGGATGCGCTCAATCTGTCGGTGGGCGTGGGCCTCACGGCCGAACAGGTGGCGGCGCTGACCCACGACATCGTCTGGCTCGAAGAGCACGAAGTGAACGGCGAAAAAGTGCTGGTGCCGGTGCTGTACCTGGCCCAGGCCAACGGCCGCCTCGGCCCGACCGGCGCGCTGATTGCAGGTAACGATGTGACGCTGATTGCCGGCGGCAACCTGGACAACGTCGGGACGTTGAAGGCGACGAACAACCTGTCGGCGACAGCCAGCAAGGACATCGTCAACAGTGGCCTGATCGAGGCGGGTAACCGTCTGGACCTACTGGCGACCAACAATATCGTCAACAAGTCCGGCGGCATCATCACCGGCCGCGATGTGAACCTGACCACTCGCACCGGGGACGTGATCAATGAACGCACGATCACCTCCTCCGACAACAGCACCCGGTTTGGCACCCAGCATCATGACTACGCCGACAACGCGGCAAGGATCGAAGCGGCCAATGACCTGACCGTCAAAGCGGCCAAAGACATCAACATCGCCGGCGGCGTGATGAAGAGTGGCCAGGACATGGTCCTGAATGCCGGGCGCGACATCAACGTTTCATCCGTCCAGGTCAACAACAGCGTTTTCCAGGACGACCGCCACAACAGCAGCGACGTCACCCAACTGGGTGCCGAGATCGACGCCGGGCGCGACTTCAAGGCCGATGCCAAACGTGATATCGCCGTTGTTGCGAGCCAGATCGATGCCAAGCGCGATGCATCGATCAAGGCCACGGGAGACTTGCTGATCACTTCGGCGGCGGACGAAACCCACTCACTGTCGAAGAGCAAGAAGCTGACCGTTCAGGAAGATCATGTCAGCCAGGTCATGTCCGGTATTTCGGCTGGCGGCGACGTCAGGCTGGATGCGGGTAAAGACCTCAGTGTGGTGTCCAGTCGTGTGACGGCGGGCGATGAGGCGTATCTGGTGGCGGGGAACAATTTGGAGGTCCTGGCCAAACAGGACTCGGATTACTCGCTTTACGACAAGAAGAAAAAGGGCAGTTTCGGCAGCCTCAAAACCAAGCGTGATGAAGTCACCAACATCACGCACGTGGGCAGTGAGATCACCTCGGGTGGCGACCTGACCCTGAAAAGTACCGGTGATCAGCGCTATCAAGTGGCGAAACTGGATAGTGGTCACGACATCACGCTCGACAGTGGTGGCTCCATCACATTTGAAGGGGTCAAGGATCTACACGATGAGAGCCATACCAAGAGCAACAGCAACGCGGGATGGAACTCGGCAAAAGGCAAGGGCAATACGGATGAAACCCTGCGCCAAAGCGAGCTGACAGCCAACGGCAAACTCGTCATCAAAGCTGTTGACGGTTTGAAGATCGATATCAAAAAGATCGACCAGCAAAGTGTCAGTCAGACCATCGACACCATGGTCGCGGCTGATCCAAAACTGGCCTGGCTCAAAGAGGCGGAACTGCGGGGCGACGTTGACTGGCGCCGTGTCGAGGAAATTCACAAGAGCTTCAAGTACTCGAACTCCGGGCTGGGTGTAGCTGCGCAACTGGTTCTGGCCATTGTGCTCGCAGCGGTCACCGGGGGCGCGGGCGCAGGTTTGATTGGTGCCACTGCCGGAACCTTTACCGCAGGTGTTGCCAACGCGGTTCTGATAGCCGTCGAGACCACCGCCGCCAATAGTGCGATCAGCAACAAAGGTGATTTGGGCTCGGTGCTCAAAGACGTCTTCAGCAGCGACAACATCCAGAGCTATGTGCTTTCCGGGATGCTGGGCGGGATCGGTACAGGTCTTGGTTACAACCCGACCGAACTCGGGTTCGACTGGAACAGCGCAGGGCAGGTGGTTCTCAAGACCAGTGCCGACACGCTTGCCCAGACAGCTCTGCAGGGCGGCAGCCTGGGCGATAACTTCATCAACAATATGTTGGGTGCTGTTATCGACATCGGCGGTGCTCTGGCGGCCAACAAAATCGGCAATTTGAATCTGGTGGATGGAAGCCCGACCAAGATTGCAGCGCACGCGCTTGTGGGTGGTCTGAAATCCATGGCCATGGGCGGAGACTTCAAGACCGGAGCCTTGGCGGGTGGCGCGAACGAGGCCATGGTTCAATACCTGGCGGATTTGATACTGCCTGCCGATTACGATCCGAATATGCCGGGGGCCGGTCAGTCCAAAGCCAACCTGTTGGCGATGTCGCAGTTGATGGCCGTGCTTTCTGCTGTGCTTGCCGGGACCGACCCCAATATCGCTGCGAACATTGCGGCCACGGCTACGCAGTACAACTACCTGTCGCACTCGGATCTTGAGCGCGCTGCGAAGGAGATGATCAACTGCGGAAACGACTCGACCTGCGCAAACAAGGCTTATGGCGAATACCATGAGCTGAGCCAGAAACAGGATATTGAGGCGGTCGCACAGTGTGCATCCAATCCGGATCGATGCGGTCCCTTCTCCAGTCTGGTTGCCGACGCGGAGAGCAAAGCCCAGAAACTCAAAGACCTGGCCGCTTCTGCATCACCTGAAGCCGCTCACCTCTTTGATCTGCTGATCACCGAGAACTATGGCTTCCAGAACATGCTGGCGGGCATTACCGCCGGGCATACGGTTGCAGCTATTGCCGACACGCTGGTCCAGACGCTCGGTATCAGTCATGAATTGGCGATGGCGGCTGTTGAAGGTCTAGCGCAGAGCGTGTCTGCCATAGCGCCGACGATCAAAACGCCTGGAGGTGGGAAGGGCGGGACGAAGGGGGGAGAAGGAACTGGTGGCTCAAAAGGGGGCGGTGGAGGACCAAAAGGCTGGGAGCGGGGGCCAGTGGTCAACCCGACGACAGCGCAGGTCGCGACTGCTGAAAAGATGGGTGTTGATCCGCGTTGGGTGAAACCTGACGGAAGCCCTGATTGGCCAACAAAAGAAAATAATGGTTTTGACGGGGGGTTCCATAGGGAGCCGACGATTACCGAGTTCCAGCCGGGTCGTACGTTTGACAGATTTGGTGGTCGTTATGATGATAAAGGTAACTTCAATGATCAGGGTAAGTTTGCGGCTCCGATTGACGTACCGTTTGAAAATCGCGCCTTGCCTGACTCAAGCCTGAATTCTCCTTATAGGCAGTATGAAGTCTTGAAGCCCATCCCTGGTGTAAACGCTGGACCTGCATCCCCTTGGTTTGGAAAACCTGGTATGGGGACGCAGTATCAATTGCCAATGAGCATTGACGAGTTGGTGACGCAAGGTTACATCAAACAGATAAAGTAACTTGAGGGTATTAGCGATGGACTTTGAGCAGCTAACCGATTGTTTTTTCAAATATGCGCGGGAGCAAGGAAACCCCTATGAGAGTTTTCCTTTAGATACTGAAGTAGATGAATTTGGAGGTCCGTATATTGAGGTTTCCGAAAAAGGGGGGTTGGCTATTGTTGCGAAAGATCGCGGGCAAGAATGCATGAGGAAAGAATCAACATCGCCGGAAATATTGGCAAAATGGGTGTATGAGCTTTTCAATAAATAACCACCAGGAAATTCACAAAGGGACTGACAAGAGACAAAAGAAAAAAAAGTAAAAGGGGACAGATTTATTTGATTAATAAATCTGTCCCCTTTTTAATGTTACTGATGAACGCGTCCTGGCTGTATTGCTGGATGTCATTTTTCACGAAAGTGAAACCGTCAGGTATGCGGCGCTGGACGCGATCAGGTCGATGACAAGCTCAGGTGTGGAAGCGGGAAAGTGCTTCGCTCTGATTGCGTCGGCCATCGAGCGAGCAAAGCAGGAAAACAACCAGGCAGGGCGAGTGTCGGTGTTGAATCTCGAGCATCTGCTTACAAGCAAATAAAGAAGGAGGGCAGACCACGTCGAGTGGTCTGCGGATCGTGCCAGAAACAAATTCGAGCGCGACGTGCGGCATCGTTTGATGTCGTTTGCTGGTGTTCTTTCGCTTACTTCGGATAAAGCGGCGGCAACCCACTATCCCCAACCGGATCCTGCACCCGTTCCGCCGTCGGAATCGTGCGAATCGCCCGCCACAGATCCTCACCCTGCCAATGCTGCCCGGTCTCGCTGTAGAGCGCGCCGTTCAAACCATCGAGTGCATCCGACAACGGCACAAAACGCGCTGCCATATCCGCCAGAGTCTCCGGCTGCTGACGGGCCCACGCGTCGAGCGCCTGGCGGGTGGCTTGCGGGTCGTTGGCCTGGCTGGCGCGTTTGATGTCGTCGAGCAGCGTGCGCGGGCTCGGGCCGGTTTGTGCGGCGCGCAGGATTGCCGGTTGCCAGCGGGCGCGCCACCAGAGGCCGAAGCCGAGGAGGGTGGTGCAGGCGAGGATCAGCGTGCTGAGTTTCCACCACCACAGCGCTTCGCTGTCGGCGGTGTTGAAGGATTGCGCGCTGCCAGCCGGGGTGTCGACCTGCAGGCTCGGGTTGTTCACCACTTGCAGGGTGCGGGCCGGCAGGCTGGTGTGTTCCAGGTGATCTTCGAAGGTGTTCCACCACACCACGTCCACGGTCGGCAGTTCGATCGAACCGCTGCGGCTCGGCACCAGGGCTTCGCGCTCTTCACGGCTGCCGATCAAACCACGCTCGCTGCTCTGGTTGTTGAGCACCGGTTGGTCCGGGTAGCGACGCAGGCCGTTGGCCTCGGTGGCCGGCAGGGCGGGCAGCTGCGAACTGGCCAGGCCTTCGACCTTGAGGGTCAGGCTGCGGGTCAGGGAGTCGCCGACCTGAGAGTGATCAGGTTCCGGGTTCCAGCTTTCGCTCAGGCTCAGGCTACGGGCCGGCAGCCACGGCGCATCGGCCGGATAAGTGATGGGTTTAGGTTTGACCGTCAGCGGGATTTCCGTAGAGGTCACTCGCAACACCTTGCCCGGTTTCGGACCCTGTGCGTTGGTGTCCTTGGCAGGCTGGGTGTCCACCCGTGTGGCGCTGAAGGTTTGCGGGGTGATGGTCAGCAAACCGCTGTGCTGCGGGAAGATCGCATAGCGCATTTCGATCACGCCATGTCGCACGCCGTTGATGTCTTTTTCGTAGGTGCGTGTATCGCCCAGCTGTTCAACCCGTGCATCGGTGATCTGCAACGGGGTGACGCTGCTGTCGTCGTACAGCGACACCGAATGGTAGATGCGCAGGGTCAGGACGGCCTGAGCCTGCACATAGACGTTGCTCTGGTCGAGGCTGGACTCGATGAACACCGGGTCGAGCACGTTCTTTTCTTCGGTTACGTCGCTTTCCACCACCTGTACGGTGATCGGCTGGCTTTGTGTTTCACCCAGTTTCAATGACGGAATTTCAACGCTGCCATTCTGTTTCGGCAGCAGGGTGATGATCCAGCGGGTGGTGGCGCGGTTCTCGTTGTTGAGCGTGTTCAGCTGGTTGACCTGACGCGTGCCGCGCACTTCGAACAGCGGTTCCAGCGGGGTCAGGTCCGGTTTGCCGAACTGCGTGACATCGTTGGATTCGAGGGTGAGTTCCACCGTCTCGCCGGAGTTCAGGCGACTGCGATCCACACTGGCCGTCAGCTCGGCCGCCTGAGCGGTGGCCGTGCAGATCAGCAGGGGTAGCAAGAGTGCGGTGAAACGGGTCATCGAGTGTTTTCCTGATCCTGATGTTGTTGCTGTTCGTACCAGAATTTGCGTCGCAGCAGTTCGCCCGGATCGTCCGGGATCTTGCCCAGCCATTGTTCCAGTGCCTGACGTTGCTCGCCTTCGAGGTTGTCCTCGCCGGGACTCAGCGTCGGGGCCGTATTCTGTTCCGGGTCCGGCGCGCTGTCCGGCAGTTCGTTGGGGCCCGGCTGTGGGGGCGTGGTCGGCGGCGGTTCGTTGGCCGACTCCGCAGGCTGGGCCTCGCTTTGTGCGTCATTCTTGATCGCCGGTGGCGGCGCGGTGGCGGGCGGTGGTTCGTCGCCCGGCACGTTCTGCTGCGTCGGTTGCTTCTCGGGCTCGGCGGGCGGCGGGGTGTTTTTCTGCTTGAGCAGGTTCTCCACCAGTGCCTTGTTGGTCAGCGCCGGGCGCAAGTCCGGTTGCAGCTCCAAGGCCTGTTCATAGGCGTCGATCGCCGCTTCCAGCTCACCGCTTTTCGCCAGTGCGTTGCCACGATTGTAGTGGGCGCGGGCATCACTGCCCTCGGCGAAACGCTCGGCGGCGCCACTGTAATCGCCGGCCTCGTACAACGCCAGTCCTTGCCACTGGTGGTCTTCGAAGTGTTGCGCGGCCTCGGCCGGACGCTTCTGCTTCAGCAGATGCAAACCCTGTTGGTCGGGGCGCAGCCAAAGGTCTTCGAAACTGAAAGCGTAGCTCGGTTGCGGCAGGCAGAAGAGCAGCGGCAGACAGAACAACCAGCCACGGCGCCCGGCACACGCTGCAAGCAGCAACAGCGGCAACAGCAGCCAGTAACCCTGATCGGCCCAGGTATCGAGGCGCAGGGTCTGACCGTCATTGCGCAGGCTGCGCGGGCCATCGAGCAGACCGAGGCTGCGCAAGTCCGATTCATCCAGCCGCGCGCTGTGATACTCGCCACCTACGGAATTGAGGAAGGCACCGAGGCCGGGGCTGTCGAGTTGCGGCACGCGGATCGCACCCTGGGCATCCTTGAGGAAACTGCCGTCCTCCTGAGCAATCGGCGCGCCCTCGGCGGTGCCGATGCCGAGCATCAGCAGCTGCGCCGATTGCCCGCTCAGTGCGCGGCGAATGCCTTGGCGTTCTTCTTCCGAAAGCGAAGAGCCGATCAGCAGAATACGGCCCTGACCCAGCGCCCCTTGTTCCAGCAAGGTCAGCGCCTTGCTCACGGCAAGATCGGCGCGATGGCCGCTCTCCGGCATCAGCGACGGCTTGAGGGCATCGAGCAGATTGCGACTGGTCGCCAGATCATCCGACAGCGGCACCAGCGTGTGGGCGCTGCCCGCGTAAACGACGATGGCGGTCTGCGCATCGCTGCGTGCTTTGAGCAGATCGAACAGTTTGCGCCGGGCCTGTTCCAGACGCGTCGGCGGCGAGTCGGTGGCGAGCATTTCCGGGGTCAGCTCCAGCACCACCACCAGCGGATCCGCCGGCTTCTGGCTGGTTTGTTCGACCCGCTCCCAGCTCGGCCCGAGCAGCGCCAGGATCGTCAGGAACCACGCAACACCCAATGCAACCCACGGCAGTTTGCTGTCGCGACCGCTGCCGCCACTGAGCAATGCGGCATGGAACGCCGGCGGCAGAATCATCTGCCAGCGTCCGGCGCGCTTCTGCCGGTGCCAGAGCTGCCAGATCAGCCAGCCGAGCAGCGGCAACAGCAGCAACCACCAAGGACGGAACCAGTGCGGCCAGAGCGCGATCATCGGCGCCTCCGCAGACGCAAACGCTTGAGGCGCTCGCGCCAGTCAGGCAGGGGGCTTTGCAGATACAGCTCCTTCGTGAACAGGCGTTGCAGCGGGTTGTCCGGCCACAATTCACGGGCGACCAGCAACATGCTCAACAGCAACGCCAATGCCAGTGGCCATTGATACAAGGCCTGAGCCGGGCGCGCCTGGGTCGGTTGCTGGGCCACCGGCTCCAGTTGGTCGAGGGTGTCCTTGATCGCTTGCAGTTCCTTGCCGTCGCGGGCACGGAAATAACGGCCACCAGTAGCGTCGGCGATGGCCTTGAGTGCCGGCTCGTCGAGGTCGAGGGTCGGGTTACCGCCGAGCAGTGCGGTGGCGCCGCTCTCTTCGGGATCGGCACCGATGCCGATCGGATAGATTTTCACGCCTTCGTTGGCCGCCAGTTTTGCGGCGGTCAGCGGCTCGATCTCTCCGCCGTTGTTGGCGCCGTCAGTCACCAGAATCAGCACGCGGCTCTGCGCCGGGCGCATGCGCAGGCGTTTCAGGGCCAGACCGATGGCGTCGCCAATCGCGGTGTTCTTGCCGGCAATGCCGATCCGCGCTTCGTCGAGCCATACGCGCACGGTGCGCCGGTCAAACGTCAGCGGCGCTTGCAGATAAGCCTGGCTGCCGAACAGGATCAAACCGACCCGGTCGCCGTCGCGGCTTTCCAGGAAGTCACCGAGCAAATGCTGGACCAGCGACAGGCGACTGACGTCTTCGTCGTTCCATTGCATGTCGGGGAAGTCCATCGAACCGGACACGTCCACCGCCACCAGCAGATCGCGACCGCTGGCGGCAATCGGCAGCGGCTCACCCAGCCATTGGGGACGGGCGGCAGCGATCAACAGCAAGAGCCACAGCAGCATGAACGGCGCCTGTTGCCGCCATGCCGGCAGGTTGGCTCGGGCGCGGCGGCGGGCGAGGCCTTCCAGATCACCGAGAAAGCTCACTTTCAACGCCGGCTCGCCACTGTCGGCCACTGGCAGCGCAAGGCGCATCAGCCACGGCAGTGGCAACAGCACAAAGATCCACGGCCAGGCGAACTCAAACATGCTTGCGGATCCACGTATCGACGGCTTGCGTCAGGCCGGCGATGGCCTTGTCGTCGAGTTTGCATTCGGGTTTGTAAGCGCCCTCGACGAGCACCATCCAGCGGGTCAGGCCGGCGGCAGGGCAACGGTTGTCGAGGAACGCCAGCCACTTGCGCCCGTTGAGCGTATGGCTCTGGCTGTAGGGGTAATGGTTGCGGCACAGGCGTTTGAGCAGGCCGTTGAGCTGCTGCAGCCAGGCGCCAGCCGGCGCGCCGTCGTAGGGTTTGACCATTTGCGCCAGCTCGGCGAGTGCGGCAATGCGCACTGGATCAAGCGGGATTTCGGCGCGCACGACGGGTTTCTTCTTGATCGGAATGAAACGGCGCAGACGCCACAACGCGTAGCCGATCAGCGGCAGCAGCAAAAGCAGCAACCACCAGCCCGGCGCCGGAGGCCAGAAGGCAATCGGTGGCGGGGAAATCAGCGGTTGCAGTTGTTCGAGGCCGTTCATCGACCGTTCCCCGGGCGCTGCGGGTTGAGGAACTCGCGCATCTGCTCGACCATTTCGCTCTGGGTGCTGAGAGGCATCAGCAACACCCGCAGTTTCTGCGCGAGCAATTCCCAGCGGGCGATGCGCGCTTCGGCCTGGGCGCGATAGGTCTGGCGCAGATCGAAATTCAGTGTGTCGAGTTCCAGTTGTGCGCCACGCTCGGCGAATCGCAGCAGCCCGGCGGCGGGCAGGGCGTGGTCCAGCGGATCGGACAGTGGCAGCATCAGCAGATCGCAATGGCGCGACAGCAGGCTCAGTTGCTGCTCGGCGCTGTCGCTCAAGGCGCGCTCGTCGCAGATCACGATCACCAGACTGCCCGGGCGCAACACTTCACGGGCCCGGCGCAACGCGACACCAAACGCATCGCGATCCGGCTCCCGCTCGCTGTGCAGTGATTGATTGACCTTCACCAAGCGGTTGAGCAGTTGCAGCAGGCTTTGCTTGCTGCGGCGCGGTTTGATTTCGTAATGCTCGTTGTCACCGAACACCAGTCCGCCGACCCGGTCGTTGTGGCCAAGCGCAGCCCAGCCGATCAGCGCCGCCGCTTGCGCCGCGAGCACCGATTTGAACATCAGCCCGGAACCGAAGAACAGCCGCGTGCTTTGCTCGACCATGATGAAAATCGGTCGCTCGCGTTCTTCATGGAAGAGCTTGGTGTGCGGCTCCTGAGTTCGTGCGGTGACGCGCCAGTCGATGGTGCGCACGTCGTCGCCGGCCTGATAGACCCGCACCTGATCGAAGTCGACGCCACGGCCCCGGAATTTCGAGTGATGCAGGCCGATCAGCGGGCTGCGCTGGCTCGGCGTGGAAAACAGCTGCACTTCGCGCACGCGGTGGCGCATCTCGATCAATTCGGCGAGGGAGATGCGGATACCGGGTTCGGACGGCAGTGAGGCGTTCATGGGGGTCAAGCGACGGCTACGACGTCGAGAATCCGTTGCACCACCCGATCCTGATCGATGCCGGCGGCCTCGGCCTCGAACGACAGAATGATGCGGTGACGCAACACATCGAACAGCACAGCCTGGATGTCTTCCGGGCTGACGAAGTCGCGACCGGCCAGCCAGGCGTGGGCGCGGGCACAGCGGTCGAGGGCGATGGAACCGCGCGGGCTGGCGCCGTAGGCAATCCATTCGGCCATTTCCGGATCGAACTTCGCCGGGTTGCGCGTGGCCATCACCAGCTGCACGAGGTATTCCTCCACGGCGTCCGCCATGTACAGACCGAGGATTTCCTTGCGGGCGGCGAAGATCGCCTGCTGGCTGACCCGGCGCTCGGGTTTGGTTTCGCCGTTCAGGGCTTCGCCCCGTGCCTGTTGCAGGATCCGCCGTTCGACGGCGGCGTCCGGGAAACCGATCTTCACGTGCATCAGGAAGCGGTCGAGCTGCGCTTCAGGCAGCGGATAGGTGCCTTCCTGCTCGATCGGGTTCTGCGTGGCCATCACCAGAAACAACGGCGACAGCTCGTAAGTGCTGCGTCCGACACTGACCTGACGCTCGGCCATGGCTTCGAGCAGCGCCGATTGCACTTTGGCGGGGGCGCGGTTGATTTCGTCCGCCAGCACCAGGTTGTGGAAGATCGGGCCTTGCTGGAACACGAAACTGCCGGTTTCCGGGCGATAGATCTCGGTGCCGGTGATGTCGGCGGGCAGCAGGTCCGGGGTGAACTGAATGCGATGGAACTGGGCTTCGATGCCCTCGGCGAGTTCTTTGATCGCTTTGGTCTTGGCCAGACCCGGGGCGCCCTCGACCAGCATGTGGCCGTCGGCGAGGAGGGCGATGAGCAAGCGCTCGATGAGTTTTTCCTGGCCGAGAATCTGCGTTGAAAGAAAGGTTCGCAGCGCCAGCAGCGCTTCACGATGTTCCATCGATGACTGTTCCTGGAAAGGGTGGCCACAGGCGTTCGGATAACGCCGGGGCTGGGGGCGTTACTTTAATCCATCGCAGGGGGTGGCGACTAACGGCATTTTGCGCAAAGTGCGGGAAATGACCGGGGCAATTGTTGGAAATTTGTAGGGCGGGGGAGGTGCGGTGTTCTTTCGGGCCCTTTCGCGAGCAAGCCCGCTCCCACAATGGACCATATTTTCCTGACAGAACGCGGTCACTGTGGGAGCGGGCTTGCTCGCGAAGGGGCCGGCCCAGACACCCTCAAATCTGGCTGATAAAGGTGCCAGTACCATCAAGAATGTTCTTAAGGGTCTCCTCGACCTCGGCCAGATCTACCATGTCCGGGTTGTAGGTGATTTCCAGCACATCGTCGCCATTCAGCGCATCGGCATCCGCCGCCGCGATTTCGATCTTCAGCAGGGTCTTGCTCAGCGTGACTTTCACGCCGTCGAGGGTGGACGGTTCGCCATCCAGGGTGATCTCCAGCTCGTCCTCGTCCGGATAGCGGCTCATCAGAAACATTTCGCCCTTGTCGCTGTGGCAGCAGAGCATGGCCATGTTGTCTTCTTCGTCGTCGCACGGGTTGACGATCAAAAGGGCGGTGGTCATTTGCATGGGGAATTCCTGCCTCGGCGGGCTTGTTGGTCGCAATTGGGCGCGATTCTGCCAGCCCCCGGGAATTTCTGCATGTGAGAGTGTCAGAGGATGTGTCGTGAACGCGACGCAGGTCAATGGTCATTCCTGGCACGCCTGTACCGTAAAACCGGGGATTCAGACCGGCGTTCTGCCCCATGAATGCTAGTGTTTACCGATGTGCCTGCCCGGGTTTACGTGCCAATGACCGAATATGTCGCAGCACCGCAAGCAGACACATTGTCGCACCCATTAAGCTGCGCAACGGATGAGCACCCGTAAAGGCATTGTCGGCATGCCGGACAGTCGTTTTTGCAGATGCCCATTCATGGAAGGTGAATGTGACCTGAGTGTCTCGTCCAGCTTCACCCACCTGTCACCCTGTTTCCTCTGCCCGAGATTCAGGAACAGGGCGACGGAACGCCCCGAAAGGGGTTTTGTACGCGACGCTTTCCATCAATAACAAGCCCAAGCGGAGTACCACAGATGGCGTTCTTCACCGCAGCCAGCAAAGCCGACTTCCAGCACCAACTGCAAGCGGCACTGGCGCAGCACATCAGTGAACAGGCACTGCCACAAGTGGCGCTGTTCGCTGAACAATTCTTCGGCATCATTTCCCTGGACGAGCTGACCCAACGTCGCCTCTCCGACCTCGCTGGCTGTACTCTTTCTGCGTGGCGCCTGCTTGAGCGCTTCGATCACGCGCAACCGCAAGTGCGTGTCTACAACCCCGATTACGAACGTCACGGCTGGCAGTCGACCCACACCGCGGTCGAAGTGCTGCACCACGACCTGCCATTTCTGGTGGACTCGGTGCGCACCGAGCTGAACCGCCGTGGTTACAGCATCCACACCCTGCAGACCACCGTGCTCAGCGTACGTCGTGGCAGCAAGGGCGAACTGCTGGAAATCCTGCCAAAGGGCACCAGCGGCGAAGGCATCCTGCACGAGTCGTTGATGTACCTGGAAATCGACCGCTGCGCCAACGCGGCCGAACTGAATGTGCTGAGCAAGGAACTGGAACAGGTTCTGGGTGAAGTCCGCGTTGCGGTCGCCGATTTCGAGCCGATGAAGGCCAAGGTGCAGGAAATCCTCACCAAGCTCGACAACAGCGCATTCGCCGTCGATGCCGGCGAGAAGAACGAAATCAAGAGCTTCCTGGAATGGCTGGTGGGCAACCACTTCACCTTCCTCGGCTACGAAGAATTCACCGTGGTCGATCAGGCCGATGGCGGCCACATCGAATACGACCAGAATTCGTTCCTCGGCCTGACCAAGATGCTGCGCACCGGTCTGACCAACGAAGACCGCCACATCGAAGACTACGCCGTGAACTACCTGCGCGAACCGACCCTGCTGTCGTTCGCCAAGGCTGCGCACCCGAGCCGGGTCCACCGTCCGGCCTACCCGGACTACGTGTCGATCCGTGAAATCGACGCCGACGGCAAGGTCATCAAGGAACACCGCTTCATGGGCCTGTACACCTCGTCGGTGTATGGCGAAAGCGTACGTGTCATCCCGTTCATCCGCCGCAAGGTCGAGGAAATCGAGCGTCGCTCCGGCTTCCAGGCCAAGGCTCACCTGGGCAAGGAACTGGCACAGGTTCTGGAAGTGCTGCCGCGTGACGACCTGTTCCAGACCCCGGTCGACGAACTGTTCAGCACCGTGATGTCGATCGTGCAGATCCAGGAGCGCAACAAGATCCGCGTGTTCCTGCGCAAAGACCCGTACGGTCGTTTCTGCTACTGCCTGGCCTACGTGCCGCGCGACATCTACTCCACCGAAGTTCGCCAGAAAATCCAGCAAGTGCTGATGGAGCGCCTGAAGGCGACCGACTGCGAGTTCTGGACCTTCTTCTCCGAGTCCGTGCTGGCCCGCGTGCAGCTGATCCTGCGCGTCGACCCGAAAAACCGCATCGACATCGACCCGCTGCAACTGGAAAACGAAGTGATCCAGGCCTGTCGCAGCTGGCAGGACGATTACGCCGCACTGACCGTCGAAACCTTCGGCGAAGCCAACGGCACCAACGTGCTGGCGGACTTCCCTAAAGGCTTCCCGGCCGGCTACCGCGAGCGTTTCGCCGCGCATTCGGCCGTGGTCGACATGCAGCACCTGCTCAACCTGAGCGAGAAGAAGCCGCTGGCCATGAGCTTCTACCAGCCGCTGGCCTCCGGCCCGCGCGAGCTGCACTGCAAGCTGTATCACGCCGATACCCCGCTGGCGCTGTCCGACGTGCTGCCGATCCTGGAAAACCTCGGCCTGCGCGTGCTGGGCGAGTTCCCGTATCGCCTGCGTCACAACAACGGCCGCGAGTTCTGGATCCACGACTTTGCGTTCACTGCCGCCGAAGGCATGGACCTGGACATCCAGCAGCTCAATGACACCCTGCAGGACGCGTTCGTCCACATCGTGCGCGGCGACGCCGAAAACGATGCGTTCAACCGTCTGGTGCTGACCGCCGGCCTGCCATGGCGCGACGTCGCGCTGCTGCGTGCCTATGCTCGCTACCTGAAGCAGATCCGTCTGGGCTTCGACCTCGGTTACATCGCCAGCACCCTGAACAACCACACCGACATCGCTCGTGAACTGACCCGGTTGTTCAAGACCCGCTTCTACCTGGCACGCAAGCTGGGCAGCGATGATCTGGACGACAAGCAACTGCGTCTGGAACAAGCGATCCTGACCGCGCTGGACGACGTTCAAGTCCTCAACGAAGACCGCATCCTGCGTCGTTACCTGGACCTGATCAAAGCGACCCTGCGTACCAACTTCTACCAGACCGACGCCAACGGCCAGAACAAGTCGTACTTCAGCTTCAAGTTCAACCCGCACTTGATCCCTGAGCTGCCGAAGCCGGTTCCGAAATTCGAAATCTTCGTTTACTCGCCTCGCGTCGAAGGCGTGCACCTGCGCTTCGGCAACGTCGCGCGTGGTGGTCTGCGCTGGTCTGACCGTGAAGAAGACTTCCGTACCGAAGTCCTGGGCCTGGTAAAAGCCCAGCAAGTGAAGAACTCGGTCATCGTGCCGGTGGGTGCGAAGGGCGGCTTCCTGCCGCGTCGCCTGCCACTGGGCGGCAGCCGTGACGAGATCGCGGCCGAGGGCATCGCCTGCTACCGCATCTTCATCTCGGGCCTGTTGGACATCACCGACAACCTGAAGGACGGCAAACTGGTTCCGCCGGTCAACGTCGTGCGTCATGACGACGATGACCCGTACCTGGTGGTCGCGGCGGACAAGGGCACTGCAACCTTCTCCGACATCGCCAACGGCATCGCCATCGACTACGGCTTCTGGCTGGGTGACGCGTTCGCGTCCGGTGGTTCGGCCGGTTACGACCACAAGAAAATGGGCATCACCGCCAAGGGCGCGTGGGTTGGCGTACAGCGCCACTTCCGCGAGCGCGGCATCAATGTCCAAGAAGACAGCGTGACCGTGGTCGGCATCGGCGACATGGCCGGCGACGTATTCGGTAACGGCCTGTTGATGTCCGACAAGCTGCAACTGGTTGCTGCGTTCAACCATATGCACATCTTCATCGACCCGAACCCGAACCCGGCCACCAGCTTCGTCGAGCGTCAGCGCATGTTCGACCTGCCGCGTTCGGCTTGGTCCGACTACGACACCAGCATCATGTCCGAAGGCGGCGGTATCTTCTCGCGCAGCGCGAAGAGCATTGCCATCTCGCCACAGATGAAAGAGCGCTTCGACATCCAGGCCGACAAGCTGACCCCGACCGAACTGCTGAACGCCTTGCTCAAGGCGCCGGTGGATCTGCTGTGGAACGGCGGTATCGGTACTTACGTCAAAGCCAGCAGCGAAAGCCACGCCGATGTCGGCGACAAGGCCAACGATGCACTGCGCGTGAACGGCAACGAGCTGCGCTGCAAAGTGGTGGGCGAGGGCGGTAACCTCGGCATGACCCAACTGGGTCGTGTGGAATTCGGTCTCAATGGCGGCGGTTCCAACACCGACTTCATCGACAACGCCGGTGGCGTGGACTGCTCCGACCACGAAGTGAACATCAAGATCCTGCTGAACGAAGTGGTTCAGGCCGGCGACATGACTGGCAAGCAACGCGATCAGTTGCTGGCGAGCATGACCGACGAAGTCGGTGGTCTGGTGCTGGGCAACAACTACAAGCAGACCCAGGCCCTGTCCCTGGCTGCCCGCCGTGCCTACGAGCGTGCCGCCGAGTACAAACGCCTGATGAGCGATCTGGAAGGTCGTGGCAAGCTGGACCGCGCCATCGAGTACCTGCCGACCGAGGAGCAGCTCACCGAGCGCGCCGCGACCGGCAAGGGCCTGACGCGTCCGGAACTGTCGGTGCTGATCTCGTACAGCAAGATCGACCTCAAGCAGCAGCTGCTGGACTCGCTGGTGCCGGACGACGACTACCTGACCCGCGACATGGAAACGGCGTTCCCGCCGAGCCTGGTCAGCAAGTTCGCCGATGCCATGCGTCGTCACCGCCTGAAGCGCGAGATCGTCAGCACCCAGATCGCCAACGATCTGGTCAACCACATGGGCATCACCTTCGTTCAGCGACTCAAAGAGTCCACCGGCATGACCCCGGCGAACGTGGCAGGCGCTTACGTGATTGTGCGTGACATCTTCCACCTCCCGCACTGGTTCCGTCAGATCGAAGCGCTGGACTACCAGGTCTCCGCTGACGTGCAACTGGAGCTGATGGACGAGCTGATGCGTCTGGGCCGTCGCGCTACGCGCTGGTTCCTGCGTGCCCGCCGCAACGAGCAGAACGCTGCCCGTGACGTCGCGCATTTCGGTCCGCACCTGAAAGAGCTGGGCCTGAAGCTGGACGAACTGCTGAGCGGCGAAATCCGTGAAAACTGGCAGGAGCGTTATCAGGCTTACGTGGCGGCCGGTGTACCGGAACTGCTGGCGCGTATGGTGGCGGGTACGACCCACCTCTACACGCTGCTGCCGATCATCGAAGCGGCCGACGTGACTGGCCAGGATCCGGCCGAAGTGGCCAAGGCGTACTTCGCCGTGGGCAGCGCGCTGGACATCACCTGGTACATCTCGCAGATCAGCGCCTTGCCGGTTGAAAACAACTGGCAGGCCCTGGCCCGTGAAGCGTTCCGTGACGACGTCGACTGGCAGCAACGCGCGATCACCATCGCCGTTCTGCAAGCGGGCGGCGGCAACCTGGACGTGGAAGAGCGTCTGGGGCTGTGGATGGCGCAACACGACGCGATGATCCAGCGCTGGCGCGCCATGCTGGTGGAAATCCGTGCCGCCAGCGGCACCGACTACGCCATGTACGCGGTGGCCAACCGTGAGCTGAACGACGTGGCGCTGAGCGGTCAGGCGGTCGTGCCTGCTGCGGCGACTGCGGAGCTTGAGCTTGCTTGAGTAGCCGTTGAATGAAAAAGCCCCTGCATTGTGAGATGCGGGGGCTTTTTTTTGCCTGATGGTTTTCTCGTTACTGCAAGTTATGTCCTTGTTTGTTATCAAGCATCGACACTTTATCTGCCGGCCTGGTCAACAAATTACTGAGCGACTGGTCAAACTTCTGCAACGCCCGAACCTGAACTTCCTGCTGCTGATTAATATCCGCAACAATCTCCTCCGAACGCTTGAAGTCCGCCCACACCGGCGTCAGCTCTTTCGCCTCGGACCCTTTGGCCGTCCCGATATAGTTGAACTTGCCGTCATAGAAGTCCGCACTCACATCCGCCTTGATGTCCGAACTGCGCGAAGTAATCAACTGGCTGTGAGTATCGACGATCGCTACCACATCCGGATTGGCCGCACGCAGGCTCTGCATGTCCGGGTATACCGTCACCGAGCCGAACTGGCGTTGCAGCGAGGCTTTCACCCAGTCCACGGCCATGTCCGGTTTTGAAGTGGCGACGTAGGCGTCGTGGATCGGCTGCACCAGTAAACTCTGACCGAAACCGGTGCCGGCGTTGGCCTGATACTCGCGCAGGTATTCGCGGTTGGTCTGGGTGCTCGGGCTGTAGACCACGCCCAGCGAGACACCGGGGCCGCTTTTCACCTGGGCGGCGCTGCTGCGGCCGACAGGTTGGGTAAGCAGTGTGTCGAGGGAAGAAACCGCTTTGGGGGCGGTAGGAACTGAACAGGCGGACAACGCTAAAACCGATATCGCCAACGTACTGGCAAAGGCAAGTTTCATGGTGAGTCTCCCGTGAAGCAACTTCAGTCGGAAAGTCAGGAATGTCGGGGTTCATTAAATAGAATCGGCGACAGTTGCCTCAGACTACTCCCGCCAAACTGAAAACAACCTGACAATTTGCTGAATGACTGTCATGCAATAGTTTTATTGGCTGTAAGCGTTTTTGACTAATTGCCCCGAGAAATAAAAAAGGCGCAAATCAACAATTTGCGCCTTTTATTTATGGCTGGTTAAACAACCATCAGTTTTTCAATGGGATCAACACTTGCTCGTCCGGCGACAGCACCATGAACACCAGCAACTTGGCAGGTTTGGTTTGGCTTGCGTTTTTCGACACCAGATGTTCGGAACCGGCGGGTTCGTACCAGAACTGGCCCTTCTTGTAGGTGATCGCTTGTTCGCCCTTGACCTGGGACGTCACTTCGCCTTCGAGCACATAGGCCATGGCCGTGCCGTCGTGTTTGTGGGCGATGGAGGACTGGCCGGGTTTGTAGTCGACTTCGATCATCATGGCTTTTTTGCCGGGGACGTTTTTCAGCATCTGGTCCTGAAGGACCGAGACCTTCTCGGAGGCATCGTGGGCCATGGCGGCGGCAGAAACAGACAGGGCGAGAGCGGCGGCGAAAATGGGCAGGAGTTTCATGGCGGGTCACCTGTGAAGTGGGGGAGTCGGTCTTCACAGTAGTCCGCGAAGTGATGCATTCAAACGGCCAATATTCGGGAAGATCGGGTGACCAATCCGGATTCCCCACAAGCCAGAAAAACCACAGCCTTCGACAGCCTCACAGGTTTCCCCGAGGCTGCCGAAGGCTGCATTTTTCTTGAGTTTTAAACGATAGGAAATGAGTTGAAGTCGACGCTGTTAGCCAACCGACTATCGATCAAGTCAATAAACCCCTGTGCCTCAGGCCGGTTGAAGTGCGCCTGCATCGCCGCCTCCGACTGCCAGCGAGCACTGACCGTCCAGCGGTGGCTGTCGTCGGGGCAACGGTCGACCAGATAGGAATCACAGCCCGGCGTTTCGCGAAGGGTTTCGACGATCTTCTGCAACTGCCTGCCCAGCTCCTCGGAGCGGCCGGCCGCAGCCTGCACCTGTACGGTGTTGATCACTTCGTTGGACATTGCTCACACTCCTGAATCAGGCCGGACGAATCCTGCTCATTGAGGGATAACGCCTGTGCAGAATAGGCCTGCACCCCCGGATCACCAATAACCAATCGGCGGGTAATCCGTTAGACCAATCTACCCGGCGACCTGTTGCAGAATGTCGCGCAGGCGATCCAGCGCGACATCGATATCCAGCGTCTCGATGGCGCCGAAGCCGAAGTACATCCCGCTTCTGGCTGGCTGCTGGTAATAGAAGCCGTCGATGGCGTACAGCCCGACTTCGACCTTTTTCGCCAGTTCGATCACCAGCGGCAAATCGATCGGCACCCGGCAGAACACCGCCATATGGAAGCCTGCGCTGGCCGGCACGGCCTCCAGCCACGGCGACAGGTCGGTGGCCATGCGCGCCAGGATCCGCTCGCGGCGCTGGGCGTAAACGGTGTGGCAACGGCGAATGTGTTTGAGCAGGCAACCCTCGGCGATGAACTTGGCCAGCGCCCATTGCGGCAGGGTAGAGGCGTGCAGGTCGGTGAGCTGCTTGGCGCGGATCACCGCTTCGAGAATCGCCGGCGGCAGGATCGCGTAGCCGAGCCGCAGCTCTGGCAGCAGGGTCTTGGAGAAGGTGCCGACGTAAGCGACGATGCCGCGCTGATCGAGGTTGTGCAGCGAATCCGTCGGCCGGCCCTCGTAGCGAAATTCGCTGTCATAGTCGTCCTCGATGATGATCGCGCCCAGCTCATGGGCGCGGACCAGCAACGCCTCGCGCCGCGCCTGACTCATCGGCATCCCCAGCGGGAACTGGTGCGACGGCGTCACGTAGATCAACCGCGTGCCATCGGGAATTTTATCGACCTGAATCCCTTCCGCATCCACCGGCACCCCGACCACCGTGGCGCCGTGAGTGCCGAACAGCAGCCGCGCCGGCGGATAACCCGGATCTTCCATCGCCACCAGACTGCCGGGCCTCAACAGCACCCGGGCGATCAGGTCCAGCGCCTGTTGCGCGCCGTTGCACACCACGATGTCTTCGTCCTGGCAGTTCACGCCACGGGAAAACGCGATGTGCCGGGCAATCGCATTGCGCAGCGCCGGCAAGCCTTCCGCCACGCTGTAAAAACCCTTGGACCCCGCCATTTGCCGCATGGCGTGAGACACACAGCGGCGCCAGTCATCGTGGGGGAACTGGCCCTTGCTGGTGGCGCCGCCAATGAAGTCGTACCGCAGCGAGCCTTCCAGCGTCGGATGACGCAGGAACACCGGCAGGTTGCACCAGCTCTCGATCACCTCGGAACTGGCCAGCTCGGAATGGCTTTGCTTGCGCTGAACCGGTGTAGAGCGGGCGTTGACGTAAGTGCCTTTGCCGATCACGCCGGTGAGGAAGTTTTCGTAAGTCAGCTGCGCGTATGTGTCGGAAATGGTCTTGCGCGAAATCCCCAGTTGCTCGGCGAGCAAGCGGCTGGGCGGCAGTTGCGTGCCGGCGGCCAGACGCCCGGATTCAATGGCGCCGCGCAGTTGCTGATACAACTGACCGGCCAGATCCTTGCGGCCGTTGATCACGACATGAAGTTCCATACCGACGGGGCTCCTGGGGCGAATGAGGCGGATTGTGCGCCCGCCAGATTACTCCCGAATGCACGCGGGGCAGAAGTTGCGCGGAGAAAAAACCGGAAATTGGTCAAGGCTCAGTGGTCTGCCGGTTTTCCGTGCAATTGGGGCTGTAACCCTGGCGCACCAGCGCTTACCGTGAAATCACTCTTCTGCTGCCCGAGACCCGCCCATGTCCCCGCGTCTGGATTACTACAGCGCTTCACCCAAAGCCATGAAAGCAATGATTGCCCTGGAAGCGCTGACCAGCAGCCTGAGCATCGAGGCACCGTTGCTGCACCTGATCAAGATCCGCGCCTCGCAACTCAACGGCTGCGCGTTCTGCACCGACATGCATTCGGTGGAAGCGCGGCGGGCAGGGGAGACGGACCGGCGGCTGTACGCCATCGCGGTCTGGCGTGACAGCGGATTCTTCAACCTGCGCGAGCGGGCGGCGCTGGCGTGGACCGACGCAGTGACGCTGCTGGCGGAAAGTCATGTGCCGGATGACGTCTATGAGCAGGCGCGGACACAGTTCAACGAAGGCGAACTGGTGGACCTGACCATGGCCGTCAGCACCATCAGCAGCTGGAATCGCCTGGCGGTGAGCTTCCGGCAAGTCCCCAGTGACTGATCTACGAAACTAGTTCGGCGGCCGCTGCGGTTTCACCGACGTGCCAAACGTATTGCCCATCCGCGTACTGGTAGCCGCCGGCGTCGCCAGCCCCACCTGATTCGGCGGACGCTTGTTGACCGGCACATTCATCGCTTCCTGATTCTTCTGCGCAGCCGCCGCGCCATCCGGGTTGTTGCCCATCTGCTGGCTCAGGCAGTCGTAATTCGGCGCCTTGTAACCGCCCACGGTTACCTCGACGCAACCCACCGCCTGCTCGGCATGCACGCCGCCCGACAGGGTCAACAACAGCCCGCTCAGCGCCAATGTCCACAGTGATTTCATGTGTGCCTCCTGGCCGGCCCGAAGGGGCCGCTCTAACTCAAGAGTCTAGTGCAACGGGCGCGCCGATCCCGTGATGGTTTTTTTGCAGTGGCCGTCACACCAGATTCATAAACAGCCCTCAGGATGACGGTTTTCAGGGATACATCAGCCGTGCAGCGAGGCCGTGCCAGGGAGGATGTTGTGCGCTCAGCGCTCATGCGCCAGCTCTGTCTGGGGCTGCTGCTTGGCTTGTTTCTGAGCCGCGCCAGCGCCGACCCGGTGCCGGCGTCTATGCGCTTGACCTTGCACATCCCGGCCCAGGAACTGGCCCGCGCCCTCGATCAGTTCAGCCGCGCCACCGGCATGGCGGTGCTGGTCGACAGCCAGTTGAGTCGCGGTCGACGCTCCCTGGCGGTGGAAGGCGAATTCACCGCCGCCGAAGCGTTGCGCCGGATGCTCGGCGGTAGCGGGTTGATGGCCAAGTACAGCCGCGACGACGCGTTCACCTTGCAGGTGGCGCAAGTCGAGGACGTGCCGTTGCCGGCGGAGAAACCGACCCCCGCCAGCGTCGCGGTCAACCGCAGTTACGCCACGGCGGTGCAGGCGGCCATCGAACGCAACCTGTGCCGCTCGCCGTTGACCCGGCCCGGCAGTTTTCGCGCGGTGTTGCAGCTGTGGATCGGCCGCGACGGCGTGGTGCAGCACAACCGGTTGGTCACCTCGACCGGTGATGTTCGGCGCGATGCAGCGCTGGTAGACAGTTTTCACACGCTCAAAATCGACCGGCCCACACCCGGCGCATTGCGCCAGCCAGTCACGTTGCTGTTGTTACCCGAATCGTCAGGAAAGCGCATGGAATGCACACAATGGGAAGGAGTTTCCGGGGGATGAAAGACGCCGGACAAAGTTCGATGGTCCAGCTGTTCCTGACGTCCTACGAGGACTTTCGGGTGCGCCTGCGACGCCGTCTCGGCTCGGAGGACCTGGCCAACGACGTGCTGCACGAAACCTACCTGCGGGTCGACCGCATGGAAGCACCGCCGAACCTGCTGCGGCCCAACGCCTACCTCTATCGCATGGCCCTGAACATCGCCGCCGACCGCCGCCAGGCCGATGCGCGGCTGCTCACCGGCAGCGAAGTCGAAGAACTGCTGCAAGTCAGCGACGAAGCGCTCGACCCGATGCGTGTGGTCGGCGGCCAGAAGGAAATCCAGTCGCTGCTCAGCGCCCTCTACGAACTGCCGGCCCGGCGCCGCCGGATCTTCATCGCCGCACGGCTGGAAGAAGCGCCGCACCTGGAAATCTCCCAGCGTTTCGGCATCTCCACGCGCATGGTCGAGAAGGAAATCAAGGCTGCCCTCGGACACTGCGCGGCCAAACTGGAAAGAAAAGTGTTTCAGCGGTTCGGTCGCGGGGCCGGAAAACCGTCTAGTGAATGAAGCTCCGATTGAGTGTCCCGATCAACCCGTCGAGTACCTGCGCGTTTGAACATCTTCCGTCTGACACCTGCCGAGCCCACGCCTGCCGAGCGTCTGCAAAGCGAAGCCCGCGACTGGCTGATCCTGCTGACCTCCGGCCGCGCCACGGTCGCCGACGCCCGAGCGCTGCGCCAGTGGTGCGCCCAAAGCCCCGAACATGCCCGCGCTTTCGAAGAGTGCAAGGCGTTGTGGCACCTGCTGCAACCGGCGGCCGAAGCGACGCAGGCGCCACGTCGGTTTGGACGCCGGGCCTTTCTCGGCGGCGCAATTGCCGCATCGGCAGCGTTCCTGCTGGTACGCGGCACGATACCTGGCGGCTTCTCCGGGCTTGGCGCCGATTACATCACCGAAGTCGGCCAGCAACGTCGGGTCGAACCGGCGGATGGCTTGAGCCTGGAACTGAACACCCAGACCCGCATCAACCAGCGTTCGGTGGATGAGGGCGTGCAAGGCTTTGAACTGGTCAGCGGCGAAGTCGAAGTGCAGACCGCACGGCTACCCATGGCGATGCAGGCCGGTGGCGGATGGCTGCGGGCGAGCAGGGCGCGGTTCAACCTGCGCAACCTTGATCAGCAGGTGTGCGTGACGTGCCTCGATGGCGCGGTGGATGTGGAAGTTGAAGGCCGTAGCCTGCGCCTGGAACCGGGCCAGCAACTGACCTACGACGCGCAACAGGTTGGCACCGTGCAAAGCGTCGATACGGCGGCGGTAACCAACTGGCGCCAGCAAATGCTGGTGTTCAACGGCACGACCCTCAGCCAGATGATCGACGAGATCAACCGCTATCGCCCAGGCATGCTGTTGCTGCTGAACCGCGAACTCGGCCAGCGCCGGGTACAAGCACGTTTCTCCCTCGATCAACTGGCGGGCGTCGGCGCGCTGATCCGCGATGCCTACGGCGTCAAATGTACCGAACTGCCGGGCGGCGTAGTCGTCCTCAGCTAATCACTGCAAGGGGCCCATGACCTGCCGGTACTTCTCCGGCCCTTGCGGTGTTTGCCGGGTCAACCGCACCTCCAACCCCAACGGATCCTCCCGCCGATTCCCGCTCAACTGCCGCCACCCCTTGTCCATCTCCCAAACCCGCACCTGCAAATCACTCACCTCACCCAACACCGCAACCCCAGCCGTCGGTGCAGGCAACGGATACCGACTCCGCGCCGGCGCCACCGCGCGATACAGCGTGTCTCCCTTGAGCCACCATCGCACCCGCTGCAAAGCCCCCGGCTGATCCGCCGCGCTACGAATGATGTCCAGCCGAAACCCCTTGCTGTCACTGCTGCGCACCGTAACGGCAGGCGGGGCCGTCGCCGGTTCATCCTCCGTGCCGACCTTCTTCGGCTCCGTCAGCTCGATCCCCGCGCGCATCTCCACATCCCGCTGCATCTGATTCAACGCCCGCAACAGGCTGTCGCTCTGCTCGCCACTGGCCTGCAAATGGCTGTCGGCGCGGGTGACACTGTCCAGCCCCTTCCAGGCAATCAGACTGACCACCGCCATCAACAGAATCGCGACCATCACCTCGATCAGCGTAAAACCTTGTTGTCTGTTCATTGCACGCTAATCCGGCCCGAAGCATCGCGCAGCACACTCAACCGATTGAGCCCGTCAGACAGCGTCAACTGCAGCGGCGGATTGATCCACTCAGCGTTCAGCACCACCTTCTGCTTCGGCTCCACCCGCACCTCCAGCTTCGGACTCTGCCAGGGACGCGGCCGCAACTGCGGGTCCCGATCGAAATGATCAAAACCCTTGCCACTGTCACTGCGCCGACTGAACCGAAACCCTTTGCCATCGCTCAACCACGCAATCGGCCGGCCATCGGCGCGGGCCTCGGCCTGGGCAATCTGCAGCAACTGCGCCACGCGCTCGGCGTCCTTGCGCAGCAACTGCAACGGATCGGGCTTGATACTCAGACTGATCGCCGCACTGGCGATGCCGATGATCACCAGCACCACCATCAACTCGATCAGCGTAAAACCCTGCTGCCTGCACCGGTTCATCGAATGCGCACTCCCTTGCGTCCAGCCCCGTCCCAAAAAACCATCCTGCACGGCCAACATGTAAGGCGTGTGAAATAAAACCGTGAGAATTGCCGCGTAGTCTGGTCACCGGGACTAAAAGGAGATTCAGCCCATGAGATTCACCGCACGCTTTTCACCCCCCCAACTCATCCAGGCCGCCGCACTGCTGGCCGCCCTGGTCGGCATCGCCACCTGGTCATCCCTGCTCCTGACCACCGCCGAATCCCACACCCCGGCGGCTACGCCACAACTGCTCGCTGCACGCAGCGACAACCCGGCGTTGCAGTGGTTTTCCAACCGCACGGCGCCGGTGGAGATCAAGGTCAGCGGCGTGATGGCGGGGAGTCGCGGGGCGGTGGCGATACTTAGCCTGAACGATGGGCCGCCGAGGAGCTTTTTGCAGGGGGAGCGGGTGAGTCCTGGGGTGAAGTTGGTGGCGGTGGAGGGGGATGGGGTGGTGATTGAGCAGGGTGGGGAGAGGGTGCGGTTGGAGGTGGAGCGGTTGGGGGAGGGGGTGGAGATGCCGAAGCTGACTCGGCCCTGAGCTGCGGGCTGATTTCAGTCTCGTCTTCGGCTCAATTGGGATGTTACCTCCACGCTTTGCGATTAATGTGTTCAGGCAAAAAAATAGACTGTGTGGTCGAGGTTTTTAAGTCATTGATATAAAAGAATATATCCTTCAAGTACGATAAAGAGAGGGCGATTTTGTTCTAAAGAATAAATGAGCCCCCGTTTTATTCGCCTCGGCAACCACATTGCATACCTATTCATTTTCGGTGGCTTTCTCTGGACTATGCTCGTATCTAGTCACGACCTGGGGGGGTAGTAAGTGTGCCTTCGGTGCCGTCGGACACACGGCTATATTGTTGCGCTATGCTATTGAAGTGGAAGGTTGGTCAGCTTCTTCTTGGTAAAATGGGGTGTTTGTAGAAAGTAAGTCTGCGAGCGTCAAGTATGGGCGAATGATTTTAGCCCTAAGGCTTAAGGTGTAAATGCTGCAACTATTCTGGAGTGTTGAGTGGTTTTTTATACGTAATTAAATCACGACGCATTACGGTATATGTAGCAAGTGGGTTTGATCATGTTGATCATGCTGAGCCTGTTTAGTTTGTATAGGCCTAAAAAATTGGGAAAAGCAACCACGCTGATATCTGAGGTCGTTTTATGGTTGAGCCTGGGAAAAACCTAAGTAACCCCTATTCTACTGGCAATGGCGGAGGGCGATTTGAAGCACATGTACAAGCTTCATTTTTAGCGCTTATGCTAACGGGAGGATATTCTCCATGCCTACCTTGTAGGCCGATAAACAAAATAAAGCTTCAGGGAAAGTTCGACGGATATCAGACTGATGATTTGATTGTATTTACCAATAATATTGGCGGTGGCGTCGGTGGGAAATTACTCGGGCAAATCAAACATTCCATTACCATAACAGAAGGTGATTCTGTATTTGGAGAGGTTGTGCTCTCCGCATGGCAGGACTTTAATAATCCAGATGTATTTATAAAGGGATCAGATGTTATAGCACTCATTACTGGTCCGCTAAGCGCAACGGATACTGGGGACGTAAGAACTATTCTCGATTGGGCGCGCCACGCAGAGTCAGCAAAGGAGTTTTTTGAAAAGGTAAATTTGGCGCAATTTAGTAGTGCAAACAAAAGAAACAAGCTGCGCGCAATTAGGCATCACATTGATGCAGCGAATGGTCATAACGCTGTAGATGAAGAAGCGGTGTTCCAGTTTTTACGGCATTTTCATTTTTTAGGTTACGATCTTGATTTAAAGGCAGGTGTTACATTAGCTCTTCTGCACTCTTTAATAGGGTTTTATTCCGCCGATAATGTTCACTCGATCTGGACGAGGCTAGTGGATGAAGTTCAGTCAGCAAATCAAAATGCTGGAACTATTGTCGTAGGGAATCTTCCGGAAGATCTAGTCAACGTTTTTAGGCAGCGGAAGATTGAAGAGATTCCTAGTGAGTTGGTGGTGCCAGTCTCACCTAAGGCTTTTGTCTTTGGGCAGGATCATGCTCAATTATCCTCTCTTGCCATTGCAGCGTTGATTGGTGGATGGAATGAGGCGAATGAATCAGATGTTGAACTATTGAAGGAGTTTGTCAATGGATTTTAATACTTGGCTCACTAGTCTGCGAAGCATCCTTCAGGAAGAAGGAAATCCCTTATCGTTGCGGAACGGTCGCTGGGAAGTTACGGAGCGTAAAGAACTCTGGAAGATTGTTGGAAGTCGCATTTTTGACAGCCATCTTGAACAGTTTAAGAACATTTGTCTCGGGGTGCTTTCGGAAGTTGATCCCCAATTTGAACTTGACTCTGAAAATCGATATGCAGCGAGTGTGTATGGAAAAATACTTAAGTATTCGCCGGAGGTAAGGAAAGGGCTTTCAGAAACTCTGGCGCTCATAAACTCACAGGCTCAGCCCTTGGTAAATTGTTCGCAACATAAACCAGAAAGCGTTGCAATTGAAGTTGTTAATGGTTTACTGGGTGGTGCTGACTGGAAACTCTGGGGGAGCTTAGCCGATCTTCTCCCTACTATTGCAGAGGCTGCTCCTGGAGAGTTTCTAAACTGTGTTGAAAGCGCACTGGCAGATAAGGACTCTCCATTTGCTAGGCTTTTTAGCGAGGGGAAAGGTGGTTTCTCTTCTAAGAATTATATGGTTGGGCTACTGTGGGCCTTGGAAGCGCTCGGATGGTTGGAAGAGTATTTCATGCGAGTTGTGGTGATCTTAGCTGAACTTGCAACTATTGATCCTGGAACGAATTCCGGAAACAGCCCTGTTAACTCGATAAAGACAATTTTGCTACCTTGGTTTCCGCAGACCAACGCTGATGTAGATAAGAGAATCGCTTCGTTAAGGGCAGTGAGGAGCGAGTTTCCAAAAATAGCGTGGGACGTGGTGAAAAGTTTATTGCCAAATCAACACCAAACCTCCATGGGTACTTATAAGCCACGCTGGCTTCTGAATGTTCCGGAACACAACGAAGTGCATGTTTCAGATGCTGACTACAGAGGTCAAGTTGTTGCTTATGCAGCGTTGGCAGTCGAGATGGCTATCGAAGACCTATTACGGCTGAGAGAGTTGGTTGGTAATCTTGATAACTTGCCTCGACCTTCGTTTGATAAGCTCCTTGCACACCTTTCATCCAGCGCGATCACCGAGCTAAATGAGTCAGATCGATTGCCAATTTGGAGTTCTCTTACCGACTTCGTTGCTAAACATCGGCGCTTTGCTGATGCGGACTGGGCCTTAGATGCTGAGGTCGTTTCTGCTATCGAAGGTGTTGCTAGCCGGATTGCTCCAGTAAGCCCTGACGTGCTTTATCGTAGGTTATTCAATTCTAGGGATTTTGATCTCTATGAAGAAAATGGAGATTGGGAGCGGCAGCGGAAAGTTCTGGAAGAAAAACGTAAACATGCGATTTTAAAAATGCTGAGTGAGAGCGGTCTGCAAGGGGTTTTGGACTTTCTAGATAAGGTAGAGTCATCAGATTTAGTAGGAGGGATTCTTGGTGCTGTAGGAAATGGTGATGTTGATAATGAGCTGATGCCAAGGTTTTTAGATAAAGTCGATCTACATTTCCAAAAGTTTATTGGGTCGTTTATATGGAGTCGTAATTTCGTCGGGGGGGAAGGATGGCTTGCCGGCCTAGATCGCCGCACATGGACGAATGAACAGATCTGTCGCTTTTTGACTTACTTGCCTTTTAATATTTCAACATGGAAGCTCGTCGATAACTGGTTAGGTAGTGAGAGTAAACAATACTGGAACAGTGTTAAGGTTAATCCTTATCATGGTGATGGGGATGATGGTTTTTTTGCTGTGGATCGGTTGTTAGATGTATCGAGATCGAGCGAAGCACTGGATTGTTTAAGTGCACGTCTAACTAAAGAACTTCCATTTGATAGTAATCGCGCGGCAATAGCCCTTTTGGAGGCGGTGAATGGTGAGTCCTCAAGTAGCATGGATTCATATAGTGTTGTGGAACTAATAAAAACATTGCAAGCTGACGCTTCGACGGATCTTGATCAGCTTTTTAAGGTCGAATGGGCTTATTTGCCGATGCTCGGTGCTCATAGCGAAGTTAAGCCAAAATTATTGCAAGAAAAACTCGCTAATGATCCGGATTTTTTTGCTTATATCGTACGATTGATTTACCGATCAAAAAATGATGTGACGGAAGGAGTTGCTGAGCCCAATGAACATCAGAAGGCTATCGCTAGAAATGCTTGGCAGTTACTGAATGACTGGAAGCGTCCTCCAGGTTTTATCGATGATAAAAACTTTAGCTCTGAAAAGCTTGAATCTTGGCTTGGTCGTGTTAGACAGCTTTGCCAAGAGAGTGGGCATGAGGATGTTGCAATGCTAAAAGTTGGAGAGGTTCTCTATTACTGCCCATCCGATATCAATGGACTTTGGATAGTGGACGATGTCGCAAGAATTTTAAACTCAAGAGATGGTGAGTTGATTCGAAACGGATTTTGCACTGAGATTTTTAATTCTAGGGGCGCCCATTGGGTAGATCCAACCGGGGCGCCAGAGAAGGAACTGGCAGAACTATGGAGGATGAAAGGGGAAGCAGTAGAGAAAGCTGGATACCCTCGTTTTGCGGCTTCTCTTAGAGAGTTAGCGGGCTCATATGACCGGCAAGCAGAGCGAGTTATTGAACAGCACGCAGGAAGGCAATGATACAGAAGGTAGTGGGGATACATTGGGGACCGAATGCTCTCGCTCGAAACGGTTCCTTTGGCCGATTTCCCACTGACTCAAGGGCCGAGATCGGCCCGAAGCATGCGCTTTGGAAAAAGTGGGGACTGATCTACTGTCTAAGTGAGCAGAGGACTGATTTATTTTAAGGAAATAAATCAGTCCCCTTTGTTTGTCAGAGTATAAAACAATCCTATCTGTTTCTGATAATGGATTAGTTCTCACTATTTTATGGCATTAATATAAATATTCACAAGCTTGATAAGGAAAGGAAACCCAAGAAGATCCAGTACAGCAGTATTAACACCAAAGAGGCGATGAATCCTAGATGTTCGTAGAAGCTTTTCTTGTCATCTAGTATTCGACCGAAATATGTAGAAGTTATGAAGTGTAGTCTGTTAGCCGTTATCTTCAAAACTAGCATCAGTGAAAGTGTGCTAAGTAGTATTATTAACGAAGGTATGGCGCCCAAAGCAATGTATCCCATATTAATGCCCTGGATTGCTACATTTGAGTCAAAAGGGTGCAGCAGTTGGTGAAAAAACCAGCTTTGTACAATGGGTAGTAGGATATTTGTTAATGTCTCTTTGCTGAAAGGGTTGTCTAATAAAGGTATTGCGGTCATTGCACCCCCTACAACAAGCGAAATCGTTGTTGCTAACCAACCAATGGAGGTTACTAATGAAAATGAAACAATTATTCCCACGGTAGAGTGTGGAGGGCGCCTAAGTAGATACCTTGTTAGCAAATAAGCAAGGCAGTCTAATGCTGTATTGATAAAAATAAATGCGGCAGTGATCTTGATCCATAAAGCTAAATTGTTAGCGTTAGATGCGACGGGTGTTCCTGAAAATATTGTTGGTAACATAGCAAGCAGGCAGTTAAGTACAATTGAAAAAAAACTAAATTTTAAAATGCTTTCAGCACTTAATGGTTGCTTGCCGAATATATTGCTTAGCATTTTATCGGCGAGTAGCGCTGCTCGTTGATAAAGTCGGCTCCACGATTGTCGAGCGAAGGCAAGCCAATATTTCTCTAATTCATATTTTTTCTTTTCTTCAGTGATATTCTTTTCACCAAGCCAGAAATCCCATACCTTTCCTGCTCTTTGAAGTGTAAAGCTAAATGCAATTCCGCTTAGAATGCTGAAGACGCTAACCATTTGGATTAATGCTCTTATGTTCTCTTATGTAAAAAGAAGACTGCTTTTAGCTGGATGACCTTACATCGTTGGTTGTCTCGCGATTTCACTGAATGGGTGCCGATGTCTGCCAGATCAGATTATGTGCTTGGATCTTAAGCTGAGACGTTTCGAGATCTGCTCGAATAAGACTGGTTGGAGCACGTGCAGCAAGCGCGTTGAAGGACTGTCCGATGCTCCACGATTCTCGCTCGTCAATTATGATCAGCCGGTCATGGAGCGACCGGTTCGGCGCGAGTCTCCCTTCCATTGGTCGTTCTAAGCCGTACTGCTGTATCCAGCTTTTCAACGCTGGGGCGAAAGCTGCTTTTCTGCTGCCTGCATCAGCTAACACTCGCGTGGATACACCGTTGGGTACTAAGACGGCGAAGTCGGTCAGGAGATTGGCGTCGGCATATGGATCCACGAACATCACACTGGTTGTGGCTTCGCTCAGAATCTTGGACATAGCGGCAAATGCAGAAAATATCTCACCTACAGGTATGAAAGAGCCACGGCTAGTAGGGGATGCTTGGAGCTCTGCGCGGCCGAGCGCTCGATAAAGGATCGTGGTTAAACGCGGGACTGCGGCGATGTGGGTTGGAAAACGTGGATTGGGGTTTAAGCTGTTTACGGCAGCGTTGAACGCAGCCGCGTCCACTAAGTCACCGCTCTGCTCAACCCACGCCGAGGCACGTCCGAGCCACCTATGGGCGTCAGTGGTCTGCCATTGGGACGTCATTAGGTCTGGCATTTCAGCAATGAGGTAACCGAGTTCGTGATACAGGCGATCAGGTTCGATGGGCATATATGTTAAGACTTCGGGAGTGGAAGCATAAGGCTAGCATCAGATGTGTTCGCGAACCATGCCATGCTGGAAGTTAGCACTGTAGAGCTGTTCATCTGGCCTAGGTTGTCGATAACGGGACGGATCAGTTGAAGGAAAAGTGACGGAATCAGGCCTCGATAAACACTTATGTTTAAAAAGACATCTCCAGACACTCTCTCAGGCTACATATCCTTGCGCCGTTGCCTACAGCTACGCCAGAATCCGCCGGCTTGTGCGCTTTGTACCTGGTCTTTATCGTCTACGTGTCGCTGGCAACCCAGCGACCGGGTTTAGCGACCTGACCAGGTATAAGTTCAACGACGCTCCAGTTTGTCGCAGACATTTGCGATGACGATATGGTGGCTGTGCGTGGGAGACCTTCGGGTCTGCCGGGTCTTATACCTCTCGGTTCGCTAACCCGCGTACAGCTGCCACCCTTACTTGTTTAGCGACAGGTGCTGGTGGTTTCACCAGGTATAAAAATGGAGCTTCACCATGATCAAACCAACACCCAACCCGCCCGAAACCGACTCGGTTTCCCCCTACGAATCCATCGACTCCAGAAAACTCCACGAAGCCGCCGACCGCGCGCTCGACCATTACCTCTGTCCGCCCGGCTCCACGCCGCCTCCACGCAGAACCCGCGGGATGTATGCCGTGACTGCGGACAACAAAAACGAAGAATTGCTGATTGATGCCAGTGAAACACTCGCTTCGGCCCAAACCATTGCCCAGAACGTCGCCAGTCTGTTGCCGGCTTCGCAGCGTCGGGCGTTGGTGGGCATTGCACAGTTGATCATGCTCGGGGAGTTGGCGGTGAATCGGGCGTTGGATAATTTGCAATTGCCGGTGAAGCAGACCTCGGGATCAACTGCTGATTAAGCTGGTGTCAATTCTGGCGCCTTCGCGAGCGAGTCGAATCGTGAAAAAGGGGACTGATTCATTTCAATCGGTCCCCTTTTTGTTGCTTAACCCGCGTCGCCGCTATCTGGCTATGAAGGCGCATCCGGCAACTCGATAACAGCTTTGCGTCAGTGCCAGTCTCTAAAACAATGCATGCATTGGCGCGCACGCCAAGTCCTCAACTGCCCTCCGCAGTGAGGGCAGTGGGCAAGCTTTTGCTCGCACAGAGGTGACATTCGATGGCGGAAGTATTCCCAAACGATATCCGGATCAATATTTTCTCGACGGACTATCTCATTTACTACTGCTTGGTCACCCTTCTTGTGGAAGACCCCAATGATCGCTAGCGTTTCAACCGATGGACAGTAAGCCGCAATGAGCTCGCCGCATCGATTACAAACACGTTGACCATGGCCATTAATCATAAATTCGCTTCAGTATCGGGAATTGGATAAGTCCTTTTACTAGACGCTCGGTGCAGAGGCAACGGACGCTAATGGCCAAAAGTGGCCGATCGTGAATGGCAGAAATGGGTGATGTCTCAAAATGTCGTTGAAACGTGCCGGAAAAAAGAAAAATGGCCGAGGTCGTCAGCTACACCTGACAAACTCGGCCATTTTCTTTTCATCTGTTGAGCTACAGCGATCAGCCGCTTACGTCTTCACCTCAACATGATCCAACGCCTGATTCACTGCCAACCCCGCAACCATAACCACCTGCGCAATTCCCAGCGCCGTCTTGCGGTGCGCAGGCTCCAGGATCGCGGCGAAGTTGCTGAGCATTTCGCTGGCGGAATCGAGGGATTCGCTGGCGTTGGCCAGGAGCGATTCGCTGTTGTAGGCGGGGTTGGCCAGGAACATGGGGTCGTGTTTGGTGTGGCTGCCCATAATGCGTTGTTGCGGGGTGAGGTAGTGGTCGAGGGCGCGTTCGGCGGCTTCGTTCAGGGTTCGGGAGTCGGGGAATTGGTAGGGTGAGACCGGATCGGTTTCTGGTGGGTTGGGTGTTGGTTTGATCATAGATGTAACTCCTCATGCTTCAAAAAGGGAGGCCATCCAATTTCGCTACCAAACGAAGGTGGCGGCCATGCTCAGGTTGGTAGACCGGCACATGAGGAACCCGGCGCACCCGAAGGTGCCCTGTGCATGACCACCATAAAGCCGAGACGAAACGACGCCGCGAATGGTGATGCTGTGCAACTCTCATGTGCGGGCTACCAAACCCGATCACTGTTTTTCAGTGACCCGGAAACGATAAAACCCGCACCCTGGACGCACAAGCCGGCGGATTCTGGCGTAGTCGTAGGTAATGACGCAAGGCGTTGTAGCCTTGAGGAAGTAACGGAGGGTGTCTTTAAACGCGTATCCGGGAGTTGGTTAAACAGTTGGAAAAAGCAGGCCAATTTTCCTGTCCGGAATAACACTGCGCTCCTTCATTCCGTCGTTCTCGTGATTTTTCTTGCGACGTAATAAATGACGCCTATCAAAAAGTGCTTGAGCTCCCACGCCCAAGCGCCCGCGAGCATGCAGATAACCAGAAAATGAAAATATTGAGCAAATTCTGTAAAGGGCACTTTTTGTGCGCTTTTTCCAACCAGTCCAAGAGTCATCAGGCTGATGCAAAAAGAACTCAAACACCGTAAGGCGAGATAGCAAATGTCTATGATGTTGGTCGTGTACACCCAGCTTTTTGCGGATTCAGAAAACAACGCAGACCACACCAGATGAAACGCGCTTGCGTAGATGAAGCTCAGGCTTAGGCGCTGCGCCACGTCAACACCGGAGCTGAGGTAAAACTCCGAATAGAATTGGTCGATAGAAACGCCTACCGGACGCATATGGTCGAGGTACGGAAACAGGGCAACTCCGCCTGCGAGATAGATAGCTACAAAAGCGATGATTTTCATCCCGCACTCCATTGCTCCGTAAACGGCATCGGTTGACGGCTTTTCGGCTAGGGCAAGCCGATAGCATAGTCATCCTTGTCACATCCGTTCATTTGGCCTGGGAGCAATGTTTCATGCCTGACCATTGGCCGCGTCAGGTTCATACCTGGATGTCTTTTTCGAACGCCTGTAGTTGCCTTATCGGGTCCCAACCGATCGGCGACGCTTGAGCTTCGCTCCACCAAAGCATCCCGCTGGAGATCCATGATCTACGCAATTCAGCATGAGCCGCGGTCGTGTCGTCGTAGCCAAACTGCGTACCGCAGCACGGGCAGATGCCAAACGAGGAGCAGCCCAGTTCGTCGTACGGAGCCTCTTCAAGCCCGGTGTATCCACAAACCGGACAAAGATATGAAACATTGCCTGCAATCATCCGACCGCCTAATTCCTGGCCAATAGCACTTGTTGTCGGCGAGCCCGCAGATCTCTGGAGCTTATTCGGTCGGTTCTCTTTTCCGGGAGCGGTCTGAAGCTTGTCAGGGATTTTCCGGCCGGCTGAGTAAGGTCTCCAATCGCGCCAGTGGAGGCCGCTCTTGGCTCCGATCAAACACCTGCACCCCCACCTTCAACAACCGCCCATTCTCCGCCCCCCCAATCACCTGCTCACACCGCAACAACAACCTCCCTTGATCACACTCCATCGCTTTAACCCCCATCGGCAATCTCCCTTCCAACCGAAGTTCAGCCATCCGACTCTGCGCCGCAATCATCGCAATCGAACGATCCCGCAAAACCCCGCTGCTCTGCGTCATCAACCCCGCCACACGAACGGCGGCGGACATGGCGACGGCGATGATCGCCAGCGCGACGAGCACTTCAATCAGGGTGAATCCGGCTTGCGGGGAGGGGGTGCGCATCGGGGGCTCGGGCAGTCGGGCAGCCCTTGACGCTAACGCCCGTGTTTGACGGCTTGACGACGAAAACACCCGAGGATTTTCAACATCCCTGACATATCTTCTTGCAACACTGCGCGTCGAATCGAATCAAGCCAGGGAATGACGAGATGGATATCGCGCAATTCAAACAGCCCAGTCGACCGAGCCGGATGCCCCGTGGGCAGCAGGGTTTCACGCTGATCGAGATCATGGTGGTGGTGGTGATTCTCGGGATTCTGGCGGCGATGGTGGTGCCCAAGGTGCTCGACCGGCCGGATCAGGCGCGGGCCACGGCGGCGAAGCAGGACATTGGCGGGTTGATGCAGGCGCTGAAGCTGTATCGCCTCGATCACGGCACTTACCCGAGCCAAAGCCAGGGCCTGAAGGTGCTGGTGGAGCGGCCGGCTGATGCGAAGAACAGCAACTGGCGCTCGTACCTGGAGCGCCTGCCGAATGACCCGTGGGGTCGTCCTTATCAGTACCTCAATCCCGGTGCCAACGGCGAGATCGACATCTTTTCCCTCGGCGCCGACGGCCAGCCTGACGGCGACGGCGTGAATGCCGACATCGGTTCCTGGCAGTTGTAAGGCCGGTCATGAACAGCCAATCGAACCAGCAGGGGATGGCGATCATCAGTGCGCTGCTGATTGCGGCGGTGGTCGCGGTGATCGCCGCCGGCATGCTGACCCGCCAGAGCGTTTCGACCCGGGCGCTGGAAGCCGAACAACTGCGCGTGCAGGGCCGTTGGGTGTTGCACGGTGGGTTGGAGATCAGCCGGCAATTGTTGTGGGACGCGCGGCAGCGTGATCCGCTGACCCGACTCGATCAACCCTGGGCGCAGCGCTTGAACACCCAGGGTTTCGAGGGGCGACTGGAGGACGAGCAGGGCAAGTTCAACCTGCGCAATCTGGTGGCCAACGAGCGGATCGATGACGCACAGGTGCAGGCGTTCGAGCGCTTGTGCGAGTTGATCGGTGTCAGCAGCGGCTTGAGCCGGCGCATCAGTCAGCGGGTGATCGGCTCGTATCCGCACCTGTTGAATGCCCAAGTGGTGGACAAGCCTGTGGCGAAAAACACGTTCGACAGCGGGCGCGCCACGTCGCCGTCCGCTTCGCGTAAACCGCAATCCCCGACCTTGCCGATGCTGCGCACGCTTGATGATTTGCGCAGTGTCGACGGGGTCAACGATGCGCTGTTGGCGAAACTGGCGCCGTACTTGACGGTGATTCCGGCGACCACCTGGCTCAACGGTAACACGGCCACGGCGCCGGTGCTGGCGGCTTATGTGCCGGGGCTGTCGCTGGAGCGGGCGCAGGCGTTGATCAATGAGCGTGACGCCGGGCGCTGGTTTATCAATCGCGGGGATTTCGTCAATCGCCTGCGACTGCCGCAACTGGAGATCACCAGCGTCAAGGTCGGCATCACCAGCGACTGGTTCCGGCTGCGCGGGCAGGCGCGGCGGGATCAGCGGCGGGTCAGCCTCGATGCGTTGCTGCATCGCAGTCAGGATCGTTTGCCGCAAGTGATCTGGTCGCGGGTGGGCGTATGAGCCAGTTGCGCGTGAATTTGCCGCCGCTGGCGGAGCTGGGTCTCGAGAGTGAAGTGGAGTGTGCGTGGCTGGATCGTCAGGGGCAGGTCACGCGGCAGGAGCGCGTGCGGCTTGGCGCGCTGCCGAAGCAACCGCTGGTGTGTTTTCTGCACCCGTCGGACAGCCTGCTGGCGAGCATTGATCTGCCGCCGCTGCCCGCGAGCAAAACCGCTGCGGCGGTGCAATGTGCGGCGCAGGCCTTGATGCTCGGTGACAGCGCCGAGATGCACATTGCCCACAGCACCCGCAATGAAAGCGGCCAAGTGCAGATTGCCTGGGTAGCACGCAAGGATTTGCAGCACCTCGGGCAGTTCGGCTTGAACCTCAAAGGCCTGTACCCGGCGGCCTACAGCTTGCCGGTGATGGCGGGCGGCGTCGGCTGCCTGCACGACGAGCATCTGTTACTGCGCCACGGCCCGAATGCGGCGCAGGTGCAGCCGATGATCGATGAAGCGTGGCTGCTGGAAACCGGTCTGCCGGCGCACTGGATCGGTGACGGCGCGCCGGAAGCGGTGCAATCGACATTGGCCGACACGCAACGCTGCTCCGGCCCGTTACCGAGCTGGGGCCTGCACGGCGGCCTTCAGCAACCGGGCACCGAACATCGCGGTTGGGGCAGGGCGCTGGGTTGTTGTGCGCTGGCGCTGGCGGTGTGGGTGATCGGTTTGAACCTGTACGCCGCCCGCGAGGCCGGCCAGGGCCAGCAGCTCAAGGCGCAGATGGCGCAGCGGGTGAAGCAGGCGTTCCCGGAGTTGCCGGTGATCCTCAATCCGTTGCAACAGGCCCGTCAGCAAATCGCAGCTCGACAGCAAGGCGCGGTGGATGCGCCGGGGCAGGACTTCACGCGGCTGGTGTTGCAGGCCGGCAGCGGCATGCCGTCCATGGCGGGCACGGTGCAGCGGCTGGAGTTTGTCGACGGTGCGTTGCAATTGAGTCTGCTGCCCGAGGCCCGGCGTTCGGGCAACGACAAGGACTGGCAAGGCACGCTGGCCCAGGCCGGTATCAGCATCAGCCCGAACGACGACGGCTGGGTCCTGCGCCCGGCCGGCGAGGCGACCGCCGCCACCGACAACGACGACAGCAGCGGAGCCGAAGATGAATAGCCCATCGCTTGCGAAATACCGCGCCGGCTGGCAGCGCTTCAATGCTCAGTTGCAGGCCCGTTGGCAGCCGTTGGCCGTGCGGGAAAAACGCATGGTCGGCGGCATGGCGGCGTTGTTGCTTGGGCTCTTCGTGTGGGTGGCGTTGGTTCAGCCGCCGCTGAAAAAGATCGCCGCCTCGCAAGTCGAAACCCCGAAGTTGCGCGCCCAGGCCGAAGCGCTGGAAGTGCTGTTGCGCGACGTCAGCGTGCGCCCGGACGGGCAGAACCTGGAGCAGTCGCTGCAGCAGACCTTGCAGGCCAGCGGACTGGGCGGCCATTACCAATTGGCGGCCGCGTCCGCTGGCTGGCAGTTGACCTTCGACGCCGCACCGGCCGACGCCGTGCTCGACTGGCTGCTGAGCCAACCCCGGAATTTTTCACTGCAAGTGGTCGAGGCCCGTCTGCAACGCGCAGACGACGCCGCGACCGATGACACGGCCGGCACTTTGTCGGGCACCGTACGCATGGATCAGGCGCTGGGCGCTAAGGAAGCTTCATGAAGGGGTCAGGGTCCAAACGCATGGCGTTGCCGATGCTGTTGATGGCATTGAGCGCGTGCAGCAACACCACACCACCGAATCAACCGCCGCTGCTGGTGGACAGCGAACTCGGCCGGCCGCTGGCCAACACCCAGCGCAGTGGCGACGCGGTGCTCGACCGCGAACGGGCGCAGGCTCAGGCAAGACCCGCGCCAAAGCAATTGCACAACATCACCGAACGCGCTCGCAGTGGCGGTTCGGCCCGGGGCACGACGTTGCCGGCCAATCCGTTGGGCGATCAACCGGTGACGCTGAATTTTGTCGACGCGGATATTCAAGCGGTGGTGCGGGCGTTGTCGCGCTCCACCGGCCAGCAGTTTCTGGTCGATCCACGGGTCAAGGGCAACCTGACGCTGGTCTCCGAAGGCCAGGTGCCGGCGCATCAGGCGTACGACATGCTGCTGGCGGCGTTGCGCATGCAGGGCTTCAGCGTGGTGGATGTCGGCGGCGTGGCGCAGGTGGTGCCAGAGGCCGACGCCAAGTTGCTCGGCGGGCCGATCTACAGCGCCGACAAACCGGCCGGCAACGGCATGCTCACCCGCACGTTCCGCCTGCAATACGAGAACGCGGTGAACCTGATCCCGGTGCTGCGCCCGATCGTGTCGCCGAACAACCCGATCAACGCCTATCCGGGCAACAACACCATTGTCGTCACCGACTACGCCGAAAACCTCACGCGGGTCGCGCAGTTGATCCAGGGCATCGACACCCCGAGCGCCATCGACACCGACGTGGTGCAGATCCAGAACGGCATCGCCGCCGACATCGCGCCGATGGTCGCCGACCTGCTCGATGCGCCTGGCAATGATCCAACCCAGAAAATCGCCGTGATCGGCGACCCGCGTTCCAACACCATCATCATCCGCGCCGGCAGCCCCGAGCGCACGGAGCTGGCGCGCAACCTGATCTACAAACTCGACAATGCCCAGAGCAACCCGAGCAACCTGCATGTGGTGTATCTGCGCAATGCCCAGGCCGGCAAACTGGCCCAGGCACTGCGCGGTTTGCTGACCGGCGAGAGCGACAGCGGCACCAGCGACAGTGCGCGTTCGGTGCTCAGCGCCATGGGCAGTTCCACCAACTCGGGCGGCGGGCAGAACGGCCAGAGCGGCACGCAAACCAATGGCAGCACTTCGACCACCAACAACGGCAACACAGGCGGCAGTTACGCCCAGGGCAGCAGCGCCACCAGTGGCAGCGGCAACGCGCAAAGCAGCGAACAGAACGTTGCATTCAGCGCCGGTGGCGTGACCATTCAGGCGGATGCGACTACCAACACCTTGCTGATTTCCGCGCCGGAACCGCTGTACCGCAACCTTCGTGAAGTCATCGATTTGCTCGACCAACGCCGCGCACAAGTGGTGATTGAAAGCCTGATCGTCGAAGTCGGCGAAGACGACGCCAGCGAATTCGGCGTGCAATGGCAGACCGGCAATCTGGCCGGCAACGGCGTGATCGGCGGCGCCAACCTTGGTGGTTCGGGGATCAACGTCAACGGCAAGACCAGTGTCGATGTGTTGCCCAAAGGTTTGAATCTCGGTTACGTCAACGGCACCGTCGACATCCCCGGCATCGGCAAGATCCTCGACCTGAAAGTGCTGGCCCGGGCCCTGAAGAGCAAGGGCGGCACCAACGTGCTGTCGACGCCGAACCTGCTGACCCTGGACAACGAAGCGGCGAGCATTTTCGTCGGCCAGACCATCCCGTTTGTCAGCGGCAGTTACGTCACCGGCGGCGGGGGCACCAGCAACAACCCGTTCCAGACCGTGACCCGTGAAGAGGTCGGCTTGAAGCTCAACGTGCGGCCGCAAATTTCCGAGGGCGGTACGGTGAAGCTCGACATCTATCAGGAAGTCAGCAGCATCGACGAGCGCGCTTCGGCGGCGTCCACCTCGGCGGGGATCGTCACCAGCAAACGCGCGATCGACACCAGCATCCTGCTCGACGACGGGCAGATCATGGTGCTCGGCGGTCTGCTGCAGGACGGCTACAGCCAGAGCAACGACGCAGTGCCATGGCTGTCGAGCATTCCGGGGTTGGGCGCGCTGTTTCGCAACGAACGCCGCTCGATCACCAAGACCAACCTGATGGTGTTCCTGCGCCCGTACATCATTCGTGACAGCGCGGCTGGGCGCAGCATCACGCTTAATCGCTACGACTTCATGCGCCGCGCTCAGGGCGGTCTGCAACCGGAGCGCAGTTGGGCGATGCCGGACATGCAGGCGCCGCAATTGCCGACCGCTGCGCAGGGCGTGCCGGCAGCCGTTCCGACTTCCGGCCCTCGCGCGGTCATCAAGGCTGTGCCGATTGAAGCAGGCTCGCGTTTATGAGCAGCTTGCCTTACGCCTGGGCCAAGGCGCAGCGGATTCTGCTGCGCGACGGCGTGCTGACGGTGTGCCCGTCGACGCCGGGCTGGTCGATCAGCGAGGTACGGCGGCAGTTCGGCGCAGCCAGGCTTGAGCAGGTGCGCGATGACGAACTCGACGGTTTGCTCGCCACGGCCTACGCCGACACCGGCAGCGCGGCGGCGGTGGTCGGCGCGGCGGAAAACGAAGTCGACCTCGACCGCCTGATGCAGGACATGCCGGAAATCACCGACCTGCTCGACACCCAGGACGGCGCGCCGGTGATCCGCATGATCAACGCCTTGCTCACGCAAGCGGCGCGGGATGAGGCCAGCGACATTCACATCGAACCGTTCGAAACCCATTCGGTGGTGCGCTATCGGGTCGACGGCACCCTGCGCGACGTGGTCTCACCGCGCAAGGCGTTGCACGGTGCGCTGGTGTCGCGGATCAAGATCATGGCCCAACTCGATATCGCGGAAAAGCGCCTGCCGCAGGACGGCCGCATTGCGTTGCGCGTAGCGGGGCGCCCCATCGACATTCGTGTTTCCACCGTGCCTACCGGCCATGGCGAGCGGGTCGTGATGCGTTTGCTCGACAAGCAGGCCGGGCGTCTGCATCTCGAAACGTTGGGCATGGACGCGCAGGTGCTGGCCAAACTCGATCACCTGATCCGCCAGCCCCACGGCATCGTGCTGGTCACCGGCCCCACCGGTAGCGGCAAGACCACCAGTCTCTACGCGGCACTGGCGCGACTCGATGCGAGCACCAGCAACATCCTCACCGTGGAAGACCCGGTGGAATACGACTTGCCGGGCATCAGCCAGATTCAGGTCAACGCCAAGATCGACATGACGTTTGCCTTGGCGCTGCGGGCGATTCTGCGTCAGGACCCGGACATCATCATGATCGGCGAGATCCGCGACCTCGAAACCGCGCAGATCGCGGTGCAGGCTTCGCTGACCGGTCACCTGGTGTTGGCGACGTTGCACACCAACGACGCGGTGTCGGCGGTTAACCGTTTGGTCGACATGGGCGTCGAGCCGTTTCTGCTGGCCTCGTCGATGCTCGGCGTTCTGGCCCAGCGCTTGGTTCGACGGCTGTGCAGTCAGTGCAAACAGGAAGACCCGGCCACGCCCGGCACCTGGCGCCCGGTGGGTTGTGCGGCGTGCAATCACACCGGTTACAGCGGGCGTACCGGCATTCATGAATTGTTCTGCATCGATGACGACATTCGCACGCTGATTCACCAAGGGGCAGGGGAGCAGGCGTTGCGCGCAGCGGCGAGCAAGGCCGGGATGTTCAGCCTGCGCGAGGACGGCGAGCGCTGGATTCGCAGCGGTGCCACGGCGCCGGAAGAAATCCTTCGTGTGACACGGGACGCCTGATGAATCGCTATCGTTTTGAAGCCGCCGATGCCAACGGCAAGATCGAGTCCGGGCATCTGGAGGCGGACAGTCAGGGCGCGGCGTTTGGCGTGCTGCGCGGGCGTGGTTTGACGGCGTTGTCGGTAGAGAAGGAAAGCAACGTCTCCCAGCACGGCGGCGGTGGCATGTTCAGCGCCAAGCTGTCGGACAACGATCTGGCCTGGGCCACACGGCAGCTGTCGAGCCTACTCGGCGCCAGTCTGCCGCTGGAAGCTGCACTGAGCGCCACGGTCGAACAGGCCGAGAAAAAACACATCGCCCACACCCTCAGCGCCGTGCGCGCCGACGTGCGCAGCGGCATGCGCCTGGCCGAAGCGCTGGCGGCGCGGCCACGGGATTTTCCGGAGATTTACCGGGCGCTGATTGCGGCGGGCGAGGAGTCCGGGGATCTGGCGCAGGTGATGGAGCGGCTGGCGGATTACATAGAGGAACGCAACAACCTGCGCGGCAAGATTCTCACCGCGTTCATCTATCCGGGCGTGGTCGGGCTGGTGTCGATCGGCATCGTGATTTTCCTGCTGAGTTATGTGGTGCCGCAGGTGGTCAGCGCGTTTTCCCAGGCGCGGCAGGATCTGCCGGGGCTGACGCTGGCGATGCTCAATGCCAGTGATTTCATCCGAGCCTGGGGCTGGTTGTGCGCAGGCGTCATGGCTGGTGCGTTCTGGAGCTGGCGCCTGTATCTGCGCAATCCGGCGGCGCGCTTGAGTTGGCATCATCGGGTGCTCAAGTTGCCGCTGATCGGGCGCTTTGTGCTGGGGCTGAACACCGCACGGTTCGCCTCGACGCTGGCGATTCTCGGCGGCGCTGGCGTGCCGTTGTTGCGGGCACTGGAGGCGGCACGGCAGACCTTGTCGAATGATCGCTTGAGCCTGAGCGTCAATGAGGCCACCGCCAAGGTGCGCGAGGGCGTCAACCTGGCGGCAGCGCTGAAAGTGGAGAACGTGTTCCCGCCGGTGCTGATTCACCTGATCGCCAGCGGTGAGAAAACCGGTGCGTTGCCGCCGATGCTCGAGCGTGCGGCACAAACCCTGTCCCGCGATATCGAACGCCGGGCGATGGGCATGACCGCGTTGCTGGAGCCGCTGATGATTGTGGTGATGGGCGGGGTGGTGCTGGTGATCGTGATGGCGGTGCTGTTGCCGATCATCGAGATCAACCAACTGGTGCAGTAAACTTTTCCAATCTTTTTTCCTCTCGTCCAACTATCACCCGAGCGCGGAAGCAACCGTCCTCGGGTTCTCCTTTCTGTCATCTGCAACGGCCCTTCAAGGGCTGTGGCCCATTCCCTCGAAAAGCCCGCCGCAGACACTCCGCATAACCACCAGAACACCCGAGAAAATCCCTCGAAAATCACCTCGTACCTCCCGAGGTTTTTTCCTTTATCTGTCACCGGAAACTGCGAATTTCTCAGTGCGACTTAACCACGGACCCCGCTTGCGAAGGTCAGCGGTGAGTCCTCCCAGTGTCATTCAAGCAATCCGAAAACCTGTGTTCCCAACCTAGTTGAAAAGGAGATTCTTCATGTTCAAGCGCACTCTGATCGCAGCTTCCCTGACCGTCGCTGCCCTGGCTTCCGCCCAGGCCATGGCTGCCAACGTAACCGGTGGTGGCGCGACTCTGCCTGCCGCTCTGTACAAAGGCTCTAGCAACAGCATCCTGCCAGCCAACTTCACCTACGCCGGCACCGGTAGCGGCACTGGCAAGACCGCTTTCCTGACCAACAACTCGGCTCTGTTCAGCGCCACCGGTTCGGTACACTTCGCCGGTAGCGACTCGATCCTCAGCGCCTCGGAAATCAGCACCTACAACACCAACTTCGGTGCTTCGTACGGCCCGCTGATCCAACTGCCATCGGTCGCCACTTCGGTCGCCATCCCTTACAAAAAGGCCGGCCAGACCGCTCTGAACCTGACCAGCCAACAGCTGTGCGACGTGTTCTCGGGTACTGCAACCACTTGGGGTCAACTGCTGGGCAACTCCGATGCCACCCCGGTTCGTGTGGTTTACCGCACCACTTCCAGCGGCACTTCGGAAATCCTCACCCGTCACCTGAACAACGTCTGCAACACCAAGTTCTCGGTCAACTCGACCTTCGCCAACTCGCTGCTGCCAGCCGGTACCGCGTTGCCATCGAGCTTCGTCGGCGTTGCCAACACTGCTGACGTCGCTGTTGCGGTGAACGCGGTTGACGGTTCCATCGGTTATGTCGGTCCGGACGGCGTGAACGCCAGCAGCAACGCTGTGGTATCGCGCGTCAACGGCGTGCAGCCGACCCCGGGTAACGTGACCACCGCGCTGTCTTCGGTTGCCTTGCCAACCACACCGTCCAACCCTGCCCAGTGGGCACCGGTTGTCGCCAACCCATCCAGCGGTTACCCGATCGCTGCCTACACCAACCTGATCTTCGGCCAGTGCTACAAGGATGCAACCGTGGCCGCTGACATCAAATCCTTCCTGACCACTCACTACAGCGTGCCGGGCAACGCTGCAGCGACCATCAGCCACGGCTTCAGCGTTGTTCCGACCAACTGGAAAAACGCCGTTACCGCCAACTTCATCACCAACACCAGCGGCAACAACCTGGACATCAACAACGCCAGCGTGTGCAACGCTATCGGTCGTCCTTTGTAAGCTTCGCGTTAACCCGCAACACGAATGGCAGCCCTTCGGGGCTGCCATTTTTTTTGCTCGTCACGGATGGCCGGGGCGGGCAATTACACCTCAATCATGAAGTTTGTGTGACATCGGTTCGGTCGCGTCCCTCGCCAACCGCCTATGTCGTAACAGCAGGTTGTCGCCGACCTGCGGCAATCAAAAGGACTCGTAGTGATGCTCGCTCGCCCATCCCGTCGCCGTACCCGCGTTCAGTCGTTAAAACGTGATGCCATAGACCCGGCGCTGTGGCTGCTCAAGCCATTGGCCCAGGCCGTGGCGTTGTGTCTGGTGGCGGGCGGTGCGCAGGCGCAGACGGCGTTCAGTTCGAACTGGTTCGCGGCCAAGGGCGCTGCGCAGCAAGCGGCGGCAGCCCGCCCGAGCAGCGGCGGGTTGCCGGGCATGACCCCGCCGCTGGCGCAGCAACAGCGGGCCAACCAGCAGTTGCAGCGTTCGATACAGACCTTGAACAACACGGTCGCGGCGATTGCCGCGCAACAAGCGGCGCAGGCGGCAGGTCGCGCAGCGGCGCTGGGTTCGGTGCAGGTGGTGCCGGACGGTCTGGGCGCCGGCGGTCTGCAAGTCGATAACAGCCTCGCGCAAGGCTGGCAGAACGCCAAAGGCCCGCAGCAGACCCAGGCCGACGGCAAGACCAACGTGCGCATCGAGCAGACCGCCGACAAGGCGATTCTCAACTGGGAAACCTTCAACGTCGGGCGCAACACCACTGTGGAATTCGCCCAGCAGGCCAATTGGGCGGTGCTCAACCGGGTCAATGATCCGGCTGCGCGTCCGAGCCAGATCCAGGGCCAGATCAAGGGCGCCGGCACGGTGATGCTGATCAACCGCAACGGCATCGTGTTCAGCGGCAGCAGCCAGGTCAACGTGCGCAACCTGGTGGCCGCCGCGGCGAACATCACCGACATTCAGTTCCGTGACCGGGGCCTGTATTTCGACAGCAGCGGCAGCCAGCCGACCTTCACCGACGCTGCCGGCAAGGTGCTGGTCGAGCGCGGCGCATCGATCCAGACCGCCGGCCCCGCGACGTCCACCGATGCCGGTGGCTACGCACTGTTGCTCGGCAGCGAAGTGCAGAACGACGGCAGCATCAGCACCGCCAAGGGCCAGACCGTGCTCGGTGCCGGTGACCGCTTCTACATCCGCAAAGGCTCGGGCACCGAGGGCAACGGCTTCTCCACGACCTTCGGCAGCGAAGTGATTCCCGGCTTCAACAGTGGCAGCAGTGCCGGCAAGGTCAGCAACAACGGCTTGATCCAGGCCGCCACCGGCGACATCACCCTGACCGGACACGATGTCGTGCAGAACGGCGTGCTGCTGGCCAGTACTTCGGTGGCCACGCGCGGCACCATTCACCTGCTCAACCCGGCGACCGATACCAGCGGCAGTGTCACGCTGGGGCAGGGCAGTGCCACGGCGATCATGCTCGACAGCAGTGATATGACCGCACTCGACAGCCAACAAAAAGCCGCGCTGACCGGTGTCGGCCCCAACAACAAGGTGCGCAGCGATCAGTCGCGCATCGAGATTCAGAGCGGTGGCAGTGTCGAGTTCCAGACCGGCTCGATCACCCTCGCCACCGGCGGCCAGGTGGCCGTGGCGGCAGGGCGACGCAGTCTGGTGCGCGACGGGGCGCTGATCGATGTGTCCGGGGCCATCGGCGTGAAAGTCGCGATGGAATCCAACAACATCAAAATCAACGTCCAGGGCAATGAGCAGCGCGACGCGTCGGTCAACCGCGAAAAAGGTGCGCTCAACAGCAATGACGTCTGGGTCGATGTGCGTGAGCTGGTGTATGTACCGGCGGGCACCAACGGCTATGCGACGGATCGCTGGTACACCGCCGGTGGCTTGCTTGAGGTCGGCGGCTATCTCGGCACTCAGGGCCACAGTATCGGCGAGTGGATGGCCCAGGGGGGCGCGGTGAGTTTTGCCGGCAACGATGTGGTCACCGAGAAGGGCTCGTTGATCAATCTGTCTGGCGGCACGCTCGATGTGCAGAGCGGCGAGATCCGCCAGAGCTGGTTGCGTGGCGCCGACGGGCGCTTGTACGAAGTCTCGCGGGCACCGGGGGACATGCTCTACACCGGCCTGTACAAAGGCTATGAAGACAACAGCGAACGCTGGGGGCAGACCAGTTATTACTACAGCCCGTTGATTGCCCCGCGATCGCGCCGTGAGTCCGGCTATACCGTGGGTCGCGATGCCGGGCAACTGGTGATCGGCACGACCAATGCGGTGCTCGACGGGCAGCTGCTCGGCGAGGTGTATCAGGGCGAGCGCCAGACCCAGGCGCCGCGTGCGCCTCTGGATGGCTATGCACAGAGCCAGACTGCGCTGGCGCGTCGCGCACAGCTGATCGTCGGCAGCTATGACCCGGCGTATGTGGCGGCGGCCGGCGGCCTGTTGTACGGGCTGAACCCGTTGCTCGATCAGGTGCAGATCGGTGGCGAACCGATGCTCGCCGGCGTTGACCGGGATCTGCTGACAGCGGTCTCCGACGCACGCAAGGGCAAGCTGTTCCTCGACGCCGGACAACTCAACGGCTTCAGGCTCGGGACCTTGAAGGTCGCGGCCAAGGATCGCATTACCCTGGACGCCGCGTTGCAGGTCGATGCCGGTGGCGAGATCACCCTGTACGGGCCGGATGTCCAGGTCAATGCCGACCTGAGTGCCCGTGGCGGCAGTATCCGCCTGGGCAACGTGCTCAATCAGTTGCAGACCAGCAGCGTTACCGACACCCGAATCACCCCGGCCGCTGGCCATCCGGAACGGGTCACCGTGGCCCATGGCGTGCAACTCGATACCCGCGGGCTGTGGAGCAATCAACGCACCAACCCCGACGACGCGGCCAGTCTGGCCTGGCTGGATGGCGGGTTGATTTCGATCCGCAGCAGCGGCGACATCGATATCCAGAGCGGCAGCCTGCTCGATGTGTCGTCCGGCGGGGCGATCCTGGCCAACGGCAAGACCCGTGGCGCCAAGGGCGGCAGTGTCACGCTGGAGTCGGCAGCCAACAGTGCCGCCGGCACTTCGCAACTCAATCTTGATGGCGAGTTGCGCGGCTACGGCGTGACGGGTGGCGGTACGTTGTTGGTGCAGGCCAGCAAAGTGATGATCGGCGCGGCTGACGAAGCGCCGGCGAAGTCGACACTGCAACTGGCGCCGAGCCTGTTCGGTAAAGGCTTTTCGGCCTACAGCGTGATTGGCCTGAACGGCCTCGAAGTGGCCCGCGACACGCAGATCGATGTGACCACACCGGTCTATCGTTTTACTGACGATGCTGCGAACCGGGTCAGTGGCGGCGATCCGCGCACGGCGCTGGAACTATGGACACCGACGCTGTATCAGGAGAACCCGACCAAAGCGCTGTTGACCCAACGTGCCGGCGCCAGCCTGTCGTTGCAGGCCGGTCCCACCCTCGTGGGGCTGATCGATCCGGGCAACGCCACACTGACCCTCGGCACGGGTTCACGCCTGAGCGTCGATCCTGGGCAACGCATCAATTTGCGCGGGGCGGGGCAGATCACCGTTGACGGTACGCTGCAGGCCTGGGGCGGCACGATCGATATTCGCCAGCAGCAGTTCGGCAACATTGACCCGGCCCAGAGCCAGCAGGAAGCGCCGATACAGGCGCACAACCGCTCAATCTGGATCGGTGAGCACGCGGTGCTCGATGTAGCGGCGCGCGCCGCCACGGCTGTCGATGCCTTGGGAAGGGTGTACGGCCAGGTCGGCAAGGGCGGCAGCATCGTCATTGGCGGTGAAATCGATTCGAAGAAGGCCACCGCGACATCGGCCGACGCGTATGTGATCGTGCGCCAGGGCGCGCGTCTTGACGCCTCGGGCACCCAGGCGGTGCTGGACATTGCCGGGCAGGGGCCGACCACGGTTGCCACCGACGGCGGGCGGATTTCCCTGAGTTCCTACAACGGCCTGTTCATCGACGGCGACCTGCGCGCCGCAGCCGGTGGTGCCGGCGCCGGTGGCGGACGGCTGGACATCGCCCTGGAAACGCCGCTGTATCGCATCAATACCGCCAGCAACGAGGTCCGGCGGCCACGGGAAATCATCATCGGCCAGGGCGCCGGCAAGACCACCCTGGCGGCCGATCTTGCACCCGGTGACGCCGCGCCCATGCTGACTTACGGCAGTGCCCGGCTGAGTGCCGATGCCTTGATGGCCGGCGGCTTCGATCATCTGGGCCTGCTGAGCAATGGCCTGATTTCGTTCGATGGCGACGTCAATCTGCATCTGAATCAGAGTCTGAGCCTGTACGCCGGCGCGATTTCCCTGGCCGAGGGTTCGAGCGGCAATGCGCGGATCAATCTGTCTGCGCCTCATCTGCGGTTGCTGGGGCCGGGCGCGTATTACGACTCCAGTGCCTTTATCCGCCCTCGGGTCATGCATGCGCCGACGCCCGACGTCTCGGCGGCGCAGTTCACCGCCAGCGCCGACCTGCTGGATATTGGTAACAGCCTGTCGTTCGGCACCAAGGGCAATATCCTGCAACTCGGTGCGCCGGCCCTTGAAGTCGGTCGCCGCAGCTTTGCCGACGTCACGCTGGCCAGTCAGGGCGACCTGCGGTTCATCGGCTCTTCCACGCAAACCTATGCCGACCTGTGGACGGCGGGTGACTTGAACCTCGGCGCCGCACAGATTTATCCCGTAAGCGGGATTCACGCCCGAGTGCGCGCCGGCTTCCACCAGCAGACCGATCCGAGCGATGGCACCTTGCGCATTTTCGCTCAGGGTGGCGTCCCGGCGGCACTGCCTTACTCGGTGTTCGGCGAGTTGATCCTCGCCGCCAGCCACATCGAACAAGGCGGGGTGGTGCGGGCACCGCTTGGCCTGATTACCCTGGGTGAGAGCAGCAAGTCGGTGCAGACCCGTGAGGTTACGTTGTTGCCCGGCAGTCTCACGTCGGTCAGCGCCGCCGGACTGGTCATGCCTTATGGCGGCACGACCGACGGCATCGATTACCGCTATAACGGCAGCCCGGTGGTGTTGAAGGGCATCGTCGGCACCACGGCCGGGGTGACCGTGCAGTCGCAGTACCTGGATGTCGCGCAAGGCGCGGTGATTGACCTGTCGGGCGGGGGGGATCTGCGCGGCGCCGGTTTCGTCTCCGGGCGTGGCGGTTCCACCGATGCCCGCTATAACCCGCTGGTGCGCAATGCCGCTGACGGCACGTTCAGCCTGCCGGGCCTGGGGAGCAACCCGGTCTACGCAATCCTGCCGGGCAATCAGAGTGTCTATGCCCCGGTGGTCGCCGAGGCTGGCGCAGTCGATCCGCGCATCGGTCAACAGGTCACGATCGGTGCGGGTGTGCCGGGTTTGCCGGCCGGCACCTATACCTTGCTGCCTTCGACATTCGCCTTGCTGCCCGGGGCGTTCCGGGTCGAGGTCAACGGCCAGGCGACGCCGGCGGCCATGGGGGGCGCGCTGCAGATGCGCAATGGTTCATGGACCAGCAGCGGCCGGATGTCGATTGCCAATACCGGCGTGCGTGACAGTCTGCCGAGCACGCTGACGCTGACGTCGGCCGATGTGCTGCGCCGCTACTCGCAATACAACGAAACCAGCTACAGCCAGTTCATCACCAGTGATGCGGCGCGGCGTGGAATACCACGGGCACTGGCACCGATGGATGGCAAAACCCTGAGTCTGAATCTGGAGCATGGTGAAAAGCCTGCCATTGCCCTGGATTTCAACGGCCAGGTGTTGTTTCAGCCCGCCGAGGGCGGCGTTACGGGCACGGCCGTGGTACGCGAACAGTCCATCGGCGTGCTCGAAGTGCTGGGCGCAGGCCATGAGCCGACGCCGGGTTTTCAAGGTGTCTCGCTGTATGCCGACAGCCTCAACCGTCTGAATGCCGGACGTCTGGCCATCGGCTCGGCTCCGAGCGTGGACTACGGCGCTGGCGGCAATATCGTGACCTTCGTCAACGGCGGCTCAAGCACCGACATTTTCTTGCGTGAAGGCGCGATCCTCTCGGCGCCGGAAGTCATGTTGCGCACTCAGAACACCCGCGGCGGCATTACCGTCGAGGCCGGGGCGGGGATCAATACCCTGGGGCGCGGCGATGTCTCGTTCGACTCCACCGACGGCTTTGTCTACCAGCCGGGGAAAGCCAGCCTGCTGCTGGTTTCCAATGGCTGGAACAGCGTGTTGGCGCCGGAGAAAGCCGTCGACTTGACCGGTGCCGGCAGTATCCATATCGGCACCTGCACGCTGGCGCCGTGCAGTAATCCGGCCATCCTGTATTCCAACGGCAGTATCAGCGCTGCCACCGACAACCACTTCGAACTTGATGAGGCGGTGCGTTTCGGCACCCGCCACCTGACCCTGGCGGTCGGCGCGGTCAATATCGGCAATACACAAGCCCTGGTCGATGCGGCGGGACGCGTGCCGGTCGGTCTGACCCTCAGCCAGAACGTGCTCAATCGCTTGCTGCAGGGCGACACCCAGTTCGGGGCACCGGCCCTGGAGTCGCTGAACCTGACCGCTCGCGACTCGTTCAACTTCTTTGGCACCACCACGCTCGATACGCTGGACCCGCAAACCGGCCAGAGCAAACTGCAGAATCTGATCCTGACGACCCCGGCGATCTACGGCCAGGGCGGCAGCCAGGATGTAGCCACCTTGCGCACCGCCAATCTGACCTGGAACGGTGCCACTCAGGCGCCGGGAGCCGTGGTCAGTGGTGGCGCCGGCACCGGACAGGGAACCCTGCAGGTTGAAGCGCAGCGGATCGAATTCGGCTACGGGCCGAATCCGCAGCCCAGCGGCCTGGATCAGAACGATCGTCTGGCGCTGGGGTTTGCCAACGTCAATCTCAGCGCCAGCGAGCGCATCACCGCCAATCACAAGGGCAGTCTTGCGGTGTATCAGGAGCAGGGCGCATACGACCCGGTCAAGGGCTATGCCTACAGCGGCGGCAACCTCACGTTGCGTACGCCGTTGCTGACCGGTGAAGCGGCTTCGATCAACGCGCTCAAGGCGGGCAATAACCTGACCCTGACCGGCAGCGCCACCGGCGCGGCAGCCGATGCGCTGGGCGCGGAATTGACCCTCGATGCACGCAATGTTGTCCTCGACAGCCGGATTGCGCTGGCCAGCGGCAAACTGGTGGTCAAGGCCGAGAATGACCTGACCCTGACCGGCAATGCACAGCTGGATCTGGCCGGGCGTACCTTGCCATTCAACGACGTCAACAAATACAGCTGGGGCGGTGACGTATCGCTCTTCAGCAACAGCGGCAATATCCGTCAGGCAGCCGGTTCGCGCATCGACCTGTCGGCGCAGAACAATCAGGCCGGCAACCTCAGCGCGGTGGCGCTGGGGGCGGGCGCCGGGGTGGTCGATCTGCAAGGCCAGATCCTCGGCGCCAGCAGCGGTCATTACGATGCCGGTGGCACCTGGGTGCCGTACAAGGCCGGGGGCGTGGAGATTCGTGCGCAGCAGCTGGGCGGTGATCTGAATCAGCAATTTGCCGCGCTCAACCAGCGCTTGAACGACGGCCAGGTGTTCGGCAGCCGCAGCTTCCAGTTCAAACAGGGCGATCTGTTGATCGGCGATGGCCTGCGCGCCGGCGAGGTCAATGTCTCCCTGGACAATGGCCATCTGAGCGTGGCCGGTACTATCGATGCCAGTGGTGAGCGGGTCGGCAGCATTCGTCTGTCCGGCAAAAACGGTTTGACCCTGGGCGGCAGTTCGGTCCTCGATGCTCACGGTCGAGTGCTGCGGGTCGACAGCTACGGCAAGATCATCGATGCGCCGAACCGGGCGATGGTAGAGCTCGATTCCGGTGCGGGCGTGCTGACGCTGGCCTCCGGCGCGCGGATCGATTTGCGCCACGGCACCGATGCCGCGTTGGGCAATCTGCCCGGACAAAACGATGGTCGTGCACGGGGCACCCTGGAGCTGAACGCGCCGCGTCTGGGTGTCGGTGATATCGCGATTGATGCCAATGGCGCACTGAGCATCCAAGGCGCTCGCTCCATTGGCCTCAACGCCGTGCGCCGCTACACGGATGCCCGCGACGGCGTTGATCCGGCAGCGAGCGGCCGCCCGTATCAGGTGATTGATCAGGCGTTGTTCGATCGGATTCATGGCGACAGCGACGCCTTCATCAACGCGGCACTGGGCAACAATGACCTGCTGCAACGCAAACTGGCAGGGTTGAACAACGCGACCTACCGCGATGCCTTCCATCTGCGCCCGGGCGTGGAAATCGTCAGCAAGACCGCCGACGGCGATCTGCTGGTCGAAGGCGATATCGACCTGTCGCGCTATCGCTACGCCAGCCTCAACCCGCACACGCAAAGAACTGCGCTGTATGGCTCCGGTGAGTCGGCAAGTCTGGTGATGCGGGCCGGTGGCAACCTCGATATCTACGGCAGTATCAACGACGGTTTCGCGCCGCCGCCGGAAACCGTGGATGACGCAGGCTGGAAACTGCTGCCGGGCGTGCAGCCGTTCGGCGGCGATCTGATCGTGCCGGGCAGCGGCGTGACGCTGGCCGAGGGTACGCTGTTCCCGAGCGGCACGACCTTGAACTACGACTTGCCGATTCAGGCGGCCACCTTCGCCAGCGGCACACTGTTGCCGACCCAGGCGATTCTGGCCGGTGCGTACACCTTGAATGCCGGCAGCGTATTGTCCGCCGCCATCCACGACTCGGCGGGCAATTTGCTGTACGCGGCCGGCACTCTGCTCACACAGGACGTGACCTTGCCGATCGGCAGTCGCCTGGGCGCCGGCACCCGCTTGAACACGGCCACTGCACTGCAAGCCCTGCGCTGGCCCAAAGGCGTGCCGCTGCCGGGCACGCTCGGTGCGGATAACGTGCTTGGCGGGGTCAAATTGAGCGGTGCGCTGGCGCTGCTGCGTGGCTCGCTGATTCCGTCGATGACCGATGTGGTGCTGGCTGACGGTACGGCTTTCATTGAACTGCGCGGTTACACCAACACCACTCAGCAGGGTCGTAACTGGGCCGTGGCGAGCATGTTGCCGGCGGGCAGCACGTCGTGGTCGATGCGTCTGGTAGCCGGCTCCGACCTGGATGCCGTCGACAGCCGCGCACTGAAACCGCTGACCAGTGACGGCAACCTGCGTCTGGCCGATACCCACTACGGCTTGAAAGTGACCGAGAAAAAACTCGATACGACCTGGGTCGACGGCAACCCGATGGGTTATCCGGAAGGCACGGTGGTCAGCGATGATGAACTGTATTTGTGTGACGTGTTCCCCGGCGCCTGCCTGTTGCCGGCCAAGTTCCTCTGGGCGCCGGACAACATTGCCGGGATGCCGGCGGGCACCCCGGTGGCCGAAGCCGACCTGTGGTGGTGTGATGCGGATCCGTTTTCCTGCGCACCGAACAAGGGCGGCATCAGCACCACGACTCACTCGCAGATGTTCAGCGTGTTGCGCACCGGCACCGGCGATCTCGACCTGTTGGCAGCCGGCAACCTGAGCATGGACTCGCCGTTCGGGGTTTACACCGCCGGCACTCAATCGAGCGACGTCGATCCGCGCTACAACCTGCGCCGTGGCACCTTGACCGACAACGGTTCGGTGCTGGGGAGCCAGGGCGCCGATTATGAAAAATGGGTCAACGGCGGTAGCGACAGCCTGTATCAGGCGTGGTATCCGCAGGGGGGCGGCAACCTGACGATCAATGCCGGCGGCTCGGTGTCCGGTGACGCCGTGGGCCGTCGCAGCCTCAACCCCCTGGCCAAGCTTCGCGAGCAGGTTGCCAGTGTCTCGGTGGGCAACTGGCTCTGGCGCCAGGGCACCGGCAACAGCGATGTGCCGACTGCCTGGTGGATCAACTTTGGCAGTTATGCGACCCAACCCCTACCGGATCAGGGTACCGATAGCGGCCCTTATCTGGTCGGCTTCACGGGTTTTGGTGCGCTGGGTGGCGGCAACGTCAGCCTGCGCGCCGGCGGCGACGGCGGCATGCTCCGGCCGTTGGGCGATACCGGGTTGAACCCGCGCAGCCAAGGCTTGATCGTTGCGGTCGGCAGCACCGGACGGGTCGGCAGCGACGGCAGCCTGCAATTGACCGGTGGCGGCGACATGGATATCCGCATCGGCGGCACGCTCAACCCGTCGCGGCAAGCAAGCACAGGGCAGAACGGCAATGGCTCACCGAACCATGATTTGCAGGGTGCCTTGATCAACCTGCGCGGCGCGGCGCAGTTGTCAGGCGGGGCGCTCGGCGCGATCAACCTGCAATACGGTGCGGCACCGGCGTTGCAGGATGCGCGCGAAACCCGGGCCTTCGACCCGTTCACCTCGACCTTGGGCGTTGCTACCGGTGGTCTGGTATTGATCCCGGGTGACTCGGGCATGCGCCTGAGCACCCGTGGCGATCTGGTGCTCGGTGGCGCGGCGGACCCGGGGCGTGTGCGTCTGCAAAACAGCACGCCGTTCACCGATGCCGCCGGCGTCGTGCATGGCGGAGGCGGGCTGGCGGGCTTCTCGCTGTGGACCGATCACACCGCCATCGATCTGTTTTCAGTCGGGGGCAATCTGACTCCAAGCACCCAGTTGGCCGAGACCAGCACCCAGGGGCCGTTGACGAATCGCAACAGCTCGCCGAGCGATCTGCGCTTTGTCTACCCGTCGATCTTGCGCGCCGTGGCCGGTCAGGGTTCGATCTATGCCGGCACGTCTGCGGTGTCTGTCTCCAGCGCGTATCCAGCTGCATCGGCTTATTCGCTGGTGCTGGCACCTTCAACCGCTGGCCAACTGGAGATGCTGGCCGGCGACTCGATCTACGCCGGCGGCTATGCCATTGATCAGTCCGGCGCCAGCCGGGCGGCCATCGCCACGCCGTTCGCGCCGGCGTTCAGCGGCTATGCGCAATACGGCAGCAGTAAGCCGCTCCTGAGCAATTACAGCGTTGATGGCGTGGCACCGAGTCAGAACCTGAGTTATCCGTTGTTTGCATTTGGTGCCGACACGTATTCGGGCACCAGCGGTGTGCAGGCACCGGCACGTTTTTACGCATTGGCTGGTGATCTGGTCGGTGTGCGCAGCGGTGAAACCTTGCGCTTCAGCAATTCACTGCGCACCTGGTATGTCGCGGCTGCGCCCGTGTGGATGCTGGCCGGGCGCGATATCGTCGCGGCCGGCACCGACCTGGGCAAACCGACTGCTGCGCCGTCGGATCTGGGCTGGAACGGCGAAACCATTGCCTCTTCGGGCAACCTGTTCGTCCACAACGGTGCGCGTGATGTTTCGCGGGTCTCGGCGGGGCGCGACATTCTCTACAGCAGCTTCGACATCACCGGCCCCGGCCTGCTCGACATCAATGCCGGGCGCAATATCCTCATGGAAGATCGCGCGAGCATCACCAGCCTCGGGCCGATTGTGCAGGGCGACAGTCGACCCGGCGCCAGCGTCGTGTTGCAGGCCGGCATCGGTGCACAAGGTGCGGATTACGGACGTTTCATCGCCCGTTACCTGAGCCGGGACAATCTCGCTGACGCGAACCTGTCCCTTGCCGCGCAACCTGGCAAAGTGGTGAAAAACTACCTCGGTGAACTGCAAAGCTGGCTGACCCTCGGCTACGGCTTCAGCGGCAGTGAAGAACAGGCCAGAACCTTCTTCGCTGCGCTGCCAAGTGCCGAACAAGCGATCTTCGCCCGCCAGGTGTACTTCGCCGAACTGCGTGCCGGTGGCCTGGAGTACAACCAGGTTGGCGGCCCACGCAAAGGCAGTTACCTGCGCGGTCGCAACGCCATTGCTTCGCTGTTCCCGACCACCGATGTGGCCGGCAATGCGATCCGCTATGACGGCGATATCACGATGTACGGCGGAGCGGGGGTGAAAACCCTGTTCGGCGGCGACATCCAGATGCTCACGCCGGGCGGCGGTCAGGTGTTCGGCATCGAGGGCGCGGCGCCGCCGTCCACGGCCGGCATCATCACCCAGGGCTCGGGCAACATTCAGCTCTACTCCGAGGGCAGCATTCTGCTGGGGCAGAGCCGGATCATGACGACGTTTGGTGGCTCGATTCTCGGCTGGTCCGCCAAGGGCGACATCAACGCCGGTCGCGGCTCGAAAACCACCGTGGTCTACACGCCGCCGAAACGCGTGTACGACACCTGGGGCAACGTGACCCTGTCACCATCGGTGCCGAGCACCGGCGCCGGTATCGCCACGCTCAACCCGATTGCCGAAGTGGCACCGGGGGACATCGACCTGATCGCACCGCTGGGCACCATCGATGCGGGCGAGGCGGGGATTCGTGTCTCGGGCAACGTCAACATCGCCGCGCTGACGGTGGTCAACGCCGCCAACATCTCGGTGCAGGGCAAGGCGACCGGTGTGCCGGTGGTCTCGGCGGTCAATACCGGGGCGATCACCTCGGCCAGTTCCGCCGCGTCATCGGCGACCCAGGCAGCAGAAGACGTCGCCCGTCAGCAGCAAGCCGCGTCGCGCCAGAACCAGGCCTCGGTGTTCACCGTGCAGGTGCTGAGCTTCGGCAACGAGCAACTGGCCCCGACCCGCGACGGCGCGAGCCGTGCACCGACGCCGGGCTACAACCCCAACAGCCCGGTGCAGGTGCTGGGCGCCGGGGTGCTGGATGAACAGGCGAAACAGCAGCTGACCGAGGAGGAGCGGGGGCAGCTGACGTTGTAAAAGGACTCTCGTGTAGTACGCTTCGGGCGGCCATTTGGCCGCCCTTTTTTTAGGTTGATGAGGTTCGTGGGTATTGTCGTCGGGTGTGGACTAACGTCAGTATTTTGATGCGCCCGTTCACTCGATAGACCAGCAGATAGTTTGGATTGACCACCATTTCCCGAGTGCCTGGCACTCGACCGGACCGGTAACCATAAGGGATTGATGAAAGCCTTTGCGTTGCTGCACCAACCTTGTGCTGCAGAGCCGTTGAAGCGTTTGAGTTGTATTGTTCAACGTAATCGATAATGTCAGCCAGATCGTCCAGAGCTTGTTCGCTCCATTCAAGCGGCAGCGCGTCGATTCTTGCGTCTCTCTTCTAATAGTTGGTCGAGCCGCATCATGGCTTCTTCATGGGGAATGCCCGGATTAGGATCATCCAGTGCCTCCTGCACCTTGGCACGAAACCAGCGATCGTAGCTCTCTGCCTCTTCTTCGGAGTCGAAGTCAGCGTAAAACGGGGAATGCAATATGCTCATAGTGATCTCCGTGATCAATTTCAGCAGTCTAAGGGGGGAAGGGCCCATTGTCGTCACTGGCAGACGATGCACCCCATGAGCCCTTGAGGAACCATGAGGTAGCGGGACCCAGTATCTGCAAGTCCCCCCTTTCAAATCTGCAGGACGTTTCCCTCCGTTGTCCGGCAATCTCGACCGCCGTTGTAGGCCTATTCCACCCCAGTGTTTTTCAGGTTTTCCGGCTACACATTCAGGCGCGTTTTCCTACAAATGCGCTCAAAACGCATAGGGAATACTCACCTTCGCCCACAACATATCGCCCTCCGGCCGGTTCTCCACGTCGAACTCCCTGGCCCAGCGGATTTCCGCACTGGCGTACTTGAGAAAGGTGAAGTGCAGCGCCGGGCCGATGGCGAACACCTTGCCGCGTACGCCGTCGTCAACGTCCTGGCCGGCGAACTGCACGGTGTGGCCGAACTGTTTGTCGTCGGTGGTCTGCTTGAGGTAATAGCCATTGACGCCGAGCATCAGGTCGTCGGTGATCTTGTAGCTGGCGGAGTAATCGAAGTGGAAGATCTGCCCGGACTTGTAGTCGGTGTCCTTGTTTTTCTCGTTGAAGCTGTAGGTGGTCTTCATCGAGACTTCGGTCTTGTCCGTCGGCAGCCAGGTGAAGGAGAACAGCGGCTTGTAGGTGTAAAAGTTGTTGCTGGTGTTGGCCAGCCGGTCGACGCTGTATTCGCCGGTGGGCACGGTGATTTCCACGGCGGCGCCGAGCGTCAGGTTCTTGCCCATGTCCCACAGGATGATCGGGGCGATGGTGGTATCGCCCATGCCTTCGCGGGTGTCGCTCTGGCCGAACACCGAGACTTCCTGCTTCAGCCACGGCTGGGCGATGTAGCCGGCCAGGCGTCCGCCGAACACCCGCACCGGGCTCAAGTAGTCGATGCGCGGGATGACCGCCGTGGATTCGATCTCGACATTCGGAACCTTGCCGCCGAACGAGCTGATGTTCAGCTTGGTCGCCTTGTAATGGTTGTAGTAGAGGTTGAAGGCGACCATGTTCTCGGGAAGGCTGTCGACCTCCAGCGGCAGCATGAAGAAGCCGTCGGTGCCGGGGCCGATGTTGTCGACGCCGGCTTCGGTGGCCAGCACCGGCAGGGTGGTGGCGCAGCCGAGCAGGCTCAGCGCCAGTCGCACAGGGAATGTCGCGCGGTTCGGGGTCATGTCCGTCCTCATTATTATTGTGTTTGGGCGCACCGCCGGCGCGCAGGACGCCCGGCCACTATAGAAATAAGCCCTTGGCGCACGCCGGGGCAGGGTATTGGCGGACACGGAAGGGGGCTTCTGCGGACACTTCATCAACCCTGTGCTAACTTCCTTCGACATAACCGGTAACAAAAATAACAATTCAGCGTGATCCGGAATGTCAGCCCCCATGAACGCAAAACTCCAAGACCCCACCTTCGATCTGGCGCTGGTGTCGCCATTTCTGCTGCAGACCCTGGCCGAAGTCGCCGCGAACAAGGGCATCGAGCCGCAGAGCCTGTGCCGTGGCTTGGGTTTTGACGTCGAGGATCTGCAGGATCCGTCGCAGCGGATTTCCTATCGCCAGGCCGTGGCCATGATCCAGCGGGCGCTCAAGGCCTTGCCCAATCAGGGGCTGGGGCTGTGGGTCGGTGCGCAGAACGTACTCGGTACGCTGGGTTTGCTCGGGCATGTGCTGTCGCTGTGCAAGAACCTGCGCGATGCGTTCGAGCTGGGCATTCGCCATCAACACACGTCCGGCGGCATCGTGGTGATCAGCGTGGATGTGGTGGGCGAGCAGGTGTACGTCGATGTGGAATGTCGCCTGCCGTTCGCTGAGGTGCAGATATTCGCCGTCGAAGAGTTTTACGCCAGCCTGCTGGTCTACGGCCGGGCGCTGGTGGGCGAGACGTTCAAGCCGATTGCCGTGGAATTCGTCCACGCGGCACCGGATTACGTCGATGAATACCGGCGGCTGCTGGGGCCGGACGTGCGCTTCGGCTGCCTGCACAACCGCATGCTGATCGATGTGCAATGGCTGGATGTGAACCTGCCCAACCACCATTCGCTGGCGTTGCGTCAGGCAGTCAAACTGCTGGAGCTGGAAGCCGCGCAGGTGCATCAGAAGCTCGATCTGATCCAGGCCGTGGAGCGCGCCATTGCCCGGGACCTGAGCCGGGGCAGCCACATCGAAAAGATCGCCGGTGATCTGAACATGAGCAGCCGCACCTTGCGCCGGCGGCTGACCGAGCACTCACTGACTTTCGAGGCACTGCTGGAGCAGGTGCGGCAGGCGCGCACCATGAGTTTGCTGGCCAATCCCGACATGCCCATCGAACGCATTACCGAGGAAGTTGGCTATAGCGACGTGCGCAGTTTTCGTCGGGCGTTCAAGCGCTGGACCGGCAAAAGCCCGAGCGCGTGGCGCAACGAGTGTGTCATCTGATCCCCCACAAACTCTCCGGCTACAGTTAAACTCCGCGCTCTTTCCAAGGAGTCGACATGAGTTACTACCAGCCGGGCATCCTCGCCACCCCAGTTCCGCCACAAGCACGTCACCTGTTTTTCGCCCTCGAGTCGGTTGAAGCGCTGCCGCAGGCGATCGACAACCTGCTGAACCTGGTGGACGGCAAGTCGGCGGTGGTCGGTTTCGGTGAATCCCTGGCCAAGGCCCTGAATGTGAACATCGACGGCCTGCGCAGCTTCCCTGCGCTGACCGGCGTCGGCGTGGAAAACCCGTCGACCCAGCACGCCCTGTGGGTCTGGCTGCACGGTGTTGACCGTGGCGATCTGCTCAACCGCAGCACCGCGCTTGAGGCCGCACTGGCCCCGGCGCTGCGTCTGGTACAGATGCAGGAAGCCTTCCGCCACAAGGACGGCCATGACCTCACCGGTTATGAAGACGGCACCGAAAACCCGCATGACGAAGCCGCCATCGCCGCCGCACTGCAAAGTGAAGGCGCCGAAGGTCTGGTCGGTGGCAGCTTCGCCGCGATCCAGCAGTGGCAGCACGACCTCAAGGGTTTCCATGCGTTGTCCGCCGAAGACAAGGACAACATCATGGGCCGTCGCCTGAGCGACAACGAAGAGATCGACGACGCCCCGGTGTCCGCCCACGTCAAGCGCACCGCCCAGGAAAGCTTCGCCCCGGAAGCCTTCGTCGTGCGCCGTTCGATGCCGTGGATCGAAGGCGATCGCGCCGGTCTGATGTTCCTGGCGTTCGGTTTCTCCCTCGATGCCTTCGAAGCGCAACTGCGCCGCATGAGCGGTCTGGAAGATGGCATCACCGACGGACTGTACCGCATCAGCCGGCCGATCACCGGCGGCTACTACTGGTGCCCGCCGCTGCAAAACGGCCACCTCGACCTGCGCGCACTGCGCATCGGCTAAGGCGTGACGATGAACGTGGTGCGCTGGGGCATGATCGGTTGCGGCAGTGTCGCTGAACGCAAGAGCGGGCCGGCCTTCTACAAGGCGCCCGGCTCGGCGTTGGTGGCGGTGATGGGGCGACGCCTCGAAGCCGTGAGCGATTATGCGGCGCGCCACGGGATCGCCCGGACTTACACCGACGTTGATGCCCTGATCAACGACCCCGAGGTGGACGCGGTGTACATCGCCACGCCACCCGACAGTCACCACGCCTATAGCCTGAAAGTCGCCGCTGCCGGCAAGCATTGCTGCGTGGAAAAACCCATGTCGCTCAACGCCGGTCAAAGCCGCGAGATGCAGCAGGTGTTCGCCGATGCCGGTCTGCACTTGTTCGTCTCCTATTACCGCCGTTCGTTGCCGCGTTTCCAGCAGGTGCGGCAATGGCTGGAGCAGGGGCGCATCGGCGAGGTGCGGCATCTGAGCTGGACGCTGACCAAGGCGCCGTCGCCCAGGGATCTGGACGGCAGCGCCAACTGGCGCACCGATCCGGCCGTGGCCGGTGGTGGCTATTTCGCGGATCTGGCCAGCCATGGTTTCGATCTGTTCCAGTATCTGCTCGGTGACATTGTTGAAGTCGCCGGTTTCACCGCGCGTCAGGCCGGTTTGTACGCGGCGGAAGATGCGGTCAACGCCAGTTGGCGGTTTGCCTCGGGCGCGCTCGGCATGGGCTGCTGGAGTTTCGTTGCGGACCGGCGCGAGGATCGGGTCGAGATCATCGGCAGTAAAGGGCGGATCGGCTTTTCGGTGTTCGACGAGCATCCGGTCGAACTGCACACCGATGAGGACATCAGCCTGGAAATCCCCCATCACGAACACATCCAGTGGCATCACGTGCTGGGCATGAACGCGCAGATTCGTGGCGAATCACAGCATCCGGCGACCGGGGCAGAGGCCCTGAAGACCGATTGGGTCATGGACCGGATTCTCAAGCGCCACTGAAGGCGCATCTAACCTTATGCTCATTCGGTATTTCTCAAGCTTGTCATAACGTCTCTAAGATCACGTCATAACTCGTTATGACAAGTGATCCCGTGATGACCGATAACGTTCTCTCCCTCAGCAGTGTTCCTCTGCACACCCAACTGCGCGACGTGCTGCGCGCCCGGATTCTCGACGGCGAATACCCGCAAGACAGCCAGATGCCGTCCGAAAGCGAGCTCGGCACGCTGTTCAAGGTCAGCCGCATCACCGTGCGCCAGGCCCTGGGCGATCTGCAGAAAGAAGGGCTGATCTTCAAGATCCACGGCAAAGGCACCTTCGTCGCCAAACCCAAGACCTTTCAAAACGTCAGCACCCTGCAAGGCCTCGCCGAGTCCATGACCGGCCGTGGCTACGAGGTGATCAACCGCCTGCGCAGCTTCAAATTCATCGCCGCCGACAAACTGGTCGCCGAGCGTTTGCAGGTCGCCGAAGGCGAAATCGTCGCGCAGATCAAACGCGTACGGCTGATCAACCGCGAGCCGATCTCGCTGGAAATCACCTACCTGCCCAAAGCCGTCGGCGAACGGCTGGAGAAGGCTGATCTGGTGACCCGCGACATCTTCCTGATCCTCGAAAACGACTGCGGCATCGCCCTCGGCCACGCCGATCTGGCCATCGACGCGGTGCTGGCCGACAGCGACCTGACCCAGGCGCTGAACGTCGAGGCCGGCTCGCCGATCATGCGCATCGAGCGTCTGACCCACGACGCCAATGGCCAGCCGCTGGATTTCGAACACCTTTACTACCGTGGCGATGCGTTCCAGTACCGCCTGCGGATCGACCGGCAAAAAGGGGAGCAGGCATGAGTCGAACGACACTCGAACAGGAATACGACATCGTCGTGATCGGCGGCGGCACCGCCGGCCCGATGGCGGCGATCAAGGCTAAGGAACGGAACAAGGATCTGCGCGTGCTGCTGGTCGACAAGGCCAACGTCAAGCGCAGTGGCGCGATCAGCATGGGTATGGATGGCCTGAACAACGCGATCATTCCCGGCCATTCGACACCGGAGCAGTACACCAAGGAAATCACCATCGCCAACGACGGCATCGTCAATCAGGCGGCGGTGTACGCCTATGCGACGCACAGTTTCGAAACCATCGAGCAGCTCGACCGCTGGGGCGTGAAGTTCGAGAAGGACGAAACCGGCGATTACGCGGTGAAGAAAGTCCACCACATGGGCGCCTATGTGCTGCCGATGCCGGAAGGGCACGACATCAAGAAAGTCCTGTATCGCCAGTTGAAACGCGCACGGGTCAGCATCACCAATCGCCTGGTCTGCACCCGTTTGCTGACCGACGAGGAGGGTGCCGTCAACGGTGTGATGGGGTTTGACTGCCGCACCGCCGACTTCCACGTGATCAAGGCCAAAGCCGTAATCCTCGCCTGCGGCGCTGCCGGGCGCCTCGGTCTGCCGTCCTCGGGTTACCTGATGGGCACCTACGAAAACCCGACCAACGCCGGCGACGGCTATGCGATGGCATATCACGCCGGGGCGGAACTGGCGAACCTCGAGTGCTTCCAGATCAACCCGCTGATCAAGGATTACAACGGCCCGGCCTGCGCCTACGTCACCGGCCCTTTGGGTGGCTACACCGCCAACAACAAGGGTGAACGCTTCATCGAGTGCGACTACTGGAGCGGGCAGATGATGTGGGAATTCCACCAGGAACTGGAAAGCGGCAATGGCCCGGTGTTCCTCAAACTCGATCATCTGGCCGAGGAAACCATCCAGAACATCGAGGAAATCCTGCACAGCAACGAGCGCCCGAGCCGTGGCCAGTTCCACGCCAATCGCGGCACCGATTACCGCACGCAGATGGTCGAGATGCACATCTCGGAAATCGGCTTTTGCAGCGGCCATTCGGCGTCCGGGGTGTGGGTCAACGAGCGCGCCGAGACGTCGGTGAAAGGCTTGTACTCGGCCGGCGACATGGCCGCCGTGCCGCACAACTACATGCTCGGCGCGTTCACCTACGGCTGGTTCGCCGGGCATAACGCGGCGGAGTTTGTTGCCGGGCGCGAGTTCTCCGCGCTGGATGCCGAGCAGATCGCGAAGGAAAAGGCCCGGGTCTACGCACCGCTGGATCGCGAACACGGCCTGCCGCCGGCCCAGGTCGAGTACAAGCTGCGACGCTTCGTCAACGACTACCTGCAACCGCCGAAAGTGACCAAGAAAATGGAAATCGGCCTGCAACGCTTCAGCGACATCGAACGCGATCTCGACGAGATGAAGGCCAACAACGCCCACGAATTGATGCGTGCGATGGAAACCAGCGTGATCCGCGACTGCGCCGAAATGGCCGCACGGGCCTCGCTGTTCCGCGCCGAAAGCCGCTGGGGCCTGTACCACTACCGCGTCGATCACCCGCAACGGGACGACCGCGAATGGTTCTGCCACTGCCACCTGAAGAAGGGCGAAGACGGACGCATGACCAGTTTCAAGAAAGCCGTCGAGCCTTACATCATCCCGCTCGATGCCGAGGAAATGCAGGCTTACGACCGTCTTCGGGTCGGCGCTTTCGCCGCTTGAGGCATCACTAGAGAGAGTCCGAACCATGGCCTATCAAGCCCAGGAAATCTTCTTCCGCTCCAACGCTCCCGTCACCGTGGACGAGGACAAATGCATCGCCGAAAAGGGCTGCACCGTGTGCGTCGACGTCTGCCCGATGGACCTGCTGGCGATCAACCCGGCCACGCAAAAGGCCTACATGGCCTTCGATGAATGCTGGTACTGCATGCCTTGCGAAAAGGACTGCCCGACCGGCGCGGTGAAAGTCGAAATCCCGTACCTGCTCCGCTAAAACGCTATCCGGCAACACCGGACGCCCGATTCAAGACACCCCTCGTTTCCCACCGCGCCCTGATCGCGGCGGAGACGAACATCCTAAAAATGATTCGAGGGGATTTAACCATGTTGCGTGCAGCAATCGCCGGTCTGGTACTGGCTTCGTTCACCCTGTCGGCCTCGGCCGAAACCATCCGCATTGCCATCGGCACCCAGGACACCACCATCAACTGCGCCGCCGGCGGTTTGTTGATCCGCGAGCTGGGCCTGCTCGACAAATACTTGCCCCACGACGGCGCCTACAAGGACGCCAAATACGACGTGCAGTGGAAGAACTTCACCAGTGGCGCACCGCTGACCAACGAAATGGTCGCCGGCAAACTCGACTTCGGCGCCATGGCCGATTTCCCCGGTGCATTCAACGGCGTGGCGTTCGAAACTGCCGGCAAGCACAGCCTGTTCATCAGCGTGTTGTCGGGGAGTATCAAGGGCAGCGGCAACGGCATCGTGGTACCGAGTGCGTCCGGCGTGCAGTCGCTGAGCGAGCTCAAGGGCAAGACCATTTCCGTGCCGTTCGCCTCCACCGCCCACGGCATGTTGCTGCGCGCCGTGGCCGAGCAGGGCTGGGATCCGCTCAAGGATGTGAACATCATCGCTCAGCCGCCGGAGGTCGCAGGATCCGCGTTGCAGGCCGGAAAGATCGACGCCCATGCCGACTTCGTGCCTTTTGCCGAACTGTTCCCGAGCCGTGGCTTCGCCCGCAAGATCTACGACGGCGCCCAGGCCAATGCGCCGACCTTCCACGGTGCGCTGGTCGATCAGGCCTACGCGAAAAAGTACCCGGAAATCGTCGTCGCCTACCTGCGCGCAAGCATCGAGGCCAATCAACTGCTGGCCGCCGAACCGGAGAAATACAGCGAACTGATCGCCAAGGTCACCGGCGTCGATGCCGAGGTCAATTACCTGTTCCACGGCCCGCTGGGCGTGCAGACCCGCGACCTGAGCTGGAAACCGGAATATCGACAGGCTGTGGGCACCGCCATCGACACGCTGAAGCTGCTTAAGAAGGCCGATCGCGGGCTCGACCTGAATACCTTTATCGACGATCAGTACATCCGCGCAGCGTTCAAGGCCTCGAATCTGGATTACACCGCGCAACTGGCCAACTACGCGCAGACGCCGTTGAAGTCTGTTGATGCGGTGACTGGAAAAGCCATTTCTGATTTCAGCCATGTTGCGGAAATCTGGGTGCGAGGTGAGGACAAGGTTCGTCGCTATGCCTCGGCTGAAGAGGCGTTTACTGCATTGGCCGGCCTGAAGTCGGAAGGCAAGAGCATACGGGCGGTGTATGCCCAGGCGAGTGACAGCGGGATCAAGTTGCTGGCGGAGCAGGCCTGGTTTGCCAGTGATGGAAAGGGGCGCCTCAGTGCGTTTTTGCTCAAGGGGCAGGCGCAGCAGTTTGCTTCGGCGCAGGGTGGCAAGGTGTTTGATTTCACTGATGCCACCGCGCAGGCTGTGGTCAGTCGCTAATCATGAAAATCTCAAAAGGACGCTGGATATCAAGAGCAGCTTCACTGCTGCTCTGCCTGCTCTTCTGGCAACTCGCCGCCAGCCACCACTGGAACCTCGGCCTGGTCACCTTCGCCAACGTGCCAACCCCGCTGGCCGTGATCGAAGCCGCATTGGGCCTCGGCGACTCCGGCAAGCTCCTCCAGCACCTGAGCGCCAGCCTCGGCCGGGTCTTCGCCGGCTACCTCGCAGCGCTGGTGATCGGAATCGCCCTGGGCCTGGCCATCGGCCGTTCGAAATGGGCCGAAGACCTGCTGCTGCCGCCACTGGAAGTGCTGCGCCCGATCCCGGCCGTGGCGTGGATTCCACTGGCGATCCTGATGTTCCCATCCTCCGAACTGTCGATGGTCTTCATCACCTTCACCGGCGCGCTGTTCCCGATCCTGCTCAACACCGTGCATGGCGTCGAAGGTGTCGATCCACGGTTGATCGCCTCGGCCAAAAGCCTCGGGGCAGGGCGCCGGGCGATCCTGCTGGAGGTGATTCTGCCGGGCGCCGCGCCGAGCATCATCACCGGGCTCGCCATCGGCATGGGCACGTCATGGTTCTGTCTGGTGACCGCCGAAATGATCTCCGGCCAGTTCGGCATCGGTTATTACACCTGGGAGTCCTACACCATCCAGAACTACGCCGACATCGTGGTCGGCATGTTGCTGATCGGCGTGTTGGGCATGGGCAGCAGCCTGCTGATCAAACGCCTGGGCGGGCTGTTCACGCCCTGGCATCGACCACGAGGAAAAGCCTGATGAGCGTGATGCAAACTCCGGAAGGGCGGATCGATATCCGCCAGTTATCCATCGTCCTCGGCGAGGGCCGGCAAGCGTTCGAAGCGGTGCAGGGGCTGGATTGCCAGATCGAGCCGGGCCAGTTCGTGTGCATTCTCGGCCCGTCCGGTTGCGGCAAATCGACCTTGCTCGGCGCGCTGGCCGGTCACCTGCAACCCCATGGCGGGCAGTTGAAAGTCGATGGCGCCGAGGTGTCCGGCCCGTCACCGCAGCGCGGCATGGTGTTCCAGCATCACACGCTGTTCCCGTGGCGCACGGTGCGCGACAACGTCGCCTTCGGCCTGAAGATGCGCGGCATCGGCAAGGCCGAACGCCATCGCGCCGCTGATGAAATCCTCAAACTGGTCGGCCTCGAAGGCTTCGCCGAGCGCTGGCCGGATCAGCTCTCCGGCGGCATGCAGCAACGGGTGGAGATCGCCCGGGTGCTGGTCAACCGGCCACGGTTGTTGCTGATGGACGAACCCTTCGGCGCGCTGGATGCGCTGACCCGACTGAACATGCAGGAACTGCTGCTGGACATCTGGACGCGGATTCGCACCACCGTGGTGTTCGTCACCCATGACATCGATGAAGCGCTGTTCCTCGCCGACCGTTTGCTGGTGATGAGCGCACGGCCGGGGCGAATCATCGAAGACCTGCGTCTGGATTTCCCACGACCACGCACCACCGGACTGGTGACCAGCCACGAGTTCTCGCGCCTCAAGCGCCACTGCCTCGACCTGTTGCGCCACGACAACGAACGACCGCTGCCGCGCCTCAATCCGCTCGGTTTGCCTCCTGAAAACGCCTTGCCGAGATTTGCCCTGTGACCTCATTTTTTGCTGTGACCGAAAACGACGACATTCTTGCCTTGCAACCGCGCCTGACCGCTGATGACGCCGGGGTACGCCGGATTGCCCTGATCGATCTGGCGGACCTCGAAGAGCCGGACGGCTTGCTTTGGCTGGTCGAGCGTCTGGCCGAAGACCCGGCCGAAGAAGTGCGTGCCGAAGCGGCGCGTCTATTGGAAGCCTGGGAAGACGAGCCGGTGGTGGAAGCGCTGTGCCAGGCGCTGACGGATCCGTCCCCGGCAGTGCAAGCCGCTGCGGCGCAGAGCCTGAGCCTGCTCAAGACCGAAGCGGCGGGCAGGGTGATTCTGCCGTGGACTGCTCATGCCGAAACCAGCGTACGGATTGCCGCGTTCCGGGCCTTGCGCGAGTTGCGTTTCCCCGGCGCCGCACCCGCCGCGATTCAAGCGTTGAGCGATGCCGACGCCAGCGTGCGCCGCGAAGCCGTTGGCGTGCTCGGCTGGCTCAAACAGCTGGATGCCTTGCCGGCGCTGGCACGCTTGGCCAGCGATGACTCGGACACCGAAGTACGCCGCGCCGCCACCGGCGCCCTGGGACTGGCGAGTGGCGCAGATGTGCTGCCGGCCTTGCGTCAGGCCTTGCAGGACAACGCCTGGCAAGTACGCGAAGAAGCCGCGACCACGCTCGGTAAGGTCGGCCACACCGACGCGGGTCCGGCCCTGATCGAAGCCTTGAGCGACGATTACTGGCAAGTACGTCTGCGTGCGACTCGCAGTCTCGGGCGCCTCAAGTACGTCGCTGCACTCGACGCCTTGATCGACACCCTCGGCCATCGCATCAGCAACCTGCGCAAGGAAGCCGCGCTGGCCCTCGGCGAACTGAATGATCGCCGGGCGGTGGCGGCGTTGCAGGCCGCGCAGGATGACGGTGATCCGGAAGTGCGCAAGGCCGTGCGGATTGCCTTGAGTCAGCTGCAATGAATCCGCTGGCGATCGGCAATTCCCAAAGTGAACACCGCTTGCGGCTGAGCTGGCCGGATGGCCGCGAGCAATTGCTCGACCATGCCGAACTGCGCCGCCAGTGCCCGTGCTCGCAATGCCGGGCATTTCGCCTGCGGGGCTCGGCGCCGCTGGTGGATGATCGAGTGCGTGTGATCGAACTCAACCCCCAGGGCTACGGACTGCAATTGGTGTTCAGCGATGGTCATCAACGCGGGATCTATCCATGGCAGTACCTGGCGCAGCTCAAACCCTAGGCGCAATCAACCGGAGCTCAGAAGGTTTTGCTGACACTGGCCACAACCGTCGCCGTGCACACATCCTTGAAGCCCCAGTTGCTCAGGCATTGGCTCTGCGAGAGGTTGGTGTCGATGTAGCTCAGGCCCAGCACCACGCCGGCCAGGTTGTGGGTCAGTTTGACCTCCCACTCCCGGTAGGATTCTTCGCCATGCCCGGACGCCGAGTACAGATGCGGGTCCTTGAAGTCCATGTTGCCGTAGCGCAGCTTCAGCCCGGAATCGAACGGCAATTCGGTTTCATAGCCGATGTAGCTGTAGAGCGAGCTCTGTTTGCTGTCGATGCCCGGCGCGTCGCTGGAGTAATACGCCGCAAGCTTCACCCCGTAGACGCCGAGAATCCCGTAGACCTCAGTCTGATTGAACTGGCTTTCCTTGGGGTAGGCATATCGGATGGTACCCAGGTCCAGGCTCACATTTTCGGTCGCCTGCCACAGCCAGCCAGCGTAGTAATCGACTTCCTGACGGGTTTTCAGATCACCACCGAAATCGACATTCGAACTCCACGCGCCGAGGTACAGGCCGCTGCTGTGGGCCAGGGTCAAACCGGCCTGTAACGCCGGATCGTTCTGGGTCTGGGAGATACCGCGAGTGCGGTAGTCGCTGGCGAGGGTCAGGTCGACCAGCACGGCGAAATCATCGTTCAGGGGAATCGCGTGGCTACTCAAGGGCAGCAGGCTCAAGGAAGTGAGGACGAGCAGGGGCATGGCTTTCATGTGAAGTCCCGATGTTGTGATTGTTATGGGCAGGAAGCGGGCAAGGCTGCGCCGAACCCCGGCGGCTGGCGCGGGGTCGGGCAGAAAATATGGCGATTGTTTTTAGAGGGTAGGGGCGTAGACCTGACGACCACCGAACCAGGTCTGCAGCACCTTCGTGTCATGCAGGGCCTTGTCATCGACGCTGAACACGTCGCGATCGAGCACGATGAAATCGGCCTGTTTGCCGGGGCTCAGCGAGCCGATCTGCTGCTCCAGACCGATGGTCCGCGCGGCGTTGACGGTGTAGGCGTAAAACATGGTTTCGCGGTCCAGGCGTTCGTCGGCGTTGAGCACCCCCAGCGGGCCGGTGCGGGTGATGGCCTGGGCGATGGCGTTGAACGGGTTCGGCGAAGACACCGGCCAGTCGCTGGCGCCGGCAATCGTCGCGCCTTGCTTGAGCAGCGAGTGCGCCGGGTATTGATAGCGAAAGGCGAGGGCGCTGACGTACGGCTTGATCATGTCGGTGGTGTAGTCGTCGGCGCTGGCCCACAGCAGTTGCATCGAGGCAATCACGTTCAGCGGTTTGAACCGGGCGAATTCCTTCGGATTGACCATTTGCAGGTGGGTGATCGAGTGCGTCACGCCGCTCTGTCGGTCCTTGCGTGCCTGGGCAATGCCGTTCAGTGACTCGCGCACCGCGCGGTCGCCGATGGCGTGGATATGCACCAGCCAGCCGCGCTGGTCGATGGCGCTGACCAGTTCGCCGAAGTGCTGCGGATCGATCAGCAGTTCGCCCTGTTTGTGCGAGTTGCTGTAGGGATCGATCATCGCCGCGCTCTGGGCCGGGTATTCGATCACGCCGTCGGCGAAGATCTTGATTCCCGGCAAAGTCAGGTTGGGAATGCCCTGGAACTGCTGGCGTACCTTGTCGAGGGTGTCGAGATCGGCCGGGACGCTTTTCGGGTTGGCCACCAGCAGCGCGGCAACGTGGGCGGTCATGCCGCCGCTGTCCGACAGGGCCTTGTAGGCCGGCAGCACGCCTACGGTTTTCTCGGTGGGCTTGAGGGCGAACACCGGCTCGCCCGGCGCGGCGTTGGCGGCCGGGTCCATCCACGCGGTGATGCCGAGGCTGTTGTTGAAGCGCACCGCCGATTGCGCAGCCTTGAGCAGGTCGGCAGGGCTCGGCACCGGCATTTTCGAGGCGACCCGATCCCAACCGGCATCGACCACAAAGCCGTTCGGCTCACCGCTGGCCAGTTTGCCGATGGTGTCTTTTTCCGCATCCGGCAGGGTTTTCAGCAGCGCGGCGTCGATGCCTGCACGCTTGAGCATGACGTTGTTGGCCCACGCCGTGTGGTGATCGCTGCCGGTGAACACCACCGGCACGTCGGCCCATTCGCCATGGTTGAAGATCTTGCCCAGCGCTTCAGCCTTGGCCCAGTACGCCGAACTCATGCCGGCCACGCTCAGCACATCGCCATGCCGGGCTTTGCCGTCGTCACGCCAGCCGCGCAGGCGTTTTTCCAGTTCGTCGAGTTCGACCACCTCGTCTTCCATGTTCGCCGAGACCATTTCCAGTCCGCCGAAAATCGCGTGGGAATGGCTGTCGATCAGGCCGGGCATCAGCGCCTGGCCTTTAAGGTCGATGACTTGGGTGCCGGGCTCGATCAAGGCTTTGATCTGCGCATCCGTGCCGACTTTCAGCACTTTGCCGTTCTCCACGGCCAGCGCCTGAACCTTCGGCTGAGCACGGTCGGCGGTGAAAATCTTGCCGTTGAGCAGCACCAGATCGGTGGCGGCCATGGCTTCCATCGAGGCAAAACTCACAGCGGCGATCAACAGGTTTTTGCTGAAATGCGAGATGAATCTTTTCATTGAACATTTCCTTGTTATTGCGTCTGATGGCCAGATTAGTGGCTGCCAACGCCCGACAGAACGCCTCCCTCACGAAAAACGTTTTTGCCTGAATGGAAAAAGCATGGACAAGCTGGGTGCACTGAAAATGTTCGTGGTCACCGCGCAGCTCGGCAGTTTCAGCCGCGCCGCCGAACAACTGGGCAAGACCCCGTCGGCCCTGACCAAAGCGGTCAATCATCTGGAATCCGAACTCGGCGCGCGGCTGTTCGAACGCAGCACGCGACGGATTCTGCTGACGGAAATCGGCCGGCTCTATCTGGAAACCGCACGGCAGGTGTTGCAACGGCTGGACGAAGCCAGCGAGGAAATCGAGCAGTTGCAGCACGGCCTGCGCGGCAGCCTGAAAATCACCGCGCCGCTGGCTTACGGTCGGGCGTTTCTCGATCAGGTGTGTGACGGCTTTTTGCAGCAATACCCGCAGATCAGCCTGCAAGTGGATTTGTGCGACGAATTCGTCAATCTGCTGGAAAGCGGCTACGACCTGGCGCTGCGCGAGGGCCATGACGACTTGCCGGGGCTGATTGCCCGGGTGGTTGGCAGTAATCGTCTGGCCCTTTGCGCAAGCCCCGAATACCTGGCGCGCAAGGGCTTGCCGGTGACGCCGCAAACCCTCGATCAACATGAATGGCTGCTGTACCGGCATCCGTTGCTCAGCCGCGAATTCTGGTGGGCCGAGCGCGACGGCCAGCGTTTGAGCCTGGCGCAACCGGCGGCGCCGCTGTTGCGCAGTGACAATTACGATTTGCTGCTGGCCAGCGCCCTGGCCGGACGTGGCTTGTTGCACACGCCGCTGTGGAGCGCCGCGCCGTACATCGCCGACGGGCGACTGGTGCGGGTCATGGCTGATTACGAGATCGACCCGGACAGCTTCGGCCCGCACATTCTGGCGGTGTACCCGAGCCATCGGCGGGCGACGGCCAAGGTTGTGGCGTTTATCGACTACATCGCGGAGTTTCTGGCGGAGCGCGGTTTGAGCTGACTGGCGGTGCTTGTCAGGAAATTCCCACAAGAGTACAAATGTACTCCATGACGACTCTGACTCCCCGCCGTACCGCCATCCTGACCTTTATCCGCGAACGCATCGCCGAACACGGTCAGCCCCCAAGCCTCGCTGAAATCAGCGAGGCTTTTGGTTTTGCCTCCCGCAGCGTGGCGCGCAAGCATGTGCTGGCGCTCACCGAAGCCGGGTTCATCGAGGTCAGTCCGCATCAGGCCCGGGGCATTCGCCTGCTCGGGCAGCCGGCGCGACCGGAACTGCTTGAAGTGCCGGTGCTCGGCCGGGTGGCTGCCGGTGCGCCCATCGGCGCCGATGCCGACATCCACAATCGGTTGATGCTCGATCCGGCGCTGTTCTCCCGCACGCCCGACTACATGCTGCGGGTGCAGGGCGACTCGATGATCGAGGACGGGATTCTCGACGGCGATCTGGTCGGCGTACGCCGCAACCCCGAGGCACTCAACGGCCAGATCGTGGTGGCGCGGCTCGACGGCGAAGTCACCATCAAACGCTTCGAGCGGGTCGGCGATGAGGTTCGCCTGTTGCCGCGTAACCCGGCGTACCAGCCGATTGTGGTGCGTGACGATCAGGACCTGGCCATCGAAGGCGTGTTCTGCGGCCTGGTGAGGCAAGGCTGATGGGTGCCGTCGTTGCGCTGGATACGCTGTTCAATGGCGGCCAGGTCTGGAGGGGCCGGCCTGCGCCACCGGCCGCCAGCCCGCAACCCACCGGGCACGCGGCGCTGGATGCAGCCTTGCCCAGCGGTGGCTGGCCGGAAGCGGCGCTGAGCGAAATCCTCCTGGCCGGGCCCGGTGTCGGCGAACTGCAACTGGTGTGGCCGACCCTGGCGCGGCTGTCGGCGGCGGGCGAGCGCATCGTGCTGGTGGCGCCGCCGTTCGTGCCATACCCGCAGGCCTGGGCCAATGCCGGGGTCGATCTGCGGCAGTTGTCGGTAATCCAGGCCAGTGAGCGTGATGCCTTGTGGGCGGCGGAGCAATGCCTGCGCTCGGGCAGTTGCGGCGCGGTGCTGTGCTGGCCGCACAAGGCCGATGACCGCGCCTTGCGCCGTTTGCAGGTGGCGGCGGAAACCGGCCAGACCCTGGCGTTCGCGTGGCGGCCATTGAGCGAAGCGGTCAACCCGTCGCCAGCCGCGTTGCGGATTGCCATCGATGCGCGCCCGGCGCAATTGCGCGTACTCAAATGCCGGGGCGGACTGGCGCGTACCGCACCGATTGCCTTCGCTGTGGGGCATTGAGGTCGCCATGCGCTGGGTTTGCATTCTGTTCCCGCAATTGGCCCTCGACGCCGTGCTGCGTCAGCGCCCCGATCCCGAGCAACCCTTGGCGCTGCTCAGCGGCCCGGCTCAGCGCCGGGTGCTGCAAGCGGTCAACCCGGCGGCGCGGGCACTGGGCTTGCGTCCGGGGCAGTCGATGACCGCGGCGCAGGCCATGAGTAAAGGGTTTGTCACCGTCGATTACGATGCGGCCGAGGTCGAGCATTGGCAGCAATTTCTTGCCGCCTGGGCCTATCGCTTCAGCGCCCAGGTCAGCGTGCATTATCCGCGCACCGTGGTGTTCGAGATCGAATCGAGCCTCGGGCTATTTGGTTCCTGGACGCAGTTCGAGGCGCGATTACGTACTGAGCTGACGGAGCTGGGTTTTCGTCACCGCATCGTCGCCGCGCCCAACCCGGTGGCGGCGCGGGTGTTGGCCAACGCCTATGACGGACTGGTGGTGCCGGATGGTGAAGCCCTGCGCCATCACCTCGGGCAATTGCCGGTCGACCGCATCGGGCTTGAACCGGGTGTGGCCACGGCGCTGTCGCGCATGGGCCTGCGCCACCTCCATCAGGTGCAGAGTCTGCCGCGTCAGGCCCTGGCCCGGCGATTCGAGGCACCGATGCTCAAGCATCTGGACACGCTGTTCGGCGCACGGCCGTTGGCGCTGGCGTTCTACCTGCCGCCGGATCGCTTCGATGTGCGCATCGAACTCAACTTCGACGTGCAGTCCCATCAGGCGCTGCTGTTCCCGTTGCGCCGCCTGACCTCCGATCTCTCGGCGTTCTTGTGCGGGCGCGACAGCGGCGTGCAGCGCTTCGATCTGCACCTGGAGCACGCCGGGTTGCCGGACACGCTGATCAAGGTCGGCCTGCTCAGCGCCGAGCGCGATCCGGCGATGCTCTTCGAGCTGGCCCGTGGCCGACTGGAGCAGGTGCAGGTCGAGGCCCCGGTGCGCGGCTTTCGTCTGCGCGCCGAGGACTTGCCGAGTTTCGTGCCGCAGTTTCAGGAACTGTTCGACGACCGCCCACAGCAGACCTTGCCTTGGGAGCAACTGCGTGAACGCCTGCGCGCGCGACTGGGGGATGATGCGGTGCAGGGCCTGCGCTTCCAGGCCGATCATCGCCCGGAGTGCGCGTGGCAGAACGCCGATGACAAGCAGCCTTGTGCTGCGTTACCCGGCGTACAGCGTCCGGGCTGGTTGCTGGGTGAGCCGCAGTCCGTGCCCGAAGGTTCGGCACGCATCCTCATGGGCCCGGAACGCATCGAGTCCGGCTGGTGGGACGGTGACGACGTGCGCCGCGACTATTACCTGATCCAGAACCGCGCCGGCCAGCAAGGCTGGGCGTACCGGGCAGTGGGTGAGGGCGGCCCGTTGTGGCTGCAGGGCTGGTTCGCGTGAATCAGGGTTATGCCGAGCTGCACTGCCTGTCGAATTTCAGTTTTCAGCGCGGTGCGTCCAGTGCGCTGGAGCTGTTCCAGCGGGCGAAGAAGCACGGCTATCAGGCGCTGGCGATCACCGATGAGTGCACTCTTGCCGGGATCGTCCGTGCCTGGCAGGCGGCGAAGTCCGTGGAGCTGCCGCTGATCATCGGCAGCGAGATCCGCATCGAGAACGGCCCGAAACTGGTGTTGCTGGTGGAGAACATCGAGGGTTATCAGGCCCTGTGCGGCTTGATCACCCAGGCTCGACGGCGCACCCAGAAAGGTCAGTATCAAATACTGCGCGAAGATTTCAGTGAACCGTTGCCGGGGTTGCTGGTGCTGTGGGTGCCGGATACGGTCGATGACGTGGAAGAGGGGCGTTGGCTGAAACAGACCTTCGGTGAACGGCTGTGGCTGGCGGTGCAATTGCATCGAGGGCAGAACGATCAGCAACGGCTGGCCGCACTGCTGAGTCTGGCAGATGAACTGCAGATTCCAGCTGTGGCCAGCGGCGATGTGCACATGCACGCCCGTGGCCGCCGGGCCTTGCAGGACACCATGACCGCGATCCGTCATCACGTCCCGGTGGCCGAAGCCGGGTTGCGCCTGCACCCCAATGGCGAGCGGCATCTGCGCAGCCTCGATGTGTTGCGCGAGTTGTATCCGCAGGCCTTGCTGGACGAATCGGTGAAGCTGGCCCGCCGCTGCACGTTCGACCTCGGCCAGTTGCGTTACCAATATCCGAAAGAGCTGGTGCCTGAAGAACACGACGCCAGTTCCTGGCTGCGCCACCTGACTGAACAAGGCATCGCCTGGCGCTGGCCGAAAGGCGCACAGCCCAAGGTGCTCAAACAGATCGACGATGAGCTGGAGCTGATCGCCGAGCTCGGCTACGAAAGCTACTTCCTCACCGTGCACGATGTGGTGCGCTACGCCCGGGAGCAGAAAATTCTCTGTCAAGGTCGCGGTTCGGCGGCCAACTCGGCGGTGTGTTTTGCCTTGGGTATCACCGAGATCGACCCGGATCGCACCACACTGCTGTTCGAGCGTTTCATGTCGAGGGAGCGCAACGAGCCGCCGGACATCGACGTGGATTTCGAGCACGAACGCCGGGAGGAAGTCCTGCAATACGTGTTTCGTCGTTATGGCCGCCGTCGTGCGGCGCTGACGGCGGTGGTCAGCACCTATCACGCTGCCGGTGCGGTCCGCGATGTGGCCAAGGCGCTGGGCTTGCCGCCGGACCAGATCAACGCGCTGGCCGATTGCTGTGGCCACTGGAGCGATGAAACACCGCCCGTGGAGCGCCTGCGCGAAAACGGCTTCGACCCGGACAGCCCGATCCTGCACCGGGTGCTGAGCCTGACCGGGCAACTGATCGGCTTCCCCCGGCACCTGTCGCAGCATCCCGGTGGTTTCGTGATTTCCGAGCAACCGCTGGACACCCTGGTGCCGGTGGAAAACGCCGCCATGGTCGACCGCACCATCATCCAGTGGGACAAGGACGACCTCGACGCGGTCGGGCTGCTCAAGGTGGATATCCTCGCCCTCGGCATGCTCAGTGCGATTCGCCGCTGTTTCGACCTGCTGCGCCGTCATCGCAACCAGGATCTGAGCCTGGCCACCATCCCGCCTGACGATCGCCCGACCTACGACATGATCAGCCGCGCCGACACCATCGGCGTGTTCCAGATCGAATCCCGGGCGCAGATGTCGATGCTGCCGCGCCTGCGCCCGCAAAACTTCTACGATCTGGTGATCGAAGTGGCCATCGTCCGGCCGGGGCCGATCCAGGGCGGGATGGTACATCCGTATTTGCGCCGCCGGAACAAGGAAGAAAAGGAAACCTATCCGTCGCCGGAGCTGGAGGTGGTGCTCAAACGCACCCTCGGCGTGCCGCTGTTTCAGGAGCAGGTGATGCAGATCGCCATTGTCGCTGCCGACTACAGCCCCGGCGAGGCCGACCAGTTGCGGCGTTCCATGGCCGCGTGGAAACGTCACGGCGGGCTGGAGCCGCACAAGGAGCGACTGGCGGCCGGCATGAAGAAAAACGGCTACACCCCGGAATTCGCCGCGCAGATCTTCGAACAGATCAAGGGCTTCGGCAGTTACGGTTTTCCCGAGTCTCACGCCGCCAGTTTTGCCTTGCTGACCTATGCCAGTTGCTGGCTCAAGTGCCACGAACCGGCGGCGTTCGCCTGTGCGCTGATCAACAGCTGGCCGATGGGTTTCTACAGCCCGGATCAGATTCTTCAGGACGCGCGCCGGCATCATTTGCAGATCCGTCCGGTGGACGTGCGCGCCAGTGACTGGGATTGCAGCCTGGAGCCGATCACCGGCGCGCAACCGGCGATTCGCATGGGCCTGCGCATGATCAAGGGCTTTCGCGAAGAGGATGCGCGGAACATTGAAAAGACTCGGACGAGGGGCGCGTTCGCCGATGTCGCCGATCTGGGTGACCGGGCCGGGCTCGACAGTCGGGCCCAGGCGTTGCTGGCGGACTCAGGAGCGCTGCGGGGCCTGGCCGGTCACCGCCATCGGGCACGCTGGGAGGTGGCCGGGGTGCAGAAGCAGCTCGGGTTGTTTGCCGGGTTGCCGAGTCAGGAAGAGCCGGATGTGCGGCTGCCCACGCCGAGCGTCAGCGAGGACCTGTTCACCGACTACGCCACCCTCGGCACCACGCTGGGGCCGCACCCGCTGACGTTGTTGCGCGACGAGTTGCGGGCCCGGCGCTGTCGCAGCTCCCGGGAGCTGCTGGAGGTCGAGCACGGCCGGCCGGTCAGCGTGGCGGGGCTGGTGACCGGCCGCCAGCGCCCGGCCACCGCCAGTGGCGTGACCTTCGTGACCCTGGAAGACGAGTTCGGCAACGTCAACGTGGTGGTCTGGCGCGATCTGGCCGAGCGTCAGCGTCAGGTGCTGGTCGGCTCGCAACTGCTCAAGGTCGATGGTCGCTGGGAGCGCGAAGGCGAGGTGCGGCACTTGATTGCCGGACGCTTGAGCGATCTCAGCCCGTTGCTCAAAGGGATTCGGGTGCAAAGCCGCGATTTCCACTGATGTCTGCTGGGTGATCAGAAAGCCAATTCACTGACGTCAAAAAAACCTGTCCTCACTGATGGCACTTTGGCATAATGCCGGCCCTTTCCCGATCCCCCACGATTTTTGCCGTGCCGGGACACATCATTTTTCAGAAGGAATGCACAGTGAGAATGATCTCCCGGATGTTGGTCTCGGGCGTTGCGATTGCCGTCCTCGGCACCCTGGCCGGCTCGCTTTCCGGTTGCGCCACCGAAAGCTCCCGCGCACTGCCGGTGGCCAAGGTGGAAAGCGCCACTCAAGCCTGGACCGGTGTCCGTATCCCGATGGCCGTGGGCAAGTTCGACAACCGCTCGAGCTACATGCGCGGGATCTTCTCCGACGGCGTCGACCGTCTCGGTGGCCAGGCCAAGACCATCCTGATCACTCACCTGCAGCAGACCAACCGTTTCTCCGTACTCGACCGCGACAACATGGGCGAGATCCAGCAGGAAGCGGCGATCAAGGGCCAGGCCCAGCGTCTGAAAGGCGCCGATTACGTGGTCACCGGTGACGTCACCGAGTTCGGCCGCAAAGAGACCGGCGATCATCAGCTGTTCGGCATTCTCGGCCGTGGCAAGACCCAGGTCGCCTACGCCAAGGTCAACCTGAACATCGTCAACATCAGCACTTCCGAAGTGGTGTATTCGACCCAGGGCGCCGGCGAATACGCCTTGTCCAACCGCGAAATCATCGGCTTCGGCGGCACCGCTGCCTACGACTCCACCCTCAACGGCAAAGTCCTCGATCTGGCCATGCGCGAGGCGATCAATCGCCTGGTCGATGGCATGAACGCCGGCGCCTGGAAACCGGGCAACTGATAGACGCCCATCGCAAGGAGCAACACACCATGAATCTGTCCCTGTCCCGGTCGCTGATGGCCCTGACCGCCAGCGCCTTGCTGGCCGGTTGCAGCAGCCCGCAAACCCTGTACCAGTGGGAAGGCTACCAGCCACAAGTCTACGAATACTTCAAAAGCGAAACGCCGAAAGAGGCCCAGGCCGAAGCGCTGGAAGCCGATCTGCAAAAGATCCGCGCCAGTGGCAAGCCTGTACCGCCGGGTTACCACGCGCACCTCGGTCTGCTGTACCTGAGCATGGGCAAGGACGATCAGATGGTGCAGCAACTGCGCACAGAGAAGACTCTGTTCCCCGAGTCCGGCACCTACATGGACTTCTTGCTCAAGAACGCCAAGACCGGAGACGCCAAATGATCTCCCGTGTCTTGAAACTGCTGGCCGCCGGCCTGGCGCTGACCGTTCTGGGTGGCTGCGTCGCACCGAAAACCGTGGATTATTCGGCGTACAAGCAAGCGCGTCCGAAGTCCATTCTGGTGCTGCCGCCGCTGAACACCTCGCCGGACGTCAAGGCGTCCTACAGCCTGTTGTCGCAAGTGACGTTCCCGCTGGCCGAGGCCGGTTACTACGTGCTGCCGATTACCTTGGTCGACGAGACGTTCCGCCAGAACGGCCTGACCACGCCGGATGACATCCATCAGGCGCCGGTCAACAAACTGCAGGAAATCTTCGGCGCCGATGCGGCGCTGTACATCACCGTCAGCGAGTACGGCACGCGCTACATGGTGATCAGCAGCGAAACCGCCGTCACCGCCAGCGCCAAACTGGTGGACCTGAAAACCGGTGCCACTCTGTGGACCGGTGCAGCCCGAGCGTCGAGCGAAGAGGGTGGCAACAACAGTGGCGGCGGCCTGATCGGTGCGCTGATCACCGCTGCGGTAAAACAGATCGTCAACAGCTCCACCGATGCCGGCTACCCGATTGCCGGTGTGGCCAGCAATCGTCTGCTGTCGGCCGGACATCCGGCAGGCCTGCTGTACGGGCCACGGTCGCCGAAGTACGGCACTGACTGATCGACCTGTCACGGCGGCCCACCTCGGTGGGCCGCTTTTTATTTGCCAGGCCAGAACCGCTCGCCACCCCCCGGTGCCTCCGTCCACGCTTGCAACGAGCGGGTCGGCAGATCGAAGTAATCCCGGGTCCGTGCATAACCATGGCCGCCCATGCGCCCGATCGCATCCAGCCCCAGTTGATCGATGTACAGGGTTTTCGGGTCGATCAACTCGTCGCGCACATGCGCCATCAACACCTCGCCAAAAATGATCTCCCGCGACTGACCGATGTTCAGCGCCATCATCCGCCGACACTCCAGCGCCACCGGTGCTTCGCCGATACGCGGGCATATGACCGAGGTGCCGGGGATCGCCGTCAGGCCCGCAGCGGTCAACTCATCGAATCCCGGTGCGAATGGCACCGCGCAAACGTTCATGGCTTCCACCAGTGCATCGTTGACGATGTTGACGGTGAATTCCTGGTTCATCTGGATATTGCGCGTGGTGTCCTTGGGGCTCTGGTCGCCGTAGTTCTCCACGCCGAGCGCAAGAATGGGCGGGTCCGCCGACAGCGCGTTGAAGAAGCTGAACGGCGCCGCGTTGACCCGGCCTTCGCCGTCGATGGTGGTGACCAGTGCAATCGGGCGTGGCACCACGCTGCCGATCAGAATCTTGTATTTTTCCCGTGGGCTCAGTTGGCTGAAATCGAAGCTGTGCATGGCAGATATCTCTAAAGAAGTGGATCGATGGCGCTCAACGGCGCTTCGGCGCTGTAGTCATCGGCGAACGGAATGGCTGGCCGGAACAGGGTTTTCCAGTCCGGTCGGCCAAAAGCCCGGTCGCTGTGGCTGCGCATCAGTTTTTCGTATTGGCGTTGGGCCTGGCGTTGCAGGGCCGGGTAGTCGACACCGTTGACCTGACCGTCGTGCATCACGCAGCGACCGTCGATGTAACTGGCGATGCAGTCGTCGCCGCGCCCGGCCAGCAGCAGGTTTTTCAGTGGGTCGAACAACGGGCCCAGATGCAGGCCACGCAGGCTGAACACGGTGATGTCGGCCTTGGCACCGGGGGCCAGGCGACCGAGATCGTCACGGCCCAAGGCTTTGGCGCCGCCGAGGGTCGCGGCGTTGTACAGATCGAGGCTGCTGGTCAGCGCCGAGCCGCCCTCCATCAAGCGTGCGATGTTCAGACCGTGGCGCATGTTTTCCAGCAAGTCCGCCGGCCAGGTGTCGGTGCCAAGAGCGAAGTTGATGCCTTTGGCCCGATAGCGGCCGAATGAATTCAGTGCCTCGCCGTCGCGGGCGAACACCAGCGGGCAGTGCACCAGACTGGCGCCGCCATCAATGACCCGCTGCAGATCGTCATCGCCTGAGGTGTAGATGCCGTGGGGCAACAGGCTGCGCGGTGTAAGCAAATCCAGTCGCTGCAACCAGCCCAACGGCGAGGTGCCACGCAATTGCTCGACCATCGCCACTTCACCGGGCGCCTGACAGCAATGCAGACGCATCGGTGCATTCAGTTCGCGGCTCAAGGCGGATGTACGTTGCAGCAGCGCCGGGGTGCAGGTCTGGATGCGATCCGGCAGCAGTGCACCGCGAATCAGCCCCGCGTGTGCGCCATCGAAATCCTTGAAGAATCGTTCGGCCGCGTCGAGCCCGGCCAGGCCCCGAGCCTCATCCCAGTGATGGGCGAGGGTGCCGTCGGCGCGCCAGTAACTCATGCCGCTCATGTAGCAGGGGCCGAGATAGGTGCGCAGCCCCAGTTCACCCGCCACGTCGGCGACGGCCGCAAATTCGTCGTAGGTCTCCGCCCATTCGCGGTAGTACATCGAAGTGATCGGCATCGCCGTGGTGATGCCGTTGCGGATCAACTGGGTGAAGGCGTAGCGGTATTTGAAAACCTCTTCTTCGGGGCTGAACGACTCACGCGGGCCGGCCGCCAGATACTCCGCCGACCACATCCGGCCCATGGCGCGTTCATCGCCGGTGTCCAGGGTCAGTACCGTGGAATCGAGATCGCCGAGGGCGTCGAGGTCGATGAAGCCGGGGCCGATCAGCGCATTGCCGTAGTCGATCCACTGATCCACCGGCCCTTGGTAACCGCGCCCGACAAACTCGATCCGCGAGCCGGCAAACACCACTTCTCCGTCGCGCCACAGCACATGTTGCGTGCAGTCGAAGCCGACTACGCAACCGGCCTTCAGGCCGATCCGTTTCACAGACGGGTGCCCAGCAAGCGACCGCCGCTGGCGATCAGTTCGCCGCCGCGATAGACCTGACGCACAGGGCGCGCGACCACGGCTTCGCCGAGGGTTTCGACGGGCATCAACAGAAAGTCCGCAGGCTTGCCAATGTCGAAGCCGTAACCTTCGACCCCCAACGCGCGGGCACCATTGACCGTCGCCGCTTCGAACGCCGCCGCCAGTTCATCGTCCTTGCCCAGATCGAAACGGAACGCCAGCAACATCGCCCGTTCGAGCATGTCGCCATTACCCATCGGCGACCACGCATCGCGAATACCGTCAGAGCCGAGGCACACGTTGACCCCGGTCTCGCGCAGCGACAGAAACGGTGGCACTGCGCAGTCGGCCGGCGCCGAACTCATCAGCGAAATGCCCAGTGCAGCAAGGCGTTCGGCGACGGGTCTGACCTGGCTCCACGGCAGCATGCCGAGGCAATAGGCGTGGCTGATCATCACCCGGTTCTGCAGGTTGAAACGCTCGGTGTAATCGGCGATCCGCGCAATCTGCCACAGGCCCAGTTCGCCTTTGTCGTGCAGGTGAATATCGACGCCGCGCTGAAATTCGCGGGCCAGTTTGAAGACGAAGTCCAGTTGGGCGATCGGGTCGTTGTCGATGCCGCAAGGGTCAAGCCCGCCGACGTTTTCCACGCCCAGGGCCATGGCTTCGCACATCAGTTCGGCAGTGCCGGGGCGGCTGATCAGGCCGGTTTGCGGGAACACCACCAGTTGCAGGTCGATCAGGTCGTTGTAGCGCTCGCGCAGTTGCTGCATGGCCTCGACGTGACGCAGGCCGAATTCCGGATCGATGTCGACGTGGCAACGCATGGTCAGCGAACCCCGGGCGATGCAGTTTTCCAGCAGGGCGCCGGCGCGTTCGGCAATCGGCGCTTTCACCTCGCGCAACACGCGGCGCTCGTTGCTGATGTAGTCCTTGAGCGTCGGACCGGCGCTGTTCGGACGCCAGGGTTGGCCGTACAGGGTTTTGTCGAGGTGGACGTGGCTTTCCACCAGCGGGGCGGTGAACAGCTGGTTCTGGCCGTCGATGTCGGTGGCGGCCAATGGAGCATTGGAGGCCGGCCGGCGTTGGGTGAACTTGCCGTTTTCGATCAGCAGGTCTTCGGCGGAGGCGCCGTAGGGGCGGATGTTTCTGAGCCAGCGGGGGTGGGACATTTCATACCTCTGTTTCTATGTTGTCTGGGCGGGCCTCATCGCTGGCAAGCCAGCGATGGCCGCGACGCGGTCTTGAGTCAGGTGATCAACCCTTAAGCTTCGACCAAATCCGATCCTGCAGCTCCCGCGCCTTGTTGCTGCATTCCTTCTCCGGCCGCAGCCGCGAGGCGTATTCCTCGGGCATGTTGATGGCGTCCATGACCTTCCATTTCGCATCCAGCAACTGATCGCTCTGAATGCCGTTGGCATAGGCAATCGCGTTGGACACGGCAGCGGCGTTCTCCGGTTTCATCATCCAGTCGATGAAGATCTTCGCGTTGCCCGGATGCGGCGCACTTTTCGGTACGGCGAAGTTGTCCTGGAACATCGCCACGCCTTCTTTCGGGTAAACGTACTTGATGGTGTTCTTCTGCAAGGTGGCGCGGGCCGTCGAGCCGTTCCAGTTCTGCATCATGATCACTTCGCCGGAGGCCATGCGGTCGACGGTGTTGTCGGAGCTGTACATCTTCAAAAACGGTTTCTGCTTTTGCAGCAGCTCGAGGATGCGCTTGGCGTCCTGCGGGTTTTCCGTGCATTCGTCGACGTTCAGGTAATGGCTGGCGGCGTTGATCACGCTGCTGGAGGTGTCGAGGGCGGCGAGCTGGCCTTGCAGCTCCTTGCGCGGTTCGAAGAATTCTTTCCACGAATCGTCGAGCTTGCCGCCCGGCACCCGGGCACTGTCATAGGAGAACCCGGTGGTGCCCCACAGGTACGGCGCCGAATATTTGCGGCCCGGATCGAAGCTCGGGTCGCGGAACGGGCCTTTGACGTACTGGAAATTGCTCAGGGTCGGGGTGTCGATTTCCAGCAGCAGGTCCTGCTTGATCAGCGTCTGCATGATCGACTGCGACGGCACGATCACGTCATACGCGGCGCCGCCGGCCTGCAATTTGGCGAGCAGGGTTTCGTTGCTGTCGTAGCCGTCCATGGTGACCTTGATCCCGGTCTCCTTTTCGAACTTGGCCAGCAAATCCACCGGGTAGTAATCGGTCCAGTTGTAGAAAAACAATTCCTTGGGCTCGGCGGCGTGGGCGCCGAACGCGGTGAAACAACTCAGGGCCAGACCGGATACTGCCAGACGCATGTTTTTGACTTTCATGAGCGCGCTCCAGGTTTATTGTTGTTTGCCGCGTTGGCCGAGCCAGAAGGCCAGCACCACGAGAACGATGGAAATCACCAGCATCAGGGTCGAGATCGCGTTGATCTCCGGTGTCACACCGGCCTTGATCGCCGAGAAGATGTACACCGGCAACGTGGTCGAACCGGGGCCGGCGACGAAGAAGGTCATGATGAAATCGTCGAGGCTGACCACGAACGCCAGTACCGAACCGGACAGCACCGCCGGCCACAGCAGCGGCAAGGTCACGCGGCGAAACACCTGCCACGGGTTGGCGTACAGGTCGTTGGCGGCCTCCAGCAGGCTCTTGTCCAGATCGTTAAGCCGTGCGCGGATCGGCAGGTAGGCGAACGGAATGCAGAAGCCGATGTGCGCGACGATCACCGTCATCAGCCCGAGCTTGATCCCCAGCGCCATGAACAGCAGCAGGGTGGCCACGGCGGTGACGATCTCCGGCAGGATCAGCGGCAGGTTGATTCCGCCCTCGACCATTTTCTGCCCGTAGAACGGCCGGTAAGTCGCCAGCGCCGCCAGCAGCGCAATCGCCGTGGCGCAAACGGTGGCGATGGTCGCGACGATGATCGAATTCAGCGCCGCCGTCTGGATCGACGGGTTGGCCAGGATCCGCCCGTACCAGGCGAACGAGAACTCGGTCCACACCGTCGCCGAGCGGTTGGCGTTGAAGCTGTAGACGATCAACACCAGGATCGGCACGTACAGATAGGCGAGGATCAGCAGGCTGATTTCCCGGGTTGCCGGGAGTTTTTTCAGGTGCAGAGAGATCATGCTTTCGCTCCCCGGTTCAGGGTTTTCGCCGCGCTGCGGCTGTAGAGGGCGTAGAGCACCAGCGACAACAGCAGAATCCCCAGCAGCAGGAACGACAGTGAACTGCCCAGCGGCCAGTTGCGTGCGGTGCCGAATTGTTGCTGGATCAGGTTGCCGATCATCAGGGTCTTGCCGCCGCCGAGAATCGCCGGGGTGATGAAGGCGCCGAGGCTCGGCACGAACACCAGCAACGCACCGGCAATCACCCCGGGCATCGACAGCGGCAGGATGATCCGGCGTAGCGCGTGCCAGCGGTTGGCGCCCAGGTCATAGGCGGCCTCTACCAGGCGCCAGTCGAGTTTTTCCAGGGTTGAGTAGATCGGCAGGATCATGAACGGCAGGAAGCTGTAGACCAGGCCGACGCTGACCGCGAAGTCGTTGTAGAGCAGGGTGATGCCGCCGGCGCTCGGGAACAGCGCGTTGAGGCTCTGGGCGACCCAGCCCTGTTCGCGCAGGATGATCAGCCACGCGTAGTTGCGGATCAGCAGGTTGGTCCAGAACGGAATGGTGATGAGCAGCACCATCAGATTGCGTCGGCGCGGGGTCAGGCTCGACATCCACAACGCCACCGGAAAGCCGAACAGGAAGCACAACAGCGTGGTGCCACCGGCCTGGAACACCGAGCGCAACAACGCCTGGGCGTAGACCCAGTTCAGCTCCAGTTCGCCGTCGAAGCCTTCCTGGAAAAACAGCTGCACGTAACTCTGCAGTTGCCATTGGGCCTGCCAGTCCACACCGCCGTAGGTGTTGCGCGGCAGCAGGCTGATGTAGCCCATGATCCCCAGCGGGATGGCGATCAGGGCAAGCAGGGTCAACACCACCGGGCTGAGCAACAGAGCACGGTTGAGGGAGGGGGAAGTGCTGCTGACGCTCATCTCAGGCCTCCATCAACAGGCAGGCCTGGGGCGGCAGGTGCACCGCCACGGGTTCACCGACCGCGCGACACGCGCTCAGGCCTTCGTTGTTTTCCCGCAGCATGACTTTGATGTCGTTGTTCAAGCGGCACTGGTAAAGAGTCGCGGTGCCGACATACAGCACTGCCTCGATCACCCCGCGCAAATGATGGGGCTGATCCGCCGTGACCAGTTGCGAACGCTCGGGACGAAACGCCAGTTGCACGCTGCTGCCATTGACGCCTTGGGGCGGGCAGGGGATTTCCACCGGCATGCCGTTGGGCACGAAGATGTTTTCGTTGTGCTCGCCGCGCTTGAGCTGGCCGGGGAGGAAATTGATGTCGCCGATGAACTGGGCGACGAAACGGTGCTGCGGGCGTTCATAGATGTCGGTCGGGGTGCCGATCTGCAGGATCTTGCCGGCGGACATCACCGCAATCCGGTCGGACAGGGTCAGGGCTTCTTCCTGATCGTGGGTGACAAAGATGAAGGTGATCCCGGCTTCCTGCTGCACGCGCTTGAGTTCGACCTGCATTTCCTTGCGCAGCTTCAGGTCCAGCGCCGACAGCGGTTCATCGAGCAACAGCACTTTCGGTTTCGGCGCGAGAGCCCGGGCCAGAGCCACGCGCTGCTGCTGGCCGCCGGACAATTCCGCCGGTTTGCGCCCGGCCAGGTGCTCCATTTGCACCAGCGCGAGCATCTCGTCGACCCGTCCGGGGATCGTCTTGCGATCAAGACCCTGCATCTCGAGGCCGAAGGCGATATTCTGCGCGACACTCATGTGCGGAAACAGCGCGTAACTCTGGAACACCGTGTTGACCCGGCGCTTGAACGGCGGCAGGTGATTCACGGTTTCGCCCGCCAGTCGGATCTCGCCGTCGCTGACGTGTTCGAATCCGGCGATAGTGCGCAGCAAGGTGGTTTTGCCGCAGCCCGAAGGGCCGAGCAGGGTGAAGAACTCATTGTCGGCGATGTTCACCGAGACATTGTCGAGGGCTGGCGCGAGGCCGGGATCGTCGGAGTACCGTTTGGAGACATTACGCACTTCAATTGCTATTGGTTGACCCATAATGGTGCAATCCTCTAATTATTGTATGCAATATCTGAATGCAATTTAGAAATACCCGGATTAATCTGCTTGTGCAACCCCCATTTCCCTGGCTGAGTCTTTCGCCGGGGCGCGTTGCCAGCATCGAAGGAGCTTTCAAATGACCGAAAAGAAAACGGAAACCACGGTCGACCGCGTCTACCAAGGGGTTTACGAGGCGATCAGCAAGCGTTCGCTGCGTCCGGGAATGAAACTGGGTGAGGCGTCGCTGGCGGAATTGTTCAATGTCAGCCGCACGTCGGTTCGCGCCGCGCTCAAGCAGCTGGAGGCCGACGGTCTGGTCACCACCGAGCCCAATAAAGGTGCGTCGGTGTCACTGCCCAGCGATGAAGAAATCCGTTCGCTGTTCGAAACCCGGCGTCTGATCGAGATCGGCATCGTCACCGAGCTGTGCCGACGCAAGGACTCCGCCGCGATGCAGGACCTGCGCGAGCATTTGCTGCTGGAAGACGAAGCCCATGCGGCCGGCGACCACGAGCGACTGATTCACCTGCTCGGCGAGTTCCACCTCAAACTGGCCCGCAGCCTGAACAATCCGGTGCTGCTCGACTGGTTCCAGAAGCTGATTTCCCGCGCTTCGCTGTACGCTGCCGCACTGGATGACGACAGCCACGAAGCCTGCCGCGACGACGAGCACCTGCGGCTGATCGAGTACATCGAGGCCGGTAACCAGAGCGCGGCGATCGAGCTGACCTGCATGCATCTGGATGGCATCCAGAAGGCGATTCTCGACGTCGCAGCGAAGCTCAAGACCGGCTACCACCCGCTCAAACACCTGATCGAAGTCTGAGCGTCGGGTAAGGGTGAAATCGGCTATACCTCTAATGAAACCATCGTTGCCCGGTGCGCTCGAAACAGACGGGCGCGACGCTTGACCGCGCAGCGATTGAACCGGATCAACCACAAGGCGTTGAAGCAGCCAATGCAGTTTTTATCCGATAGCCATGGGTGTGACGGCTGGCAAGGCGAGATGGCCGGGCGAATCCGTGCGTTCGACTGGAGCGGCACGGACCTGGGCCCCCTCGAAACCTGGCCGGCCAGCCTGTGCAACACGGTACAACTGATGCTCGCCTCGCCGTTGCCGATGGTCATGCTCTGGGGCCACGCCGGCTACATGATCTACAACGATGCCTATTCGCGCTTTGCCGGCGGGCGTCATCCATACCTGCTCGGTGTACCGGTGGAGCTGGGCTGGCCGGAAGTCGCCGATTTCAACCGGCATGTGGTCGACACCTGTCTGGCGGGCGGCACCCTGGAATATCGCAACAAGGATCTGGTACTGCTGCGCGACGGCGTGCCCGAGGACGTGTGGCTCGACCTTTATTACAGCCCGGTAGCCAACGATGCCGGGGTTCCGGCAGGCGTGATGGCAATGGTGGTGGAAACCACCGAACTGGTGCTGTCCGAACGCCTGCGCCAGGCCGCCGAAGACGCCTATCGTGCCGACAACGAGCGAGTACGCCTGGCGTTGAATGCCGGGGCATTGCTCGGTTCCTTTGTCTGGGACGTGAGAAACAACGTGCTGTCGGCGGACGAGCGCTTCGCCCGGACCTTTTCCTTCCCCCCGGATCAGGACCTGACCAACCTGCCGCAGCACATTGCCGAAGCACACATTCATTCCGATGACCGCCCCTGGGTGCAGGAGTGCGTCGAAAATTCGGTGCGCACCGGCGAACCCTACAACGCCGAGTACCGGGTGATCCGCGCCGACGGCAGCCATCTGTGGGTGCTGGCCAGCGGCTGTTGCGAGTTCGATGAACGAGGCCAGCCGTACCGTTTCCCTGGCGTACTGATCGACATCCATGAACGCAAGACCGCTGAAGAGTCCCTGCTCAAATTCACCCGCAACCTTGAGCAGCGCGTGGCTGATGAAGTGGAAGCGCGCCTCAACGCCGAAGAGCAATTGCGCCAGTCGCAGAAACTCGAAGCCATTGGCGGCCTCACCGGCGGCGTGGCTCACGACTTCAACAATCTGCTGCAAGTGATCGCCGGCAACCTGCACCTGCTGGCGCGGCACGAGCCGAACAACGCCAACGTGCAACGCCGGGTCAGCGCCTCGCTGGCGGCGGTGGAGCGCGGTGCCAAGCTGTCCTCGCAACTGCTGGCGTTCGCCCGGCGTCAGCCGCTGTCGCCGGCGGTGTGCGATCCACGGCAAATCTTCGAAGGCGTCGGCGAATTGCTGCAACGGGCACTGGGGGAAACCATTCAGATCGATGTGCTACTGCCCGAAGAACCGTGGCACATCAACGTCGATCGCAATCAACTGGAAAACGCCATTCTCAATCTGGCGATCAATGCCCGGGATGCCATGAAGGGTGAGGGCACCATCGTCCTCGGCGCCGCCAACACGTCGCTGGACCGGGCGTTCTGCGCCGGCAAGGGCATCGTACCGGGGGATTTCGTGCGGGTTTCGGTCAGTGACAGCGGCGTCGGCATTGCGCCGCATATGCTGGAGCAGGTGTTCGAGCCGTTCTTCACCACCAAGGCCGATGGCCAGGGCACCGGCCTGGGCTTGAGCATGGTGTTCGGCTTCGTCAAACAGAGCGGCGGGCATGTCGAGATCGACAGCCAGATCGGCGAGGGCACGCGGGTGCAGCTGTATTTCCCGCGCAGTCTGCGGCCGCTGATCGATGAGACGCCTGGCGTGCGCCGTCAGCAGGCCGGTGGCAATGAAACCATTCTGGTGGTCGAGGACAACGAAGCGGTGCGCACTTCGGCGGTGGAGCTGTTGCGCGAAGAAGGCTACCGCGTGCTGATCGCTGGGAATGGCGACGCGGCCATGCAGATGCTGCTTGAGGGCGCCCGGGTCGACCTGATCTTCACCGACGTGGTCATGCCCGGGCTGATCAAAAGCTCCGATCTCGCTGCGTGGGCCAAGGTGCAAATGCCGCCGGTGGCGGTGCTGTTCACCTCAGGCCACACCCGCGACATCATCTCGCGCAATCACCAGCTCAGCCCCGACACTCATTTGCTCGGCAAGCCCTACGGGCCCGAGGCGTTGTTGCAGATGATCCGTTCAGTGCTCAGTGCCTGAGCTTCGAATCCCCTGACCAAGGCTGGCCAATGACCTCCAAGCGCAGCTCCAATTCCGCCGCCGGCATGGTTCGCGTGCGCGGCGCCCGTGAACACAACCTGAAGAACGTTGACGTCGATATTCCCCGGGATGCGCTGGTGGTGTTCACCGGCGTGTCCGGGTCGGGCAAGTCGTCGCTGGCGTTCTCCACCGTGTATGCCGAAGCGCAGCGCCGCTATTTTGAATCGGTAGCGCCCTACGCGCGGCGGCTGATCGATCAGGTCGGCGTGCCGGACGTCGACTCCATCGACGGTCTGCCACCGGCAGTGGCGCTGCAACAGCAACGCGGCACACCAAGTACGCGCTCGTCGGTGGGCAGCGTGACCACGCTGTCGAGCCTGATCCGCATGCTGTATTCCCGCGCCGGGAATTATCCGGCGGGCCAGCCGATGCTGTACGCCGAGGATTTTTCGCCGAATACGCCACAAGGTGCCTGCCCCGATTGTCACGGGCTCGGCCGGGTCTATGAAGTGACCGAAGCCTTGATGGTGCCCGATCCCGAGCTGACCATCCGCCAGCGCGCCGTGGCGTCCTGGCCGCTGGCCTGGCAGGGGCAGAACCTGCGCGACATCCTGGTGACCATGGGCATCGACGTCGATATTCCCTGGCGCAAGCTGCCGAAAAAGCAGCGCGACTGGATCCTCTTCACCGAGGAAACGCCGACGGTTCCGGTGTACGCCGGATTGACGCCGGAGGAAACCCGCGTCGCCCTCGAACGCAAGATGGAACCGAGCTATCAAGGCACGTTCACCGGCGCCCGGCGCTACATCCTGCATACCTTTACCCATTCGCAAAGTGCGCTGATGAAGAAGCGCGTTTCGCAGTTCATGCTCGGCAGCCTGTGTCCGTTGTGCGATGGCAAGCGCCTCAAGCGCGAGGCGCTGTCGGTGACGTTTGCCGGGCATGACATCGGCGAGTTGTCGCGGATGCCGCTTCTGCAAGTCGCCGAAGTCTTGAAACCGGTGGCGGACGCGAGCTGGCTGGAACACGCCGATGAAACCGGCGAAACCCTGACCCACAACCAGACCCGCGAAGCCCGACAGCAGCGCGTGGCCCATGGCGCCAGCGGTCACGCCAACGCACCGGACGTGCGCCACACGCCGAACCTGTCGCTGGAAAAACGCCTAGCCGCGCAGCGTATTGCCGAGGACTTGCTGGAGCGAGTCAGCACCCTGACCGATCTCGGTCTCGGTTATCTGGCGCTGGAACGCAGTACGCCGACTCTCTCGTCCGGGGAGTTGCAGCGCCTGCGGCTGGCCACGCAACTGGGCTCGCAATTGTTTGGTGTGATCTACGTCCTCGACGAACCCTCCGCCGGCCTGCATCCGGCTGACGGCGAGGCGTTGTTCGATGCCTTGCAGCGGCTCAAGGCTGACGGCAACAGTGTGTTTGTGGTCGAGCACGATCTGGACACCATGCGCCGCGCTGACTGGTTGATCGATGTCGGCCCGGCGGCAGGTGAGAAGGGCGGGCAGATTCTCTACAGCGGTCCGCCTGCCGGGCTTTCAGCCATCGAGCAATCCCAGACCCGCGCCTATCTGTTCGCCGAACAGCAACGGCCGACCCGCGCTGCGCGCAAACCGTCGGGCTGGCTGAAGCTCGACGGCGTCACCCGCAACAACCTGAACAACCTCAGCGTCGAGTTTCCGCTGGGCTGCTTTACCTCGGTGACCGGGGTCTCGGGTTCGGGCAAGTCGAGTCTGGTCAGTCAGGCGCTGCTGGAGCTGGTCGGGGCGCAGCTCGGTCGCAGCAGTGACGCCGAGCCGGAAGAACTCAATCTGGAAGATGACACGCCGCAAGCCAGTAGCGGCCAAATCAGCGCCGGGCTTGAGTCGATCAAGCGACTGGTGCAGGTCGATCAGAAACCCATCGGCCGCACGCCGCGTTCCAATCTGGCAACCTACACCGGGCTGTTCGACAACGTGCGCAAGCTGTTCGCCGCCACCCCTCAGGCGCAAGAGGCGGGCTACGACGCCGGGCAGTTTTCCTTCAACGTCGCCAAGGGCCGTTGCCCGACTTGCGAGGGTGAGGGCTTTGTCAGTGTCGAATTGCTGTTTATGCCCAGCGTGTATGCGCCGTGCCCGACCTGCCATGGCGCACGTTACAACCCCGAGACGCTTGCGATTCAGCGGCAGGGGTTGAGCATTGCTCAGGTGCTGCAATTGACCGTGGACGAGGCGGTGACGGTGTTTGCCGAACAACCGGCGATCCGCCGCTCACTGGAAGTGCTGCGCGATATCGGCCTCGGTTATCTGCGCCTCGGACAACCGGCGACCGAGCTGTCCGGAGGCGAAGCGCAGCGGATCAAACTGGCCACCGAACTGCAACGCAATGCCCGGGGTGCGACGTTGTATGTGCTGGACGAGCCCACGACCGGGTTGCACCCGCGAGACGTCGACCGCTTGCTGGAGCAACTGGACAATCTGGTGAGCGCAGGGCACACGGTGATCGTGGTCGAGCACGAAATGCGCGTGGTGGCGCAGAGCGACTGGGTGATCGATATCGGCCCGGGGGCAGGGGATCAGGGTGGCAAAATTGTCGTGGCCGGCACGCCGCAGAAAGTGGCATCGAGCAAGAAGAGCCGAACCGCGCCGTTTCTTGCCCGTGCTCTCAGCCGCTAGGCGTAGCGCCTCGAATATTGTCATCGCCAGCAGGCTGGCTCCCACAGGTTTCTGGTGCTTCATGTGGGAGCCAGCCTGCTGGCGATAGCGGTGTATCAGGCGCCGTCCAGCGTGCGGCGCACCTTGTCCAGCAGTTCGCTGATCTGGAACGGTTTGACCAGCATGTCCATGCCCGCGCCGAGAAACACCTGACGGTTGATCGCGGTTTCCGCGTAGCCGGTCATGAACAGGATCGGCAACCCCTCGCGCCAGCCCCGGGCGACGTCCGCCAGTTCGCGGCCGCTCATGCGCGGCAGGCCGACGTCGGTCAGCAGCAGGTTGATCGACGGATCGTTCTGCAGGCGCTCCAGCGCCGTTTCGATATCGCCGGCCTGGGTGCAGCGGTAACCGGCATCCTCCAGCACTTCAGTGACGAACAGCCGCACCGACGGCATGTCCTCGACAATCAGCACATGCTCGCCGGAGCCTTGCGGATCGACCGCTGGCGGCACCAGATCGACGGCCGTCGGGTCGCTGGTGGCCGGCAGCATGATGGTCACCTCGGTACCGCGCCGGGCAACGCTGCGGATGTGCGCATCGCCGCCGGACTGACGGGCGAAACCGTAAATCGTCGACAACCCCAGGCCGGTGCCCTGGCCAAGGGGCTTAGTGGTGAAAAACGGGTCGAACACCTTGTCGATCAGGCTGTGTTCGATGCCGATGCCGTCGTCGCGTACCGACAGCGCTACGTAAGAGCCATCGGTCAGATTCGGGTCGCCGTGGGAGTACGCCGCATAGGTGCTGACCCAGATATTGCCGCCCTGAGGCAAGGCATCCCGGGCATTGATGACCAGGTTGAGCACGGCGCTTTCCAGTTGAATCGGATCGACCAAAGCAATGGCCGGTTTGGTGGTCAGCTCAAGCTTGAGGGCGATGCGTTCGCCAATGGTGCGCACCAGCAATTCTTCGAGCGAACGCACGTGATCGTTAATGTCCACCGGCCGGGTGTCCAGCGGCTGTTGCCGGGCGAAGGCCAACAGGCGATGGGTCAGCGATGCGGCGCTCATCGCCGAATTCAGTGCAGCGTCGGCGTAGAACTGCACCTTGTCGAGACGAGCATCGGCGACACGTTTCTGGATCAGTTCCAGGCTGGTGATGATCCCGGTCAGCAGGTTGTTGAAGTCATGGGCGATGCCGCCGGTGAGCTTGCCCAGCGCGTCCATTTTCTGTACTTGCAGCAATTGCGCTTCGGCGCGTACCCGGTCAGCGACTTCCTTGGCCAGTTGCGTAGTGGTGTCGTCCAGTCGCGCCAGGTGCGAGCGTTCGCGGTGACGGTGTTCGGTGACGTCTTCGACGAACACCAGGCTCAGTTCCGGTGTGCGGTACGGGGAAATCTGCCACTGGGTTTCGCGGATTTCGCCCTGCACGCGCATGTTCAGCGTGCCTTTCCAGCGTTCGCCGTCCACCAGTCGCAGACGCAATTCCTTGAGGATTGCGCCCTGATCTTCGGCGAAGCACTCGTCGAGGATCTGCGCGTCGCGGTTGTCCTGGATCAGTTGGGCAAAGGCGTGGTTGCACTCGTGGACTTTCAGGGTTGCATCGATGACCGCAATCGGCGCCGAGACATTGACGAAGATTTCCCGGAAGCGCGCCTCGCTTTCGCGCAAGGCATTTTCCGTGTCGCGCACCCGCAGCAGGGTGCGCAGGGTCGCGAGCAAAACATCGGGATCGACCGGGTGAATCAGATAGGCGTCGGCCCCGGCGTCGAGGCCGGTGATGATGTCGCCGGTCTGGATCGACGCCGCCGACACATGGATCACCGGGAGCAGGGCGGTGCCGGGATCGGCGCGCAGTTCGCGGACAATATCGAAGCCGCTCATGTCCGGCAGGTTGACGTCGAGAATCAGCGCATCCAACTCTTCGCTGGCAATCAGCGCCAGACCTTCGCCGCCGGTACCGGCCTCCAGCACTTCGTAGCCGTGGCCCTCCAGGCGCCGGCGCAGGGCGTAGCGGGTGGCGACGTTGTCGTCGACGATCAACAGGCGGATGTCATGTTTCATCGACGTTCTCCAGAGCGATCGCCAACGGGATGATCACAAAAAAGGTCGAGCCGACTCCCGGTACACTTTCCACGCCGACTTCGCCGCCCAGCAGCTCTGCAAAGCGCTTGCACAGGGATAATCCGAGCCCCGTGCCGCGCAGGCGTTTTTGCAGCGGCGAATCGACTTGGGAGAAGTCTTCGAACAGGGTGCCGTGCAACTCGGCGGCGATGCCGATGCCGGTGTCACTGACGGCGAAACGCACCTTGTCCTGGCCTTCAAGCCGTGCCGAGACCCGGACCTCGCCGCGAGTGGTGAACTTCAGCGAGTTGGAAATGAAATTGCGCAGGATCTGCGCGAGCTTCTTGTCGTCGGTGTACAGGCGTGGCAGGCCCACCGGTTCTTCGAAAATCAGGTCCACTGCCGTGGCGTCGACAATCGGCCGGAACATCCCGCGCAATGCCGCGAACAGGTCGAACATGTCGAACCACGCCGGGGAAATGGTGATGCGCCCGGCTTCGATCTTCGCCAGATCCAGCAGGTCGTCGACCATGTCGCTGAGTTCACGGGCGGCGCTGCTGACGAACGCCACCTGCTTGTGTTGCTCGGGGCTGAGCGGGCCGTCGAGTTCGTCGGCCAGCAGGCTGTTGATGCTCAGGATCGAGCCCAGCGGCGTGCGGAATTCGTGACTCATGTACGACAGGAAGCGGCTTTTCAGGTCCGAGGCCTGGCGCAGTTGTTCGGCTTGGGTGTCCAGCTCGGCGTACAGGGCCAGCACGCCCTGATTGGTTTCATCGAGCTCTTCGCGCAGTGCCGCGGTTTCGCTCTGCAACTGGGCGATCAATGCGCTCTGTTCTGCGCTGCTCAATGTCGTGGACTCAGCCATGGGCGGCCTCCAGGGCAACGACCAGCACCGTTACATCGTCGCGGCCGCGACAGAAGTCGCGGTGCAGGACGGTGGCTATCACGGCGGGATGGCGATGCACCAGGCCGGGATAGTCTTGAAGGTTCCAACGGGACTGCAAGCCGTCGCTGTACATGATCAATAGATGTCCATTCACGTGAGCATAGTCAAAGGGCCGGGCTTTCCGGTATTGGCCGCCGACGATTCCCGGGTGCGAGGCCAGTCCACGGGATTTGTCGGCGCTGACGAGGCTGGCGCCGATGTTGCCGATACCGGCGAAGCTCAGGCTGTCGCGCTCGCCATGGAACTGCGCAAACGCCACTGCACCGCCGCGGCTGCCGATCATTTCCCGGTGCAGGTCTTCCATCAGCATTGTCGGGGTCGCGAAGGGATCCAGGGCGAAGGCTTTCTCTCCGGCACGGGCCGCGCGTTCGGCGTCCTCGCCATGGCCCAGACCGTCAACGATCAGCGCGCTGATACTGTTGCGATCCACCGCCAGATGCCAGACATCACCGCATGCCGGGTCGTTGTGCAGTGAGTGCTGGCTGACGCCGTAGCGCAGGTCCGGCGTCTGGTCATTGCGTGGATAAAGGCGTGCGAGCAGCACCGCGCCACGGGCATCGGCATGCACGTCGAAAACCTCGGTCTGCCGCGCCACCGCGCCCAGCCCGATGCCCTGGGTACCGCCGGTGGAAAAGCCATCCATCATGCAGGCCTCCAGATCGAAGCCCTTGGCCCGGTCCACCGCCAGCATCTCGATGCCGAAACCGTTGGCGCGGGGCAGCGCGCGCAGGTGCAACTCGCCGACACCGGCGTGCTTGAGCACGTTGCTCGCCAGTTCCGTGGCCACCAGCGCCACCCGCCCGGCATCGCGTTCATCGAAGCCGTGATACTCGGCGAGCTGCTGCGCCGTGCGCCGTGCATGGCCGATCTGACTGCTGTCTTCGATCAGCAAGACCTGGGTCAACGACCCGCTGATGTTCATGTCCATCGGGTGATCGTTATGCGAGTGCCTTTGCCGGGTGCGGTGTCCAGTTCGAATTCGTCCACCAGCCGCTTGGCGCCGGTCAGGCCCAGGCCCAGACCGCTGCCGGAAGTCCAGCCATCGGTCATCGCCAGTTTGATGTCGGGAATGCCCGGGCCTTCATCGCGGAAGGTCAGGCGCAGGCCGACCTTGTGGTTGTCGTCGAGGATCTGCCAGTCCATGTCGCCACCCCCGCCATACACCATGGTGTTGCGCGCCAGTTCGCTGACGGCGGTCACCAGTTTGGTCAGGTCGATCAGGCGCATGCCGCACTCGGTGGCCAGTTTGCGCGCCAGTTGCCGGGCGAGCACCACGTCCTGCTCGATGTTGATCGGTTGCGTACCGCTGCTACGCACCGTCATTGCTGGCGTACTCGTTCCTGCAGCAGTTTCATGCCGCGCTCGACATTCAGCGCGGTGCTGACACCGGGCAGGTTCAGGCCGAGCTCGACCAGGGTGATCGCCACCGCCGGCTGCATGCCCACCAGCATGGTTTCGGCATCCATGATTTTCGACAGGCCGGAGATGGTGCCGATCATCCGACCGATGAACGAATCGACCATGTCCAGCGCCGAGATGTCGATCAATACTCCACGCGCCGAGGTCTTGCTGATGCGCTCGGACAGATCGTCCTGCAGGGTGAGGGCGAGCTGGTCATGCATGTCGACCTGGATGGTCACCAGCAGAAAGTCGCCCATCTGGAGAATCGGGATACGTTCCATCGCTTAAACCGTCTTGGCGAGAGTGATACCCAGGCGGGTCAGGGCCAGTTTCAAGGCGTCGGCCAGATTGGCCTTGGTCACCACGCCTTGCAGGTCGAGGCCCAGGTGCACGATGGTCTGGGCAATCTGCGGACGCACGCCGCTGATGATGCAATCGGCGCCCATCAGGCGGATCGCGGTGACGGTCTTGAGCAGGTGCTGGGCGACCAGAGTATCGACGGTCGGCACGCCGGTAATGTCGATGATGGCGATTTCTGAACCGGTGTCGACGATGCGTTGCAGCAGCGACTCCATCACCACCTGAGTGCGTTGCGAATCGAGGGTGCCGATCATCGGCAGCGCCAGTACGCCGTCCCACAGCTTGACCACCGGCGTGGACAGCTCCAGCAATTCTTCCTGCTGACGCTTGATCACCGCTTCACGGGATTTCTGGAAGGTGCGGATGGTGTGCAGGCCGAAAGCGTCGAGCAGTTCGGAGATTTCCCAGAGCTGTTCGGCGAGCAGGGCCGGTTGATCCTGGTAATGGTTTTGCAGCAAGGCAAACAGCGGTCCTTTGAGCGAGAAAATGAAACTGGCGGTCTGTTGCGAGTCCTGACCGAGCAGCGCGCGGCTGTGGGAGAGCTTTTCAAGGAACTGGCGGGTGGTCTCCCAGCCGGGGGCTGCAATGTTGGTGCCGCTGTCGTTTTCCAGCCCCGTGACCACCAGTTGCAGGAATTCGCTGGTCTGTTGCTGTATGTCGTGTTCCTTGAGATTGCGGGTGGCGCCGCTGGCCTGCAGTCCGTTGATCCATTCGCCCAGCAGTTGTGTCTGTTTGTTTTTCATCGTATCGAGTGTGCTGTTCTGCAGTGCTGCCATGTGCGTCGTGCTCCATTGCGAATTGGGGGCCGGTTCTTCGGAAAATGACCGGCGCGAAGTGAATGACCCTGGCCGTTCGAAATAGTTGTTCGTTCCCGTGAGGATATTTTTGATCCGGCGCAAGGAATGCCCCGTTAACTCTAGTTGGCGTGGCCGGTGACGCCGATCTTTCGCACTTTTGAATGCCCGATAAAAAGAGGCCGCGTCCAGTGGAGGCGGCCTCTTGGCTTGCTTTGCGATTATTTGGAAGGGTGTTTGGCCTGCAGCTCCTTGGCGGCTGCCAGGTGCTTTTCCAGGCCGGGCAGCATTTTCTGGGCGAAGCCCTTGAGTTCGGTGGCGCCTTTGACCTGGTCGTCGGTCACGGTGTTGGCTTCTTTCTTGAACAGCTCGATGGCTTCTTCGTGGGCCTTGACCTGGTTGTTGGCGTAGGCGGCGTCGAAGGACTCGTCGCGCATGTCGAGGATTTTTTCCTTGGCCTGTTTGACCAGGGTGGTGGAGTCCGGGACCTTGATGTCGTGGGCCTGGGCAATGGCCGCCAATTCATCGTTGGCCTTGCCGTGGTCGGTGATCATCATGTTGGCGAAATCCTTGATGTCCGCCGACTGGCTCTTTTCCAAAGCGAGGCGGCTGGTTTCGATTTCGGCGATGCCGCCGGCCGCCGCGTTATCGACAAAACTGTTGGAGGTCGCGGCGAAGGCGCTGCCCATACCGGTGCTCAAGGCGATCGCCAGGGCGAGATGACGCAGATTCAATCCGTCCATTGGTGTTTCTCCACGCAGATGTTTTGGGGGTGTTACTCAATGGAGGGAAGCCTGCGGCGTAAGGTTTTATCGTATTTGCCTCAGGGCGACGAACGGCCACCGCTGGTCTGACAGGTGGTCGACAGAAGGGTACAACCAAGGCCATTCTGGTAATGGCTGACGCAATCGATCGCGTCGGCTGCCGATCAATTGACGGAGGTGTTCCATGCCGGTGACCCATGACCTGTATCAGGACTTGAAGCTTACGAAGGAAGAGATCCAGCAACGACGCACCGAGGATCCACATCTGGACGCACTGATCAACAAGTACTCCCAGGCGGACGCCGAGGTCGTCAAGGCCGAGACGGCAGCCTCGGATGCGCCCAGTGATGACGCACTGAAGAAACTCAAAGAAAAACGCTTGCAGGTCAAAGACAAGATCGTCGAGCAATTGCAGGCTCGAACCTGACCGTCAGTCGCGCCATCGACTTTCGGGGCTGGCACGACTGGAACGACAGCCACGACCGGCACCTCGAATGTACAGAGTCTTCACTTAGCGACTCTTTGCGAGGTGCCTTATGAAAGATCCCAAATTTCCTAGTGAAGAGCAGGGCGCATTCGACCCGGTTCCCACCCATCCCGAGCCCAACAGTCCAGCACATACCGTCCGCCATCCGGAAGAAAAGCGGAAGGACGACGAGGTGCCGGAGGATGAAGATCCGGACAAGTTCGATCGGTCCAGCAACTGACCGTCCGCCATCGCCAGCAGGCTGGCTCCCACATCTGGAATGCAATCCACCGTGGGAGCCAGCCTGCTGGCGATAGGGCCATTCGATTCAATACAGAACCCCGGCCTCACTTCAAGGCCGCCTCCAACGGCATCCGCGCCATGTGCGTGGCTTTCAGCGAGCCGAAATACAACCAGTCGCCATATTCGCGCGCCGTGGTGATCGGCGAGTAATTGCCGTCGCTCGCATCCTGTAAATTCGCGATGACCTTGCCGTCCAGATCCAGCCCCAGCACAAACCCGCGTTTCTCCACCGGTTTGGGCACGACGGTCATCGCCCGGACGATCATCTTGCGCACGAACGGATGCCCGGCGGTGCCATCGAGCAGGGGATTGCGCGGCGTGTACAGCGCCACCCAGAAACGGTCCCGGCCATTGAAGGCGAGGTTGTCCGGCAGCCCCGGCAGGTTGTCGATGAACAGGTCATGGGTGCCGGCCTTTGGCCCGGTCAGCCAGTAGCGGCTGATGCGATAGGCGCCGGTTTCATTGACCAGCACATAGGCGTCTTCCGGGCCGAGGGTCACGCCATTGGCGAACTCCAGCTTGTCGAGCAGGACGCTGGTCTTGCCGGTCTGGAAGTCATAGCGCAGCAGACGCCCGTCACCGCCATGCTCGATGATCGCCTCGCCGTCATGACCGTAACCCCAACGACTGCTGGCATCGCTGAAATAGGCGTAATGCCCGGACTTGTCGATGGCCACATCGTCGGTGAAACCGAACTTCAGGCCATTGGCTTCAGTGGTCAGCGCGGTCAGCCGTCCTTGGGCATCCAGGGACAGCAAGCCCTTGACCCCGTCGGCAATCACCAGCAAACCATTGGGATGCCGTGCCAGGCCCAGCGGACGCCCGCCAGTATCGGCAAGTACCTGACGCTGCTGGCCGTCGAGGCTGGTGCGCAGCAGGCGCCCGTCGTGCAGGCCGGTGATCAGAAAGTCCTCTTCCAGCAGTAGCGCTTCAGGGCCTTCGATATTGCCCGGACCGACCTGCTTCGCGCTTTTGAGGCGTTGATTGTCCGCGTAGACCCCTTCGGTCAGCGACGGCGCTGTTTGCGGCTTCCACGCCACGGGCTCGACTTTGGTCGGCATCAGCAACAGGAAGGCCAGAATCAAAATCACCAGCAGCAGGATCAGATGGCGCAGCTTCACACGTGAGCCCCCGCGAGTGCCAGATGCCGGGTCGCCCTGTCGCGCAGGGCCAGCATCGAGGCCGCCGATTCACGTTCGATGCGCCGTTTGAGCAACAGCTGATTGGCGATGCGCATACCCAGACTTTCGAAGCGGTAATCCAGAGTACGTACGAAGGCCGTGCCTTCGCCTGCGGCCGAACATTCGTAGGTCAGATGCAATGACAGCCCATGATCGCCCTGAGCCCGGGCACACCAGCGCCTGCCCGGCAGGTATTCAGTGACTTCCCAGCTCAAATGGCCTTCGCGGCCACCGGCATGAATGTCTTCCTCAAAACGCGCGCCGGCATGCAACGGGCCGGCAGGGCCGTCGATTTTCAGTGAGGAAGGGTGCCACTCCGGCCAGCGGCTGACCGTGGCGGCGTAGGCGAGGACGGCAATCGGCTCGCCGGCGATGTCGATCGGATGCTGCATGCGGGTCATGGGCGTTCTCGAATCGGTGAGGGGGACGGGTTCCGGCTCCCAGTAGAGGGTGCCGAACAGGTAATCCATCAACGGCAGGACGATGTTGAAATTGCGCTCCTGCATGCGTTCACGACGGTGATGCAATTCGTGCAGACGGCGCATCTGGCGAATCCACGGCAGACGGCTCAGCGGATGCTTTTCCGGCAAGTGCTCGCAGGCGTGAAACACTTCATAGGTGAGGTAGCCCAGCACCATGCAGCCACCGAACAGCCCGGCGACGTTGGCGTTGACCTGTGCGAACAGCCACCACAGGGGCAGGGTGATCACCAGCGTGTGCACCACGATCAGCCACGCCGGAAACAGGATCACCCGCCAGTCGCGGGCACTGTCCCAGGTCATGTGGCCGGGGGTGAAGAAGCTGTGATGGTCGCCGGCATGGCGGGCGTAGAACATTTTGGCGAAGGCTTTTTTGTGATGCCCGAGGTGGCGGTGCACCACGTACACACCGAAATTGAAGAACAGCAAGGTCAGCGGCACCGCCAGCCATTCCAGCGGACGCACCTGCTGCACGCTGCTCCAGAACGCGCCGACGGCCAGTACGCCGAACAGCAGCACGAACGCACCGTGCAGCCATGGGTTGTACAGCGGATGAATCGCCGCGCGATAGCGGCTGCGAAATGCCTCGGTGGTCTGCCTCACTGCGGTCACCTGCGGATATTGTCGTTATCCCGGCAGATTAGCCGATCCCGCCGTTTGTGCAGGGTCTACCTTGAGGTCACAACTGCCATGCTCCGGTGCATAGCGGTCGTCAGCTCAACGGGTTCCAGCGCTGGGACCAGTCGTCATCGGCCTTGATCACTTCGCGCAGCAGATCGAACGCCTGTTGCAGGGTCGCCGAATCACGGTCGCGGGAATAGACGAGGTAGGTTGGATAACCGAATTCCGGAGCCTTGGTCACGACTTCCAGGGCGCCGCTTTCCAGGTAGGTGCGAACGACACGGGTGCGGAAATAGCCGCTGCCGCCGTTCTCCAGAATGTATTGCAGGGCCAGCGGGCCGAGGTTGAAGCTCAGGGCGGCCTTGGCTTTTTCCGGCAATGCAGCATCGTGCTGACGGCGGAAGTCGGTGCCCCAGTCGATGTACACGTAGGGAGCGGGGCGGTTGGGTGTCCGGACCAGAATCAGTTTCTCTTCCAGCACTTGCTCGACCTGCAGGCCCGGCCAGTATTCCGGCTGATAGACCAGCGCCGCGTCGAGCACGCCGAGCTCCAGTTGACGCAGCAGGTTCTCGCCGTCGCGGATGTCCATGCGCAGGGCATGGCTGGGGATCTTCTCGCGCAGTTCGGCGGCCCAGCTGAGCATCAACGGGTTGCACAGGCTGACCTCGCCACCGATGTGCAGCACGTTGTCGTAGCCCTCGGGCAGCGGCAGGTCGCGGCGCGCGGCTTCCCAGGTCTGCACCAGTTGATTGGCGTAGACCACGAACGCCTCGCCATTGGCAGTCAGCCGCGCACCGGCTCGGTTGCGCACGAACAGCGTGCTGCCCAACTGGCTTTCGAGTTTTTGTACGCGGGCGGTGATCGCGGTCTGGGTGACGAACAGCTTTTCCGCCGCCGCCGCGAGGCTGCCGTGGCGGACGATTTCCAGAAAGGTGCGGGCGAGGTCGATGTCCATGGGCGGGCCGGAGATTGAGGTGTCGGCATTGTAGGTGCAGGTTCGCGATCACGTCATCGTGCAATCGCGAACCTGCATCGGGATTCAACCGGCCAACTCAGCCTCACGCACCCGCGCCCAGTCCTCCACCAACCGCGCCGGCGTGCAGCACGTCTTGCGCTTGTACACGAAATTGCGGCACTTCTCGGCAAACTGATTGCGGTTGTACAGCATGTCTTCCTGCATCTCTTGCAGCTCGCTATCGCGGCATTGGCGGATCAACTCATGATCGACCCGCAGCTTGCGCTCACGCACCGCTGCATACGTCGGATCGGTCAGTACCGAATTGGCCCGTTGCAGCAACCACAAACCGAATTCGTCCGGGCAGCGCGGGCCGATTTCCTGGACCATGCCCAGTTGCAACGCCTGGGCAGCGCTGACCGGTAGACAGGCCTGGGTCAATTGTTCGGCCATTGCCGGGCCGACGGCGCGGGGCAGGCTGTAGGTCCAGTATTCCGAGCCGTACAGGCCCATGCTCTTGTAATGCGGGTTGAGCACGATGTCGGCGCGGGCGAATACGATGTCAGCCGCCAGGGCGAGCATCACACCGCCGGCACCGGCATTGCCGGTGACCCCGCTGACCACCAGTTGCCGTGCACTGAGCAATTCTGCGCAGACATCGTCGATGGCCTGGATATTGGCCCAGGCCTCGGCGCCCGGATCTTCGGCAGCCTGAATCACATTCAAATGCACACCGTTGGAAAAGCTGCCGCGCCCGCCCTTGACCAGCAACACCTGGGTGTCGCGGGACTTGGCCCAGCGCAGCGCTTCGACCATGCGTTGGCATTGCTCGGTGCTCATGGCGCCGTTGTAGAACTCCAGCGTCAGCTCGCCGACCCGCCCGGATTCCCGATAGCAGATCGGCTGATACGCCTCATCGCTGAACGGTGCGTTGGCAATCGACCAATCCAGCACTGGTACTTGCGAGAGTTGTCCGGCCAGCACATGCCGCGCCGGACGCTTGAAGGTTTCTTCGCCCGGTTGCGGTTTACGTCGCAGCGAGCCGATCCAGAGGCTGTGATCACCGGTCGCCACCAGCACGGCGTCGTCGTGTACCGCGAGGATCTCGCCGGGGATGCCGGTGCGCTGATCGAGGTGCGCGTCATACACGTAATACTGGCCGCCCGCGAGGCTGGCGAGCACGCCGGGCTGGCCGTCCGCCGCGTCGATGCAGCGTTTGATGAAGCGCGAGCAGTCGTGCCAGCTGAAGGTGCGGTCGTCCTGCTTCATGTTCGGTTGCAGGCTGCCGCGAACTTTGGGATCGGTGTAATCCAGGGGTGCCGGGACGAAGCCGTCGATGAATTTTTCCACCACTTCGCGGATGCAACGGATCGCCGCGTCGCTGACCCGGCCGTTGTACAGCTCGGATTTGCGCAGGCCTGCTGGCAGGTTGAATTCGCAGGTGGCCCAGACCGGGCCGGCGTCCATTTCTTCCACCGCTTGCAGGGCGGTCACGCCCCAGGACGGCAGCTCGCGCATGATCGCCCAGTCCAGCGCGCTGGCGCCGCGATCACCGACGATGCCGGGGTGAATGATCACCACCGGGCGTTGCAGGTTGCTCCACAGCGCATGGGGCACACGGTCCTTGAGGAACGGGCAGATCACCAGATCGGCGCCGCTGTTTTCGATCTGTTCGCACACGGCGGCTTCATCGGTGAACAGCACCACGCTCGGCGAATGGCCCGCCTGACGCAGCTCCAGCCAGGCACGTTGGGTCAGACCGTTGAACGCCGAAGACAAAAGAATGATGTTGAGTGATCGCATGATTGCTCTTCCTTGAAAGGTCAGCCGCAGGCTCCGGTGAGCCGTCCGTGGCTATCGATGGAGGCGCAAGGTTAGAGAGAGGCGCGGCGGGCGCCACTGATCGAGATCAACGTTGTGTCAGCCAATGTTGCCGTGGCGACAAAGCGTCTTATGCTCAATGGTTTGCATATCCTGATTTTTTATTACTTCAAATGTCCGCGACGCTATTGCACAGTCGCAGCCCTGATCAACGCCGGACGATCCTGGCGTATCCATGGATTTTCGCAGCGGGTGGAGCCCGTTTTGAGGGAGTAAGGCATGGGGAGTCACAACCCGCATTACCAGCTCATCGGGCAAATGTTCCAAAAGGACTACCGATGGTTATGCGCCGCCGTCAGCCGTACCCTCGGCTGCCCGCACAGCGCACAGGACATTGCTTCGGAAACCTTTCTGCGGGTGCTGGCATTGCCCGATCCGCTGGCCATTCGCGAGCCCCGTGCGCTGTTGACCACGATTGCCCGGCGTCTGGTCTACGAAGGCTGGCGCCGGCAGGATCTGGAACGCGCCTATCTGCAAAGCCTGGCGTTGGCGCCCGAGCCGGTGCATCCGTCACCCGAGGAACGGGAACTGGTGATCGAAGCGCTGCTGGCGGTGGATCGCCTGCTCAATGGCTTGTCAGCCAAGGCCAAGGCTGCGTTTCTCTACCATCAGCTCGATGGCCTGACCTACAGCGAAATCGGCGAACGCCTCGGCGTCTCCACCAGTCGGGTGCAGCAGTACATGGTCGAAGCCTTCAAACGTTGCTATCAGGCGATGCAGGCATGAGGCCGGACGAAACGCTGATCGATGAGGCAGCGCAATGGATGGCGTTGTTGCAATCGGGGGATGTCAGCCTGCAAGAGCGCGCAGCCTTCGACGCCTGGCGTGCAGCGGATCCACGGCATCAGCAGATCATCGAACAAATGGGCGGCGGGCTGAGCCTGTTGCGCCATGCGAACCTGCGCGGGCTGCCCCGTGAGAGTGTGCTGCACAGCCTGAATGCGCCCTCCAGCAGCCGTCGTCGATTCATCAGCGGCAGCCTGAGCGTGCTCGGCCTCGCGGTGTTGACCGGGTTGCTCGGGCGACGTTATGGCTGGTTGCCCGAGGCCGGCGAGTTGTCGACCGGAACAGGCGAGCGACGTGAATTCACGCTGGAAGATGGCAGTACCTTGATGCTGAACGCCCGCAGCCGCGTGGTGCCGCGATTCGACAGCGCAGAGCGTCTGCTGGCCTTGCGCAGCGGGGAACTGCTGGTCGATGTGGCGAAAAATCCGGCCCGGCCGTTTGTGGTCGAAACCGGACACGGGCGGATGCGCGCCCTCGGTACGAAATTCCTGGTGCAGCGCGCTGAGGATTCGACGCGGCTGGTGATGCTGCATTCGCAGGTCGAAGTGGTCACTGCCGGCGGCGCGCGGCAAGTGGTGGAGGCGGGCGAAAGCCTGTTGTTCAACGAACGGGAAATCCTCGCTCTGGAACGCAGCAAAGGACAGGAAAGCGCCTGGGTACAAGGGCGACTCGAAGTGCGCGACCGCCCCTTGAGCGAAGTCATCGACAGCCTGCGCAGCTATCGTCGCGGGATTCTGCACCTCAGCCCGGAAGTTGCGGGTCTGCGCCTCAGCGGCCTCTATCCGCTGGACGACAGCGACCGCACCTTGCAATTGCTCGAACGCTCGCTGCCGATTCGCGTCACCTGGCACAACCCGTACTGGGTGAGCATCGACGCCCGGTTATAAAACCATAACTTCCCGGTCTATCCGCCCCCCTATAAAAAGCGCCGGCCCGCTGCTCATTCCCTGCAGACGCCTTCAACAGGGAAGCCCCTCGATGTTCTCATTCAAACAACAGTCAACCCGCCTGACGCTGGCCGCCGCGCTGGCGATGGGCATCGTGCCTTCGGCCGTTCTGGCGCAAGACGCCGCCACTCAAGTGTTCACTTTCGACATCGCTCCAGGTGCGCTCGACGAGGTGCTGCTGGACATTTCGCGCCAGACAGGCGTGCCGATTTCTTTCAGCCAGAATCTGGTGCAGAGCAAGCGCAGCAGTGCAGTGCGCGGTGCGTTGGGCGGCCGGCAGGCGGTGGAGAAGGCGCTGCTCGGCAGCGGTCTGCAAGTCGAGCAGGGTACTCAGGGTTTGAGCATTCGTCAGGCCGATGCGCCAAGCGCCGCACCGGTCAAGGCTGCCGCCGTGGTGCCCGCCAGCAGCGCCGATTACCGCATGGAAAAGGTCACGGTCACCGGCTCGCGCATCGCCCGCGCCCAGTCCGATGGCGCGACCCCGGTCAACGTCATCACCCACGAAGAAATGGAAGCGCGGGGCTACAAGAACGTCTACGACGCGCTCGCCACGCAAACCCAGAACACCGGCATGACCCAGGGCGAAGACTACGGCAACACATGGCAACCGGCCGCCAGCGCCCTCAACCTGCGAGGGCTGGGTCCGAATCACACACTGGTGCTGATCAATGGCCGGCGGGTCGCCGATTACCCGACGCCGTACGACGGCAAGGTCAACTTCACCAACCTGGCAAACATTCCCTCGGCAATCATCGACCGCATCGAAATCCTCAGCAGCGGCGCCTCGGCGATCTACGGTTCGGATGCGATTGCGGGGGTGGTGAACATCATCCTCAAGGACAAAATGAATGGCGTCGACGTCAACCTCAAGGGCGGCACCAGCGAACGCGGCGGTGGTGACAACCAGCGCTTGCAGATCAGCGGCGGCGGCAGTTGGGGTGACTTCGACGGCCTGTTCGGGCTTGAACTGACCAATCGCGATCCGATCTGGGCCGATGACCGTGGCTTCATGCAGAGCGGGCCGCTGGCGGATGTCGGTTACCGTCGCGACCTGAGCAATAACCGGTACCTGGGACCAGGCTGCGGCGCTTATCAAGGCACGTTCGACAACAAACTGTTCAACAACGGCGGGCGTTGCCGCACCGACCAGATGTACAACGATTACTGGACGATCCAGACGCAAAAGGAAAACTACGACGGCTACACCCGCGGCACCTGGCATTTCAGCGACAGCGGCCAGGTCTTTGCCGACCTGATGTATGGCCTCGATCACATTCAGAACAACACCCGTGGCCCGACCTTCACGTCGCCGGACTTCATCAACCAGAACAGCGGCAATCTGGAGCGGTGGTATCGGCGCTTCGGTGAAGAAGAAATCGGCGGGCGCACCAGCAACAACAGCAAATGGCGCGACACCTCGTGGACCGGCACGCTGGGGCTGTCGGACAAGATCGCTGACACTGGCTGGCACTATGATCTGGCGGCCAATCGCTCGGAATACAAAAGCGTGCGCACCACACGCTACACACCACTGTCGTCGATCCAGGATTTCTACTTGGGCCCGCAGCTCGGCACACGCGGCGGCTACCCGGTGTTCTCTCCAGATGCTTCACGTCTTGATCGACCGCTCACACCGCAGGAATGGCAGCAGTTTCGCGGCAATCTGACCCAGAGCAGCAAGTCGGTGTCCACCAGCTACAACGCCTCGGTCAATGGCGATCTGTTTGACCTGCCGGCCGGGCCGGTCGGATTTGCCGGCGTACTGGAAGCGGGCAAACAGGAATACCGCATCGACCCGGACGACAGTCTCAACGAGGGCAGTTTTTATGGCGTGAGCCCGGCGCAAAGCTCCGGTGGTTCGCGCAAGCGATACGCGGCCGGTGGCGAGTTCAGTATTCCGGTTACAGACACCGTGCTGGCGACGGCGGCGGGGCGCTGGGACCAATACAAATTCAGCGGTCGCACCGAGCAGCAGAAAACCTACAACCTCGGCCTGGAGTGGCGGCCGATCACCAGCCTGTTGCTGCGCGGCAGTTACGGCACCAGTTTTCGCGCGCCGGACCTGAACTACATCTACCAGTCCGACAGCAACGGCTACTACCCGGCGCAGATCGATTACTACGGTTGCAGCCAGCGTGTGGAGGGTGCCTGTGATCGCGGGCGGGTCGACTACACCCAGAGCGGCACGGCGGATCTGGCATCCGAACGCGGAAAATCCTGGACTTACGGGTTTGTCTGGTCGCCGTCACGCAATTTCGATTTCTCCACCGACTTCTGGCGCGTGGAAATCGACGACCTGCTGACCACCGTCGACGAAAACCGCCTGTTGCAGGAGGAGAACGAATGCCGCAACGGCACTCAGGACATCAACTCGGCCAACTGTCAGTCCACCCTGGCACGCGTCGATCGCAATCCCGGCAATGCTGCCATCGATCCCAACCAGTTGCAGCGGGTACGGGTCAACGCGATCAACGCCGCCAGCGAGCGAGTCAGTGGTCTGGACTTCAAGAGCAACATTCGCTGGGGCGCCGGGCAGTACGGAGCGTTCAGTTCGGCGCTGGGATACACCCTGGTGCTGTCGCATTTCTACAAGGAATCGGACGAAGCCCCGACCCAGGACTTGCGCACTTCGCGCAGCAACTACGACTGGCGCAGCAAGGTCAACGCCAGCCTGACCTGGGATTATCAGAAGGCCACGGCGACCCTGATGGGCATCCGTTATGGCTCCGTCACCAACGGCGCGGGCGACGGGCGTCTGTCACCGTGGACGGTGTTCAACGCCAGTGCGCGCTATCGCTTGAACGACCGGGCGAGTGTCGGGCTGACCGTGAACAACGTGCTCAATCAGGTCAAACATGACGACTCGGCCGGCTGGCCGTATTACCCGACCGGCAACTACGACCCGTATGGGCGGCAGTGGTGGCTGGATGTGAGTTATCACTTTGGCAGTTGAGAGCGGAAAGACGCCCGGCAGCGTCCTACGGAAGTTGCCGGACTTTGCGCGAAAACGGGGATATTTCCGACGACTTTTTAAGGTTGGCCGTCGGAAGCGGGGCCTATAGCATCGGTCGTGACATGAAGTCACTGACCGGCCTGAACGCTCGGGCCCCTGACATTGGATGGATTATGCGAACCGCACATCTCGAGCACGAAAACTCTGCTTATTCCCCTCGTGATTTCTGGCGTGCCGATCACGCCAGGTGCCCTACGGAGGGTGCTCCAGTGCCCCAGACGAAAGCACCCAGACTTACCGGTCTGACGAAGGTCGAGGGAAAACCCGTGGAGGTGTTGCTGCGTGGCCGGATATGGGACAGAGACACCATGTACATCATCCGTTATGCGCTGGAAGGCTTTGATCTGCGCGACGTTGTGAACATGATTTCAACGTCCGAGCTATACCGGGAGAGCGAACTTGTGCAGCTCATCACCGGAAGGTCCGTCAGAACCGTACGGCGCTTGCTTAACAGCGACGAGCCTACGCGCCTGAGCCGCCAGCAGAGCATGATCGCCTTCCAGTATGCGCACACTCTGGAGTCCGCCATCGAGGTGTTCCACGATCAGTCGAGCGCCGAGGAATGGTTGAACAAGGCAACCAAATGGTTAAACGGTTACAGGCCCGTCGCATTGATTGAGAGTTCTTTGGGGTATCAATCGGTCGATGCGTATCTGCACCGAATCAAATACGGGGTTTATCAATGAACCCGTTGCCTTGGGACGACCGTTGGTATGCGTGGCGGCTGGACCCGGAGGTTTATCGATGCACCTGGGACAGCGGAATTGGTTCGGAACTGCAGGGTGGCCGATGGAACCGGCCCGGCCGGCGTGTCGTCTATGCCTCGATCGATCCCTCTACCGCCATTCTGGAGGTGGCAGCTCATGGTAGCTTTAACGCACTGGATAGAAGTCCCTATGTGCTGACGTGCTTTGAGGTGCTCAGTGAGGCACTTGTGAAAATCGTGCAACCCGAGGAACTGCCAAACCCCTACTGGATGAGCCCGGCACAGGCGTCGCCCAACCAGCAGGATTTTGCCGATGCTTTGCTCGCCCAGCATCCGTTCGTACTGATCCCCTCGGCAGCCACCCGGCATTCGTGGAACTTGCTGGTGAGCTGCGATCTGGCGGAGGGGCAATTCAGGATGGTCTCTCAGGAACGGTTCGGGCTGGATACGCGATTGCTGCGGGACGCAGAATTGGTCTGAGAAAATCACATTCCTCTTTTTTGCATAACCTCATCACCCAACGGTCTAAATCGCGCCCTATAAATCCCTATTGGTCATCGCACATCCCTGCATAAACCAAAACGCAGGGATGGCTGTTCATGATTCGATTTTCACCCGTTAAATCCCCGTTGAGCCTGGCCTTGCTGCTGGCGATCAACACATTGCCGGCGATTGCCGCCGACAGCAGTGCCACAGAACCGACCACTCAACTGCAACGGGTCGAAGTGACCGGCACCGCGATCCGCCGGGTCGATGCCGAAACGGCAGTACCGGTCACCATCCTTCGGGTGGAAGAATTGCAGAAGCAGGGTGTGACGACGACTGAAGAGCTGGTCAACCGCATCTCTGCCAACCAGTCCTCCGTAGGTTCAGGACGTTCGGTGGGTTCGAGCAGCGGCGGGGCGTCTTACGCCGACCTGCGTGGCATCGGCCCGAACAAGACCCTGGTGCTGCTCAACGGTCGCCGCTTGAGCAACAACGCGACCAACGCCATCAATGGCTCCGGTGTGGATCTCAACACCATTCCGTTCGCCGCCATCGACCGGGTGGAGGTGCTGCGTGATGGTGCCTCGGCGCTGTACGGCACCGATGCCATCGGCGGGGTGATCAATTTCATCACCAAGACCAGCCTCACCGAGGGCCAGATCAGCACCAACTACGACACGCCGACCCATTCCGGCGGCGGTGAAAGTCGTAATTTCAGTGGCAGTTGGGGATTCGGTGATTTGCAGGACGATCGCTTCAACGTCTTCGGTGTCGTGAGTTACGACAAGCAGCAACGGCTGGCCGCTGAAGATCGTGGTTACACCTACAACTACCAGCCGGGGCGCGGGCTCGATTACACCTCCGGCACGGCATCACCGGCCAACTGGAGCCAGGGCAGCAACGCTACCAACCCGTTGGCGGGGTCCGGTTGCAATGCACCGGGTCTGCTGTCGCGTAACGGTATCTGCCGCCAGAGTCTGTGGAGTTACCTGGATCTGGTGCCGGAAACCGAGAAGACCTCGGCCTTCGCCAAAGCCACCGGCAAGCTGTCGGACGATCACAACGTCAGTCTCGAATACTTCTGGGCGCGCAATGAAAACCGAACCCAGATCGGTCCCGGCACCCTGATCGGTAATCAGGTCAATCCCGGCACGGCGTTTTATCCGGGCAACGGCATCACCCCCGGGCCTAGCGGTTTTGCCCTTGATTCAACGCAACCGGTGGACGTGAACTGGCGTGAAACGGCGGTCGGCGCCCGCCGCCACGAAGACGACAACACCGGTCAGCGCCTGCTGCTGAATTTCGACGGCACGCTGGTTGGGTGGGATTACAACCTTGGCGCTTCGTACAACCAGAACAAAGTGGTCAACACGATCCGCAGTGGTTATGTGAACGACCGCGCCGTCAGCCAGGGGATCGTCAATGGCGTGATCAACCCGTTCGGGCCGCAGACGGCTGCCGGTTCGGCGTTGCTGGCGGCCAACGCGGTGGATGGTGATTACGCAACTGCCGTGGGCCGGGTGAAGGCGATTGATGGCCGTGTCAGTCGCGAGATCGGCGACTGGTTCGGCGCCGGTCCATCGGCATTGGCGCTAGGCGGCGAGTACCGCAAGGAAGACTTCCATCAGGATTTCGCCGCGTTTGCCGGTGATGTGCAGAGCCTCGGCGTGGACCCCAACGGCAGCGTGTCAGGGGATCGCAGCGTCTCGGCGCAATATGCCGAGGTCAATGTGCCGGTGCTCGACAGCCTGGAGTTGTCCGCTGCCGTGCGGCATGACAAGTACAGCGATTTCGGCAGCACGACCAACCCGAAATACTCGTTCCGTTTCCAGCCGTTCAAGGAACTGGTGGTGCGCGGCGCGTATAGCGAAGGTTTCCGCGCGCCGTCGCTGTATGAACTCTATAACCCGAATTTCACCACCTTCACCAACGCCAACTACAACGACCCGCGCCTGTGTGCCGGTGGCAATCCGAGTAATGGCGGGATCGCCAACCGCGACTGCGCCCAGCAGTTCAACCGGACCACGGGCGGCAACACGGACCTGAGCCCGGAAACCGCGCGCAACGTCACCGTCGGTTTCGTTTATCAGCCGTTCGATCGCCTGACCACCGGGCTGGATTTCTGGTGGATCAGCATCGCCAACCAGATCGCCGAGTTCCCCGAGTCGGCGGTGTTCGAAAATCCGGAACTGTATCCGGAACGCTTGATCCGCAAGCCTGACGGCTCCATCGATCACGTCGTCACCGGCCTGGCTAACCTCGGCAAGATCAAGACCAATGGCGTCGACGTCAGTTTCGACTATCGGCTGCCGAGCACGCCATATGGCGACTTCGGTATTGGCCTGCAAGGAACCTATGTCAGCCGTTATGAGTATCAGCAGCAGCTCAAGGGCGATTTCATCGACAAGCTCGGAGATTTTCGCGGGGGTGACTTCGCGTCGGCCGGCGCGGTGGCCCGCTGGCGTCACAGCCTGACCGGCAGCTGGAACTACGGCCCGTTCGGCGCGAGCCTGACCAACCGCTACACCAGCGGTTATCACGACTCGGACCGGGAGACCCACGACTACGTTGGCTCCTACAACGTCTGGGACGTGGCCGGCACCTACACCTGGCGCAAGACCCTGGCGGTGACGCTGGGGGTGAAAAACCTGTTCGATCGCGAGCCGCCATTCAGTAACCAGACCTACACCTTTCAGAGCGGCTACGACCCGAAATACGGCGACCCGTTCGGGCGAACGCTGTACACGCGGCTCAACTACAAGTTCTGAGAATGACCAGACATGGCCGGTTTTAGTAACCCATCGTTCTAAAACCGGCCCTATAAAAAGTGCCCGCCTGTTGCACAACACAATCAGGCAGGCACGCGGTTAAAGGATCTGCCCATGTTTTCCAGACTCACTTTGCTGGGCGTATGTCTTCTGCTGAGCCCTGCGATATTTGCGCAGCCTCAGCATGCCCTCACGGTCTACGGCGAAGCCCCGAAGTACGCCCCGGACTTCCAGCATCTGGCCTACGCCAATCCCGATGCGCCCAAAGGCGGCAGCCTGCGGCGTTCTTCGCTGGAAAGCGGTCCGTTCGATCACCTGATTCCCTACATCGACAAAGGCACCGGCGTCGCCGAAATCGACGGCTGGCTTTATGCGCCGCTGGCTTATCGCAGCAAAGACGAGCCTTACAGCGTCTACGGTCTGGTGGCGCAGCGGATGGAGCTGGATGCGGATCGACGCTGGGTACGTTTCTATCTCAATCCGCAAGCGCGTTTTGAAGACGGTACGCCGATCACCGCCGAGGACGTGCGCTACACCTTTGAACTGTTCACCACTCAGGGGAGCCTGAAGTACCGGCAGCAGTTTCGCGATGTCGCCGAGGTGCAGGTCGAGTCGCCAACTCAGGTGCGCTTCGTGTTCAAGAACAACGATAGCCGTACCTTGCCGCTGGACCTGGCGGTACTGCCTGTTTTACCTGAGCACTGGTGGCGTACCCGGGACTTTGCCGAAGGCGCCGGTTTCGAGATTCCGCCCGGCAGCGGTCCTTATCGGGTGAGCGCGGTGGATGCCGGACGCAGTGTGAAATTTCAACGGGTCAAGGACTGGTGGGGCAAGGATTTGCCGGTCACCCGCGGGCTCTACAACTTCGATCAGTTGAGTGTGGAGTTCTTCGCCGACACCGACGTATCGCGACAAGTGCTCAAGGCCGGCGGCTTCGATTACAACCGCGAATTCTCCGCCACCAGTTACACCATCGGTTATGCCGGCGCAGCGCTGGAGCAGGGCAAATTGTTGCGTGAACACCTCGCACCCGGCGCGGCTCAAGGTGCCCAGGGTTTCGTGTTCAACCTGCAGAAACCGATGTTTCAGGATCGGCGTGTGCGGCAGGCGATTGCCATGCTCTGGGATTTCGAATGGAGCAACCGGCAGATGATGCGCAGCATGTACTTGCGCCAGCGCAGTTTTTTTTCCCACAGCGCGCTGTCAGCCACTGAGTTGCCGGACGCCGAAGAACTGAAAATCCTCGAACCTTGGCGCGGCAAGATCCCCGATGAGGTGTTCAGCCAGGTGTTCGAAGCGCCGCGCACCGACGGTAGCGGCAACATTCGCGCGCAACAGTTGCAGGCGTTGAAACTGCTGGCGGCCGCCGGCTGGAAACCCCGTGGCGATCAACTGGTCAATGCTGCCGGCGAGCCGTTGCAATTCACTTTTCTCAACGGCCAGAAAGGCTTCGAGCGCCTGCTGCTGCCGTTCAAACGCAACCTGACGCAGATCGGCATCGGCTTCGATATCCGTCAGGTCGACACCGCGCAATACACCAACCGGGTGCGCAGTCGCGACTACGACATGATTGTCGTCGGCTATCCGGTGAGCCAGGCGCCGGGTCGCGAGATGTTCAATTACTTCGGCTCCGACGGCGCCGATGATCCGGGTTCCAACAACTACATGGTGCTGCGCGATCCGGCGGTGGATGCGTTGCTCGAAGGCGTGGTGCAGGCCGACAGCCGTGAAAGTCTCTTGCGCCATGCCCGGGCGCTGGATCGGGTGCTGCAGTGGGGCTACTACTGGATTCCCAACTATTACCCGCCGGGCATTTCCACGGTGTGGTGGAACCGTTTTGGCCGGCCGGCGATTGCTCCGCTGTATGACGCCGGTCTCGACACCTGGTGGGAAATCAGCCCTACGGCGTTGACCGCCACACAGGCGCAAAAACAGCAAAAGGAGTTTGCTCATGTGGGATTATAGCCTGCGGCGTCTGCTGCTGATCGTGCCGACCCTGTTGGCGATTCTGCTGGTGAACTTCGTGATCGTGCAGGCCGCGCCCGGTGGACCGGTCGAGCAGGCCATCGCTCGTCTGCAGGGGATCGGTGTCGGTGGGGCAGTAGGTGCAAGCCATGTCGAAACCATTGGCGGCGAGTCCCGTGCGACCCGTGGCCTGGACCCGAAACTGGTGGCCGATATCGAGCGTCAGTACGGCTTCGACAAACCCGCCAGTGAACGCCTGTGGCTGATGCTCAAGAGCTACGCGCAACTGGATTTCGGCAAGAGCTTCTTCCGTGGCGCGACGGTGACCGAGCTGATCTGGCAGAAGTTGCCGGTGACCTTGTCGCTGGGGCTGTGGGCGACGCTGATCACCTATCTGATATCGATCCCGCTGGGCATCCGCAAGGCCGTGCACAACGGTTCTGCGTTTGATGTCTGGAGCAGCGCCGCGATCATCATCGGTTATGCGATGCCGGGGTTTCTGTTTGCGCTGCTATTGATCGTGGTCTTTGCCGGTGGTACCGCGCTGGACTGGTTTCCGGTGCGCGGGCTGGTCTCGGACAACTTCGCCGAGCTGACGCTGTGGGGCAAGGTGGCGGACTACTTCTGGCATCTGGTGCTGCCGGTCAGTGCGCTGGTGATCGGCGGTTTCGCGACGCTGACGATCCTGACCAAGAACAGTTTTCTCAACGAGATCTCGCGGCTGTATGTGGTCACGGCCCGGGCCAAGGGGCTGAGTGAGCGGCAGGTGCTGTACGGGCATGTGTTTCGCAACGCGATGCTGTTGGTGGTCGCCGGACTGCCCCAGGCGCTGGTGACGGTGTTCTTCGGCGGCTCGCTGCTGATCGAGGTGATCTTCTCCCTCGACGGCCTCGGACGCCTGAGCTACGAAGCGGCGGTGTCGCGGGATTACCCCGTGGTGTTTGGTTCGCTGTTCATCTTCACCCTGTTCGGGCTCTTGATAAAACTGCTGGGCGACCTGTGCTACACGCTGGTCGATCCGCGTATCGACTTTACGGCGAGGGCTGCCTGATGCTGACACTTTCTCCCATCGGGCAGCGCCGCTGGGCGCGCTTCAAGACTCACCGGCGCGGCTGGTGGTCGTTGTGGCTGTTTCTGGGACTGTTCGGCGTAAGCCTGGGCGGTGAGCTGGTTGCCAACGACAAACCTTTGCTGGTGACGTTTCAAGGTGAATGGTTCTTCCCGGCCTTCAAACGCTACACCGAACAGGATTTCGGCGGCGAGCTGCCGTTCCAGCCTGACTATCGCAGCGCCCAGGTGCGCGAGCTGATCGAGGGGCAGGGCGGGCGAATGTGGTTTGCGCCAATCCCGTTCGGTTTCGACACGGTCAATTACGATCTCACGGAACCGGCACCGAGCCCGCCCTCCGGCGACAACTGGCTGGGCACCGACGATCAGGCGCGGGATGTGTTGGCGCGGGTGATTTTCGGCACGCGGGTGTCGCTGCTGTTTGCCTTGGCACTGACCGCCACCAGTGCGCTTATCGGTATCGCCGCCGGCGCCTTGCAAGGCTATTACGGTGGCTGGATCGACTTGATCGGGCAGCGTTTGCTGGAGGTCTGGTCGGGGCTGCCGGTGCTGTATCTGCTGATCATTCTGTCCGGATTTGTCGAGCCAAATTTCTGGTGGCTGCTGGGGATCATGGCGCTGTTTTCCTGGCTGAGCCTGGTGGATGTGGTGCGCGCCGAGTTCCTGCGCAGTCGAGGTCTGGAATACGTGAAAGCTGCTCGGGCGCTGGGTGTCGGCGATGGGCAGGTGATCGTGCGGCACATCCTGCCCAACGCCATGAGTGCGACGCTGACGTATCTGCCGTTCATTCTTACCGGGGCGATTGCGACCTTGTCGGCACTGGACTTTCTCGGTTTCGGCATGCCGGCGGGCAGCGCTTCGCTGGGTGAGTTGATCGGTCAGGGCAAGACCAATCTGCAAGCGCCGTGGCTGGGCCTGACGGCGTTCTTTGCGCTCGCGCTGATTCTTTCATTGCTCGTCTTCATCGGCGAAGCCTGCCGTGATGCCTTCGACCCGAGGACTTGATATGCGTGAACATCTGATCGAAATACGCGACCTGCGGGTTGCCTTCAAAGGCCAGGAAGTGGTCCATGGCATCGACCTCGACATCCTTCCGGGTGAATGCCTGGCGCTGGTGGGCGAGTCCGGTTCCGGCAAGTCGGTGACGGCCCACAGCATCCTGCAACTGCTCGACCCGAACATCACGCGGATCGAAGGCAGCATTCGCTATGGGGGCGAAGAGTTGCTCGGCGTGCATGAGCGTTATCTGCGGCAATTGCGTGGCAACCGGATCGCGATGATCTTTCAGGAGCCGATGAGTTCGCTCAACCCGCTGCACAGCATCGAGCGGCAACTCGGCGAAAGCCTTGCGTTGCACAAAGGCCTGGCCGGAGCTGCGGCGCGGGAACGGATTCTGGAGTTGCTGGAGCTGGTGGGCATTCAACGCCCCCACGAACGCTTGAAGGCTTACCCCCATCAGCTTTCCGGAGGGCAACGGCAACGGGTGATGATCGCCATGGCGCTGGCCTGCGAGCCGCAACTGCTGATCGCCGACGAGCCGACCACTGCCCTCGACGTTACCGTGCAACGCAAGATCCTGCTGTTACTCAAGGACCTGCAACAACGACTGGGCATGGCGCTGCTGATCATCAGCCACGACTTGAATCTGGTGCGCACCATCGCCCAGCGGGTGGCGGTGATGCGCGCCGGCGAGATCGTCGAGCAAGCGACTTGCGAGCAGTTATTCCGGGCACCGCAGCATCCCTACAGCATCGAGTTGCTCAATGCCGAACCCGGCGGCGAGGCGCTGCACAGGGTCGGCGCGGAGGACCTGCTGCAAGTGCGCGATCTCAACGTGCGCTTCAGGCTCGGTGGTGGCTGGCTGCGCCGCAAGTCCTGGCTGCACGCGGTCAATCGCATTGATCTGAGCCTGCAACGTGGCCGGACCCTGGGAATCGTCGGTGAATCCGGTTCGGGAAAATCCACCCTCGGACAGGCGATCCTGCGCCTGATCGATGCCGAGGGCAGTATCCGCTTCGAGGGTGAAGCGCTGGAACATTTGAGCGGCAAACAACTGCGACCATTGCGCAAGCGCCTGCAAGTGGTGTTTCAGGACCCGTTCGGCAGCCTCAGTCCGCGCTTGTGCGTGGAGCAGATCATCGCCGAAGGTTTGCAGGTACACAGTGACTTGAACGCGCGGGAGCGCGAGCAGGCCGTGATCGATGTGTTACGGGACGTGGGACTCGACCCGGCGACACGTCATCGCTATCCCCACGAGTTTTCCGGCGGGCAGCGGCAACGCATCGCCATCGCCCGGGCGCTGGTGCTCAAGCCGGATTTGATCCTGCTGGACGAACCCACTTCGGCACTGGATCGTACCGTACAGAAACAGATTGTCGCGCTGTTGCGCCGTCTGCAGAAGGAACACTGTCTGACGTATCTGTTCATCAGCCATGATCTGGCGGTGGTGCGGGCACTGGCCCACGACCTGATCGTCATGAAGGACGGTGAGGTCGTCGAGCGTGGGGAAACGGCCGAATTGTTTCGTTCGGCACAGCATCCGTACACCCGGGAATTGCTGGCGGCTTCGTTTGTGACACCGGTCACGAGGGTGCAGGCCGGGCAGGAGAGCAGCCTTTCATCAATTGATCAGATCCGGTAAATTCCGCGTCCCCAGCCCTCACACGGAAGTAAACGATGGCAAAGCCTGCCGCGCGCCTGAGCGATCTCAATGCCTGTCCGGTCACTGGCCACGGTACCAACCCCAGCACCAGCGGTTCACCCGATGTGAACATCAACGGCATGCCCGTGTTGCGTGTCGGCGACACCACGGCGTGTGGTGATACGGTCACCGAAGGCATCGGCAACATCCTGATCAATGGCAAGCCCATCGCCTTTCTCGGCAGTGCCACTGCTCATGGCGGCATGATCATTACCGGTTCCGGCGATGTGTTCGTCGGCACTCAGGTCGGCTCCGCTCCTTTCACGCCGATCATTACCGTACCCAAGCACAGTGAGCGCTTCCAGCTGGTGGACGAAGGCACCGGCGAAGCCATTCCCGACATGCTCTATTGCATCGAAACCGGTGACGGTCAGCGTCTGGTCGGCCACACCGACAATCACGGTAACGCGGCACGGGTATTCACAGCCGATCCGACATCGATTGTCGTGCAATGGGGCAAGGAAGCCGCCGCTCACCTGGATGCCCTGGGCATTGATTACTAAGGAAAGTTGAACGTGCCACCACCGAAGAAAAAGCAGGGACAGACCAGCGACCAGCACGGAACTACCCAGGTCACGGGAACGCTCAAATACGATTATGTGACGGTGGTAGGCTCCTATCACATCAGTCGCTGGACCGAGTTTCGCGGAAATTACGGCAACAAGATGAGCTTCATCAACCAGGGTGTCGGGCAGTTGAGAGACTATCTGGGCATTAAAAAGGGCGCTGCGGACAAAACCTTCTTTCTGCTGTTTACAGCCGAATACGATCCCAAAATGCGCGCGACGCTCAAAGAGCTTGTCGTCAACAAATACAAAGCCGAATACCTGGAGATCGATTCCGCGGACGCACTGGTTGCCTTTATAAACAAGCGAGTCGAAGAAAAGCGCGAGATTAAACAGCTCGACATTTTTGCCCATGGTGTGGTGTTCAATATCGAGTTCGGTTATGAAATCGAAGGCAAGGACGCTACCTATCGCTTTGGACCAGCCCAGGCCAGTCAGCTGAAGCCTGAGGCCTTTGCTCTGGGCGCCAACATCTTTTCCTACGCTTGCCGAACCGGATTGGGGGTGGATGAGACGGCGCTGGTCAGCGAAGGTCAGGAACATTACGAGCTCAGCCTCGCGCAGAAACTTGCCGATGCTACGGGGGCAACCATTCATGCCTACCCGCGCCGCAGTCTTTATGACCAGACGTATGGCAGTGAAAAAGATCGCGACGGCCTGGACGGAGCGCGTGAGCGTGTGGCGTCGGATGCCAAAGCCAAATCGGCATTCAGAATCAGGCAGCGCGGTTATGAACGACGTCTTGCTGAATACAGATTGTCCAAAAAGGACGATACCCTGGCACTCCCGGGTGAATCAGCCCCGGTCCAGCCGCCGGAGCAGGCGAGCGAAAACGATAAAAAGCTGTTGATGCATGCCGACAGTCGAGCGAAAAACGAAAAGAACATGAAATTTCCGCTGGACGATTACGGCGCTGTCGGAAAGGTTCGTTCAGGCAGCACGCCTTTGGGGCCGCCGAAGCAGCAACTGAAGTTTAAAAAGGGGCAGTTGGCACAACCATGACTGTTAGTTTTCGCACGCGCATTGGCGTGATAGCGGCTTTTTTGCTGGTTTTTAGTGCAATGGGTTTGTATCTGCACACAAGGGAAGATGCGATGAGCGAGAAAGTAATGATGTATTACGGCGACTGGAGCCCGGAAGAAAACCGTTTTGATGCAACAAAATGGTTTCGTAACGACCTGTACCGTCGTGATGTTGTCGAGGGCAAGGCAAGCGCCGTAACCATGTTGCGTAACCGCCCATTGCCTTTCAAGTCGAGCGACAACGATGAAGTGGTAGCGGCTGCCATTGTGGCGCTCGAAGCAGCTGATCCGGCGGTCAATGGCGACTTGCTCGGCAATACCTGGCCGATGCTGGTTCCGCGAATTCGTTATCGCTACAGCGCTTTCGCAGCGCCGGATAAACCACAGGATTATTACAATATTTACTTGAAGTATCAGGGGGAGCGGTATGTCATCACCTTCGCCCGTGATGGGCAGACAGGTGAAATCATCCCCGGGGGCAACGTCCAGTTGATGTACCCCGACAGTGAGACCCAGATCGCCGATCGTGAGGTCTTCAAGGAGCTGGACGCCGCCGGCATCCAGTGACGCTGAAACGACAAATCCCGCCATCAAGGCGGGATTTGTTTTTGGCTGGCCTGCGTCTTACGCCGGGAACAGCTCGGACAGTTTCATCGACAGCATCATGTCGCCTTCAACGCGCAGTTTGCCGCCCATGAAGGCTTGCATGCCGTCGGTTTCGCCGCTGACGATGCCTTTCAGGGTTTCGCTGTCCAGCACCAGTGTGCAGTTGGCGTCAGCGTTTTCGCCTTCCTGGATGTCGCAAGTGCCGTCTTTGACGATCAGAGCGTATTGCTTGTCTTCGTCAGTGATGTTGAAACCGAAGACCAGATCCAGGCCGGCAGCAGCGGCTGGGTTGAACTTGGCTTGCATTGCTTTTACGGCATCAGCTACGGAGGTCATGGTTCGATCCTTTTTGGTTGATTGCAGCAGGGTCACAGTAATCCGGACTCAGCGGAAAGTGATGAGTTCCGGGGCCTTCAGCAGTTGCAGGTGCGCATGACTGTTGAAGGAAGCCAGAGCCACCTCGCGACCGCGGAACTTCAGCTGGTTGAGCGAGGTGTTGACGATTTGCCAGTTCAGTTCAAAAGCCTGCCGGGCAGGCATTTGCGTGATCAGGTGGAGCAGGGCGGTGATGGTGCCACCGGAGGTGAACACCGCGATCTTCTGAGTGTTGTCGGCCTGATCGAGAATACGGTTCAGACCGGCCTGGACCCGTTCGACGAACCCCAGCCAGCTTTCCAGGCCGGGCGTGTCGTAGGTGCCGGCCAGCCAGCGTTCGATGATCAGGGCAAAGATGCGCTGGAACTCGCCACGGTTCTGTGCGGCGTTACGCAGGATGTCCAGCGCTTCGGGTTCTTCGGGCAGCATGGCCGGCAGCAGGGCGCGGATCACGGCGTCGGCGTCGAACTCGTTGAACGCCGAATCGATTTCCAGAGCAGGCACCGGCAGGCCGGCAGCGGCGAACTGTTCCAGCGCGCTGTTGGCCGTGTGCTGCTGACGACGCAGGTCGCCCGACAGGCAGCGGTCGAAGCTGATTCCGAGTTCGGCGAGGTGACGTCCGAGGATTTCTGCCTGGCGCACACCCGTCGGCGACAGGACGTCATAGTCGTCTGCACCGAAGGAGGCCTGGCCATGTCGAATCAAGTAGATGCTGCCCACGTCCGCGTCATCCCGGTACGTTGAAGGTTGTGGCGAGGTTATGGGGATGATGGAGAGCTGTCAATGAAAAAACATACGCTTGTTTGAAATGCCCGTTACAGGGCTGTTTCCAGAGGTTTCACGGCTGGCCGACGAGGCGGTGCATGGGTATGCTGGAGTCATCCCCGCGCGCGTTTTTCAACGGCGCATCGTTTGAAGGAGTCACTGTGGAGTTTTTGACTGAATACGCCAGTTTCCTGGCCAAGACCGTCACACTGGTCATCGCCATTCTGGTGGTGCTGGCCAGTTTTGCTGCGTTGCGCAGCAAGGGCCGGCGCAAGGCTGCGGGCCAGCTGCAGGTCAGCAAGCTCAACGATTTCTATAAAGGCTTGCGTGAACGCCTGGAGCAAAGCCTGCTCGACAAGGATCAGCTCAAGGCCCTGCGCAAGGGCGAGGCCAAATCCGAGAAAAAACAGAAGAAACACCCCGACAGCAAACCCCGGGTGTTCGTGCTGGATTTCGATGGCGACATCAAGGCCTCCGCTACCGAGAGCCTGCGCCATGAAATCACTGCCTTGCTGACCCTGGCCACACCGAAGGACGAAGTCGTCCTGCGTCTGGAAAGCGGCGGCGGCATGGTGCACAGCTACGGTCTGGCGTCGTCGCAACTGGCGCGTATCCGTGAGGCCGGCGTGCCATTGACCGTGTGCATCGACAAGGTGGCGGCCAGCGGCGGTTACATGATGGCGTGCATCGGCGAGAAGATCATCAGCGCGCCATTCGCGATTCTCGGCTCCATCGGCGTAGTCGCGCAGTTGCCCAACGTCAACCGCCTGCTGAAAAAGCATGATATCGACTTCGAAGTGCTGACCGCCGGCGAATACAAACGCACCCTGACCGTGTTCGGCGAAAACACCGAGAAGGGCCGGGAGAAATTCCAGGAAGACCTGGACATCACCCATCAGTTGTTCAAGAACTTCGTCGCCCGTTATCGCCCGCAGCTGGCGATCGACGAAGTTGCCACCGGTGAAGTCTGGCTTGGCCTCGCGGCGCTGGAAAAACAGCTGGTGGACGAACTCAAGACCAGCGACGAATACCTGGCGGACCGGGCGAAAAAGTCCGAGGTCTATCACCTGCACTATGCCGAACGCAAAAGCCTGCAGGAGCGCATCGGCATGGCGGCCAGCGGTTCGGTGGACCGTCTGTTGCTGAGCTGGTGGAGCCGTTTGACCCAGCAACGTTTCTGGTAAAGCGGGCATAAAAAAACGCCGGTCGAATGACCGGCGTTTTTTTGAGTACGCCCCGGGGATTTACCGGCGACGGAACAGCGGCAGCGGTTCGTCAGTGGCGGCCTGATAGGTCACCGAGAAGTCCTTGAGGCTTTCAAGGGCGTCGTACGGGTCTTTGTCCGCGCGCAGGGCGAAGGCATCGAAACCGCAGCGGCGCATGTAGAACAGCTGATCGCGCAGCACGTCGCCAATCGCCCGCAGCTCACCTTTGAACCCGTAACGGTCACGCAGCAGGCGGGCGTTGGAGTAGTTGCGGCCATCGGTGAACGCCGGGAAGTTCAGGGCGATGACCTGGAACTGATCCACGTCGTCGCCGATTTCCTCGGCTTCTTCGTCGGCGTCCAGCCACACACCCAGACCACCGTCGCGGGCCTTGAGCATGCGGGCGTGTTCACGCCACAGCTGCAACGGGACGATCAGGTCGTCGCAGTTGCTGATCTCGTCGATGTTGAAATCCTTGGGCAGCAGGTGCCAGGTTTCGTCGACGACCTCGTTGTTCTTAATGATTCGCTGCATAGACGCGTTCCTTGAAGAGGTCGATGCCAATACGCTGGTAGGTGTCGATGAAGCGCTCGTCTTCGGTGCGCTGTTCCACGTACACGTCGATCAGCTTGGAGATCACATCCGGCATGTCGTCCTGGGCGAAGGACGGGCCGAGGATCTTGCCCAGGCTCGCATCACGGCTGGCGCTGCCGCCGAGGGAGACCTGATAGAACTCTTCGCCTTTCTTGTCCACCCCGAGGATGCCGATGTGGCCGACGTGGTGGTGACCGCAGGCGTTCATGCAACCGGAGATGTTCAGGTCCAGTTCACCGATGTCGAACAGGTAGTCCAGGTCGTCGAAACGGCGCTGGATCGATTCGGCGATCGGGATCGACTTGGCGTTGGCCAGGGAGCAGAAATCACCGCCAGGGCAGCAGATGATGTCGGTCAGCAGGCCGATGTTCGGCGTGGCGAAACCGCCTTCACGCAACTCGCCCCACAGGGTGAACAACTGGCTCTGCTCGACGTCGGCGAGAATGATGTTCTGCTCGTGGGAGGTGCGTAGTTGACCGTAGCTGTAGCGGTCCGCCAGGTCGGCGACGGCATCGAGCTGTTTGTCGGTGATGTCGCCCGGTGCGACACCGGTCGGCTTCAGGGACAGGGTCACGGCTACATAACCCGGCTTCTTGTGCGCCAGGGTGTTGCGGGTGCGCCAGCGGGCGAAGCCCGGATGCTCTTTGTCGAGGGCGGCCAGTTCGGCGTCCTGATTGCTCAGTGCTTTATAGTCCGGGTCGACGAAGTGTTTGGCGACGCGATGCACTTCGGCTTCGGTCAGCGTGGTCTGGCCGCCGCGCAGGTGTTCCATCTCGGCATCGACTTTCTGGGCGAAGACTTCTGGAGTCAGCGCCTTGACGAGGATCTTGATCCGCGCCTTGTATTTGTTGTCACGACGGCCATAGCGGTTGTAGACCCGCAGAATGGCGTCGAGGTAGCTCAACAGGTCCTGCCATGGCAGGAACTCGTTGATGAATGCACCAACAACCGGAGTACGACCCAGACCACCGCCAACCAGCACGCGGAAACCGAGTTCGCCAGCGACGTTGTGCACCGGCTCGAGACCGATGTCGTGGACCTCGATGGCCGCACGGTCGGAGGTCGAACCGTTGACGGCGATCTTGAATTTACGCGGCAAGTAAGCGAATTCCGGGTGGAAGGTCGTCCACTGACGGACGATTTCGCACCAAGGACGCGGGTCAATTAGCTCATCGAACGCAACACCGGCGAACTGGTCGGTGGTGACGTTGCGCAGGCAGTTGCCACTGGTCTGGATCGCGTGCATCTGCACGGTGGCCAGCTCGGCGAGGATGTCCGGGATGTCTTCGACCGCCGGCCAGTTGAACTGCACGTTCTGGCGAGTACTGATGTGGGCGTAGCCCTTGTCGTAGTCGCGGGCAATCTTGGCCATCATGCGCATCTGACGCGAGGTCAGCTGGCCGTAAGGCACCGCCACCCGCAACATCGGCGCGAAACGCTGGATGTACAGGCCATTTTGCAGGCGCAGGGGGCGGAATTCTTCTTCGCTCAGCTCACCTGCCAGATAGCGTCGGGTCTGATCACGGAACTGCTTGACGCGGTCCTCGATGATCCGCTGATCGTACTCGTCGTATACGTACATATAAGTCCTGTTCTCAGGCTTTGGGCTACTCGGAAAACGCTGCGTTTTCGCTTGCTGGAGTCCGATGGTGCCTCGGCAATTACGCGCGCACGGCCGCGCACTCCCTAATGGAGCCGGGGCAATATACCCGTTTGCAGTTATGCGCAAAAGTGATGTTTGAGTATATGTAAAGAACCAAATCGCCTAACGAGAACGGGTGTCAACTAACCCACATTTGTCGTGCGGACAATCATCGTCTTAACTGTGGTCGAGTCTTTCTGCAATCACCGATAAAACCGACAAGAGGCGATGCAATGAGCAATCCAACCAAGGCAAGGAAAAGCGATAGCAGTGTCGATGCGTGGGCCATTCTGTTCCTGATCATTCTGGTCGTGGGCACAGCGGTGTTCTGGGTCAGTCATCAGTAAAACGACCCCTCCGGGCCCGCTTCCGACGATTGTCGGACAAAAAGCGGGATCAGGCGCTAATGGCCGGCGATTGAATGGCTATAATGCGCGGCCATTTTTCCCCGGGCCCGGATGTTTCATGTTCAAGTTTCTCCACATCAGTCTGCTTGTGCTGGGCCTGGCCTTTGGAGCCGGCGCACGGGCAGAGTCTGTGTTGTTTCTGAATCCTGGCGCCACCGACGAAGCGTTCTGGGTCAGCTACTCGCAATTCATGCAGGCCGCCGCCCGGGATCTGGGTGTCGATCTGCGTATCCTCTATTCCCAGCGTCAGCCCGAAATGACCCTGGCCCAGGCCCGGGTAGCTCTGCAGGGGCCTGATCGTCCCGATTATCTGATGTTCGCCAACGAGCAATACATCGCGCCGCAGATCCTGCGCATGGCCAATCAGAGCGGGGTGAAGCTGTTTATCGTCAATGCCGCGTTGACCCCCAATCAGCAAGCGCTGGTCGGGGACCGGGCCGACCGCATCGGTAGCCTCGTGCCCAATGATGAGGAGGGCGGTTACCTGTTGATGAAGGAGTTGATCCGCCTGCATCCACCGGTGGCCCCCGGCGCCAGCATCGAATTGCTGGCGTTCTCCGGCCTGAAGATCACCCCGTCGTCGCAGTTGCGCGAGCAGGGCATGCAACGGGCGCTGGCCGAACATCCTGAAGTCCGTTTGCGGCAACTGGTCTACGGCGGCTGGACACAGCAGCGCGCTTACGAGCAGGCCCGGCAGTTGCTGGTTCGTTACCCCAAGGTGTCATTGGTGTGGGCGGCCAACGACGAAATGGCCTTCGGTGCGATGCGAGCGGTTTCCGAGATCGGCAAAGTGCCGGGCAAAGACGTGCTGTTCAGCGCGGTCAATACCTCGCCTGCGGCGTTGCAGGCCATGATCGACGGACGCTTGAGCGCATTGCTCGGCGGTCATTTCACCCTGGGAGGCTGGGCGCTGGTGGAAGTGCACGACCATGCACAGGGCGTCGACCTGAATCGCTACGGTGGCCGCGACCGGCAGATCCCCTTGCTGCAACTGATCGACAAGGATCATGCCCGCCGAATGCTGGCCATGGGTACGTCGCCGGATTACGGCGTGCACTTTCACAAGATGTCGGCGAAGGGTCGCCCGGCCTCGTACCGCTATCCGTTCAACCTGCAGACCCTGATGCACTGAGGCTGCTCAGGCGCCCGCCAGATGCACCACCAGTTGCACGATGCCAAACAGCGTCAGGGCGAACACTGCCGTGAACGCAATGCCCAGGAAGATGAAATGGCTGGGCTTGCCATGGGTGAAGTCCCTTGCCCGGTTCTTGCCGCTCTGCACGCCGAACGCCGCCGCCATGACGCTGTGCAGCATCTGCCAGAAGGTCGGTGGCTTGTTGTCGACTGGATCGTCCATAAATCCCTCGTCTGCCGTGTGTGTCAGACAAGCATAGCCAACCCATGAAAAAAGACCGCAGCCTGCGGGGCAGGCTGCGGTCTTTTGTTCGGGCTCCGGGTTAGTTGTCGTAACCCAGGTTCGGCGCCAGCCAGCGTTCGGTCAGGCTCAGTTCCTGGCCTTTGCGCGAGGTGTAGCTCTGCACCTGATCCTTGTCGATCTTGCCCACGGCGAAGTATTGCGCCTGCGGATGGGCGAAGTACCAGCCGCTGACCGCTGCCGCCGGGAACATCGCATAGTGTTCGGTGAGGAACACGCCGCTGCGGCCTGCGCGCATCTCCTGTGCCTCGGGATCGAGCAGGGCGAACAGCGTGGCCTTCTCGGTGTGATCCGGGCACGCCGGGTAACCCGGAGCAGGGCGAATGCCGGAATACTGCTCTTTGATCAGCGCTTCGTTGTCGAGGGCTTCGTCCTTGGCGTAACCCCAATGCTCTTTACGCACCTGCTGGTGCAGCCATTCGGCGCAGGCCTCGGCCAGACGGTCGGCCAACGCCTTGACCATGATCGAGTTGTAGTCGTCGCCAGCGTCCTGATAAGCCTTGGCCACTTCTTCGGCGCCGATCCCGGCGGTGGTGATGAAACCGCCGACATAGTCGGTCACTTCACTGTCCTTCGGCGCGACGAAGTCGGCGAGGGAGAAGTTCGGCTTGCCGTCGGTCTTGATGATCTGCTGACGCAGATGATGCAGGCGCGCCATTGGCTTGCCGTCATCGCCGTACAGCTCGATATCGTCGTCGTGCACCTGATTGGCCGGCCAGAAACCGAACACCGCACGGGCACTGATCAGTTTCTCGTCGATCAGCTTGGTCAGCATCTCGCGGGCGTCCTTGTACAGCGAGGTCGCGGCTTCACCGACCACTTCGTCTTCAAGGATGCGCGGGAACTTGCCGGCCAGGTCCCAGGAGATGAAGAACGGCGTCCAGTCGATGTACTCGGCCAGGACGTTGAGGTCGATATTGTCCAGCACCCGGGTGCCGGTGAACGTCGGTTTGACCGGTGTGTAGGAAGCCCAGTCGAACTGCGGTTTTTTCGCGATCGAGGCGGCGTAGCTCAGGCGTTCGGTACGGGCGCTGCGATTGGACGTGCGCTCACGCACGTCGATGTACTCTTCGCGGGTCTTCTCGACAAAACCGGCTTTCAGCTCCTTGGACAGCAACTGCGTCGCCACGCCCACGGCGCGGGAAGCGTCGGTAACGTAGACCACTGCGTCGTTGCTGTACTTCGGCTCGATCTTCACCGCCGTGTGTGCCTTGGAGGTGGTCGCGCCGCCGATCATCAGCGGCAGGTGGAAGTCCTGACGCTGCATCTCGCGGGCCACGTGGACCATTTCATCCAGCGACGGAGTGATCAGACCGGACAGGCCGATGATGTCGCATTTCTCTTCGCGGGCCACCTGCAGGATCTTCTCCGCCGGCACCATCACGCCGAGGTCGACGATGTCGTAGCCGTTGCAACCGAGCACCACGCCGACGATGTTCTTGCCGATGTCGTGTACGTCGCCTTTTACCGTGGCCATCAGGATCTTGCCCTTGGCTTCCGGCTTGTCGCCTTTTTCCAGCTCGATGAACGGAATCAGGTGAGCCACGGCCTGTTTCATCACGCGGGCGGATTTCACCACCTGCGGCAGGAACATTTTGCCGGCGCCGAACAGGTCGCCGACGATGTTCATGCCGGACATCAGCGGGCCTTCGATCACTTCGATCGGGCGAGCGAAGGACTGACGGGATTCTTCGGTGTCCTCGACGATGTGGGTGGTGATGCCCTTGACCAGTGCGTGCTCCAGACGCTTGTTGACGTCCCAGCTGAGCCATTCTTCGGTCTCGGCTTCCTTGACGCTGCCGTCGCCCTTGTACTTGTCGGCGATGGCGAGGAGGGCGTCGGTGCCTTCCGGCGTGCGGTTGAGGATCACGTCTTCAACGGCGTCGCGCAGTTCCTGCGGGATCTGGTCGTAGATCTCCAGCTGACCGGCGTTGACGATACCCATGGTCAGGCCGGCGCGGATCGCATACAGCAGGAATACAGAGTGGATCGCCTCGCGCACCGGGTTGTTGCCGCGGAACGAGAACGACACGTTGGACACGCCGCCGGAGCTCAGGGCATACGGCAGCTCGTCGCGGATGTAGGCGCAGGCGTTGATGAAGTCCACAGCGTAGTTGTTGTGTTCTTCGATACCGGTGGCCACGGCGAAGATGTTCGGGTCGAAGATGATGTCTTCCGGCGGGAAGCCGACTTCGTTGACCAGAATGTCGTAGGAGCGTTTGCAGATTTCTTTCTTGCGCGCTTCGGTGTCGGCCTGGCCGGCTTCGTCGAACGCCATCACCACCACAGCAGCGCCGTAGCGTTTGCACAGTTTGGCGTGGTGGATGAACTGCTCGACGCCTTCTTTCATGCTGATCGAGTTGACGATGCCCTTGCCCTGAATGCACTTCAGGCCGGCTTCGATCACGTCCCATTTCGAGGAGTCGATCATGATCGGTACGCGGGAGATGTCCGGCTCGCCGGCAATCAGATTGAGGAAGGTCACCATGGCCTTCTTCGAATCGAGCATCCCTTCGTCCATGTTGATGTCGATCACCTGGGCGCCGGCCTCGACCTGCTGCAGGGCGACTTCCAGGGCTTCGGTGTAGTTGTCTTCGCGGATCAGACGGGCGAATTTCGCGGAACCGGTAATGTTGGTCCGCTCGCCGACGTTGACGAACAGCGAGCTGCGATCGATGGTGAACGGTTCCAGACCGGACAGGCGGCAGGCCTTGGGAATGTCCGGAATCTGCCGTGGCGCGTAACCGGCGACGGCTTTGGCGATGGCTTCGATGTGGCCCGGGGTGGTGCCGCAGCAACCGCCGACGATGTTGAGGAAACCGCTCTGGGCGAATTCTTCGATGACTTTGGCGGTGTCCACCGGCAGTTCGTCGTACTCGCCGAATTCGTTCGGCAGGCCGGCGTTCGGGTGCGCCGAAACATGGGTGCTGGCCTTGTCCGACAGCTCTTCCAGGTACGGACGCAGTTCACGGGCGCCGAGGGCGCAGTTCAGACCGACCGAAATCGGCTTGGCGTGAGCTACGGAGTTCCAGAACGCTTCGGTGGTCTGGCCCGACAGGGTACGGCCGGAGGCGTCGGTGATGGTGCCGGAGATCATGATCGGCAATTCGATGTGCAGCTCTTCGAACACGCCTTGCACGGCGAAGATCGCTGCCTTGGCGTTGAGGGTGTCGAAGATGGTTTCGATCAGGATCAGGTCGGCGCCGCCCTCGATCAGGCCTTTGGTGGCCTCGGTGTAGTTTTCCACCAGTTCATCGAAGGTGACGTTGCGGTAGCCCGGGTTGTTGACGTCCGGCGACAACGAGCAGGTGCGACTTGTAGGGCCGAGGACGCCGGCGACGAAGCGCGGCTTGTCCGGGTTCTCGGCGGTCTTGGCGTCGGCAACCTTGCGCGCCAGTCGTGCGCCTTCTACGTTGAGTTCGTAGGCCAGCTCTTCCATGCCGTAGTCGGCCATGGAAATGCGGGTGGCGTTGAAGGTGTTGGTTTCCAGGATGTCGGCACCGGCATCCAGGTAGGCTTTCTCGATGCCGCCGATCACGTCGGGACGGGTAATGACCAGCAGGTCGTTGTTGCCCTTGACGTCGGTCGGCCAGTCGGCGAAACGCTTGCCGCGATAATCCTGCTCTTCGAGCTTGTAGCTCTGGATCATCGTGCCCATACCGCCATCGAGTATCAGGATGCGCTCTTTGAGGGCTTGCTTGAGAGCTTGAAGGCGGACGCTGCGATCGGACATTGGGACTACTCGAAAAAGACCATGACGAAGGAGCGGGATCATAACAAACCTGTGCGGATTTAGAGCATGTGGCACTTTTGCATGAATATCGCTCATGTTGGCACGGGCGTCATAACGGTAGAATCGCGGCGTTTTTATTCAGGATCAGGATCAGGGATATGTCGTACCGCGTCGTCAGCATGGTGTTGCTGTTTTTGAGCTTTGGCGCGGCGGCGCAAAGTCCTGCGATCTCGCCTGCCATTTCTTACACCCGCGACATCCAGCCGATCTTCACCGAGAAGTGCGTGGCCTGCCATGCGTGCTACGACTCTGCCTGCCAATTGAACCTGGGCAGCGGTGAAGGCGCGGCCCGTGGCGCGAGCAAGATGCCGGTCTACGATGGCGAGCGCACTCAGGCAGCGCCGACCACGCGGCTGTTCTACGACGCTTTTGGCAAACGCGCCTGGCAACAGAAAGACTTCTATTCGGTGCTCGACGCCCAGGGCAGCCAGGCCGCACTGATGGCGCGCATGCTGGAACTGGGGCACAAAACGCCGCTGACACCCAACGCCAAACTGCCGGAAGACATCGTCCTCGGCCTGCAACGGGAAAACATGTGTGCGATGCCCGCTGAGTTCGACGGCTATGCCGGTGCTCACCCGAAAGAGGGTATGCCGCTGGCGGTGACCGGCCTGACCGATCAGCAATACCAGACATTGCAGCGCTGGCTGGCGTCCGGCGCGCCGATCGATGAGCAAGGCCTGGCGCCGAGTGCCAAGGAAGCGCTGCAGATCGTGCAGTGGGAAAACCTGCTCAACCAGCCAGGTGCGCGGGAAAGCCTGGTCGGGCGCTGGCTGTTCGAACACTGGTTCCTGGCGCACATCTACTTCAAGGACGGCGAGCCGGGGCATTTCTTCCAGTGGGTGCGTTCGCGCACGCCCACCGGTCAGCCGATCGATCTGATCGCCACCCGCCGTCCCAATGACGATCCGGGCACCCAGGTGTATTACCGCCTGTGGCCGGTGCAGGGCGTGATCGTGCACAAGACCCACATCACCTATCCGCTGAGCGCGGCAAAGATGGCGCGGGTCAAGAGCCTGTTCTACAACGGCAACTGGCAGGTGCATGCTCTGCCGGGCTACGGGCCGCAGAGCCGCGCCAACCCGTTCGCCACCTTCGAGGCGATTCCGGCGCAGGCGCGGTATCAGTTCATGCTCGATAACGCCGAATACTTCGTGCGTACCTTCATTCGCGGCCCGGTGTGCCGTGGGCAGATCGCGACCGACGTGATCCGCGACAACTTCTGGGCGCTGTTCCAGGCCCCGGAACACGACCTGTACATCACCGACCCGAACTATCGCGGCCAGGCCACGCCGTTGCTGGCCATGCCGGGGCAGAACGACGATGTCGGCAGCGTCCTGAGCCTGTGGCACGACTACCGCAACAAGCGCAACAAATACGAAGCCCTGCGCCGGGATAGCTACGCGGATCAACCGGCGCCGAGCTGGTCGACCCTGTGGGCGGGCAACGACAATGCACTGTTGAGCATCTTCCGCCACTTCGACAGCGCCTCGGTGACCAAAGGCCTGATCGGTGAGGTGCCGCAGACCATGTGGCTGTTCGACTATCCGTTGCTCGAACGCACCTATTACCAGTTGGCAGTCAATTTCGACGTGTTCGGCAACGTCTCCCATCAGGCGCAGACCCGGCTGTACTTCGACTTGATCCGCAACGGCGCCGAACAGAACTTCCTGCGCCTGATGCCGGCAGACTCCCGCGAGGATTACCTCGACGATTGGTACCAGAGCAGCGGCCAGTTCAAGATGTGGCTGGATTACGAGTCCATCGATGATGACAAGCCGACCGCGCTGAAACTCGACGAAAAGGACCCGAAACATGACTTCGCCATGCAGTTGCTCGCTCGCTACGGCGACCTCAACGCGCGGCCCGATCCGATCAACCGCTGCGTGGATGCCTATTGCTCGCGGCCGAACATCGATCCGGCGCTGCAAAATGCCGAACAGGCCCTGAGCCGCCTGACGGCGCGTCCTGCAGCGGGGCTGAAGGTGATCGATCAACTGCCGGAAGCGACCATGTTGCGCATCGAAACCCGCAGCGGCAAACGCGAGGTCTACAGCCTGCTTCGCAACCGCGCCCACAGCAACGTGGCGTTCCTGCTCGGTGAGTCGCTGCGCTATCAGCCGGGGCTCGATACTCTGACCATCTACCCGGGCGTGCTCAGCAGTTATCCGAACTTCATGTTCAACATCCCGGCGGACCAGGTGCCGGCGTTTGTCGATGCCATGGAAAGCGCCAAGGATGCGCCACAGTTCGAGAAGATCGTCGAACGCTGGGGCATCCGCCGAAGTCATCCGCAGTTCTGGTTCTATTTCCATGACCTGAGCCAGTACATCCATGAGACCGACCCGGTGGAAGAGGGCGTGCTGGACATGAACCGGTACGAGAATCTTTGATCGTTTGAACGATGGCCGCTGTCCCAATCCTGTGGAGTACGGGATCTGGAGTGCCATCGATGTTGATTTCAGTGCAGGCCCTGCGAGCGCTCGCCGCGTGGGCAGTGGTCTGCCATCACTTCATGCAGATTTTCTTCGACTTCGAGGCGCGCGGGCCGATAGGGCAGCTGTTCATCGACAAGGGCGCCGTGGGCGTCGATATCTTCTTCGTGATCAGCGGGCTGGTGATTTTCCTGTCCACCGAAGGCAAGGCGCTGCCGCCGGCGCGGTTTCTGCTGTATCGGCTGTTTCGGATTGTTCCGGCGTATTGGCTCTACACCGTGCTGATGGCGTTGCTGGTGGTGTTTGCCCGGCCGCTGCTGCCGGATCAGACGGTGGACTGGCGTCATTTACTGCTGTCGTTGCTGTTCATCCCGACCGAAAACCCCGGTGGCTACGGGATCTATCCGACCCTGAATGTCGGCTGGACGCTGAATTACGAAATGCTGTTCTACGTGTTGTTCGCCTGGGCGCTGCTGTTTCGGCTGCAAGTGCGCTTGCTGGTGGTCGCGGCGCTGTTGTTTGCGGTGTGTCAGGCCTGGACCGGGTTTGGCTGGGTCAGCGAGTTTTATCGCTCGGACATCGTTTACGAATTCCTGCTGGGGATAGGCATCGGCATGCTCTATCGTCGTGGCTGGATCGGGCCAGCGCTCTGGTTGCCGCTGCTGGGGATCGGTGCGGCGTTGCTGGCGATCTATCACCTGCCGCCGGAGCCCCGATTGCTGAATTGGGGCGTGCCCGGCGCGGTGCTGGTCATGGGATGCATGGCGCTGGAGCGTTATGTCGAACGCAACAGGCTGCTCAAGCTGCTGGGCGACTGTTCGTACTCGGTTTATCTGATGCATGTGCTGGTGCTGTCGGCCGGCGCTTATCTGGCCCGACGCTACGGGATCAACCCGTATTTGATGTTTTTTGCCTGTGCGCTGGCCATCGGTATCGGTTCGTGGCTGAGCTACGAATGGATAGAAAAGCGCAGCTATCAGTGGCTTAAAGCGCGGATTGACGGCGAACCTGGCGCTTAGCCGATTTGCGAACTATTCCTACGTAAATACTGGGACTTTGTGCCGCGCGCCGATTGGCGTAAACTCCGCCCAAGCCTGCGAGGAGTTTCCATGACCGCTATTACCATTACCGACGCCGCCCATGATTACCTGGCCGATCTGCTGTCCAAGCAGAACACCCCGGGCATCGGCATCCGCGTCTTCATCACCCAGCCTGGCACCCAGTACGCCGAAACCTGCATTGCCTACTGCAAGCCGGGCGAAGAGAAACCTGAAGATACCGCGCTGGGGCTGAAAAGCTTCACTGCCTATATCGACTCGTTCAGCGAAGCGTTCCTCGACGATGCTGTCGTCGACTACGCCACCGACCGCATGGGCGGTCAGCTGACCATCAAGGCGCCTAACGCCAAAGTACCGATGGTCAACGCCGACAGCCCGATCAACGAGCGCATCAACTATTACCTGCAAACCGAAATCAACCCGGGGCTGGCCAGCCACGGTGGTCAGGTCAGCCTGATCGATGTGGTTGAAGACGGCATTGCCGTGCTGCAGTTCGGCGGCGGTTGCCAGGGCTGCGGCCAGGCGGACGTGACCCTGAAGGAAGGTATCGAGCGCACCTTGCTCGAGCGTATTCCGGAGCTCAAGGGCGTTCGCGACGTGACCGACCACACGCAGAAAGAAAACGCCTACTACTAAGGCGTTCGCTGCGGCATGAAAAACGGCGCCCCGTGAGCGCCGTTTTTTTATGTCAGAAATTCAGCGCCCCATATCGCGAGCAGGCCCGCTCCCACGGGGAAATGCGGTCTACTGTGGGAGCGAGCCTGCTCGCGAAGGGGCCGTCATGGGCGGTAAAGATGCGCATGTCCCGCGCGATACAGCGAAGACTCACTGAAATGATCGCTGCCCAATACCCGCCCGACCAGAATCAGCGCCGTACGCCGAAAGCCTTTGGCCGCCACCTTCTCGGCAATATCCTCCAGTGTCCCGACGACCCAGTCCTGATCCGGCCACGTCGCCCGGTGGATCACTGCAATCGGGCAATCCGCGCCGTAATGCGGCAACAGCTCGGCGAGAATCTTCTGCAGGTGATTGACCCCCAGATGAATCGCCATGGTCGCCCCGTGCTGCGCCAGGCTGGCCAGTTCTTCCCCGACAGGCATCGCAGTCTTGTCCGCATAACGGGTCAGGATCACGCTTTGCGAGATGTCCGGCAACGTGAGTTCGGCGCCCAATAACGCCGCGCAAGCAGCGGTGGCGGTGACACCGGGGATGATCTCGAACGGGATATCCAGCTCGCGCAGATAACGAATCTGCTCGCCGATGGCGCCATACAGGCTCGGATCACCGGAATGCACACGCGCCACATCCTGGCCCTTGGCGTGGGCGGTCTTGATCAGGTCGATGATCTGTTCCAGATGCAATTCGGCGCTGTTGACCACGGTATCTGCCGAATGACCTTCCAGTACCGCCGCCGGCACCAGCGAACCTGCATAGATGATCACCGGGCAGCTGCGGATCAGCCGCTGGCCTTTGACAGTGATCAATTCCGGGTCGCCGGGGCCGGCGCCGATGAAGTAAACGGGCATCGTTGGATCCTGTGAAAGTAGGGCGGATCGAGGCTTCAAGAGCACTTCAGATGAACAATGCTCATGATCGAAAGCGGGGATTATCGGGAATTTACGCTGCGCCGGCCAATGCCAGGGTTGCCTGGGCGTACTTTTGCCGGGAAATCAGCAGTTTTGCCGGGGCCTGGATCAGTTGTTCGGCGAGCGCCAAAGCAGCGCTTTCCGCCACGCCATAGCAGCCGGTGCGTTCGAAAGCGATCTGTGAATGGTGACTCAGTCGTTGCTGATAACTGGCCAGTTCTTCGCTGCTGAAGTACAGCAACGGCAGCGCCAGTTGTGCCGCCAGTTCCTGCAGGCCGGGTTCGTCGCGTTTCAGGTCGATGCTCGCCAAAGCCTTGACAGCTTCGAGTTCGATGCGATGGGCTTGCAAGGCTTGGTCGAGCAAGGCGCGCAGCGTACTGGCCGGGCAGCCGCGCTGGCAGCCCAGGCCGACCACGAAGGTCGGCGCTGCGCTGTCATCGGTCATGCGTGGTATTGACCATCGCTTTTGCGACGGAACAACCAGGCGCTGATCAGGCCCAGGGCCAGCCAGAACGCCACGTTGGTCAGCTGCGAAGCGATTTTGAACTGGGCTTCCAGCGCTTCCGGGGCGAGCATCGAGTGCACTTCCGGTTGCGGCGCGCCGATCACGTGCGGCACAGCGAGGATCGCCACGCCGAGGATCTTCAGCAGCCAGTTGCCGCCAAACGCAATCAGCGCCAGGCCGACAGCAGTCGACGCGGCGGTGCCGATCCACCACATCTGGCGCGAAGCCAGGTCAGCGGCGGCGGTGCCTGGCAGCTCAGGTGGCAACCCCATGGTCGGAGCGAGCACGAATGTCGCGTAACCCGCCAGACCCCAGAGCAGGCCTTGCGAAGTCTTGGTCGGCGCACGCAGGGTGTACAGGCCCGCCAGCATCAGGGCGAAACCTACGGCTACGACCAGGTTGCCGCCGGTGGTGGAAACCACGCGCTGCCAGCCGTTTTCCGGTTCCCAGGCTTCGGCATCGTGGGTGTGGGCAGCGGTGCCGGCGGCGTGTTCGTGAACTTCGGCCACCGGCTCGGCCTTCTCGTAGGTTTCAGCCTGAAGAATCAACGGCGAAACCCAGAAGCTTTGCAGCAAGGTCAGCAGCAGGGCGGCCAGAAGGCCGGTGAAACCTGCGGTCTGCGCGATACGCTTGATCATGTCGTCAGGTCTCAATGGCACGGAAACGCGGCGCTGTGGCGGGTATCGTGCGCGGCGTTGTGCACCGCTTCGATGTGCGAGAAACCGGCGAAGTAGACCAGGCTTGCGCCCAGGATCGACGCGAAGATCGCAGCGGTCAGGCGTTGGCTCAGGGTGGTGGTGCTGGAGATTTTGTCCGTGTTGCTGCCGGTGCTGCTGATGATCGACATGGCGCTTCCCTCTGGAGTGTCAGCGGGTGAATGGAGCGCATGAAAACCCCTGCGAGTCGGGCACGCAGAGGTTCGAACAGCGCCCGCCCACCGCGGGTTTGTTATGTTCAGTGACGCAGGATGCGCACTGTGTGTTGCGGGCCGGTCTCCGGGCTCACGAGGGGTTGGCGTCTGGCCGACCTGCAAGCGTCACCTTCCCATGCCCGTGGGCACAGTGGATCTGACGCTCTCTCGCTTACCGTTGCGGGGGCAGCACCGGACTGACATGGCTTTAGAGTAAAGCACATGATTCACCGGTTTCCCGTTTCACCCTGTGAAGGGCACCCGTAACAAGTTGTGTAGGAGACCATGGGCCGGGGTTTTTAGTCAATTGAATGGGGTGAGGTGTGTTTGGATAGGGGGGGCATATCCGTTGCTTCGGGAGCTGCCGCTGGCGGTTTCGCTCTTACAGCGAGTCACTTTTGGCAAACGCCCGGAATGCCGGCCCAGCCAAAAGTAACCAAAAGGTCTTGGCCCCGGCGTACGGCACTTCGCTTAGGCTCAGTGTTCCCTCGCTACGGTGTCCATCAGGGGGCATCGCCTACGGTTTGCTTCGCTGCACCTCCTCTCGATGTATGCGGCTTCGCCGCACGGCGCTGCGCGCCTACCCCCTGATGGACACCTCCGTTCGGCCTGCCGAAGGGGCAAAAAATCAAAAGCCACATCAAAGGCCAGATCAAAAGCCAGATCAAAAGCCCTCCACGCACCACACACCACGATGAGCGTTAGCTCGAGTAAAGCTTTTGATCGCAGGGCCCGTCGGCAGGCTGAGTGGAGGGATTGATCCGGGGGGGAGCGCAGCGACCGTTTGGCGAAGCCAAACACATCGAGAGGAGGTGCAGCGAAGCAAACCGTAGGCGATGCCCCCGGATCGATCCCGGAGCGAAGGAACCCGAGCCACAGCGAGGGCCGTACGTCAGGGCGCAGACCTTTTGGTTACTTTTGGCTGGGCCGGCATTCCGGGCGTTTGCCAAAAGTGACCCGCCGTAAGGGCGGAACCCTAAGTGGCCATAACCGCAGCAACGGATATGCCCCCAATCCAAACATTGACCGGTCAACACACGATGCGTAGCCTTGCGCTTTCGAGGTTCTTCGGCCCACGCCGAAGCTAAGAAGGGAACGCGGTCCAAGCCGCGGCTGCCCCCGCAACTGTGAACGGTGCTGTTCGCTGCCACGCCACTGCCAACTCAATCCAGAGCCAGCGGGAAGGCGCAGCGAATACCGGGCCAAGGCCCGAACACCGTCAGCCAGGAGACCTGCCTCGTCACAGATTCTCACTTTCAACCGGGCGGGGTGATCCGGTGGCGAACTCTCCAGGCACGCACCCGCGTTGCCGGTCTCGTCCCGTATGCCCGCCACCTTGCCAAAGGGCATCCGATGAAAACACTGGCCAAACTCCCCGTCACCATCGTCACCGGTTTCCTCGGCTCGGGTAAAACCACTTTGCTGCGGCACATGCTCGACAACGCCCAGGGCCGCCGCATCGCGGTGATCGTCAACGAGTTTGGCGAGCTGGGCATCGACGGTGAAATCCTCAAGCAGTGCACCATCGGCTGCACCGAAGAAGAAGCTACCGGCCGCGTCTACGAACTGGCCAACGGCTGCCTGTGCTGCACCGTTCAGGAAGAGTTCTTCCCGGTGATGCGCGAACTGGTGGCCCGTCGCGGCGACCTCGACCACATCCTGATCGAAACCTCGGGCCTGGCCCTGCCAAAACCGCTGGTGCAAGCCTTCCAGTGGCCGGAAATCCGCAGCGCCTGCACCGTTGACGCGGTGATCACCGTGGTCGACAGCCCGGCCGTGGCCGCCGGCACTTTCGCCGCGTTCCCGGATCAGGTCGATGCCCAGCGCAAGCTTGATCCGAACCTGGACCACGAATCGCCGCTGCACGAGCTGTTCGCCGACCAACTGGCCAGCGCCGACCTGGTGATCCTAAACAAGGCCGACCAGACCAGCCCTGAAGACCTCGCGCGCGTACGCCTGGAAGTCGCCGAAGAACTGCCGCCAGCGGTGAAAATCATCGAAGCCAGCAACGGCCGCCTCCCACTGGACGTGCTGATCGGCCTCGGCGCCGGTTCCGAAGAACACATCGACAGCCGCCACAGCCATCACGATCATCACCACGGTGAAGGCGATGACGATCACGATGACCACGATCACGACGCTTTCGACTCGATCTCCATCGAACTGCCGCAAGCCGACGAAAGCCTGCTGCTCGATGCGCTGACGCAACTGGTGGTCCAGCACGGCATTCTGCGGGTCAAAGGTTTCGCGGCGATCCCGAACAAGCCGATGCGTCTGCTGATCCAGGGCGTGGGCACGCGTTTCGACAAGCACTTCGACCGTCAATGGGGCGCCGATGAGGCACGTGTGACGCGTCTAGTGTTGATCGGCCAGGAACTGGACGCGGCCAAGCTCGAAGCGCAACTGCGCGCCGCGCTCAGCGTTTAAGCCATGCATCTGCTCAGGACCCAGCCCGGCGGTTTCGTGTCGGATGACAACATTGCCGACCTTGGGCAAACCCCCGCCGAACTGGTGATCCTGTGCAGCGGCGACTCCAGCCTGGCGCTGCTCGCCGAAGCCGCGCAGCAACTGCCCGAGGATTACCCGAGCGTGCGCCTGGCCAACCCGATGCAGGTGCAGAACCATGCGTCGGTCGACCTGTACGCCGATGAAGTGCTGCGTCACGCCAAGGTCATTCTGATTTCGCTGCACGGCGGCATCGCTTATTGGCGTTATGGCGTCGAGCGACTGGTCGAGTTGTCCGAGCGTGGCGTGCAGGTGATCCTGGTGCCGGGCGATGATCGGCCCGACCCGGAGCTCAGCGACTTGAGCACCGTGGGCGCCGAGGATCGTGACCGGCTCTGGCAGTTCCTGCGTCAGGGCGGCATGGGCAATGCGCTGGATTTCTTCCGCTGCCTGGCCAATCGCTGGCTGGCGCGGGATTACGTGTGGGGCGAGCCGCAAACGCTGCCGCGCACGGCGATTTACCACCCGAACAAAAACACCGCCGCACTGAGCGACTGGCAATCCGACTGGCTGCCCGGTCAACCGGTGGCGGCGGTGTTGTTTTATCGCTCGCATTTGCAAGCGGCGAACACGGCGTTTATCGACGTGTTCTGCCAACGGCTGCAGGCTGCCGGACTCAATCCGCTGCCGATGGCCGTGGCCAGTCTGAAAGAGTCCGGTTGCCTGTCGGTGGTCGAAGACTGGCTGGATGAAGTCGAAGCCTCGGTGATTCTGAACACCACCGGTTTTGCTCAATCCAGCCCGGAAGCGCCGCATCTGCGGCCGTTCCGTCGCAACATTCCGGTGATCCAGGCGATCTGCGCCCAGGACAACGAGCCCGGCTGGCGCGACAGCGAGCAGGGGCTTGGCCCTCGTGATCTGGCGATGCACATCGCACTGCCGGAGCTGGACGGCCGGATCATCAGTCGACCGATCAGCTTCAAGGATCTGGCCTGGCGCAGCGAGCGCAGTCAGTCCGATGTCGTGTGTTATCGGGCGCAGCCTGAGCGCATGGATTTTGTCGCCGAACTGGCGCGACGCTGGGTCGAGCTGGCGCGGGTGCCGAACGCTGAAAAACGTATCGCGCTGATCCTCGCCAACTACCCGACCCGCGACGGACGCATCGGAAACGGCGTCGGCCTCGACACGCCGGCCGCCGCGCTGAACATCCTGCGGGCGTTGCAGGCTGAGGGTTATCCGCTGCCGGCCGAACTGCCGGACAGCGGCACCGAGCTGATCCGACAACTGCTCGGCGGCGTCAGCAACGACCTCGACACCCTTGATCAGCGCCCGTGCCAGCAAAGCCTGGCGATGGACGATTACCTGACGATGTTCAACGCGCTGCCCGAAGCCAATCGCACGGCGGTGCTGCAGCGTTGGGGTTCGCCGCACAACGACCCGATGTGCCGTGACGGGCGAATGATGATCGCCGGCCTGCGGTTTGGCCTGATCTTCGTCGGTATTCAACCGGCGCGGGGGTATCAGGTCGATCCGAGCGCGGTGTATCACGACCCGGATCTGGTGCCGCCGCACGCGTACCTCGCGTTCTATTTCTGGCTGCGTCAGACCTACGGCGCCCATGGCGTGATCCACGTCGGCAAGCACGGCAACCTCGAATGGCTGCCGGGCAAAGGCGTGGGCTTGTCGGAGAACTGCTGGCCGGACGCGCTGCTCGGGCCGCTGCCGAACGTCTATCCGTTTATCGTCAACGACCCGGGCGAGGGCGCTCAGGCCAAACGTCGCACTCAGGCGGTGATCATCGACCATTTGATGCCGCCGCTGACCCGAGCCGAAACCTATGGTCCGCTGCGCAATCTCGAATTGCTCGCCGACGAATATTATGAAGCGCAGTTGCTCGACCCGCGCCGCGCCCGTGAATTGCAGCGCGACATCCTGCAACTGGTGCGTGACACGCAGATCGATCGCGAACTGCAACTCGACGAAGCTCTCGACAGCGATGCCGATGCGGCAATCTGGTTGCCGCGTCTGGATACTTACTTGTGCGACCTGAAGGAGTCGCAGATTCGCGATGGGCTGCACATTTTCGGTGAGTCGCCGAGCGGGCGTTTGCGCATCGACACCTTGCTGGCGCTGCTACGGATTCCCCGTGGTGACGGCAAAGGCGCGCAGTCGAGTCTGTTGCGGGCGTTGGCCAAGGCATTCCAGTTGGGGTTCGATCCGCTGGATTGCGCGTTGGCCGAGCCCTGGACTGGCCCGCGTCCGATGGAGCTGCAATCGCTGAGCGATGAGGTCTGGCGCACGGCCGGGGATACCCGTGAACGTCTTGAACTGTTCGCGGCGCATTTGATCGAGCAGTCGCTGGCGGGTGATGTGGCGCAACTTGACGCTTCAGGCTGGACAGATGTGCAGGCAATCATCCACGCGCTGCGCGAAGTGATCGCCCCACGCCTCGACGCCTGCGGCACGGCAGAAATGCACGGCCTCCTCGACGCGTTGAACGGTCGTTTCGTCCCCGCTGGCCCGAGCGGTGCACCCAGTCGCGGTCGCCTCGACGTGTTGCCCACCGGGCGCAATTTCTATTCGGTGGACGTGCGCAACCTGCCAACCACCACTGCCTGGCGCATCGGTTTCCAGTCCGCCACGCTGATTCTGGAGCGACACCTGCAGGATCACGGCGACCACCTGCGCCAGCTCGGTCTATCGGTCTGGGGCACCGCGACCATGCGTACCGGCGGTGACGACATCGCTCAGGCCATGGCGCTGATGGGCGTGCGTCCGGTTTGGGCGACGGGCAGTCAGCGGGTCGATGATTTCGAGATTCTGCCGCTGAGTCTGCTCGATCGGCCTCGGGTGGATGTCACGCTGCGAGTCTCCGGATTTTTCCGTGATGCGTTCGCCAACCTGATTCGCCTGTTCGACGCCGCTGTACAAGCCGTGGCGGAACTGGACGAGCCAGGCGATCTCAACCCGTTGGCCGCCAAAGTGCGTGCCGAACGCGAGGCGCTGCAGCAGTCGGGGCTGGACGAGGAGGCTGCGCGACGTCAGGCCGGCTGGCGGATTTTCGGTGCCAAACCCGGCGCTTATGGCGCGGGCGTGCAGGGCGCCATTGACGGTCGCCTGTGGCAAACCCGTGAGGATCTGGCCGAGGTCTACCTGAACTGGGGCGCCTATGCCTATGGTGGTTCCGATGAAGGCACCGCTGCCCGCGAGCAGTTCGTCCAGCGCCTGAGCCAAGTGCAGGCCGTGCTGCAAAATCAGGACAACCGCGAGCATGACTTGCTCGATTCCAATGATTACTACCAATTCCAGGGTGGCATGCTCGCCGCCGTGGAAAGCCTGCGTGGCGAGGCGGCGGCCAGTTATCACGGCGATCACAGCCAGCCGGATCTGCCGAAGATCCGTACTCTGAAAGAAGAGCTGAACCGGGTGATCCGCTCCCGGGCGGCGAATCCGAAATGGATCGACGGCGTCAAACGCCACGGCTATAAAGGCGCGTTCGAACTGGCGGCGACCATCGATAACCTGTTTGCCTTCGATGCGACCACGCAGCTGATCGACGATCACCAGTACGCGTTGCTGGCCGACGCCTATCTGCTGGACCCGGCGACCCGCAAGTTCGTGCGTGAGCATAATCCCCACGCGCTGCGCGACATGACCGAGCGCATGCTCGAAGCGCAGCAGCGCGGGATGTGGCAGGAACCGGGTGCTTATAAAGAAGCACTCGAGAACCTGCTGCTGGATATAGAAGAAGAGAGCTGAACATGACCGATACCCCACATTTCCCGCTCTCCGCCGTGGTCGGCGCCGATGATCTGAAACTGGCGCTGTATCTGACCGCTATCGACCCGAAGATCGGCGGCGTGCTGATCGAAGGCCCGCGGGGCATGGCCAAATCGACCCTGGCCCGGGGGCTGGCGGATCTGCTGGCCAGCGGTCAGTTCGTCACCTTGCCATTGGGGGCGACTGAAGAGCGGCTGGTCGGCACCCTCGATCTGGATGCGGCACTCAGCGACGGCCGCGCACAATTTTCTCCCGGCGTACTGGCCAAGGCTGACGGCGGCGTGCTGTATGTCGATGAAGTGAATTTGCTGCCGGATCATCTGGTGGATCTGCTGCTTGATGTGGCCGCCAGCGGCACCAACCTGATCGAGCGCGATGGCATTTCCCATCGTCATTCGGCGAAGTTCGTATTGATCGGAACGATGAACCCGGAAGAGGGCGAGTTGCGTCCGCAACTGCTCGATCGCTTTGGTCTCAACGTCGCCCTGAGTGGTCATACGGCGCCGGTCGAACGCGGGCAGATCATCCGCCGTCGACTGGATTTCGATAGTGATCCGCAGACCTTCTGCGGGCGTTGGGAAGCCGAGCAACAAGCCCTGCGCGAGCGTTGTGAAAACGCCCGAAATGCCTTGGCGAATGTTCCTCTCGACGATGAAGCACTGGCGCAGATCACCGAGCGTTGCTTTGCCGCTGGCGTCGATGGTTTGCGTGCCGATCTGGTCTGGTTGCGTGCTGCGCGGGCTCATGCGGCTTGGCGTGGCGCTCAAGCCATTGCCGAACAGGACATCGATGCAGTGGCCGAATTTGCACTGCGTCATCGTCGTCGCGAACAGTCCTCATCCCATGCGCAGCCTCCCGCGCAATCGCCGTCTGGGTCCCAGGCCGATCCGGCGCAAGGGCAGGGGCAGTGGGGTGAAATGCCGGCGCCGGCCCTGGCCACCGGCGCGCGCCGCGAAGTGCCGGTCTGGCCAAAAAAGCCTTAGGCATTCGCCCCCGATCCGACGCGGGGGCGAATGCCAGACCCCGCGCCGGACGCCTGGACAATGGCCGACAAGGTAAACGCCACGCTGCACGCAGCGGTTCGGTGAACTGGCCGGGAACCTTGCTCAACGGTCGCCCGAAAGTGCGTGCTGACCTGCTGTTTCAACTGCGCACCCGCACACCCCATGAACTGTGGCTGGTGATCGTCGATGCCTCGGCCTCGACCCGTCGTCATCAAGCATTGAGCGATGCCAAGGGCGTGCTCGCGCGATTGTTCGATGACGCTTATCGGCAACGGGCGCGACTCGCCTTGCTGACTGCCAGCGGCTCAGCGCCGAAATGGCAGGTGCAGGGTTTGAAAGCTTCCAGCGGATTGCGAGCGTGGCTAGATGATTTGGGTGCGGGAGGCGGCACGCCGTTGCTGGCGGCGCTGAACGAGGCCGAACACTGGCTGACGGTGCGCCGCAAACGATTCCCCGCCGAACAACAGCGCCTGCTGGTGCTCACCGATGGGCGCTTGAAAGAATGGTCAGGGTTGCCGGCACTGGCCTGTCCAGGCCTGTTGATCGACATCGAACGCGGGCCGATCCGGTTGGGCCGGGCCAGACAGTTGGCGACTGCCCTGGACGCGGATTACCGGCATATCGACGACCTGCTGTCTGTCTGAGGTCTATGCTGCATCCAGCCCACATCACAAGGAGTGAATCATGCGCGTACTGGTTGCCAACCCTCAGGACGATTTTCGCGTAAAGGCTTACGCCGGCACCAACGGCGTGTTGCTGGCCATGGACCTCGCCGAACCCCGTCGCAAAGGCCTGCTGGGGTTTGCCATCGAGAAGCAGCAGGGCGACAAGCCGTGGCAATTCCTGTTCAACAGCCTGACTTTTCCCGGCAAGGCTCACACCTTCCCGCAGTTTCACGCCACGCCCAGCGATATCGCGCCGCTGCAGAAATTTCGCTGGGCCGATTACGCGGTCAATCCCGGGACGACCATGCATTACCGCGTACATCTGGCCTACGGCACTGCCGGTGCGCCGGCGCTGGGGGAGTCGCTGGAGTTGAGCATTACTTCAGACGATGGTCACCCGGCCAATCAAAGCGTGATCTTCAACCGCGCCGTGGCCGCCAGTCAGGCGTTCCAGCGCAAGTTTCCGGATCTCGACGCGCAGATCAGCGCCAACAAGAACATGCCCATCGAAGCCTGGCCCGATGCTGCGCGGCAGTGGCTGGAAAACGGCCTGCTCGGTCGCTTGCAGGGGTTCATCGAACGTGCGCCCGATGGTGAATGGGCGCTGGATATCGCGATCTACGAGTATCAGTTGCAATCCATCATCGACACGGTGAACGCTGCATTCGATCGTGGCGTGCAGGTTCGGGTGCTGTATCACGCCAAACCCGGTGACGAAGACACCACGATGAACGAGGCCAGCCTCGCCAAATTGCCGGAAGCCAACAAGCGCGGGCGGGTGACCCACGATATTTTCCATGACAAGTTCATCGTCCTCAGTCGCATCGCTGGCGGTGAGCGGCAGCCCCAGGCCGTGCTCTGCGGTAGCACCAATTTCACCGCCAACGGCGTCTATCGCCAGGCCAACGTGGTGCATGTGCTGGACGACACGGCCATCGCGTCCAGCTATTTGCAGACGTTCGAGCAGGTCTGGGCAACGCCGGCAGACGTCGGCGCCACCCGCGACTGGATCACCCAGCACAACCCCATGAACCCGGCGCAACCGCTGTTTGCCGGGTTTTCGCCGCGCAGTGGTGGTGCCGATCTGCGCGAGTTCGTCGACATCATCAATGCGGCGAAGAAGGATGTGCTGTTCGTCACAGCGTTCACCTTGCCCGACGCCATTCTCAACGCGCTGCTTGGTCAGCCCCATGACGACATCCTGCGTTACGGCCTGCAGAACACCGCCAGTCGCATCACCGGATTCCACGCCGACCGCACGGCCGAGTTCGCCGCCACCGCGCTGCTCAACACCGGGCTGGAGGGCTGGCTGAAAGAGAACATGAAAGGCCAGAAGGGCAACCTGCTGGTGCACACCAAAGCCATCGTCACCGACTTCACCAGTGACAGCCCGACCATCATCAGCGGTAGCCACAACCTCAGCGCCGCGGCCAGCAACGGCAACGACGAGAACTTCCTGATCATCCGCGGCGACACCGAACTGGCGGACCGTTATGGCCTGGAACTGCTGCGCTTCTACGAGCATTACCGCTTTCGCTACTTCGCGAAGAAACTGGCGCTGAAGCAGGTGCAGCCGCTGGCGGCGGATGACAGCTGGACCAACGACTACTACGTCGAAGGGGATTTGCGGCAGCTGTCTCGCCTGCGGTTTGCCGGGCGCTAGGGCTTAAGCATCCATCGCCTGACGGTACTGCCGGGTGCGGTGACTGAGGTACAAGCGGTCGCGGATCAGCGCCCAGAGTGCCGACACTTCGGGATGCGGTTTGCGCCCCCGGCTCAGGCGCGCCATCTGGAAACGCACCACGGCCATGTTCGCCAGCGCGGCCAGCGGTTTGCGTTTCCAGCGGATCGGCGGCAGTTGCGGTTCGCTGTGGCGGCCTTCGCGCCAGTGTCTGACCAGGCTCGGTTCGATGGCCAGCGCAGTGGCGATACCCGCCATGTCGATGCCGCTGTCGAGTACCTGTTCGACGATGGGCAGGCGCCGGATACCGCCGGTGACCATCACCGGCATGCGCGCCACGCTGGCCAGTTCGCTGGCCATTTCCAGAAAAAATGCTTCACGGGACAAGGTCCGTCCGTCGCGGGCTTCACCCTGCATGGCCGGGGCTTCGTAGCTGCCGCCGGACAGTTCCAGCAGGTCGATTGGCTGTTCGTTGAGCCATTCGATCACCTGACGTGCGTCGTCCGTGTCGAAACCGCCGCGCTGGAAGTCCGCGGAGTTGAGCTTCACAGCCACGCAGAACTGGGGTGAAACAGCCTGACGCACAGCCTCGATCACCGACAGCAGCAGGCGCGCACGGTTTTCCAGCGAACCGCCCCAGCGATCTGTGCGGCGATTGGTCAGCGGCGACAGAAACTGGCTGAGCAGATAGCCGTGAGCCGCGTGGATCTGGATGCCGGTGAATCCGGCTTTCTCGGCAAGCGCGGCACTCCTGGCGAAACGTTGAATGACATCTTCGATGTCGTCCTCGGTCATCGGTTTGGGCTCGGCGAACAGTTTCGAGAACGAGCCCATTTCCAGTGCCACCGCTGATGGTGCCAACGCTTGCTGACCCATATTGGCGAAGGTCTGGCGGCCGGGGTGGTTGAGCTGCACCCAGACCTGCGCGCCGCCACTGCGGGCGATTTCGGCCCATTGCCGGAAACGGTCCAGATGCCGCTCGTCTTCCAGCACCACGCCACCGGGGCCGGTCATGGCGCGGCGGTCGATCATCACGTTACCGGTCAGCAGCAACCCGGCGCCGCCGTCGGCCCAGGCCTGATACAAGCGGAACAGTTCGCGGGACGGTGCCTGGTCACGATCCGCGAGGTTTTCTTCCATGGCGGCTTTGGCGATACGGTTGCCGACGGTCTGACCGTTGGGCAGTTTCAAAATCTGGAAGGGCGACATTGCTTGACTCCTCATCAGTGATGGAGAGAGGCTAAGCTTAAAGTTAACTTTAATGTCAAGCAGGCAATTCGAGGCTGAAATGAAAATTGGTGAACTGGCGCAACAGAGCGGGCTGAGCGCTTCGAGCATTCGCTTCTACGAGGCTCAGGGCCTGATTCCCAAAGTGGAGCGCTTGGGTAATGGTTATCGGCGCTACCCGCCGCAAGTGCTGCAAACCTTGAACATCATCCGCAGTGCCCAGCAGGCCGGGTTTTCCCTGGAAGAACTCAAACAGTTGCTGCCAGTTGCCGGAACCGGCGAATTCAAGCATGAGGAACTGGTGGAAGGCCTGACGCGCAAGGTCGAGCAGATCGAAGTCATGCAACAGCACCTGGCCCAAAGCAAGGCCCGGTTGCTGGAGGTGATCGACAGCATTCAATCCAAACCCGAAGGCATGAGTTGCGGCGCGAATGCCGAACGGGTCCTGGCCTCGATCTACCCGGAATCCTGACGCGGCGGCGAAGGCGTACAGATTTTGAAATGATTTCCAGCTGTAGGAAAAGTCATCAGAGCCTGTACGCTTCAAGTCCTTTTTTCATTCAGGATTTGCATGAACACCCTCTCGGAGCCTCCCAGTTCTATTCAAAGAACCACGTTCCCTTCGCGCCATGGCGCGGTCTTGACGCACTCGCAGCATCCAGTCTTCCGACTCCCGACTATCGTTGATGGCGCAGCCTTCGAGCTTTCGCGCCGCACTTTGCCGTGCCTGGCAGCCTGAAATCACTGAAGAGAGATAGAGACAGATTATGGAATGGTTAGCGGATCCCACGGCATGGCTGGGCTTGTTGACACTGATCGTGCTGGAACTGGTACTGGGTATCGACAACCTGGTGTTCATCGCGATTCTGGCGGACAAACTGCCGCCGCATCAGCGCGACCGCGCACGAATCATCGGCTTGAGCCTGGCGCTGATCATGCGTCTTGGCCTGCTGGCGAGTATCTCTTGGCTGGTTACGCTTACGCAGCCGTTGTTCGAGGTGTTCGGCAAGAGCTTCTCCGGCCGCGACCTGATCATGCTGTTCGGTGGTGTGTTCCTGTTGTTCAAGGCGACCATGGAATTGCACGAACGGCTCGAGGGCCACGTCGGCGAGCGCTCGACCAACACCGCTTACGCGTTGTTCTGGCCGATCGTGGCGCAGATTGTCGTACTTGATGCCGTGTTCTCCCTCGATGCGGTGATTACTGCCGTGGGCATGGTCGATGAACTGGCGGTGATGATGATCGCTGTGATCGTGTCCATCGGTGTGATGATCGTTGCCAGCAAGCCGCTGACCCGCTTCGTCAACGCTCACCCGACGGTGATCATGCTGTGTCTGGGCTTCCTGATGATGATCGGTTTCGCCCTGACCGCCGAAGGCCTGGGCTTCCACATCCCGAAAGGTTATCTGTACGCCGCGATTGGTTTCTCGATCCTGATCGAGGTGTTCAACCAGATCGCCCGGGCTCGTCGCAAGCGCTCGATGCAGGGCTTGCGCCCGATGCGTGAGCGTACGGCCCATGCGGTGATGCGTTTGTTGGGCGGTCGCAAACTGGCGGTGGAAGAGGTGGGCGAGGAGATCTCCGACTTGCTGGACAATGGCGAGGCGCCAAGCGCGGAGCTGTTCGACCGACGTGAGCGAGTGATGATCAGCGGCGTGCTGCAACTGGCTGAACGGCCGATCCGCACCCTGATGACCGTGCGCGCGGATGTCGATCACATTGATCTGGCGGACGACGCAGCGGCGATTCGTACGCGACTGATGCATTCCTCCTATTCGCGCTTGCCGCTGATTCGCAACGGTGCGGTGGATGAACCGTTGGGCTTCGTTCACAAGAAGGAGCTGTTGAAAGAGTATCTGGCCGGTAACGAGCCGAACCTTGAACACCTGGCGCGCAAGACGCTGAACCTGCTCGACAGCTATTCGATTCTCAACGCACTGGAACAGATGCGCGCTGCGTCGACCCACATCGCGTTTGTTGTAAACGAGTTCGGTGATTTTGTCGGCGTGTTGACCATGACCGACATTCTCGAGTCGATCGCCGGTGAGTTGCCGGACGCCAGTGAAATCGCCGGCCCGGACGTGGTCGAGGAGCAGGGCGGGTTTGTGGTGAACGGTGCACTGAACCTGACGCAGATCCGCCAGCGCACCGGTTTTGTGGCGGAGCCGACCGAGGATTATCAGACCCTCGCCGGGTTGGTCATGAGCTTGCTGGATCGCTTGCCGATGAAGGGTGATCGCCTGGAGCATTCAGGTTGGGGCATGACCGTAATGGCGGTCGAGGAGCGGCGGGTGACGCGAGTGTTGCTCAAGCGTGAGGCCTGACGGCCTCACTAATGAAAGGTATACCGGTCTTTCCCGGTGTGCTTTGACTCATACAGCGCTTCGTCAGCCTTGATCAGGGCCTGGTTGAGGGTGTCGCCATCCTCAACCCGGGCCACACCGATGCTGATGGTCACCGGATGCCGGGTGGTTTGCTCACGCACCACCCGGCACAACTCACCGGCCAATGCCTCGACGTCCTCGCGGCGTACGCCGGCCAGATAAATCGCAAACTCCTCGCCACCCAGTCGCGCGTATTCGAACGGTGCCATTACCGCCTTGATGTCTGCTGCGATCCGCTTGAGCACTTCATCGCCGATGTCGTGGCCGTACACATCATTCACTTTCTTGAAGTTGTCGATGTCGATCATCGCCAGATAATGGTCGTGCTCGCGAGGCGCTGCTTGCAGGCTCTTTTCGGCGCGGGTCATGAACGAGCGGCGGTTGGGGATTTCCGTCAGCGTGTCGTTGTAGGCCTGATCCAGCAACAGCTTGGACATGATGTAGTTGTAGAGCTTGGTCTCGCGCAGTTTCAAAAACGTGTAGATCGTCAAAGCACAGAGAAACACGCTGTAGGCGATGGTCATGACGCCTTTGAGTTCCAGCAGGCCGATACCGGTCCCCATGAAGGGGTTGAGTATCAGCCAGGTAACGACTTGCGCACCGAAGAACGACCAGCGACTGAGGGGCAGCACGGAGGCGCTGTAAAGCGTGGTGGCGGCAGCGAGCACCAGCCAGATGCCGTGAAACGTCGGTGGCAGGCCGTCGATCACTAGCCGTATGCCCAGGGTGATGAGGAACACGAAGGTCAGGTTCAGCCAGTCGAAGTGACGGGCCTTGCGCGTGAACATCAACACCACGGCGAGGACTGCAAACGCGGCGATGAAGATCATCGAACGCCAGGTGAAGCCCTGATCGCCGAGAAAGCTGACGATCAGGTCGAAGGCCAGCCAGATGCCCATGCTGGCCAGATAGATCAGCAGGCAGAACGAATGCAGCCGTTCGAACTCATGCTGGATGAACTCGTCCCACAACTCGGCGGGTGCGGTTCGCTTCAGGACTTCGTCTTCAATGGTTTTGTACATTGCTGCCCGGATGCTTGCGCTGGTTGTCGAGAATCACCTGTCCCCACGGCCGGTATCGCAGGGAAAACACGGCACTTTGATGACAGCCGGTGGAAGTGGCATCCGGTGTTGCCGGCTCGGCTCGGAAAGCCTCGCCTTCACGGCTGACCTGACGGAACGCTTCACGCACGATGCCGACGGAGCAGGGCAGTGCGCTGGCATAGCCGTTGCGCACCAGCACTGGCAGGCGCCCGGTACCCGCGCCGTCCTGCCACCAGACCTGTGCGCCGGCGGCTGTCAGATCCCCCAGCCATTGGGCATTGACTGTCGGGGCAAGCTTGCCGGCGCTGAAGGCGCTGACATGCAGCGGTGCGTCGAGTTTTGCGGCGAAATCCTTCAACTGACGCTGGAGCGTTGCCCGCCGGTCTGCGGCCAGAAAGTGCAAGTCATCCAGTTCCAGCGGCAGATACCAACCGCTGACCGGCAGCTTCCACTCCAGGCGCAGCTTCTGTTGCTGTGCCAGCGATTGTCCCAGTTGCGCCTGCCAGTAGGCGCCGAGGCCGGCGCTGTCCAGTTCGTCGATGCGTTTGTAGTACGCCGGGTCCATCGACAGCCCGAGCACCAGTTGCAGGCCTTGCTGTCTGGCGAGTTTCAGGCTGTTGGCGAGCCAGCCATTGGCACCGCCAAAGTCCGAGTCGCCGTACGCGGTCCACTGCACAATCACGGTTCGCGTGCCTTGCCGGGCCGTGTCCTGCCAGACTTTCTGCCACTGCGCCTGGGTCAGGCCGGCGTCGACATTCAGCGGCTGATAGAACACGCGCTCATCGGCCCGTGCAAGCGTGGCGCCCAGCAGCAGGAAGAAACACAACATCCATCGAGCCATCAGAAATTCCACTCCACACCCAGCAACACACCGTTGCCGCCTTCATACAGATTGCCGCCCAGCGACTGTTGATATTCGGTGCGTACCGTCAGTTTCGAACGGTAGGCGTTGTAGCGATCTTCGTCGTACCACCATTGCCAGCGCAAACCGACACCGGTACGCAGATCCTGGCGCCAATCGTTGCTCGGGTCCTGGCTGGCGAATTCGAGGAAGCCGTAAGGCATGATCGTCTGGGCACCGCTGTTCGGCAGCTTCCAGGCATGCCCCTGCTGGAACCGCGACAGCCACTGGTGATCGCCGGCCTTGGTCCACCAGGCGGCGTCGAGATAGAGGAAACGCTCGTCCCAGTCGTTTTCATCGACGCGCCAGTCGTTGCGGTACTTGCCCTGATCGAGGAACGAGGCCGTAGCGCGCAACAGGTAGTCGGTGGTGGTGTGGCCGTCCTGGCGGTGATCGTTGATCTGATCCAGCAGTTTTTCCGGTACCAGCATCTGGCCGAGGCTCAGACTGTGGTTGTCGTCATCGTTGAACTGGCTCTGTTTGTAGATCTCACCGTAGAAGTTGATGTTCTGCGTGCCCCACGGCTTGTAGCGCAGGCCGACGCCGGCGGCGAGGGATTCGGCGTAACTGGAGCGACCTTGTCCACCCAGCAGTACGCGACCGTACACCGACAGCGTACTGCCGGCGCGGCTTGGTTCATCGCCGAGGGCGTGATCCCACATCGCCAGTTGTACGTTTTGCGAATCGGCGTGGCGGCGCGAACCTTTGCTCTCATCCGGGCGCACGAAGTCATTGGTGGAAACCCCGGCCGGCGACCAGGTGCTGGCAATCGTGCGGCTGTCGCGGCGGGAGAGGGTTTCATGGGCACGGCGCTGACGGTAGCGGCGCGCCTCCATGCTGCCATCCTCGTCGTCGGCGGCCACCGGGTTCTGTTCCAGATCAATCACCCGGCGCAGTTCCTTGCGGGCAGAGGCGCTGTCTTCCACTTCGTCATAACGCCAAGCCAAGGTTTCGCCGAGTCGATAATCCTCGGGGAAGTCACGGGTGGCCTGTTGCAGATAGGGGATTGCGGTGGCGCGTTCCTCGCGGGTTTCGGCACCGGCCAGACGCATGCCGTAGTCAGCGCGGTAACGCGGGTTGTTGGGGTCGCGGCGTACAGCTTCGGCCAGCCACGCAGTGCTTTGCGGCAAATCCCCGGCCTTTTGCGCGGTGACCGACGCTGCGTAAAAATGCCCGGCGTCCGGCGCTTGTTGCAAGGCTTTGCGCTGGCGTTCAAGTGCCTGGGCATGATCGCCACGGGCATCGGCGATGGCCGCACCAAGGGCCCATTCATTGGCGCCACGCGTCGTACTTTGCTGCCAGTAACCTTCAGCGGCCTGGCTGTCACCGGCATTCAGCGCGCTTCGGCTGGCGGTGAGGCGGGCGTTGTCGCTCAGTTCTGTTGCGGGAATGCTGCGCCAAATGGCCAGCGCACCAGTGGAATCGCCAGCGGCTTCGAGAGCGTAGGCCAGTGGCAGGCGACTGCTTCGGTCTCCGAGCTTTTCCGCTTGCTGGTAATACACGACAGCCTCACCTGGTCGGTCCGGCATTGCACACCGACCCAGTGCACGATAATCGCCGGCGGCTTGCGGATGGTTACCGATGGCTTGCTGAACGGCGTCGCACTGACCGTTCTCCGCGAGCTGCGCAAGCAACTGACCACGGGTGGCACCATCCACATGGGTGAGCAACGAAGCCATGCGCCGTTGTTGTTCCGGTGTCGTGGTTTTCGAAGCCGCATACAGACCGGCCAGACGTTGGAGTGCAGTGGCCGGCAAGCGTCCTTGATGACGGTCGAACGCGGTTTCCAGCAACTGTTGCGCCTGTGCGCGATCGCCATTGTTTACCGCCAGATAGGTGGCCTGGTTCAGCGAATTCAGGTTGCCGGTCTGCCGATAGTGAAGCTCCCACAAGGTCTGGGCTTCGGTCATGCGGCCCATGCGTTGCGACAGTTCTGCCCGACGTTTGACGATTTCAGGTGTTTGCGTCTGGCCGGCCAGCCATGCATCGACCTTGTCGCTGCGTCCCTGATCCTGCCAGACATTCAAGATTTGCTCCTGACGGCGACTGTCCCACGGCTGCGGCAGTCGGGTGGTTTGCAACAGGTCGGTGGCTTGCAGGCGCTGGGCAAGTATCAGCCAGGTTTGCGGGTCGTCGTCAGGTGTGCAACCGCGAAATTGCTTGAGCGCTGCTTCCGGATCCTGGCGCGACAACCATTCGGCGGTCTCCAGGCAAGGACGCTGCAGGTCGTTGCTCAAACGCTGCACGGTTGGCACGTCTTCGGTCTTGCGCGCCAATTCCCACAGGCGCTGGCGTTGCGCCGGGTCGGCCAGATCGGAGTCCGGCAGCGACTGAATCCAGCGTTGTGCCTGTTGTTCGTGACCCATGGCAATGGCGCGGTCGACCATTGCCAGACGGACCTTGCGGGCAGCCTCCGGACTCGGGGCCTGTTGCAACAGTTGTTGCAGCGGTTTCTCGTCGAGGCGCTGCACGTAGGCATTGGCCAGACGTTGCCAGCCTTCGGCATCCAGCTGTTTTCGGGCGGCGAGCGGTGCGAGCTGATCGATGGTGCCGCTCCAGTCGCGCAATTGCTCCGACCAGTTGGCCCGCGCCAGACGCAGGATATTGTCGTCACCCTTGGGCGATAGTTGCGCCAGCCAGTCGTGAGCCTTGGCCGCGCCGCCGAACTTGGCCAGGCTCAGGCTATAAGCCTGCCACAGGCGCACGCGGTCATTCAGGCTGCTGGTGGCCATCCAGCTTTCAACCTGAGTACTGGTCGGCGGATCCTGCTCGATCCAGGTCAGGCGCAGGTCGAGGAGGGCGTCGCTGTTAGCCGGCAACGCTTGCATCGCGTCTTTGTAACGGCGTTGTTTGGCCAGTGACTCAACCAGCAGTGCCCGCGCCTCGTCGTTTTTCGGGACCTTTTCCAGCAAGTGGCGCATCAGTCGCTCGACTTCTTTCCAGTTGCCCTTTTTCGCTTCGCGGTAGCTGCGGTCCATGTAGGGATAGCTGCGGAACTGCTCGAAGTCGCTCAGCGGCGCAGCCTGTAGCGGATACGCAGTGCTCAGGCCCAGCAGCAGGCTGCCCATCAGCAAGGTGTGACGATGCACAGGCTTCATGCGACCTCCCGGACAATGCGGTAGGCGGCTTGCTGTTCGCTGGCCTGATCGGCCAGGGCCTGTTCCAGGACTTCCTGGGTAATCATGCCCCGGGAAATCAGGTGTTCGCCGAGCGACATCTGTTCGGCGTCAAAGTCGATCAGCGCCTGATTGAAAAGAGTCGGCGGCACCATGCCGCGTACCTGCAACAGATTGCCCAGCAGCACCTGATGGCGGCTGACCCGCTCCAGCAAGGCTTCATCGTCCTGATGGCGCTCAAGCACTTCGAGCATATGACGCACTTCCTCATTCTGGCGGGGACTGGCGTACCAGTAGCGAATCCCCAATGTGACGCGGCCCTGGGGGGCCAGACGACAACGCACCGGGCGTTTCAATTGACGGCTGATGGCACCGAGCGAGACCTGGCTGACCGGGCCTTCGGAGGCAAGAATCAGGGTTTCGCCTTCTTCGCCCACCGGCAGCACGCCGTAGTGCGATGCGACCCGGCGTGGCACGGCATCGATCAGGCGCTTGTCGAGCTTGAACGGGTTGAGCGGTGCCCACTCCAGATCCAGCTGTTCGGCCAGGGTTTGTACAAGCTGTGTGCTGTCGATGTATTCGCGCAACAGCAATTCGCGCCCCAGACGCCGGCGCACCGGGCTGGTGATCGCCGCTTCCAGTTGCTCTTCGGTCAGCAGGCCTTTCTCCACCAGTCGATGGCCAAGCGGGGTACGTTGGGCCTTGGTCAGCGCCGGGAATTCGTGGGTGGTCTTGTCCCAGGCTACGCGCCGCGAGTCGCCCATCTCCATCACCTGGCGCAGGGCGCGCAGGTTGGCGAAGAAATTGACGAAGTTGCTCCACATCATGCGCGGTGCCGACAACAGACCTTCCACCAATCCGTAGTAACGAGTGACAAACCAGCCACGCTGGAACAGACGGTTGAACAGCATCAGTCCGTTGAGCCACAGCAGCACCGAGAGCAATGAGCTGTCGGCGAGGATCGACGGATAGCGCCACGAGTCCGGGGAAATCACCGTGACCGCCCACATCGCCAGCAGCACCAGGAACAGCAGGTTGACCAGAAAGCTCAACAGGTAGGCGATCAAGCCGCGACGGTCACGCCACAGGAAGTAATTGAGCAGACCCTTGCGGCTCCAGCCGAGGTTCTTGGTGCCTTGGAACACGATGCCGACGATCCATCGCGACTTCTGCCGGATCGCATGTTGCAGGTCCCGTGGGAAATGTTCGCGCACACAGATCACCTGGGAGAACTCGCGGTTCATCCCGAACACCCACGGTTGTTCCAGCGCCAGTTTCGGGTCGCTGACCGAATAGCGGGCGAAGATGCATTTCATGCCTTTCTGCTTGAGGCGGAAACCGATGTCGTAGTCTTCGGTGAGACTCTGCACATCGAAGGCAATGCCGTCGCCATCTTCCAGCAGGGCGCTGATGGCTTTACGGCTGAAGCAGGTGCCGACGCCGGCACTGGGCACCTGGCCGGTGAGGGCTTCGCGGACGATGACGTCCTTGCCGTGGTTTTCGGCGAACTCATCGACGTAGTGGCCGGCGGTGAAACCTTTCCACTCCGGTGCGTAGGGGTAGACCGGAATCTGAATCAGGTCCTTGTTCGGCAGCAGGTAGTTGTAGAGGCGCAATTCCATCGGCGAAATCACGTCTTCGGCATCGTGCAGGATGAACCCGGCGAACTGGATTTTCGCCTCGCTCTCGAAGCGCAGAATTGCGTCGATGATGTTGTTCAGGCAGTCGGCCTTGCTGGTCGGGCCAGGTCGGGCGCAGACCACCTTGTGTACGTTGGGGTAGTGCTGGCAGACCGCGTCGACATCGGCCTGGGTTTCGGCGTCGTTGGGGTAGGTGCCGACGAAAATCTGATAGTTCTCATAGTCGATAGTGGACGCGGCAAGGCGCGCCATCTCGCCGACCACGCCGACTTCGTTCCACGCCGGCACCATGATTGCCAGCGGCTTCTCGGGAATCGAATACAGGCGCTCCTCGTCGGCGCGTTTGAACTTCTCGTAGATCCGCCAGCGCCGGATGAACTTGCGGCTCCAGTAGACGAGATCGATGAACAGGTCATCGAGGCCGAGGATGAACATCAGCAGGGCGAGGATGATCGCCACATACTTCAGACCAAACAGCACATACGCAAAGAAGTCGACCCAACCCAGACTCATACGCCGTTACCCGCCGCCGAGCGTGCGCTCAGCCAGGCGTGGAGGCGTTTGGCGATGCGTTCACTGGCGTGACCGTCACCGTAGGGGCTGTGGACGCGGCTCATGCGTTGGTAGGTTGCTTCGTCATCGAGCAACTGGCTGGCTTCCTTGACGATCTTCGCGGTGTCGGTGCCCACCAGCAACACCGTGCCGCCCTCGAGTACGGAGGGGCGTTCGGTGACGTCACGCAATACCAGCAGCGGTTTGCCGATGGCCGGCGCTTCCTCCTGGACACCGCCGGAGTCGGTCAGGATGAAGTGCGCGCGGCCCATCAGCCAGACAAAGTTCGGGTAATCCTGAGGGGCGACCAGATAAATGTTGGGTTTGTCGGCGAGCATGCCGTACACCGCGCTTTGCACCTGCGGGTTGAGGTGTACCGGATAGACAAATTGCACATCCGGGTAGCGCAGGGCGAGATCGGCCAGGGCCTGGCAGATGTTCTGGAAACCGTCGCCGAGGTTTTCCCGGCGATGGCCGGTGATCAGCACCATGCGACGGTTGTCGTCGAGCACCGACAACGGGGAATCCGCCGCCGGACGCCACTGGCTTTGCTGCTGGTGCGTGCGCATCCACAGCAGCGCATCGATCACGGTATTGCCGGTGATTTCGATGTTGTCTTGAGGTACACCTTCGCGCAGCAGATTGGCTTCGGCCTTGCCGGTCGGCGGGAAGTGCAGGTCGGCGATGACGCCGGTCAGGCGCCGGTTGGCTTCTTCCGGCCAGGGCGCGCGCAGGTTGCCGGTGCGCAGACCGGCCTCGACGTGGCCGATCGGCAACTGGCGATTGAACGCGGCGAGGGCGGCGATGAAGCTGGTGGTGGTGTCGCCATGCACCAGCACGATGTCCGGCTTGACCCGTTCGTAGGCCTGATCGAGCTGTGCAAGAAGATGTTGCGACAGACCGTTGAGGGTCTGGCCCTGGGTCATGACTTGCAGGTCTTCATCGACCGTCAGTTCGAACGCGTCGAGGACCTGCTTGAGCATCTCCCGATGCTGGCCGGTCGAGCAGATGTTGAGTTTGATGTCGGGCCACTGACGCAGAACCCGGGCCAACGGGGCCATTTTGATGGCCTCCGGTCGAGTGCCGAAAACCATCATGACGTTAAAGGACATTAGACCCCTCCTGGGACGAAGCAAGGCCGCGGCCGGATAGCCAGCAGCACCTATCTCTTTCTGAGAAATAAAGAAAAGCAGCAGGATGGGAGCTTGTCCAATCCGGCCTCGAGGCTAGTTGTTACAGATCAATTGGAACGAAAGTGCCATTACCTGATGGCTCTTAGGTGGCACTTTCAGGAAAAGTTCCGTGGAGAGGTGCGGGGAAGGGTGCAGAGATTTCGCAGAGTCTGGTAAAGCCAGGCAGTGTCATGTTTTGGCTTGTGCTGAACGGGTGTAGGTTTGATCTTGCCGATGTAGCGAACAAAGGATTGCTCCAGCATGTCCTCATCGCCTATTCCTTTGAAATGTTCCAGCAGCTTTCCGTTCTTGTAGAGCAGGATTGTCGGGAACCCAGAAACGCGCGCGTGTCTGGGTGACTTGTCGACATCAAGCATGTAGCTGTCGGCCCAAGGTTTGAAACCTTCGGCAATCCGCCGGAATACCGGGCTGGCCCAATGGCAGGCGGGGCAATGTTCGCTGTAGAAATACAAAGCCACCAGCCGTCTGGTTTTCAAGGCTTTGCGATAGGCCGGCGCCAGGGTCGAGTATTCGGATGTCGAGCGCATGGAGGCTTACCTGTTCATCGGTTCCGGATGACGCTGACGGTAAGGCGAATGATGCCGTTGCCGCTACTGTCAGAGTTGACAGGTGCCGAGCACATTTTTTTGTGCACCGCGCACCGATATGTGGCCCGAATACTCGTCGTGTGTAGCCAACGGTAGCGCAGCGTAATGACACCTCGCGTAACACAGGCTTCACCATTCTTTTTATCCCTTTGATTCAAAACAAATTTAAATCCATTGCTGATTCCCCTCGAATCCCGTGGCACACTTTCTGCTGTCTATTCCGTAGTAACAAACCGTGTTCCGGTATAGCGGAATAAGCAATCCTCTGGAGTGCTTGCCATGCATCGCCGACCATCCTTGTTCAAAGCGTGTGTTTTTGTTCTCGCGGCTTCGTCCGCTGTCGTGGGCATGGCCCAGGCGGCCGACAGCAAGCTCGACAGCGTCCTGGCCCGTGGAAAACTGATCGTGGGCACCGGCAGCACCAACGCGCCGTGGCACTTCCAGGGCGCGGACGGCAAGTTGCAGGGCTTTGATATCGACATCGCCCGGATGGTGGCCAAAGGTCTGTTCAACGACCCGAACAAGGTCGAGTTCGTTGTGCAGTCGTCCGATGCGCGGATTCCCAACCTGCTGACCGATAAGGTCGATATGAGCTGCCAGTTCATCACCGTCACCGCCAGCCGTGCGCAGCAAGTGGCGTTCACCCTGCCGTACTACCGCGAAGGTGTCGGCCTGCTGTTGCCGAACAACAGCAAGTACAAGGAAATCGAAGACCTGCAGGCCGCCGGCGACAGCGTGACCGTGGCGGTGCTACAGAACGTGTACGCCGAGGAACTGGTGCATCAGGCGCTGCCCAAGGCCAAGGTCGATCAGTACGACAGCGTCGATCTGATGTACCAAGCCGTAAACTCCGGCCGCGCCGATGCCGCCGCCACCGACCAGTCTTCGGTCAAATACCTGATGGTGCAGAACCCTGGCCGCTACCGCAGCCCGACGTACGCCTGGAGCCCGCAGACCTACGCCTGTGCCGTCAAACGTGGCGATCAGGACTGGCTGAACTTCGTCAACACCACCCTGCATGAAGCCATGACTGGCGTTGAATTCCCGACTTACGCGGCATCGTTCAAGCAATGGTTCGGCGTAGATTTGCCATCGCCCGCCATCGGTTTCCCTGTCGAATTCAAATGATCCCGTGAAAGTGGGGCGCCCTGACGCGCCCCGCTCAAGGTACTGCCAACCATGAACTATCAGTTGAACTTTGCCGCCGTGTGGCGCGATTTCGACACCTTGCTGGCGGGGCTCGGTCTGGGCCTCGAACTGGCGCTGGTGTCGATCGCCATCGGCTGCGTGATCGGCCTGCTGATGGCGTTTGCCTTGTTGTCCAGGCATCGCGCCTTGCGGGTGCTGGCGTCGGTGTATGTGACTGTGATCCGTAACACGCCGATTCTGGTGTTGATTCTGTTGATCTACTTTGCGTTGCCGAGCCTGGGGATCCGGCTGGACAAGATTCCGTCGTTCATCATCACCCTGTCGCTGTATGCCGGGGCGTACCTGACCGAAGTGTTCCGCGGTGGCTTGTTGAGCATCCCCAAGGGCCAGCGCGAAGCGGGGCTGGCCATCGGTCTGGGCGAGTGGCAGGTGAGGGCCTACGTCACCGTGCCGGTGATGTTGCGCAACGTGCTGCCGGCGCTGTCGAACAACTTCATTTCTCTGTTCAAGGACACCTCGCTGGCCGCCGCGATTGCGGTGCCGGAGCTGACCTATTACGCGCGCAAGATCAACGTCGAGAGCTACCGGGTGATCGAAACCTGGCTGGTGACCACGGCGTTGTATGTCGCGGCCTGTTACCTCATTGCCATGCTGCTGCGTTACCTGGAGCAGCGTCTGGCAATCCGCCGATAGGAGGCTGCGATGTACGAATCCCCCAGTTGGTTGCATGAGTTGTGGATTGCACGCGAAGCCTTGTGGCAAGGCTTTCTGACCAGTGTGCAGGTGTCGGCGCTGGCCATTCTGTTCGGTACGGTCATCGGTGTGTTTGCCGGGCTGGTGCTGACTTACGGCAAGTTCTGGATGCGCGCGCCGTTCCGCTTTTATGTCGATCTGATTCGCGGCACCCCGGTGTTCGTGCTGGTGCTGGCCTGCTTCTACATGGCGCCGGCGCTCGGTTGGCAGATCAGCGCGTTTCAGGCGGGTGCCCTGGGTCTGACGCTGTTTTGCGGCTCCCACGTTGCCGAGATCGTGCGCGGTGCGTTGCAAGCCTTGCCACGCGGACAGATGGAAGCCAGCAAGGCCATTGGCCTGACGTTCTATCAGTCCCTCGGCTACGTGTTGTTGCCTCAGGCGCTGCGGCAGATCCTGCCGACCTGGGTCAACTCGTCCACGGAAATCGTCAAGGCCTCGACCTTGTTGTCGGTGATCGGCGTGGCCGAGCTGTTGCTCAGTACCCAGCAGATCATCGCCCGGACGTTCATGACCCTGGAATTTTATCTGTTCGCCGGTTTTCTGTTCTTCGTCATCAACTACGGCATCGAATTACTCGGCCGGCACATTGAAAAGCGGGTGGCCCTGCCATGACTCAAGCTCAAGTTTCCAACGTCCAGAACGGCCAGCCCCTGCTGGACATCCGTGGCCTGCACAAACAGTACGGTGCGGTCGAGGTGCTCAAGGGTGTCGACCTGAGCATGCAGCGCGGCAACGTGGTGACGCTGATCGGCTCCAGTGGTTCGGGCAAGACCACGCTGCTGCGCTGCGTGAACATGCTGGAAGAATTCCAGGGCGGGCAGATCCTGCTCGACGGCGAATCCATCGGTTATGACGAACTCAACGGCAAACGCGTGCGTCACCCGGAAAAAGTCATTGCGCGGCATCGGGCGATGACCGGTATGGCGTTCCAGCAATTCAACCTGTTTCCGCACCTCACCGCGTTGCAGAACGTCACCCTCGGCTTGCTCAAAGTCAAAAAGATGCACAAGGACGAAGCCGTGGTCTTGGCCGAGAAATGGCTGGAGCGGGTCGGCCTGCTGGAGCGGCGCAATCACTTTCCAGGTCAGTTATCCGGTGGTCAGCAGCAGCGCGTGGCGATTGCCCGGGCGATTGCGATGAACCCGAGCCTGATGCTGTTCGACGAAGTCACTTCGGCCCTCGACCCGGAACTGGTCGGTGAAGTGCTGAACGTGATCAAGGGCCTGGCCGAGGACGGCATGACCATGTTGCTGGTGACCCACGAAATGCGTTTTGCCTTCGAGGTCTCGGACAAGATCGTTTTCATGAATCAGGGACGCATCGAAGAGCAGGGGCCTCCCAAGGAGCTGTTCGAGCGTCCGCAATCGCCGCGGCTGGCGGAATTTCTCAAGAGCACGCGGTTCTGACTTTTCACTTTTTCAATCAGGAGACACATCCATGAGCATTACGCGTTACGGCACCGGCAGCACCGCCGCTGGCGGCCAGCCACGTCCATTCGCCCGCGCGGTCGAGGCCGATGGCTGGCTGCACGTCTCCGGCCAGGTGCCGGCGGTGGATGGCGAGATCATTGTCGGTGGCATCGTCGAGCAGACGCACCAGACCATGAAGAACCTGATCGCGATTCTCGAAGAGGCCGGGTATGGCCTGGAAGACGTGGTCCGTGCCGGGGTGTGGCTGGACGATCCGCGGGATTTCAGCAGTTTCAACAAGGTCTTCGGCGAGTACTTCAAGCCCGAACACGCACCGGCCCGGGCCTGTGTGCAGGCGAGCATGATGGTCGACTGCAAGGTCGAGATCGATTGCATCGCGTACAAGAAAAAGGCCTGAGTATTGACCGCTCCCGCGCAGAGCGTGGGAGCGATCTTTCGCGATAAACTCCCGGCACTTTGAATGGGAACCACTGAAATGACCGAAGACACCATCAAGCGCCGGGCACGCGGTCTGGACCGGGCGTTCGATATCCTCGATTTCCTCAAGGAGATCGGCCAGCCACTGCGCCCGAACGACATCGCCAATGGCATCGGCAGCCCGAAATCCACGGTCTACGAACTGGTGGCGTCCTTGCTCGAACGGCGGATTCTGGAGCCGGTGGGCAAGGACGGTCACGTCTATCTCGGTCGTCAGTTGTACTTTCTCGGCCAGGCGCATCTGCGGCATTTCGACCTCAGTCGCGAGGCCGATCATGCGTTACAGGAGATCGTCAGCCAGACCCGGGAAACCGCGCAGATGTGCCTGCTCAACGGGCGCAAATACACGGTGGCGCTGATGAAGGAGGGCGAGCGGCATTTTCGCATTTCCTCTGATATCGGCGAGAACGCGCCGATCCCGTGGACCGCGTCCGGACGTTTGCTGCTGGCGCATTTGAGTGACCAGGCGATCAGCGACCTGATCGACCCTGACGACTTCATCCTGCCGGATGGCGAACGCCTGCCGATGGAAACGTTTCTCAAGGAAATCCGTCAGGCCGGCATCGATGGTTTCTTCTCGTTCGACAGTGTCGCCGACACCTTTACCCATTGCTTCGCCGCGCCGGTCAAAGACCCGAGCGGCGTGGCTATCTGCACCCTGTGTATCGTCGCCCCGCGCGCCGACGCCAAAACCAACTACAACGACTATCGCCGGGTTCTGATCGAGAGCGCCAACAGCCTTGCCCGGCGAATCAACGAATAACCGCGCCCGCCAGCGGACGCGACTGTGAGGAGTTCGACCATGACGACTGCCAACAACACTGCTGCCGTGGAAAAGGGTGATGGCGCCATTGGCGTGCAACTGGTGCGTGACATCAGCCTGCCGGCGCTGGTGCTGCACCGCGAAGCGCTGGAGCACAACATTCGCTGGATGCAAAAGTTTGTCAGCGACAGCGGCGCGGAACTCGCGCCCCACGGCAAGACCAGCATGACCCCGGCATTGTTTCGTCGTCAGCTCGACGCCGGTGCCTGGGGCATCACCCTGGCCAGTGCCACCCAGACCCGCGCCGCTTACGCCCACGGTGTGCGCCGGGTGTTGATGGCCAATCAACTGGTCGGCACGCCGAATATGGCGTTGATTGCCGATCTGTTGGCGGCCGATTCGGGTTTCGATTTCTATTGCATGGTCGATCACCCGGACAACGTCGCCGATCTGGGCGCTTACTTCGCGTCACGCGGTGTGCGACTGAACGTGATGATCGAATACGGCGTGGTCGGCGGCCGTTGCGGTTGCCGGACTGAGCAGGAAGTCATCGAACTGGCCAAGGCCATTGGCGCGCAACCTGCGCTGGCCCTGACCGGTATCGAAGGTTACGAAGGCGTGATCCATGGCGATCACGCTGTCAGCGGCATCCGTGAATTCGCCGCCTCGCTGGTGCGACTGGCGGTGCAGTTGCAGGACAGCGGTGCGTTCGCCATCGCCAAACCGATCATCACCGCGTCGGGTTCTGCCTGGTACGACCTGATTGCCGAATCGTTCGAAGCGCAGAACGCTGGCGGGCGCTTCCTCAGCGTGTTGCGCCCTGGCAGTTACGTGGCTCACGACCATGGCATCTACAAGGAAGCCCAGTGCTGCGTACTTGATCGTCGCAGCGATCTGCACGAAGGCCTGCGTCCGGCACTGGAAGTCTGGGCTCATGTGCAATCGATGCCGGAGCCGGGGTTCGCGGTGATTGCCCTGGGCAAGCGTGACGTGGCGTTCGATGCCGGGATGCCGGTGCCGTTGCTGCGTTACAAGGCCGGCGTGGTGCCAGCGGTGGGCGATGATGTCGGTGCCTGCAAGGTGACGGCGGTGATGGACCAGCACGCGTTCATGACCGTGGCGCCGGGCGTGGAATTGCGCGTCGGCGACATCATTTCCTTCGGCACTTCGCACCCATGCCTGACCTTCGACAAGTGGCGCGTGGGGTTGCTGGTGGACGAGCAGTTGTCGGTGATCGAAACCATGGAAACCTGTTTCTGATGAACACGCTCAGCCCATTGGGTCCGAACATCCCGCGTATCGCCCTGATCGGCGAATGCATGATCGAGCTTCAGCAGCGTGCCGATGGCAGCCTGCAACAGAGCTTCGGCGGCGATACGCTGAACACGGCGGTCTATCTCTCCCGCGCCATGGGTGACAAGGCGCAGGTGGACTACGTTACTGCGCTGGGCGATGACAGCTTCAGTGACGCCATGTGTCGCAGTTGGGCCGCTGAAAACATCGGCCTGGATCTGGTCCAGCGCTTGCCCGGTCGTTTGCCGGGCCTGTATTGCATCCAGACCGATGCTGCCGGGGAGCGGCGCTTTCTGTACTGGCGCAACGAGGCGGCCGTTCGCGACTGTTTCACGACCCCGGCGGCCGCGCCAATTCTGGCAGCGCTGCCGGATTACGACGTGCTGTATTTCAGTGGTATCACGCTGGCGGTGCTCGGCGTGAAGGGGCGGGAGAAACTGATCGAGACCTTGATTGAAGCCCGCCAGCGCGATGCGCGAATCGTCTTCGACAACAATTACCGGCCACGGCTGTGGGCCTCGGTAGAAGAGGCGCGAGCGGCGTATCGCAGCGTCTTGCCCCATGTCGATCTGGCGTTGCTGACGGTGGACGACGAGCAGGCGCTGTTCCATTTCGAAGACTGTGACGCTGTGTTTGAGGCGTACGCGCAGATCGGCACGCCGGAGGCAGTGCTCAAGCGCGGTGCCGAAGCCTGTCTGATCCGTTGTGACGGGGAGGCGTTCGAAGTGCCGGCACAGAAGGTCGAGAAGGTGGTGGACACCACGGCGGCGGGGGATTCGTTCAGTGCGGCGTATCTGGCAAGTCGCTTGTCGGGCGCAAGCCCTGCGCAGGCGGCGGAGGCGGGGCATCGGTTGGCGAGTCGGGTGATTCAGGTGCCTGGAGCACTGATCCCCAGGGAGTGAGTCCGATCCCCGAAGGCGCTGCAGAAGCTGCGCCTTCGGGGAACTGGATCAATCGCGGAAAAACACCTGCACCAGGTGATAGCCGAACTTGCTCTTGATCGGCCCGTGCACGGTGCGCAGCGGTTTCTTGAAGATCACCGCGTCGATGGCGCCGACCATCTGCCCCGGTCGCACTTCACCCAGATCGCCGCCGCGCTTGCCGGACGGGCAGGTCGAAAACTTCTTCGCCAGCACATCGAACGCTTCACCGTTGGCGATGCGTTGTTTGAGTTTTTCAGCCTCATCGGCAGTCTTGACCAGAATGTGGCGGGCTTGGGCTTTCATCGTGCAATACCTGTAGCGGGGTGACGGCGGGGCGCGGATTATGCCTCAAGTCACGGGTTTTGGCTGATCATCGTACGGATCTTGCCAGCCAGAAGGTCAATGGAGAACGGCTTGGCCACCATGTCCATGCCGTCTTCCAGGAAACCCTGGCGTTCGGCGGCTTTCTGCGCATAGCCGGTCATGAACAGCACTTTTAGTCCCGGGCGATGCTGACGGGCGATTTCCGCCAGTTGCCGGCCGTTCATGCCCGGCAGGCCGACATCGGTCACCAGCAGGTCGACACGCAGGTCGGATTCGAGCAAAGGCAGGGCACCTTTGGCATCCTCGGCCTCGTGGGCGCGATATCCCAACTCTGTGAGCAAGTCCATGACCAGCATGCGCACCGCCGGATCGTCTTCGACCACCACCACGGTTTCGCCGGTCGCGACGGCGGGTGTCTGCGTTGTTTCTTCCGTCACTACCGGTTCCGCCAGCAGAGAATGCAGGCGAGGCAGGTACAGGCGCACACAGGTGCCCTGGCCCGGCAGGCTGTCGAGGCTGACATGCCCGCCGGATTGCTGGGCAAAACCATAAATCATCGACAACCCGAGCCCGGTGCCCTGGCCGATCGGTTTGGTGGTGAAGAACGGATCGAAGGCTTTCGAGCGCACCGACGGCGTCATGCCGGTGCCGTTGTCGCTCACCGCCAGCATCAGGTAATCGCCGGCCTTGACCGGTTCGAGGGTGGTGATGTCGTTACCATCGAGATAAACGTTGGCCGTTTCGATCAGCAGTTCGCCGCCATCCGGCATGGCGTCGCGGGCGTTGATCACCAGGTTGAGCAGGGCGTTTTCCAATTGGCTGACATCGGTGCTGACGGGCCAGACGTTGTCGGCCAGGCGCAAGGTCAGTTCGATCGGGTCGCCTTTGGTGCGGCGGATCAGGTCCTCCAGCGAATGGATCAGTTCATTGACGTTAAGAGTCTTGCGATCCAGCGACTGGCGTCGGGAAAACGCCAGCAAGCGGTGGGTCAACGCAGCGGCGCGATTGGCTGATGACACGGCCGCATCGGTGAAGCGGCCGATCTCGTCGGCGCGACCGCTGGCGATGTAGCGCTGCATCAGGTCGAGGCTGCCGATAATTCCGGTCAGCATATTGTTGAAGTCATGGGCGATGCCGCCGGTGAGCTGACCGACCGCTTCCATTTTCTGCGCGTGGCGCAGGGCATCTTCGGCGCGTTCGCGTTCGAACATCTCGTTCTGCAAACGCTGGTTGGCCTGGGCCAGTTGCTCGGTACGCGCGCTGACGCGTTCCTCAAGGGTTTCATTGAGGTTGCGCAGGGCTTCTTCGGTCTTTTTGCGTTCGGTCTCGTCGATCACGAAGATGTAGAAACCGTTCACCGCGCCGTCCGGGCCGTGGCGTGGCAGGTAGTTCATCAGGGCATGGCGCTGGCTGCCATCGCGATGGGGGGTGTAAAGGCTGAACGAACAAGGGCGGCCAGCCAGGGCTTCAGCGATGTACGGGGCTCGCAGAAAGTAGGACTCTTCGCCGATCACTTCGCGGATCGTCCGACCGTAAAGCTCCTGCGGGGTCAGCCCGTACCAGTCCAGGTACGCGGCGTTGTTCAGGCGAAAACGCTCTTCGCGGTCAACGTAGCTGATCAGGATCGGCATCGCGTTGATGATCAGTTGCAGCTCGGTCTGGCTTTGGCGCAGGGCCTGCTCGGTGTGCTTGCGCTCGGTCAGGTCCAGCGCCGCGCCGAGAAAGCGCATCGGCCGCCCGTGATGATCCTTGTAACAACGCCCGCGAGCGAAGACCCAGCGCACGTCGCCATTGGCCTGCAACAGACGGTATTCCTCGGCGTATTCGGTGCCATGGGTGATGCAGTGCTTGATGCTGCGGGCGATCAGCGCGCGGTCTTCCGGGTGCACGCCGTGCAGGTATTCACTGATCGGCAACTGGCTGGCCAACGCCGGGTCGATCCCGTGCAACTGGGCGAAGTGCGCATCGGCGATGAAACGGTCCTGACCGATGTCCCAATCCCAGGTGCCAACCGCGTCGGTAGCCGCCAGCGCCAGTTGCAGGCGCTCCTCGGTCTGTTTTTGCGCCTTGAGGCTTTCTTCGGAACGCTGCTTGAGTTCCAGGGCGATACGTCGGCGTTCGTTGGTTTCGATAGCAGTGACCAGAATGCCGGCCACTTGCGCACTTTCGTCGCGAATCGGGCTGTAAGTCAGGTCCAGCCAGAAGTCGGATTCCTTGCCGTCCCGTTGCAGGGTGAAGCGTCGTTCGCTGTAGGTTCGCACCTGACCTTGTAGGACAGCGCTGTAAATCGGGTCGGTAAAGTCTCGAAGTTCAGGCCATATCTGGTGCGCCGGCTGTCCGAAAGCGTGCGGATGCTTGTTGCCGGCCAGTACCGCGAAGCCGTTGTTGTAGATCTGGGTAAGCTGCGGCCCCCACAACAGCAGCATCGGCATTGGCGAATGAATCACGATGTCCACCGCGGTGCGCAGGCTCTGTGGCCAGGTGCCAGCGCTGCCCAGCGGGCTGCGGCTCCAGTCGGTACGGGCGATCAGTGCCTGGGCGTCGTTGGTGTTCGGTACAGCGTTCATCACATCAGTCCTGAGCGTCGGTCGGTGAGGCGGCGTCTACTATCCTAGTGCGGTAGACGCTGTAAGGCCCGTCGCGTCACGACGCACGGTCTTGTGTTCATTGAAAGCTTCGCGGGTGTTACTGGCCATGGAAATCGACGCACTGCTCAAACAACTGGCGAGCCGTCACGGCTCGGATCTGTTCCTGTCCACGGGCGCACCGCCGAGCGCGCGGTTTGACGGGGTGCTGACGCCTCTGGGCGAACAACCGTTCAAGCCCGGTGAGGTGGCAACTGTCGCCGCGTCCCTGATGGACGCCGAACAACGCCGGGAGTTCGACCGGGACCTGGAAATGAACCTGGCAATCTCCCGCACGGGCATCGGGCGATTTCGGGTCAACATCTTCAAGCAGCGCAATGACGTGTCGATCGTGATCCGTAACGTCAAGCTCGACATCCCGCGCTTCGAAGACCTCAAGTTACCGCCCGTGCTGCTGGAAACGGTCATGCTCAAACAGGGGCTGATCCTGTTCGTCGGCGCCACCGACTCGGGTAAATCCACTTCACTGGCAGCGCTGATCGACCATCGCAATCGCCACAGCAGCGGACATATTGTCACGGTCGAAGACCCGATCGAGTATATCCATCGACATCAACGTTCGATCATCAACCAGCGTGAGGTGGGTGTCGACACCCGCAGTTTCCATGCAGCGCTGAAGAACACCTTGCGTCAGGCGCCGGATGTGGTGCTGATTGGCGAGATCCGTGATCGCGAGACCATGGAGCAGGCGTTGTCATTTGCCGAAACCGGGCATCTGGTGCTGTCGACGTTACACGCCAACAACGCCAATCAGGCGTTGGACCGGATCATCAATTTCTTTCCCGAAGAGCGCCGGCCGCAACTGTTGCATGCACTGGGAAACCATTTGAAAGCCTTTGTCTCGCAACGTCTTGTACGCACCATTGATGGACAGCGTCGAGCTGCCGTTGAGGTCATGCTAGGGACGCCAACCATCGGCGACCTTATCCGGCGAAACGAGTTGGGCGCATTGAAAGACATCATGGAAAAATCCGGCGAACTGGGTATGCAGACGTTCGATGATGGACTTTACAAGTTGGTTGTAGAAGGCGTTATCAGTGTGCAGGAAGCACTTAAACATGCGGATTCAATTAATAATTTGAAGTTGCGATTTAAACTAGAGTTTCAGCAGGGCACTACAGGGGCTGCAACAGGGGAGTGGGGATTGGTTGATTAGTGTTGGCGCTTTTTCTGGTGGTAATGATCTGAGCATGAAATGTTGATTAATAGATATCGGCTGGAAAGTTTCTTTGTTGAACGTACTATCGCTCCGGCCAAACAGGCATTGATATCTATTGAGAGAAAAAAACATGAGTTTCGATGTGCGAAAGTCCGATAAGTATGTGCCGGAAAATGATGAGAAACGGCGTGGTGCCGCAGATGCGAGGGAGCGTGAGCAAGTAATTTCCGAATTGAAGGAATGCGTGACGCAACACAGGGGTAACGAACAGATACTCGGTTGGGGCTATGAGGTAGAACTGGAGAGGAATTCTTCACTGGATGATATTTACGCGCCAGGTAGTGCGTTGTTGACGGAATTGGTGGAAAGCCTCCCGTTACAAAGTGTCATGAGCCAGCAGGCTATTAAACCCGATGCACAAATTCGTGTTAACGAATCCGGCAAGCTGGAAGTATTGAGCGATATCGGCTGGATCGATTTTGTCGAGTTGGGTTATTTCAATCATTTCCAGTCTGGCCAGGACACACTGGCGATCCTGGTGGAGATCGCCAAAGAGGCAGGCGGGTATATTTGGAAAGACAGAGTCATCCTCGTTGAACAATGGCTGACATTTCATGGCTTCGACGTGCCGAAAAGTATAGGTGAGCTTAAAAACCTAATAAGCTGTTTCGAGTTTCGATTTCCGGAAGTCGACGGGCTTGGTAATTATTGGACGCAGCTTGCAGCGGACGATGACGCATTGATTGTATTGTCCAGTGAGCAATGCGCGGCTATCAGGCAGCTCATGCTCCGGAAACTTCCAAAAAACACCAGGCTGCTGGATCATCTGTTACACGAGAGTAAATCCGGCATTGCCCTGCACGACAATGCCGCCACGCTGTTGAAAAAAGTAATCGAACACACGAACTCTCAAGAATGGGCTCGAGATTGTCTGCGGCAACTTGACTGGTTCAGTGAACCTGCCGGGCAGGAAGTGCCGGGGCAACTATTGGTGACTGCCATGTTGCTCGATATAAACCCTTTCATCGGTAAAGCGTTAAATAGAAAGGCCGTCGGATCCTTTGAGATGTATTCGCCAAGTTACCTTGGCAGACCTCTGGCAATTGTTCTGGAAGGATTGCGCGATCATATGGTCGTAAACAAATGGGTCAGTCACGATGCGGCACCGCTGGCCATCCACTTGTGTCTGGCACAGATCGCCCCTGAATTCATTGTCAGACAAGTTCCCACCTCCCTGACGTTAGGTTCGCTTGAATGGGTTACCTACTGTCGTGGCGTGGCTTTGGTCGAAGCGGTCTCCCGGGGCGCGGCCCGGATGATGACTTACGAACAGATCATGGCCTATGCAGAGCTGGAACCCGTCAGCAAGGCACTGGCTGATGTACACGCGCTGGCATTGATCGATCCGATCGTTGACTGGGCACTGATCAATGGCGTCATCACCGACGTTGAACTGCGTCAATCCGAAAACGCAACCACACAACGAGCAGTTGTTGCCTATCAAAGTTATGTGGCGAATTTCTCGCAGGTCAGCGTCGCCTTTTCCACACCAATGCCTGATCGTAAAGCTATCGCCCAGGCAGCACTGGAAAGAGCGGCGCCAGATTGTGATTTTCTGCACAAACCAGTGCTTGATCAGCGACCGGGGCTTTACTCTTCGCCCACAAAAATGTCCATGATCGATTTGCATGTGTCTGGCGACCTGAAGAAACAGGAATGGGATTTTCGTGCCGTTTTTCCCGATAGCAAGAAGCCTGATCTGTTGGGTCAGATCTCCGGAAGCGGGTGGCCGGCCTTATACGATCCAAAGGTCGAAAGTCTTTACCTTCGCTTTCCGCGATTACTGAGAATGACAGACAACGATGTCGAGTTTCATCGACAGTTACGTGGTTATTTGAGCGGGTTGAACGCAGCACTGGCCACCACGCTCAAATTGGCGATGTCGAGGTTGTCCTATTTCGATCTGCAAGAGGTACTGCGCGGTGAGCTGACGTTTTTTACCGTGCGTGATTCAGCGGTAATGACCCGAACCATCCCTTTAGGAGAGGGGCAAGCCCACAGGGCAACCTGGGAGAGTCAAGCGAATAAAGATGCGGTCACAGGGCGCTTCGGCATTGTCATGTGTGCCTCTCATGGCGGCAAACTCGACTGCTATGAGCTGTTCACCTTGCGCGGCGAAATCCATCGCAATGATCATTTGGGCAAATTCATCGTTCAAAGCGGGAAGCTCAAGGCGCCGGCACGGGTGGATTTCAGGGGGGACTTGAAAGCTGAAGAATCACCCACTCCCAAGGAACGTCTGCCAATCAACCGCAAGTGTTACATCGAGGGTGTAGCGAACGATTTTCGGGTGACCAGCAGCGAAGCGATCATTGAAAAGTTGATTGTATTGCCTGCGCCGGCCACACCTGCCACCCCGAAAAAAAGTGAATACCAGAATTTCTCTGATCCCAGGATTGAGCAAATCTCGGCGATGATCGTATCCCGTCATCCCCTGATGACATTCGAACAGTTGAAAGAAGCCGCAATCGTGCCTACGGCGCTTGAAAAGGAGCGAGCGCAAGGTAACGCCGTCGCGACCTACATCGTGGATCTCGCCGTGCCATTCAAAAAGTGCGTGGAAGACCTGAGTTCCGGAGAGTTCAATCGGCTGGTGGACGGAGTCTATGGTTGTGCCATGGATGCCATCGCATTGGTGGGGGCCGTTGCCGGTTTCGCTTTTTCGGCTGCATCGATTTCGGCGAAGGCTACCAGCATGTCCGTCAAGTTGGGATATCTCGCCAAGCTGATCATCGGCACAGGGGTTTCAATCTTCAATCCACTGGACGATCTGCCCTCCATCCTTCGCGGTAGTGGCAAGCTGGTTTACAAGGGGGGCATGCGTTTGAGTCAACAGGCGCACGAAATTATCGCGCTGGCCCAGTCTCAGATGAGGCATATCGGAGGAGCCCGGAAAACTGCAGTCTCGGCAGGCCGAGGCGCTTTAGCCGGGAAGGGGATCTGGCGACCAAAAGCAACCAGCGTAGAAACGATGACGGTGCTGGCCGCGCGTGAGGACTTTTACTGGTATGCCCTTAGCCGTAGCGGTAAACCCTGGGGGCCAAAGTTGAATCATTTCAACTTTGTCGCGCCCTTCAGAGGAGACCGTTTCCATAAAACACTACCGGTCAGTTACACCCGTGCGGTGATCCAGAAAAGTTTGCCACGTGCCAAGGCCAAGATAGAGAACGCGATCAAGGCGCTCAGCGACCATGACTTCAGCAAAGAACTTGAGTCTATCTTTAAAGCGTTTCTGGGTGGCAACCGGTCAGATGCCACTGACCGGGTGTTGAAGTACCTGAAGTTGATCCGTACCGATTTCAACGGCTTTTCCCTGAGCAACATGGCCCTTGACCCTCATAAGGACAACGGAAATATCGCTTCTTTCGATCCCGGACTCTATCGGCAATGGGTTGCGGCCAGCGCCAGTGAGAGATCGAAGTTGATGTTCATGAAAATCCACACACGTAATCTGAATGCTCATTTCATTGGCCACAACTACAATCATGACGTGGTCGCGGATGACCTGATTCACGAAATGCTTCATGGTGCGGCGCAGACGGAGGATGTCAGCTATGCCAGCGACGTGGCACAACCAGGGTCAGGCAACCAGGTATTGAATGTGACACCGCTGCTGAATCTGGCCAACGGCAAACACCCGTTGGCTGAGCGTAACTCCGAGACGCAATACCATCCGGCTGCCAAGGCCATTGAGAATGCCGATTCGCTGGCGCTGGTGGTTTCTTTGCTCGATCAGTACTACACCCACAACGCCGAACATAAGCGCAACCTCTACATTCTTGAGCAATACCTTAAGAGTGTTGGCACCGGCGCGGTCATCGAGCCGGTACTGTTGACCCTGAATCGACCTGCGTAATCTGCCTCTGGGGCGGAACAGATCTCAGTGATTCAGCTCCGGCCGATCCCGAAATTGCTTCAGCGCTTCAGGATTGGCCAATGCATCAGTGTTTTTGACTGGCTCGCCATGCACCACATTGCGCACGGCCAGCTCCACCACTTTGCCACTGATGGTGCGCGGAATGTCTGTGGCCGCGACGATTTTCGCCGGTACATGGCGCGGTGTGGTGTTGGCGCGGATCACTTGGCGGATCTGCTGTTGCAGCGCGTCATCCAGCGTTACGCCATCCTTGAGGCGCACGAACAGCACCACGCGCACGTCGTCCTGCCATTGCTGGCCGATGGCGACGCTGTCCAGCACCTCGGGGATTTTTTCCACCTGACGGTAAATTTCCGCCGTACCGATACGCACGCCACCGGGGTTGAGCACGGCGTCGGAGCGCCCGTGAATCAGCATCCCGCCATGAGGCAACTGTTCGGCATAGTCACCCTGGGCCCAGACACCGGGGAACTGGTTGAAATAGGATTTGCGCAACTTCTCGCCATCGGGATCGTTCCAGAGCCCGATGGGCATGGCGGGGAACGGCCGGGTACACACCAATTCACCTTTTTCGCCGATCACCGGTTGCCCGGCGTCGTTCCACACTTCGACCGCCATGGCCAGGCTCTTGCCCATGATTTCGCCCCGGCGTACGGCCGACATCGGGTTGCCATTGACGAAGCAGGACACGATGTCGGTGCCGCCGGACATCGAGGACAGGCAGACGTCTGGTTTGAAATCACGGTAGACGAAGTCGTAACTCTGCGGCGATAGCGCAGAACCGGTGCAGAGCAGGGTTTTCAGGTGGCTCAAGTCATGGCTTTCACGGGGCTTGATGCCGCTGCTTTCCAGGGTCGCGAGGAATTTCGGACTGGTGCCGAACACGCTGACTTGCTCGTCATCGAGCAGCTCCAGCAATCGCTGGTTGTCCGGATAAAACGGTGAGCCGTCATAAAGCACCACTGCGCTGCCGACCGCCAGCGCCGACACCAGCCAGTTCCACATCATCCATCCGCAGGTGGTGTAGTAAAACAATCGGTCGCCGGGGCCCAGATCGACATGCAAGCCGTGCTCCTTGACGTGTTGCAGCAACACGCCACCGGTGCTGTGAACGATGCATTTCGGCACGCCGGTCGTGCCGCTGGAATACAGCACGTACAGCGGATGATCGAAGGGCACCGGGACGAATTGCGGCTCATCGCCCGGCTCATAGAAGTCGTCCCACAACGTGACGTTGGCGGGTGTCCGGTAATCCGTGGCATGGGTGTGAGGGCGTGCGTACGGCACGATGATCAGCTGTTGCAAGGTCGGCAGCTGTTCGAGGATTTCGTTGATCTTGACGGTCTGGTCGATCTCTTTGCCGGCGTAGCGGTAACCGGCGCAGGTGATCAGCACTTTGGGTTCGATCTGGCCAAAACGGTCGATCACGCCGTGGGTGCCGAAGTCCGGCGAGGAACAGGACCAGATCGCTCCGAGGCTGGTGGTCGCCAGCATCGCCACCAGGGTTTGCCAGGTGTTGGGCATGCACGCGGCCACCCGGTCGCCGAGCACCACGCCGGCCGCTTGAAGGCTGGCCTGGAATCCGGCGACTTGCCGGGCCAGTTCGGCCCAGGTCAACAATTCACGCTGACCGTTTTCCGCGATAGCGATCACAGCGACGGCATCGTCCCGTCGACTCAACAGGTGTTCGGCGAAGTTCAACGTAGCGCCGGGAAACCATTCGGCACCGGGCATCTTCAGGCCTTCGCGCAGAACCGCGTCGGGCTGGGTGTGAAAACTGATACCGAAGAAATCCACGATCGCCTGCCAGAAGGCCTCACGATGGTCGATGGACCATTGGTGCAGGGCAGGGTAGTCATCGAGGTGCACAGGGTGACGCTGAATGATGAAGCGCCGAAAGCCGTCCATGCGGGACCGGGCAATGCGTTTGGCATCGGGCTGCCAGAGGATGTCGGACATGGTTTGCCTCTTATTGTTTGTCAGAAAGCTCCCACGACAGCGCGGGAGCGATCAGTTGCTAGCTTACTGCGCGAGCCACCCGCCATCGATATTCCACGCGGCACCGCGCACCTGGCTGCCGGCCTCGCCGCACAGGAACAACACCAGTTCACCGAGGTGTGCGGGTGTGACGAACTCCAGCGACGGCTGTTTCTCGGCCAGCAGATCGTGCTGCGCCTGCTGCGGGTCGACACCCTTGGCCGCGCGGTCGTCGATCTGCTTCTGCACCAGCGGCGTCAGCACCCAGCCCGGGCAAATAGCGTTGCAAGTAACGTTGCTGGCGGCGGTTTCCAGACCGACCACTTTGGTCAGGCCGATCACGCCATGCTTGGCCGCGACATAAGCGGCCTTGCCGGTGGATCCGACCAGGCCGTGCACCGAGGCGATGTTGACGATCCGGCCCCAGCCTTTGGCGCGCATACCCGGCAGGCTCAGGCGAGTGCTGTGAAACACCGACGACAGGTTGATGGCGATGATCGAATCCCAGCGCTCCACCGGAAACTCTTCAACCGACGCGACATGCTGGATACCGGCGTTATTGATCAGAATGTCCACGCCGCCGAATTCGCGCTCGGCGTAGGCGATCATGTCGGCGATCTGCTCGGGGCTGCTGACGTCCGCCGGGTGATGGCCGACCTTGCCGCCGAACTGCTCGACTTCGGCGATCACCTTCGAAGCATCGCCAAAACCGTTGAGGATCAGGTTGGCGCCGGCCTTGGCCAGCGTGAGCGCAATGCCCAGCCCGATGCCGCTGGTGGAGCCGGTGACCAGTGCGGTCTTGCCAGTAAGAGTCGTCATGAATACCTCACACAATGCCAGTGGCGTAGAAAGTGCCGATTACCACGAAAACCGCCAGGGTCTTGATCAGCGTAATACAGAAAATGTCCTTGTAGGCCTCACGGTGGGTCAGGCCGGTGACGGCGAGCAAGGTGATCACTGCGCCGTTATGCGGCAGGGTGTCCATGCCGCCGCTGGCCATCGCGGCCACCCGGTGCAGCACTTCCAGTGGAATGTTGGCAGCGTGGGCGGCGCTGATGAATTGTTCGGACATTGCCGCCAGCGCGATGCTCATACCACCTGAGGCGGAGCCGGTGATACCGGCCAGCAGGGTCACGGTGATCGCTTCGTTGACCAGCGGATTGGGAATGCTCTTGAGCCAGTCGGCCAGCACCAGAAAGCCCGGCAACGAGGCGATGACCGCGCCGAAACCGTATTCCGACGCGGTGTTCATCGCCGCCAGCAGTGCGCCGCTGACCGCGCTTTTGCTGCCCTCGGCGAGCTTGCTTTTGATCGCTTTAAAACCGAATGCCAGCACCATCAGGATGCCCACCAGCAAAGCCGCTTGCACCGCCCAGATTGCCGTGAGTTTGGCGATTTCAGTGGTAACCGGTGCGGCCATGCCCGGCAGCGCGAGGCTGTGAGTCTTACCGTACCACTGCGGAATCCACTGGGTGAACAGCAGGTTCATGATGCCCACCGCCAGCAACGGCGACAGGGCAATCCATGGGTTGGGCAGCTTCAGATCCTCGGCGGTTTCCGGTTCGTTGCGCAGTTCGGTGCCGTAGCCTTCACCGGCGCGTTGAGCCTTGTTGCGCTGGCGCTGCAGGAACAGCATGCCGGCGCAGAACACGAAAATCGTGCCGATCAGGCCCAACCAGGGTGCTGCCCACGCGGTGGTGTTGAAGAAGGTGCTGGGGATGATGTTCTGGATCTGTGGCGTGCCGGGAAGGGCGTCCATAGTGAACGAGAACGCGCCGAGGGCAATGGTCGCCGGGATCAGGCGCTTGGGGATGTTGCTCTGGCGGAACATTTCCGCTGCGAACGGATAGACCGCAAACACCACCACGAACAGTGAAACACCGCCGTAGGTCAGCAGGGCGCAGACCAGCACGATCACCAGCATTGCCTGACGGGTGCCGAGCAAGCGAATCGCTGCCGCGACAATCGAGCGCGAGAAACCCGACAGCTCGATCAGCTTGCCGAACACGGCGCCGAGCAGGAACACGGGAAAGTAGAGTTTGATGAAACCGACCATCTTCTCCATGAACACCCCGGTGAAGGCAGGGGCGACGGCGGACGGATCGGTGAGCAGGACGGCGCCGAGGGCGGCGATCGGGGCAAAAAGGATAACGCTGTAGCCACGGTAGGCCGCGAGCATCAGCAGCGCGAGGGCTGCCAAGGCGATGATCACACTCATGGTGTGCTCCTTCGATTGTTATTTTTGTGGGTGGAACGGGTGCAGGAAGGGCTTTAGCGAGAACTGTGCCAGTTGGTTATGTTGTTGAAATATAAGGAGATAATGTTGAGTTAAGGACTGGGCGGAAGAAATTTGTCTCGTTTTGGAGAATTTGCGTGGTGGGACGGGCGCCTTCGCGGGCAAGTCCGCTCCCACAGTTGAACGCTTTCCCCTGTGGGAGCGGGCTTGCCCGCGAAGCTTTTGATGTAGTCCAGATCTAGAGAGTCGTGTCTCTTTATTGAGACTCTGCAATTCCCAGCGCAATCATCTTCTTGTACAAGGTCGAACGCCCAAGTCCCAATCGTTCAGCTGCTTCGATGACTCTGCCCCCGCATTGCGCGAGGGTCGATTCAATCAACTGCCGGTCAAAACGCTCCCGCGCCTGACTGAATGTCTCGTGGGTTACAGGCTCTGACAGGGGCGTCAGTGCGCGCTCAACCGGTGTAAACGTACCGATTGCAGAACGAATGTCGTTCGCCGTCAGCATCAAGTCATCACTGAGCAGCGCCGCTCGTTCCAGCACGTTGCGCAACTCGCGGATGTTCCCCGGCCAGGCATGCTGACCCAGCAGATCCAGTGCTTCGCGATTGAGTTCATGCTGACTGCGCAACTCTTCAAGAATCGCTTCACTGAGCGCCGGCAGGTCGTCCAGCCGTTCCCGTAGCGGCGGCACCTGAATCGGTAGCACATTGAGGCGGTAGTACAAATCCGCGCGGAACTCACCACGCTTGATCGCTGCTTCCAGATCCGTCGATGTCGCGGCAATCACACGCACATCACTCTGGATCACGTCGTTGGAGCCTACAGGTTCGAATTCCTTTTCCTGCAATACCCGCAGCAATTTGCTTTGCAATGGCAACGGCATGTCGCCGATCTCATCGAGAAACAGTGTCCCGCCCTGAGCGATCTGCAACTTGCCGGTACGGCCCTTGCGATCAGCGCCGGTAAAGGCGCCGGGTGCGGTGCCGAAAAACTCGGCTTCGAGCAACGCTTCGGGAATCGCCGCGCTGTTGATGCTGACAAACGCCTTGTGCGCCCGAGGCGAAGCACCGTGAATGGCTTGCGCCAGCAACTCCTTGCCGCTGCCGGTTTCGCCCAGCAGCAGAACCGGCGACTCGGCGCTGGCACTCCGGCGGGCACGGCGCTTGACCTCCAGGCTGGCGGCGCTGGTGCCGATGAAGTGGGCAAAGTTGTATTTGGTCTGCCGGGCGCGCAGCAGCGAACGGGTCGAGGCCAGTTCTTCCTGCATGCTCAGGTAGCGCTTGAGCATCGGCGACAGCGTGCGCAATTCGTCGAACAGGGCGAAGCCGATGGCGCCGATTACCGATCCGGCATCGTCATGGATCGGCAGGCGCATCACTACCAGCGGTTCCTTCGGCGTGTCCTGCATGTCTAGCAGAATCGGTCGCCCGGTGCGCACCACTTCACGCAGCAGACTGCCCGGAATCACGCTTTCGCAGGGCTTGCCGATGGCCCCGGCCGCAGAGTCGAGCCCGAAGCGCCGTGCATAGCGCTCGTTCATCCAGACGATGTTCGCATCGCGGTCGACAATCACCGTGCCTTCACTGGATTGCTCGATGATCTCGAACAACGAACGGATCGCAAGGGTGCGTACCCGTTGGTAATCCTTGAGGCTTTCGGTGGTGTTCATGGCGGCGTCCATTGGCGGAAGTCAGGTGGCGCGATTATGCCTATCCCGGATGCGCCGCTGCCAACAGCTCTTTGGTATAGGGGTGCTGCGGCGAGTCGAACACGTCGTGACTGGCGCCGCGTTCGACCACTTTGCCGTCCTTGATCACGATCATGTCGTGGGCCAGTGCCCGCACCACCGCCAGGTCGTGGCTGATGAACAGATACGTCAGCCCGTGTTTTTCCTGAAGCTGGCGGAGCAGGGCGACCACCTGTTTCTGCACGGTACGATCCAGTGCCGACGTCGGCTCGTCGAGCAGGATCAGCGCCGGTTTGAGCACCAGCGCCCGGGCAATGGCGATGCGTTGGCGTTGGCCGCCGGAAAATTCGTGGGGGTAGCGATGACGGCTTTCGGGGTCGAGGCCGACTTCCTTGAGCACGCGGATCACCTGGTCGTCGCACTCGTCGGCGGTGGATTGGCAATGCACCTCCAATCCTTCACTGATGATTTGCGCCACCGACATGCGCGGGCTGAGGCTGCCAAATGGGTCTTGAAACACCACTTGCATCTGCCGGCGCCACGGTCGCAGCTGTTTCTGGTTGAGACCGTCGAGGGACACGCCCTGAAAGCGAATGCTTCCTTCGGAGTCGAGCAGACGCAGGATCGCCTGACCCAGCGTTGACTTGCCCGAACCGGACTCGCCGACGATACCCAGGGTCTTGCCGCGCTGGATGTTCAGGCTGATGCCGTCAACGGCGCGCAGGTATTGCTTGCGCTGGAACAACCCGCCACCGACTGCGAAATCGACCCGCAAATCCTCGACTTCCAGCACGTTCTCCCGCTCGTCGCGGGGAAGTGCTTCACCCTCAGGCTCTGCATTAAGCAACACGCAGCTATACGGGTGTTTCGGCTCGGTGAACAAGGTCTCGCATGGTGCCTGCTCGACGATTTCCCCGGCTTTCATCACGCACACCCGTTGGGCGATGCTGCGCACCAGATTCAGGTCATGGCTGATCAGCAGCAGCGACATGCCGAGGCGTTGTTGCAGGGATTTGAGCAGCACCAGGATCTTGCGCTGCACGGTGACGTCGAGGGCCGTGGTCGGCTCGTCGGCGATCAGCAGTTCCGGTTCGCAGGCCAGGGCCATGGCGATCATCACCCGCTGCCGCTGGCCGCCGGACAATTGGTGAGGGTAAGCCTTGAGCCGTTCTTTCGGCTTCTGGATGCCCACCAGTTCAAGCAGTTCGAGAATGCGTTTCTGCGCTTCTTTACCACCCATGCCCCGATGCAGGAGCAGGGTCTCGCCGATCTGCTTTTCAATGGTGTGCAGCGGATTGAGCGAGGTCATCGGCTCCTGGAAGATCATGGCGATGCGGTTGCCCCGCAGGTCGCGCAAGGTCTTGGGATCGGCACCGACCAGCTCCTGGCCGCGATAGCGAATGCTGCCGGTGGTCCGGGCTTCGCTGTCCGGGAGCAGTTGCAGGATCGAGTGGGCCGTCACCGATTTGCCCGAGCCCGATTCGCCCACCAGCGCCAGGCACTCGCCAGGGCGGATGTCCAGGCACAGATTGCGCACCACGGTCTGGTCATGAAAGGCGACGCTGAGGTCACGGATTTCGATCAGGTTGTCAGTCATTTCAAGGATCCGTTCATGAGCGCGGGTCGAAGGCATCGCGCAACGCTTCGCCGATGAATACCAACAGGGACAGAATCAGCGCGAGGGTGAAAAACGCCGTCAATCCCAGCCACGGTGCTTGCAGGTTCTGTTTGCCTTGGCCGATCAACTCGCCCAGGGAAGCGCTGCCCGCAGGCATGCCGAAACCCAGGAAGTCCAGCGCGGTCAGGGTGGAAATCGCCCCGGTCAGAATGAACGGCAGGTAGCTCAACGTGGCATTCATCGCATTGGGCAGGATGTGCCGGAAGATCACCTTGCGGTCGGTCAGGCCCAGCGCCCGCGCAGCCTTGACGTATTCGAGGTTGCGCCCGCGCAGGAACTCTGCCCGCACCACATCCACCAGCGCCAGCCATGAAAACAGCGCCATGATCCCCAGCAGCCACCAGAAGTTCGGCTCGACAAACCCCGAAAGAATGATCAGCAGGTACAGCACCGGCAGTCCCGACCAGACTTCCAGCAGACGCTGACCCATCAAGTCGATCCAGCCACCGTAATAGCCTTGCAGGGCGCCGGCAGCGATGCCGATCAGGGCGCTGACGAAGGTCAGCATCAGGGCGAACAGGATCGATACCCGCGCACCGAAGATCACCCGGGCCAGTACGTCCCGCGCCTGATCGTCGGTGCCCAGCCAGTTGACCGAAGTCGGTGGACTTGGCGCCGGTTTGTTGAGGTCGTAATTCGGTGTGTCGTCACTGAACGGGATCGGTGGAAACAGCAGCCAGCCACCGTCCTTGCGGATCAGCTTCTGCACATAGTCGCTGCGGTAATCGGCCTGGAACGGCAACTGACCGCCAAACTCCTGTTCGGTATGGCGCTTGAATACCGGGAAGTACCACTGGCCCTGATAACTGACGACCAGCGGTTTGTCATTGGCGATCAGCTCGCCACCGAGGCTGATCACGAACAGGCCGATGAACAGCCACAACGACCACCAGCCCCGACGGTTTTTCTTGAAACGTTCGAAACGGCGACGGCCCAGAGGCGAGAGCTTGAACATCAGGCGTTCCTCGCGGCGAAGTCGATGCGCGGATCGACCAGCGTGTAGCACAGGTCGCCGATCAGTTTTATCAGGAGGCCGAACAGGGTGAAGATGAACAGCGACCCGAACACCACCGGGTAGTCCCGGGAGACGGCCGCTTCGTAGCTCATGCGCCCGAGACCGTCGAGGGAGAAGATCACCTCGATCAGCAGCGAGCCGGCGAAGAACACGCTGATGAAAGCCTGGGGAATGCCCGACACCACCAGCAACATCGCGTTGCGAAACACATGGCCATACAGCACCCGGCGTTCGCTCAGGCCTTTGGCGCGAGCGGTGACCACGTACTGACGGGTGATTTCATTGAGGAACGAGTTCTTGGTGAGGATGGTCAGGGTCGCAAAGCCACCGATCACCAATGCAGTGACCGGCAGAACAAGGTGCCAGAAATAGTCGGCAATCTTGCCCAGTGTCGAAAGGGATTCGAAGTTGTCCGAGACCAGCCCGCGCACCGGGAACCAGTTCAGTGACGTGCCGCCGGCGAACACCACGATCAGAAACATCGCGAACAGGAACGCCGGCATCGCGTAACCGATGATGATCGCCGTGCTGCTCCAGATATCGAAATGACTGCCGTGGTGCACGGCTTTGCGGATGCCCAGCGGGATCGACACCAGATAGGTGATCAACGTGGCCCAGAGCCCGAGGGAAATGGTCACCGGCATCTTTTGCAGGATCAGGTCGGTGACTGTGGCGCCGCGGAAGAAGCTCTTGCCGAAATCCAGCTGCGCATAGTTCTTGAGCATCAGCCACAGGCGTTCATGGGCCGGTTTGTCGAAACCGTACTGTTTTTCGATGTCCTTGATCAGTTGCGGGTCGAGACCTCGGCTGGCGCGGGAGGTGCTGCTCATGGTCTCGCTCGCGCCGCCACCGACACTGGCGCCGCCAATCCCTTGCAGATGGGCGATGGCCTGTTCCACCGGACCACCCGGCGCGGCCTGGATGATCACGAAGTTGACCAGCAGAATGATCACCAGCGTCGGGATGATCAGCAGCAGGCGCCGCAGTATGTAAGCCCACATCAGTGCGGCCCTCCGGGTCTGCCACGGCTGATTTTCTCGGCCGTCATCTGCTGGTTGGTCAGCGGTGTGCTGCTGATTTCCCACCAGCTTTCGATCGCTTCGTCATTGCTCGCCTGCACGGTGGGAATGCCGAAGCGGTTCCACCACACGGTCGAGGTGCCCGGCGGGTAATAGTTGGGAATCCAGTAGTAGTTCCATTGCAGCACCCGGTCCAGCGCGTGGGCGTAGTGCAGCATGTCGGCCTGGGTCGAGGCGCGGATCAGGCCGTTGATCAAGGTGTCGACCGCCGGGTTCTTCAGGACCATATAGTTGTTGGCGCCCGGATCGTTGGCCGACGCGGACCCGAAGTAGTTGAGCAGTTCCCCACCCGGCGAGGTGGTGACCGGGTAGCCCGTGACAATCATGTCGTAGTCGCGGCTCATCAGTCGGTTGACGTATTGCGAAGAGTCGATGCGACGAATGTCGAGGTTGATGCCGATCTGTTTCAAGGTGCGTTTATAGGGCAGCAGCAGACGGTCCATGCCGTTCTGGCTGACCAGGAAGGTGAAGCTCAGCGTTTCGCCCTGTGCGTTGACCAGTTGGTCGCCGTCGGGTTTCCAGCCGGCCTGTTCCAGCAGTTCGAGCGCCTGAAGCTGCTTGTCGCGGATCAGCCCGCTGCCATCGGTTTTCGGCGCCTCGAAGACCTGGGTAAATACCTCGTCGGGAATCTGCCCGCGCAACGGTTCAAGGATCTTCAGTTCGGCAGCGTCCGGCAGTTCCCGGGCGGCGAGGGCGCTGTTGGAAAAGTAACTCTGCTGGCGGATGTACATGTTGCGCATCATCTGCCGGTTGCTCCATTCGAAATCCCAGAGCATGGCCAGGGCCTGGCGCACGCGGCGGTCCTGAAACATCGGTTTTTGCAGGTTGAACACGAAGCCTTGCGCCGATTGCGGCGCCTCGGTTGCCAGGTGAGCCTTCTGCAGGCGTCCGTCGCTCAGGGCCGGGCTGTCGTAGCCGATCGAGTAGCCGGTAGCGGAAAATTCGCGGTTGTAGTCATAGGCGCCGCCGCGCAATACCTGACGGGCGACATCGGTGTCGCCGAAGTACTCGATGCTGAAGTGGTCGAAGTTGTAGAGCCCGCGGCTGACGGGCAAGTCCTTGCCCCACCAGTCGGGATTGCGCTCGAAGGTGATACTGCGTCCGGAATCGACCTTGCCGACCCGGTACGGGCCGCTGCCCAGCGGAGGTTCATAGCCGCCACCGCCAGCGAAATCCCGGGTCTTCCACCAATGCTCGGGAAACACCGGCAGGGTCGCGATGTCCAGTGGCAGGGTGCGGTTTTCATTACTTTTGAAGTCGAAGCGCACGGTCAGCGGCGCTTCCACCTCAACGCCTTTGACGTCGGCGAACTGAGTGCGATAGCGCAGGCTGCCCTGGGTCATCAGCAGGTCGTAGGTGTAGCGCACGTCTTCGGCGGTGATCGGTTTGCCGTCGGCGAAGCGAGCCTTGGGGTTGATGAAGAAACGCAGGGACAGACCATCCTCGGAGCGCTCCATCTTCTGTGCCACCAGCCCGTAGACGGTGTAAGGCTCGTCCATCGAGCGCTGGGCCAGCGGGGAGTACAGCAGGCCGTCGATCTGGGTGACGCCGATGCCCTTGTCGATGTAAGGCAGGACATGGTCGAAGTGACCGATCTCGATCGCCGAACGACGCATCGTTCCGCCCTTGGGCGCTTGCGGATTGGTGTAGTCGAAGTGACTGAAACTGGCCGGGTACTTCGCTGGTTCGCCGTAAACGGTCAATGCATGTTGCGGTGCAGCGCTCACACCGGCGGCGCCCATCAACAGAGCCACGGCAGTGAACATCAAAGAGGAGAAAGCCAGTCGCATTGTCAGCCTTAAAGCCGGGTGATCGATAAGCGCAATTTGTACGCGACCCCGGCGCTGTTCGCCAGCCGCGTGGTGTAACCAAAACACAACGGCCCGCCATCTGGCGGGCCGTTACACAGCGGATCGGACGAAGGATCAGTCCTGGCGGCTGGTGACTTCCAGCAGGTGATAACCGAACTGAGTCTTGACCGGGCCTTGTACGACGTTGATCGGTGCGCTGAAAACCACGGTATCGAATTCCTTGACCATCTGGCCCGGGCCGAACGAGCCCAGGTCGCCGCCCTGACGGCTGGACGGGCAGGTGGAGTTGGCTTTGGCGACTTCAGCGAAATCGGCGCCGGCTTCGATCTGGGCCTTGAGTTCGTTGCACTTGTCTTCGCTGGAAACCAGGATGTGGCGGGCGGTGGCTTTAGCCATGGGGAAAATCTCCAATCAAATCAGTAAAGGGTGGAGCCTACCGGATTCAGTGGCCGATTTCTCGGCAAAGTTCCGTTCGGTTGTCTGATGCAGGCACTCAGAGGTCGGCGGCCTGCAAGCGCAAGGCGTGCTCGACGTACAACCGGGTCGAATCGACCGCTCCGGCGTGCGTGCCAGCGGTTCGGCCGAGGCTGCGCAGATGATCAATTGGATAGTCGGAACGGATCACGGTGCCCAGATGAGAGCTGTAGCGCCCGACGAAACCATCGTTTTGCAAGGGTTCGGTCATGAAGTATTGCGACAGGGCCCGGCAGAGGTCTTGCACCGGGTCGGGTTGTTGCAGGTTCATTGACGGCACGACACCACTCCAGGAGTAGTAGCGCACATCATTGACCTGGTCGGCGCCTTGCCCGCCCCAGCTCTGGGGCAGGCCTTGCGGGTACTTGTCATTGAAGTCGCCGACGCCTTCGGTCGTCAGGGCGTTCAATGCGGCCAATGCATGTTGCGGCAGCGCTGTGGTCCCGCTGAGCAGGCACAGAAAGTCGGAAAACAGTGTGGCCACGTTCTGCGCCACGATTTCCGGCAACTTTCCGGGGATCAGTGCCTTGCGCAGGAAGTCCGCCAGTTCCGACCCGTGATTCGGCCCGCTGACCGATGTCACGGATGCAACCTTGTGTGGGGCAAGCGCTGCTGCATAGCGAGCCGCCAGTGCGCCCTGGCTATGGCCGATCAGGTTGACTTTGACCGCACCTGTGCCCTTGAGCACGGAGTCGATCTGGCAAAGCAGCTGACTGCCGCGTACTTCATTGTCGTGAATGGCTGACAAGTGAGGTACGAAAACTTGCGCGCCAATGGCCTTCAACGCCTGCCGGACGTCGTGGAACAGCTCAAATGGGCCGATACGCTCGAATCCGAACAAACCGTGCACCAAGAGGATGGGGTAAAGGGTGGTGGTGTCTTGTTGCATTTTTCATCCTTGATCGCAGAAGTTCATCGATAGTTGCCGGGTGCCACTCTAAATCAGTCTCGGAACTCTCGATGTATGAAGCGTCTCTCTCGGGGAGCGGAAACTGGGTCGGTGTGTGCAGGAAATATCCTCAAAGTTTGAAATCCGGATCGGAATATCTGGACATCTTTTGCCTCGTCCAATGGATTTGTTCCGTCATTGCCTACCTGCTGCGATGCGGTTGCGACCGGAACGCGGTGTGGATGGACGACATCATTTTTCTTGTCTGACTGATTGAATAGGGGCTCTTCGACGCAGCAAGCAAGCTGCAGGGCGTTTCCATGGAGTGGAGCTACGAATGAATATGCAGAGCGTGCAAGAAGAGATACGGGGCAATGTTTTAGCCGTAACGACGATCGGCTCATCGGGGCACGCATGTCTGCGCGAACCGTCGGATTTATTGCCCGCGGTTACCCTCGAATCGGTGGAAAGAGGTGTCCTTGAGCCCTCGTTGAACCGGGTCGTCATCCGCATCGCGCCATATCCCGATATGGCATGCGGTGACAGACTGGTACTGAGTTGGCACGGTCTCGATATCGAGGGTTTGCCGTATCGACAGGAGTTTGCGCGATCGATCAGCGAGTCTCAGCTGGGGAGGGATATCGTTTTTGTCGTCAGCAGTCCTCATATCGCTGCGCTGGATGGCGGTTCGCTGGAAGTGTTCTGGACGTTGAGCAGCATGAAATGGTTGTTGCCCGTCAACTCCGTCAGGACTCGGCTGAATGTGGGGGATGTTCTATACAGTCTGTTGCCGCCCACGGTTGACGATGCCGTTGGCGGGCATCTTGATCCGGCGCGCGTCAACGAAGGCACCACTGTCACTCTCCAGCCTTATGCCGGGATGTCGGTGGGTGATCGAGTGGGTTTGTTCTGGCAGGGGGCTGCAGAGCACGCCTCATTCCGGGACAGCTTGATCGTCGAATCCTTTGCTGTCGGAACGCCGCTGGTGTTCGGTGTCGATCCTCGATTCATCATCCCGCATCGTGGCAGCGAAGTGCTTGTTCGATATGTCATCGAACAAAAAAACGGAGCGCTGCGCGAGTCGGGCTCCAGGAACATCATCATTGCTCCGTTGGTACGCGACGGGCTGGCCGCACCACAAGTGCTTGAAGCACGGGAAGGGGGGCTGGACGTAAGCGAAACCATTGATGGCGTCAGCGTAGTGATCAGCAATGCGCAGGTAGAGGTCGGTGAACTGGTTTTTCTCAAGTGCGATGGCGAGCACTACTCTCATCGCGATGATCGGGAAATAACCAGCGGAATGGAGATTGGGCCCTTGGTGTTTATCGTTCCCTATCGCTTCTGGCGCGAGCATGTCGGTACGGCTGTTCGCGTGTCCTACTCGGTTGAGCGACTGGATGATGTCAGTCAGGTATCCGATGTGGCACTGCTGAACGTGCAGACTTGATCGAGCGGCCTTCCGGGCAGGCATGCTCCGGAAGGCTGGTTCATATTCAGGCCAGGGACGGATTCCGAAGACGCTCCGCAGCATTGAGCAGCAGATGTTCCGTCGCAGTGAAACCCAGGCAGCCATCCGTTACCGAGACGCCGTAGCGCAACGACTCGCTCAATGGCTGACACCCTTCGAACAGATGCGACTCGATCATCATGCCGACCAGTGAGCGGTCTCCCTGCAGGCGCTGCTCCAGCACATCGTTGAAAACCTCCGGCTGACGAAGAGGGTCCTTGCCGCTGTTGGCATGGCTGCAATCGACCATGATCCGGCTCGGGATCTTCAGTCGGCTCAGTTCGGTATGGATTCGGGACACGCTGGCACGATCGTAGTTCGGCCCTTGGTGGCCACCGCGCAGGACCAGGTGTGTATCCGGATTGCCCGAAGTCGGAATGATTGCCGGATGGCCCTGGCTGTCTACGCCGAAATGGCGATGCGGATGAGCAGCCGAGCGCATTGCGTCGACGGCGATAGCCACGCCCCCGTCAGTGCCGTTCTTGAAGCCGACCGGCATGCTCAGCCCGCTGGCCATCTCGCGATGAATCTGTGATTCGGTTGTCCGCGCACCGATGGCGACCCAACTGAGCAGATCGTCGAAGTAGCCGGCCGCCATGGGTTGCAAAAGTTCGGTGGCAACGGGCAGGCCGAGGCGGATCATTTCCAGCATCAGTTCGCGTGACAACGTCAGGCCCGCGGCCATGTCATCGCTGCCGTCTAGATGGGGATCGTACGCTAGACCCTTCCAGCCGACAGTGGTGCGGGGTTTTTCGACGTAGGCACGCATCACAAGCAGCATTTCCTGACTGACGTCGTTGGCCAGTCGGGCAAGTTTTTCGGCGTATTCGAGCGCTGATTCGGGATCGTGAATGGAGCAAGGGCCGACGACGACCAGCAAACGGTGGTCTTCGCCGTTGAGTATGGCGCGGATCCCCTGACGGTGATCGGCAACCCGCTGGTTCAAGGCATTGCTCAGGGGCAATTGCTGCTTGAGTTGCAGCGAACTGGGCAGACGCAGGGTCAATGCCTCGTTGGCCGGGTTCAGGGTGGACAGTGGCAGAGCAGAAACGGACGAGTTCATATTCGGTCTTCCTGGGCTGGTCGCGGGTCTTTCCCGCCGACTCGGCCCTATTGGGGTGTTCGACAGTTGGCCGTATTGGCTACGTGTGTTGGCTTGCCACCTGTGGGTGACCGATCGGAGGTGGCAGGCTGTCCCGAGCGGAGGCTGCTAAATCGCCAGGCGGTAAAGCTGTCGTAGCGGTAATAAGTGGCGTAGTTCATGTCGTTATTCCTCAAGTGTCTGGTGTGTCGCTGAAAATTCAGGGCCTGAAAAAACAAAACCCCCGGTCGGGAGGCCGACCGGGGGGTGAGAATTCTCTGGTAGGCGACCCGTCTATATGGGCGCCGTGTGGGTATCAGGCGCGCCAGTGGCTAAACCAATACCCAAAATAAAAGCTGGCTGGAGCGCAGATGCTGTTCACGCAGGCAGCCGCAACCGAGCGCTGGGCGCCGGTGGCATGAAGCTGTGCAATGGCGTTGAACATGGTCTGTCTCCGATGAATGCACCGAGCTTACTAGAGCCCGCTACGCGTCAGCAATCAGAAATTGCTATTGCAGGTACAAGAAGGCCTCTATCGGTTGAGCCTGTGACACACTGTGGCTTTTCAGCTGCTCAGGGTTGAGTAGCGTCGCAGTAGCATCAGGGAGGGCAAGTCATGCAGGTGGTGGATGTGCAAACAAGCTTTCAATTGCGACCGGCATTGCCCTATGACCTGTCGTTTACGCGAGAAATCACTTGTCGGAACATGCTTCGGTATTACATCAACTACGATCTGTTGTGGCAGGACGAAGCATTCGATCTTGCCTGGGCCGGGCGCGAGAACTGGTTGATTGAATGCAATGGCAGGCCCGTCGGCTATTTCAGCCTCAGTCGTGATGCTCGCGCGCTGTACATTCGCGAATTGCAGGTCTGCGAGGGATTTCAGGGACAAGGTGCAGGATCCTGGGCAATCGATCAGGTTGTTGCAATTGCACGCCAGGAACGTCGACCGGCATTGCGTCTGACGGTGTTCAAGAATAATCCGGCGCAAAACCTGTATCGCAGAAAAGGAATGGCTGTGCAGGGCGAGGACGAATGTTTCCTGAGGATGCAGCTCGATTTCAGTACACCTGTGCTCTGAAACGCACGGCCGGCAAGCCCTGAATGATGAATTGAAACTTTTTATATGTTGCTTGCCGCTAGGTCTGTCTGGCAGTTTTTGCTAAGGTGTCCGGCATCCCAATAAGACCATATCGCGAGGTGTCTGCTTGATTAGGGTGCTAGTGGTCGATGACCATGATCTCGTTCGTACAGGCATTACACGAATGTTGGCCGATATCGATGGCCTGCAAGTGGTTGGCCAGGCCGAGTCCGGGGAAGAATCCCTTATCAAGGCCCGTGAATTGAAGCCCGACGTGGTGCTGATGGACGTCAAGATGCCTGGCATCGGCGGCCTGGAGGCCACGCGCAAACTGTTGCGCAGCCATCCGGACATCAAGGTGGTCGAGGTCACCGTGTGCGAAGAGGATCCGTTTCCTACACGATTGTTGCAGGCGGGCGCTGCGGGCTACCTGACCAAAGGTGCCGGCTTGCCGGAAATGGTACAGGCCATCCGCCTGGTCTTTGCCGGTCAACGTTACATCAGCCCGCAAATTGCCCAGCAATTGGCAATCAAATCCTTTCAGCCGACCAATGACTCTCCGTTCGACGCCTTGTCTGAGCGGGAAATTCAGATAGCGCTGATGATTGTCGGCTGTCAGAAGGTGCAGATCATTTCCGACAAATTGTGCCTGTCGCCAAAAACCGTAAACACCTACCGTTACCGCATTTTCGAGAAGCTTTCGATCAGCAGCGATGTCGAGCTGACGCTTCTGGCAGTTCGTCACGGCATGGTTGATGCCAGCCTCTGACCATGACTGAAACATTCGATTCCGGCGCCTTCCTGTCGACTGTCAGCGGGCGCCCTGGCGTTTATCGCATGTTCGACAGCGATGCGCGTCTGTTGTACGTCGGCAAGGCCAAGAATCTGAAGAAGCGCCTGGCCAGTTACTTTCGCAAGACCGGGCTGGCGCCGAAAACCGCTGCTCTCGTCGGGCGAATCGCCCAGGTCGAAACGACCATCACCGCCAACGAAACCGAAGCCCTGCTGCTTGAGCAAACGCTGATCAAGGAGTGGCGGCCGCCGTACAACATTCTGTTGCGTGATGATAAGTCCTATCCGTATGTGTTTCTGTCTGACGGGCAATTCCCTCGTCTCAGCATCCATCGCGGCGCCAAGAAGGCCAAGGGCAAATACTTCGGGCCTTATCCGAGTGCCGGGGCCATTCGTGAGAGCCTGAGCCTTCTGCAAAAGACGTTTTTCGTCCGTCAGTGTGAAGACAGTTATTACAAGAACCGCACACGTCCGTGCCTGCAGTACCAGATCAAGCGCTGCAAGGCTCCCTGTGTCGGGCTGGTCGAGCCAGAGGTCTACGCGGAAGACGTGCGGCACTCGGTGATGTTCCTCGAGGGCCGCAGCCATGCGTTGACCAATGAACTGTCGACCGCGATGGAAGAGGCTGCAATCAATCTCGAGTTCGAGCGCGCTGCAGAGCTGCGCGACCAGATTGCATTGCTGCGTCGCGTCCAGGATCAGCAGAGCATGGAAGGCGGGACTGGCGACATCGATGTGATCGCTGCTTTCGTCAACCCTGGCGGTGCCTGCGTGCATTTGATCAGCGTGCGGGGTGGTCGGGTTCTAGGGAGCAAGAACTTCTTTCCGCAGGTTGGCATCGAGGAAGACGTTGCGGAAGTCATGGCGGCGTTTCTTGGCCAGTATTTCATCAGCAGCCCTGAGCGGGATTTGCCAAGCGAACTGATCGTCAACGTTGTTCACGAAGATTTTCCCACGCTGGTCGAGGCGATCCAGGAACTTCGCGGGCGCGAACTGACGATCAGTCATCGGGTTCGCGGAACGAGAGCGCGCTGGCAGCAATTGGCCGTGACCAACGCCGAACAGGCGCTGGGCGCGAGGCTGGCGAACCGTCAGCACGTTGCCGCACGTTTCGAGGCCCTGGCCGAGGTGCTGAATCTTGATGAGCCGCCGCAACGGCTGGAGTGCTACGACATCAGTCATTCTAGCGGCGAGGCAACCGTTGCGTCCTGTGTGGTTTTCGGGCCGGAAGGGGCGATCAAGTCGGATTACCGTCGATACAACATCGAAGGCGTAACGGCCGGTGATGATTATGCGGCCATGCATCAGGCTCTGACCCGGCGCTTCAGCAAACTGAAGGACGGGGAGGGCAAGTTACCGGACATTCTGCTGGTGGACGGTGGCAAAGGGCAGCTGTCGATGGCGCGTGATGTGCTCAACGAACTGGCCGTGCCGGATCTGATCCTGCTCGGTGTCGCGAAAGGCGCGACGCGCAAGGCGGGGTTCGAGACTTTGTATCTGAATGATGCTGCGCATGAGTTCACATTGCGTGGTGACTCCCCGGCGTTGCACCTGATTCAGCAGATCCGTGACGAAGCTCACCGCTTTGCAATCACCGGCCACCGTGCGCGTCGTGGCAAAACCCGTCGTACGTCAACGCTGGAAGGCGTGGCGGGCGTAGGTCCGACCCGTCGCAGGGACTTGTTGAAACATTTTGGTGGATTGCAGGAGCTGTCTCGTGCAAGCATCGAAGAGATCGCCAAAGCACCGGGGATCAGCAAAAAGCTAGCAGAGTCGATTTATGCAAACCTGCATAGTGAGTAGAATGCCCATTCACCTCGTAGCCAGTTGTGCCGATGAATATCCCTAATCTGATTACCGTTCTCCGTGTCCTGCTCATCCCGATCTTCATTTTGCTGTTCTATCTGCCTTACCAGTGGAGTTATCTGGCCTCAAGTTCGGTCTTTGCCTTCGCGGCAGCAACGGACTGGCTGGATGGTTATCTGGCACGACGCCTGGAGCAAAGCACTCCGTTTGGCGCGTTTCTGGATCCCGTCGCTGACAAATTGATGGTTGCCGTTGCGCTGGTGTTGCTGGTGCAAGAACACGGCAACTTGTGGCTCACACTGCCGGCAGCCGTCATCATCGGTCGCGAGATCGTCGTATCGGCGCTGCGTGAGTGGATGGCCGAGCTCGGTGCACGGGCCCATGTGGCGGTGTCGAACCTGGGCAAATGGAAAACCGCAGCACAAATGCTTGCGTTGGTGATTCTCTTGGCCAACCCCAAGGTTTTCAGCTTCTGGGTTTTCATCGGTTATGCGTTGCTGATGGTATCGGCAGGCCTGACGTTGTGGTCGATGGTTCAATACCTTCGGGCTGCCTGGCCGCATCTGAAGACCGATGTTGAAAAGAAATAAAACTTTTTTGAATCAAAGGGTTGACGGCGCTTCTGATTTCTATAGAATGCGCCACACCAAGCGGGAATAGCTCAGTTGGTAGAGCACGACCTTGCCAAGGTCGGGGTCGCGAGTTCGAGTCTCGTTTCCCGCTCCAAGTTTGTACAGTGTTTGTTGTTGCGCTACTGACAACAAATGCTTTGAGGCCGAGTAGCAAAATGGTTATGCAGCGGATTGCAAATCCGCCTACGCCGGTTCGATTCCGACCTCGGCCTCCACTATAAACAAGCTCCGTAGATCCATGATTTACGGAGCTTTTTTTTGCAAATTTTAGCAAGATTTAATCTTGAAAATTACCTTTGCAAACTTGCTTCAGCGGGGACTGATGTATATATTTCCCCCTCCTGTTGCGTAGGCTTCAATCTGTCAGGATTGGGAATCTGTATCAGGATAACGCTGCACCGCGCTACCGCCCGAATGGCGAAACTGGTAGACGCATGGGACTTAAAATCCCCCGTTCGTAAGGACGTGCCGGTTCGATTCCGGCTTCGGGCACCATCTAAAATCAAGGGTTTGCGGGCGAAAGCTGATGCAAACCCTTGCTTGCTTCTAGGCCGACGTTTTGAATTTGGCCACACTCACTTGGTCGCCGCCACTCTATTACTCATCAGATACCGGATGTCCTGCTTTTCCATCATTAGGGTGTCTGTGATTCTGTGCGAGGTCGGGGCCGGGGCGCGGTTCAAGGTGCTGATTTGGTGCAGAAAGGCACGGATTATTGTCAGTAAAGTAACGCGCAATTCTTTACCCGTTGGAGGGCATTTGGGCCGCTTCCGCAGCAGCCCTATCTGCTCAATGGGGCGTTCTTGCTGGCGCTTCGAGTGGGCGATGCGGCCGTTGAGGGGTTGTGTTGGCGAAGGGTTGGCAGAAGTATTCTAAAGCGCTGACAGCGGTAGAGGTTGTCACGTGAGTCCTCCACCGCTGGTCGGCAATGCCATCTAGCGTTGTCCATGAATCTGGCCCTCGACTCTCGTTAAGGGCGGCCGTTATTCATTTGAACGCAATTACTTTTGAGGCGCCTTGTGGTCTTCGAAAATAATGCTATATCTTGACAATATAGAAGTATTTGTCATGGCTATTGAGCACGTAAGAATCGCTACATATGCAAGTGCGATCGTTAAGTTTTTCAGGGATGGCAGATTTTTAATTTCAGGTGCGCAGAGTTTGAATGCGATTGCGCCGTAGCAGAGAATCTGTAGTGGAATGAAGAACCTCGTCTCTATTGCGCCAGGAATAATTGCTACCACCGGAAGTATAAACAATAATACCCAGAAAACTTTGGTTGAAATTGTTGTGTCGGATTTTGAATGTTCAATTGGCTTCTCTATGAGGCCACGAGCAAGAATAAATAATCCGAAAAAAAATACCGACAGGCTTATCGCTGAACGAAATACTTTTTCATGCGAAGGGGACGTTGTGTATACCTCATGGTCGCGCACATCGATGCCATTGATAAAGTGTCGTACGTATAGTTTGGAAAACTCGATTGGTTCTGATAGTGCCATTTTAAGGTACCAAGGCACTGTTGCTTTTATATCTTTCATTCCGTTATTGCTAAAAAAAAGTTCACCTTCTGGGTCGAAATAATAGATACCCGACACTTTTGCATTTTCTTCGTCTAGAAGAGTCTCATAGCGCTGTATTGTAATTCCCCATTTTAATTGGGTGGCAAACAGAGAGGCGTCGCCAATGTTTGATATTACAAAAGGCGAAGGGGTGTCGAAATGTTTGATGTTTATCAGTGTCTGGGGAGTGGAGCAAACTGCAGACCCAATAATGAAAACAACGGTTGCGAGAAGTCGGGTTTTTATTGATTTGTTTTTAAAAATCACAGCTGGAACAGCAATTGTTAATGCGATTAGCGTGAATATGTAAATCAATCTGGTGTTACAAGCTCCGTAAGCAAGTATTCCCGCAATGAAAACAAACGATAGCATACCAGTGATGGATGTTTTTTCTTTGGCGCAGATCAAAAGGTAAATGCTAAGGAAAGTCAGCGAAAGCGCAGGCAAGTCGCTCAGGGGGTACGAGACAAGCCCAGGAAAAAATATTGCAACAAGTGATGGAACAATAAGTCTTCTCGGAAGTGTGCTCGTCCCCCCAAAGATTTTTACAAACAGATCGGGAAAAACGATACCGAGGATGTAGCTGTACGCAACGGATTGTAGGACTCTTAATGGAAAGTATCCAAATTGCGGCATGGCTTCAGATAGGTATTTTGCGGGTGAAAGCAAAAGCGGGAAAAAATATCCTCGAAGATTTTGGGGGAAGGAGAAGTCCCAAATGTAGGAGCTCAAATACCAGTAGTCTTTCGCATCGCCCAAGAATATTTTTGCATCGATAGATTTTTGCGCGATATAAAATATAAATGTTGCCGCAATAAAGGCGATTATTTTCTGATCGTTATTCGCGATTTTTGCGAAGTACTCCAGCCACGTTTTTTTAATTGATCCCAAAGCCAGTGATTCCATATTGTGTCCTTTGCCCTTAGCGATGTTTTTGTGTCGTTTTTATGCGGTCGTGAAATTCTACAACATTAGCCATTAGATTTATCCGCTATCTGAACCCAGTCAACCTGATATTGGTCCCGGTTCGCGATCTGGCGCAATGTCGGATCGCTGCTGGCAAGGCAAGAGACGGCGAGGGTGGGGGATCATATGCCAGCAGCGGCTGAAACAGTTGTACTGATTTGATCCGCCACAGCGACTGCTCCGGGGCGGTTCAAATCAAACAGAACATCTTAGTTGATTATCTGAGGCAGCAGTTCCTTCGCAAAATGTCTAGATCCTACTGGAGTAAAGTGGTGTATATCGTAGTAATAAGGTGTTTCGTCAGCGCTGGCCATGGCGCATGTGTCTTTTGGGCAAATCGTTTTAAATACATCTACAAATTTGGCATTTGTAGTTGCGACGACAGCGGCAGCTGCATTTCTGCTGGTTATGATCGCCGGAAGTTCCAGCTCGTCGGAAGACATCATGCTGGTTTCTCCCGCTTCGACTTTCTTAATAACCAGCAGTGGGACACTTTGTTTGTATATTGGAGATGTGCCGAGGACCACTGTTTTGATGCCTAGACTAGACAGCTTGTCGATGGTGTCCTTGAGCTTTCCTATGGTCTCGGGGCTCGACGGCCAGATAGCGCTCATGATAACGAGAGACGGGTGAATTTGTTTTATAATCTCAAAATCATGAGTGTTAGATGCCCGGCAGTTTGGCCGTAACGCCGCATCGGTTTCTAATATCGGTGGGCAGCCTGAAGTAGTTAGCGCTCCCAGGAAATACCCTCGTTCTTCTATCAAAGGTTTCAATCCAGGGTATAAATGAATAGCGTGGCTATCTCCCCAGAGCATGATGCTTTTTTGGCCAGCTGCAGGAATACATCCACTGCGAAGCGCATCTGTTGAAGTTTGTTCCGGCCGGAGGAAGCACGTGCCATCAAGAAAGTCTTTCGCATAGCTATATTGAAGCATGGCGATGGCATTTACAGTTCGCGCTGTAGTCGGCTGAGGAAAGCCATTTTTTACTGTTACGTAACCTGAGATTGCAGCAACAAAAAACAGTGATGTTGCTGAAAGACTCAGTACTCTAAACGGGCGCCAGTCTTGTTTCGCTTTGCGAAAAGGCTGCTCGATAATCATGTAATTCAGTGTCGCCAAAATAAGGCATAATGCAAAAACGCACGCGGCACGTAAGTTTTGGTCGGCTGTTGGGAAAAGGCGATCAGCAAAAACTATAAGTGGCCAGTGAACAAGATACAATGAATAGGATATTTTCCCGATGAATCTCACCGGCGGTAATGATAGAGCGCGTCCAACAATGTTTTCTTGCTGGCAGCCTACTATCAGCAAGGCGGTGCCTAGGCAGGGAAGCAAGGCTGCAATCCCAGGAAATTTAGTATTTTCATCGTAAAAGAAGAAGCTAAAGCCAATCGCGGTTATGCCGATTGTCGCCGATATTAAGCCCGCCTTTTGGTTTCGTATACTAGGCAAGTTGGGGAGCGCAATCAAACTTCCGATCAGGAGTTCAAATGCTCTTGAGGGGAGCAGGTAAAATGAAGCTGTAGGATCTATGTATAAAAGACTTTGGGAGTACAGAAGCGAAAAAAGCATGATGATTGCGATAATTACGCTTAGCCAAAGCTTTCCAAATCTTATGGCTGCCAAAGCTATTAAAGGGAAAAAAATGTAAAACTGCTCTTCTACGCCTAGAGACCATAGATGCAGTAGTGGTATTTCGTTGGCGCCAACGGAGAAGTAATCGAGACTGCTATAGAAGAAAATATTAGCGGCAAAAAATGCAGATGCTATCGCAGTTTTAGCATAATGAGTTAGTTCGGCAGGGTACAAAAAAATGTATGCTGCAATTGAAGTTAATGCAACCACCGATAAAAAGCCGGGCAAAATACGTCGCGCGCGTCTGACGTAAAATTTCGCAATTGAGAACTCTGATCTACCTATCTCTTCAAAGATGCTTTTGGAAATTAGATATCCGGAGATCACAAAAAATATATCTACCCCCGTATATCCTCCTGGAAGAAAGCCTAATTTCAAGTGAAATATTATTACCCCGAGCACCGCAAGTGCTCTAAGCCCATCAATGTCAGAACGGTAGCGCAACATCAAAAAAATCCCTATTACTCGGCGCGTTGGCGTGGAGTAAGATTTATAAATCTATTTTTTGAGGAGTTTGGAGTGAACTCTATTTATCTAAGTAGTTGTTGTCTGTCTGTGGTCTACTCGTCCTCTCCGTAGTGAGTAGGTGGCGCACTTCGGATGGTGGTGCGCGATCAACGATCCTTGTATGAGAAAGGAAATTTCTACGGCCGTGTAATCCATCGAACTAGCTCCCTGAAATCTGGTGGCCTAGTGTAATCATTTGGGAGGTCAAGTGGCAGAATTTCCTGTTGTGAGTCAACTCGGTCTCAGACTACTGATCGATGCTGCGTGGTCGTTCTGGCCGTCCGACTCGACCAGCCAGGATTCGTTGCATCCGTCGCAAAGGGTCATGGGTGATTGACACGGAACACTGAGTTCCTCGCGATAAATGCAATGGGAATCTCGTCGCTTGCTGGCGCACATTGCTTGGTTTAACTCAATGTTCCTGGTTGTAAAGGAACGATGGTCGTCCACAAGGCCTGGATACGGGATGGTTCGTGAAACCCAGGATTTTCACGGATGCCAACAATCAAATGCGAATCGTGCGCTAAGAAATTTTCGGCCTCGTACTGACAATCATCCCGTGTGAGTATGAGGCTGACGCGATCCGGATTGCCAACGACACGGCCTTAGGGCTGAGCGCGCTGGTACACCGAAACAGCGATGAACGCTGTGTGAGTATTGCCCGTCAGATTGATTCGGGGCGTGTGTTGATCAATACGCTGACTCACAAACCACGAGCTCCTTTCAGTGGGTTCAAGCATTCGGTGCCGGGGCGAGAAATGGAGCGTTGGGGGAATGAACACGTATCTGTAACCCAAGACTTTGATTGCGAATGCACCGATGGACTGAGCAGGTCTGCATACGCTAGTCGTTTGTTAAATCTAAAAGCTTGCATGATATTTCTCATGCATACCTGCTTTTGTGTTTCCGATAAATACATACGTGTTCGTCCAATCGCCTTTTACTACCGCGCGTTCCAGATTCCGGTCGAAGCCGTGCGCCTGGCATAAGCGCTGAAGTCATTCGCAGGGCGCCCCAAGGCTTGTTTCACTCCATCGGCTACAGCCGCATTGCGCCCATCTAGCACGGTGGTGAAAAGGTAAAGCAACAGGTTGACATAGGGTGTCGGCAATTGCCTATGCTCAAGTTCCTTGAGGTAAGCCTGCGCCGAGACTTGCGTGAACTGAATATCCCGTCCGGTCGCCGAGCTGATTTCTTCTAGCGCTTCGTAAAAGGTCAGTGCCCTTGGCCCTGTGAGCTCATAAAATTTTCCTTTATGACCCGGTTTTGTGAGGACTTGCACGGCAACCTCGGCAATATCTTCCGCATCGACAAAGGGTTCAGCGATATTGCCGACCGGCAGCACGAGCTGACCTTCGATGATCGGATCGAGAAAATGCGCTTCACTGAAATTCTGGAAAAACCAGCTGGCTCGCAGAATTGTCCAGTCGATACCGCTGTTCTGCACAATACGTTCAGCTTCTTGCGCTTCAATTTCACCGCGTCCTGACAGCAGTACCAAGTGTTTGACGTGGTGCTCGACGGCGAGCGAAACGAACGCCTGCAGGGTTTCCAGGGCGCCGGGCATGGCGAGATCGGGCTGATAGGAGATATAGACTGCGCGCGCGCCCGTCAGAGCTGCGCTCCAGGTTGAAGGATAGTCCCAATCGAAGGGGATGGTTGCGTTGCGCGAACCTGGTCGAACCGGATGTCCATCTTCGATCAGTCGTTTGCTGATACGGCTTCCGGTTTTTCCGGTAGCGCCGAGTATCAGAAAGGGTTGGGCTTCTGAGTTTGTCATGATCATCTCTCTGTTAACGTGAGTATCTCTCACAAAAAATACGATAGATGCTCACGTTATGCCGTCAAGAAACGACTGCCCTCAGCCGACGACAGGTCATTTGTTGGACGTCACGGATTTAGATCGGAGAATTAAGAGAGTCGGCGAGGGCCGGATGGAGTATTTCCCGAAGCGACATGCGCTTGAAGGTTTCGACCAGTCGCTTGCCTTCTGCCTCAGAGCAGGAAATGGCCAGGCGCATCGTTGATTCGCCCAGTTGCCAGACCAGAAAAGCCGCATCGCTCACTTCTTTTTCATTGGCGTCAGGGAAGGCGCGCAATACCGCGCGGGTCAACATTTGCGCCGCAATGCGACTTTCCTGCAGTTCCAGTTCCAGCAGCTGTTTGTCTGCCTGCATGCCTGACCAGATATCGCGCATGACCGGTTCTGCCGTGATGACCTGGTAGTACAGATCCAGCAGTTCCGAATAAGCGACTTCCAGCGATTGCGCATCATGGACCTTCTCCAGAGCAACCTGAATGCAGCGGCGGCTTTCGGCGTTGTAGCGTTGCGCGAGGCTGAGGATGATCGAGCTTTTGTCGGGAAAATACTGATAGAGAGAACCGATGGATATCTCACAGAGCGAAGCGATTTCGCTCATCTTCAACTGATCGCTGCCCTTGCTGGCGATCAGCCGTGTAGCCACGCCGAGAATCCGTTCCTGCCGTTCACGGCTGCGTTTTTGCGACGGATTGCGGCGAGGTGAGGGAGGCGCTCCGAAGTTGTCTTCAGGATCAAGGGATGTTTGCACTCTGAGTTACCGAAACTGGAACCGACAGGACTCACCATAGCATCGGCAGAGCTACACAGTAATAAACACATCAGCAGAAATGGGCCGAACAGACGGCCCATTGTGTTACCGGTCTAGACGAAGGCTTGCCCGGTAAAACCCCTCGGCAGACGCTGGAGGCCAGCCATCGCCGTCAGACGTTCGATCCACTCGGAACGCCAACTGGATGCATGGTTCGTTGCCTTGGCATGGCGAGCGGCCCGGCGCGCCGCATTGCGCTGGTCTTTACGTGCGTTTTTATAAGCGTCGGTGTTGCGGCAGCTGCGGCACTTGACGCGATTGAGCTCGGGGCTGGCGCTGAGATTGTTGCCCTTGTGACCGCAGGCCAGATGCCCGTCGACTTTGAAGTGAATGACCATGAGACGCCTCCTTGGTGACGTGTAAAGGGTTTGACCTTTCACCACCAAGGACGTTCTTTTTTTGCAGGCATTGTGCGAATCAGTGGATCACCTGAAGCGTGGCAGCGGCCGATCGACAGGCTTGAGCGACGAGAGGGTGCTGCGGATCAGCGGCGTATCCTTTTCGATGTCGTTCAAGCGGTCGCGGATGCGCAGGGCGGTCGGATGCCCGCCTTGATGATCGACCCAGTCGGCGATCTCCTTGCAGGCCGCGGCAAGGCGTGCCTCCCGGGCCTCGAGCAAGGTGAGGAGAGTGGTGATGGACTCTCTTTCGGACATGGAACACCTCCGTTCAGGAAACCGCTCTGAGGCAGCAAAAAGCCCGCGAAGCGCGAGCTCTCTGCCGTTGGGGCGCTGCTCCTTCAGCTGGTTTGAGTATAGACCCGTAAATGACAGCTATCAGCCCGAAGACTCACAGTCCGTCACTCGTGAGCTGGCGGCATTCAGTCGCTGGCATTCTCGCCGGGCGTCCTCTTCCAGATCGTAACCATCCCCGATGAAACCGCCGGTACGCGTGTCGTTGATGCGATACCAGCTGATGGCCTCGGCGGGTTCGTGGAGACTTTCTCCTGCGCGGCGACCGTGAATGATGATCTTGTTGCAACGCTTCACGACGAATATGTCTTCCATGGCGTCACCGCAGCTGATTCATATCAGATCAACTATAGAAGCCCTGACAAATCGTGCAAAAAATAGTCAGGTCAGTTCGTCGGTTGAAGTAACCAACCGGAACGGTGCCAGTTCAGAGAGTGAGTCGGTTGCAGCGCCTTAAGGAAGTCCAAGTCGTGCGAAACGGCAACTATCGCTCCCGGAAATGTCTGCAAGGCTCGTTCGAAAGCTTCCACCGAGGGCAGGTCCAGGTGATTGGTTGGCTCATCCAGCAACAGCAATTGCGCGGGGTCTGCTCTCCACAATGCCAGCGCCAGTGCAGCTTTCAGGCGTTCGCCACCGCTCAATGACGCGCCACATCCCATGGCGCGGCGAGCATCCAGTTGCAGGTGAGCGAGGTTGCTGCGCAGCGCGCCTTCGTCCAGGCCCGCACCCTGCGTCATCAACTGTTCGGTGATCGAGCGCTGATCGTCCAGTTGGGCCAGTTGCTGATCAAGAAACGCGAATGGAACGTGAGTCGTGGCGACCCCGTCGACAGGCGCCCATTGCCCGGCCAGTACCCTCAGCAAGGTCGATTTGCCGCACCCGTTGGGACCGCTGACAGCGATTCGCATCGGGCCACGGATCGCCAGGCTCAGGCGGCTTGTTGCTGCTGCGCGGGGCAGCCATGGCAATCCGGCTTCAATCAGTGTGCAGACCTGACGATTGTTCGGCACGGTGCTTCCAGGCAGGTTGACCAGTACATCTTCTGCGGGCTGTACCTTGGCGTACGCCTCCCGTACCTGGGCATCGAGCTCGGACTTGCGTGCCTGATGGCCCTGCCTGACGTGCCCCATGATTTCCCGGGCGGCGCCTTTGATTGCCACGTATTCGAAACTGGCAATGTTGGCGGTTTCGGCTTTGCGTCGGGAATTGGCTGCATGGCGTTGTATCGTGTCTTGTTCACGCCGTAACCGCACGTGCTCACGCTGGCGCTCGCTTCGGGCTTGATCGAGACGTGCTTGTGCCGCCGCCTGATGGATCCGTTGGTGCTCACGGAACGCCGAATAATTGCCGCGAAAGTCATTTGCCTCCACGCCATTCAATTCGACAATCCGTTGCATGCCATCGAGCAGTTGCCGGTCATGGCTGACGACGATCAGCCCGCCGTGCCAGCGCGCCAGTGAGTTCATCAGCCATTGCCGTCCCGATGAATCCAGATGGTTAGTCGGTTCATCAAGGACCAGCAACGAAGCCTGACTCAAAAACGCTCCGATCAGTGCGACTCGTGCTTGCTGGCCGCCACTGAGTTGTTCGGTCAAGTCTGTGAATGCGACCTCGGCCAGCCCGGCGTCATCGAGCAAGCGCCGCAAACGCTCCGCGAGATCCCATTGTTCGCCAATGAGGTCGAAATCCTCGACGGACCCGCAGCCCCGGTTCATTCGTTCCAGGGCCTGAAGAATGGCGGCGCTGCCGATGGTCTCGGCGACCGTCTCGCCAGGTGCAGCGACCAAGGTTTGCGCTACGTAGGTTGTGGCCACTGTGCGCGTCACGCTGCCAGTGGTGGGTAGCCATTGTCCGGCGATCAAGCGCGCCAGTACGCTTTTGCCGACACCGTTGCGTCCGACGATGGCGGTCGGCGTGTGATCGAACTTCAAATTAAGTGCATCGAAAATCGTCTCGCCATTGGCGAACTGGAAACCCAGTTGATTCAGGGAGACGAGGGCAGGCGTACGCGAGACGTGAGTCATCGGCACCTCCAAAAAATGTCGTGAAAACAGACAAGCGCCCTGAGAGGCGTGTCGCGATTACATTTTTGAAGGCTTAGTTGTTCACTTTCTGCGGTCGTCCTTGGGAGGGGAAGCTCAATAGCCTAGTCGAGACGTTCGACTGCATCAAGCCATGTCAGACATGCGTTCAAGAAATAGCGCCAGGGCGACTTCTTCCTTGCGCAGGCCTTTGCGGATCCTCGGCTTTGGCAGCTCCGCCAGTGCGCCCAGCATGAAATGCTCCACCACGGCCGGATGGATATAGCATTTGCGGCATACCGCCGGGGTGTTGCCCAGTTGTCGCGCCACATCTTTGACCATCTCCACCACATGCCGCTTGGCTTCGGCTTCCGACTCCCATTGCAACTCCCGCAGCACTGCCAAAGCGAGGGCGCTGCCGGCCCAGGTCCGGTAGTCCTTGGCGGTGAAATCCGCGCCGGTCAGGGTTTGCAGGTAAGTGTTGACGTCGGAAGAGCTGATGGTGTGCCGCTCACCGTTTTCATCGAGATACTGAAACAGGTTCTGCCCCGGGATTTCCAGGCAGCGCTTGATGATCCGCGCCAGGCGCCGGTCTTTCACGGTGATCTGATGCTCGATACCGCTCTTGCCGCGAAACTGGAACAGGATCGCGCTGCCATTGATCTCGACATGCCGGCTGCGCAAGGTGGTCAGGCCGTACGATCGATTGTCCCGCGCGTATTGCGTATTGCCGACGCGAATCAGCGTGGCATCGAGCAGCGTGATCACCGTAGCCATGACTTTGTCGCGGCTGAACCCCGGCGCGTCCAGCAGCACTTCCAGCTGTTTGCGCAGCTTCGGCAGCGCCATGCCGAACTCGCGCAGTCGCGAGTATTTGTCGGCATCGCGGACTTCGCGCCAGCGTGGGTGATAGCGGTATTGTTTGCGCCCGCGAGCATCGCGGCCGGTGGCTTGCAGATGGCCGCGAGGGTCCGCGCAGATCCACACATCGGTGTAGGCCGGCGGCACAGCCAGCGCATTGATGCGTTTGATTTCGTCAGGATCGCGGATGCGCTGGCCGGTTGCGTCGAAGTAGCAGAACTTGCCGCGCAGCTTCTTGCGGGTGAGTCCCGGCTGGGTGTCATCGACGTAATGCAGATCCGAAGGCGACACATCGGTCAGCGCGGTATCGGGCATGGCGGGGTTCCTGGGCGGCAATCGGGCTGTTACAGCGATTGACCGCAGACCCCGGCAGTCGTGCCGACCGATTTATGCCAGAACCGCGACAGCCTTGATCTGCGCCCATAATTGTTGGCCGGCATGTACACCAAGCTGATCCCGTGAGTAGCGGGTAATACGGGCCAGCAGCGGAGTGCCGCCCGCATCGAGGCGAATCAGCACATGAGCGGCATTGTCGGCGGGCATTTCGCTGACCACCGTGACCGGCAACCGATTGAGGATGCTGCTGTGCTCGGTGTTATGCAGGGTCAGGCTGATATCGCGAGCCTGCACTTTGCAGCGCAACGCCTGGCCGATCTCCATGGGGGAGTGAGTCACACGGATGCTCAACAACGTGTCGGGCAATTGCAGGCAAAGCAATTGGTAGTCGTGATCGTAGGAAACGACTTGCCCCTCGATCACGACGCCAGCGTCATCGCCCATTGCCAGAGGCAGATCGAGACGCGCCAGGGTTTCGCCGATGGGGCCGCTGGCCAGCGCTTTACCGTTGTCGAGCAGCACCAGATGATCGGCCAGTCGCGCGACTTCATCCTGTGCGTGACTGACATACAGAACCGGGATATCGAGCTCGTCGTGCAGCCTTTGCAGGTAAGGCAGGATTTCGCTTTTGCGCTGACTGTCGAGGGCGGCCAGCGGTTCGTCCATCAACAGCAGTTTCGGACTGGTCAATAGAGCCCGGGCGATGCCGACGCGCTGACGTTCACCGCCGGACAGATGCTGCGGATGACGCTCCAGCAAATGGCCGATTCCCAATAGTTCGGTGGCTTGCGCCATGTCGACCCGGCGCTGGTTCCTGGCAATCCGCTTGAGTCCGAATTGCAGGTTGGCCAGCACCGAGAGGTGTGGAAACAGGCTCGCTTCCTGAAAGACATAGCCGAGCGCACGTTTGTGCGGCGGGACGAAAATGCCTTTCTCGCTGTCCTGCCAGACTTCGTCGTTGATTTGCACAAAGGCGTCCGAGGCCCGTTCAAGTCCGGCGATGCAGCGCAGGCAGGTGGTCTTGCCGGAGCCTGATTGCCCGAACAATGCAGTCACGCCACGACCGGGCAGGTGCAGGTCGACATCCAGGCCGAAGCCTGAGTAAGCGAGTTTCAAGCGTGCTTCAATCATCGATCAACTCCAGCCTGCGCGCGACTTGCGGCTGGAATAGAGCGCCAGCAACACCAGGAACGAAAACACCAGCATTGCCCCGGCGAGCCAATGGGCCTGTGAATATTCCATGGCTTCGACATGGTCGTAGATTTGCACCGAGACCACTCGGGTCTTGTCGGGAATATTGCCGCCGATCATCAACACCACGCCGAATTCGCCAACCGTATGGGCGAAACCGAGGATCGCTGCGGTAACGAAGCCGGGGCGGGCGAGCGGCAGGATGACGCTGAAAAAAGTGTCCCAGGGATTGGCGCGCAAAGTCGCGGCCACTTCCAGTGGGCGAGTGCCGATGGCGGAGAAGGCGTTTTGCAACGGCTGCACCACAAAAGGCATGGAGTAGAGCACCGAACCGATGACCAGTCCGGTGAAACTGAAGGTGAGCGTGCCAAGCCCCAGCCATTGAGTGAAGTGGCCAAGAAAGCCATTCGGCCCCATTGCCAGCAACAGATAGAAACCGATGACAGTCGGTGGCAACACCAGGGGCAGGGCGACGATCGCCCCGATGGGGCCGCGCAGCCAGGAACGGCTGCGCGACAGCCACAGGGCAATCGGAGTGCCGATGACCAGCAGGATCGCGGTGGTCAGGGACGCCAGTTTCAGGGTCAGCCAGATCGCCGCGAAATCGGCACTCGTCAGCGACATTTACAGCTGATAACCGTAGGACTTGATCACCGCAGCGGCTTTCGGGCCTTTGAGGTAGTCAACCAGCGCCTTGGCAGCGGCGTTGTCTTTGCCTTTGTTCAGGATGACGGCGTCCTGTTTGATCGGGTCGTGCATGCTCGCCGGAACGATCCAGGCCGAACCGCTGCTGACCTTGCCGTCCTTGTAGATCTGCGAGAGGGCAACGAAGCCCAGCTCGGCGTTGCCGGTGGATACGAACTGGTAGGCCTGAGTGATGTTCTGGCCTTCGACGATCTTGGCTTTGGTCGCTTCAGTCAGTTTCAGTTTTTCCAGCACCTGGGTGGCCGCCAGACCATAAGGCGCAGCTTTCGGGTTGGCGATGGACAGGTGTTGATATTCGTTTTTCTTCAGGACTTCGCCTTTGGCATCGACGTAACCTTCTTTGGCCGACCACAGCGCCAGGGTGCCGATGGCGTAGGTGAAGCGCGAACCTTTGACGGTGTCGCCTTCCTTTTCCAGTTTTTCAGGCGTGGTGTCGTCAGCGGAGAGGAATACCTCGAACGGCGCGCCGTTCTTGATCTGGGTGTAGAACTGCCCGGTGGCGCCATAGGCTGCGACCAGTTTGTGCCCGGTGTCTTTTTCGAAGTCGGCGGCGATTGCCTGGATCGGTGCGGTGAAGTTGGCCGCGACGGCAACTTGCACTTCATCCGCCTGAACAGCGCCGACGGCGAACACCGCAAGCAGGGAGGCCAGGCAGGTAGGGGCAAAACGTGAGGCACGAATGGTCATGTAACAGCTCCGTTGTTGGCAGGTGCAGTGGGCAGTTGTTGTTAGAGGGGTAGACTGCGCCGATGCGAGGGGGTGAATCGCTATATAGCTGAATATATAGCGAAATGCTTCCAAACGGAAAGTGCTGGTTTCAGGCGGGCAGGTGAGGGCATGGAATCCCTCGGTCTGCCGTGCCTTTACCGAGCGAGTTTCGCGAGCGCTCCTTCCGCCAGTTGCCGGGTCAGTTCAGCACTGCTCAACTCCTTGCCCAGCGTAAACGCCTGGCCCGCCCACAGGTTGCTGAAGTCGGCCTCGTCCTTGGCGCGCAAGGGCATCAGAGCACCGCCGGCCAGTGGAAACGCCGGTGCCTTGTCCGACATCGGACCCACTTCGCGCATCACTCGATTCAGGATTCCCCGAGCCGGGCGCCCGGTGAACAGATTGGTGATCGCTGTTTCACTGTCTTTTGCCGTGCGCAGCGCCTTGTGATGAGAGGCGCTGACTTTGGCTTCTGGAGTAAACAGATAAGCCGTGCCGACCTGCACGGCCGACGCACCGAGCATGAAGGCCGCTGCGACGCCTCGCGCATCGGCGATCGCACCGGCAGCAATCACCGGCACTTTGACCGCGTCGACGATTTGCGGCACGAGGGCAAAGGTCCCGACCTGGCTGCTAAGGTCATCGCTGAGGAACATGCCCCGGTGCCCGCCGGCCTCATAGCCCATGGCGATGATTGCGTCGCATCCGTTCTGTTCCAGCCAGATAGCTTCATCGACGTTGGTGGCCGAAGACAGGATTTTCGCGCCGGTGGCCTTGACCCGGTCCAGCAGGGATTTTTCCGGCAGGCCGAAATGGAAACTCACCACTTTCGGGCGGAACTCTTCAAGCACTTCGCAAGCGGCCGCATCAAACGGTGCACGGTTGGATACCGGCGTCGGAGCGTCGAAATCGGCTCCCAGTTCGCGGTAGTAGGGTTCCAGCAGATTCTTCCAGTCCCGTGCCCGCTGCTCATCGGCGGCCGGTGGCTGGTGACAGAAGAAGTTGACGTTGAACGGTTTGTCAGTGCCTTGGCGGATGGCTTTCAGTTCTTCGCGCAATTGCTCGATGCTCAGCATCGCCACCGGCATCGAACCCAAACCGCCGGCGTTGCACACGGCGATGACCATCGACGAGTTGGTGGCACCGGCCATAGGGCCCTGGATAATCGGCAGTTCGACGCCGAGCAGGTCAAGAATGCGCGTATCTGGCCATTGGTTCATGGAAAAGACTCCGAAGGACAAAGCAGGGCAGAGAAGCTGAAGCCGGTTTTTTTACCAGCAAAACCGGGTTCAGGGCCAGCCGAGATTTGTGATCTCGCGGGATTCGGTTCAGCGTCGATGAAATCCGCCACCACCACCTCCACCGAATGAATGGTTCATGAACTGCGAGGAGTTGTGGAAGTTGTTCAACCGTTGATTGCCAACGTTGCGCGCCGCCGAATCGCGGTTGAGGTTCTGCAACTGAGCATTGTTGTTGATCGGCGTTCGTGTCGCACCGCCCTTGACCATCGACTGCCAGCCATCATCGGTTTTCTTGTAGACGTTACCGTCATGCCCGGCGTAAACGTTGTCGCCAACCCGCGCGGCGCCGCTGTTGCGTCCGTGAATCCCGCCGTACTGCGTGGTGTTTCCGGTGTTCGGGTTGTAAACGGCGCCTCGATTGGCGGTAACCTGAGTGCCATTGCGAACATTGCCGGCCGTTACCCGGCCTCCGGCAATTGCACCGCCGTTGGGCCCGACCACTTCACCACTGCGACCCGCTGCATAGTTGCCGGTGTAGACATTGTGTACCGCACCGCGCTGGCCCGCAGTCGCAATCCCGGTGCGTGAGTTATAAGAGGAGCCGACCTGACCGGCCCAGCGATTGCCGGTCCAGGCGTTGTAGCCTGCGCCATAGCGGCTGACCGTCGCCCGGTCGCCCCATTGCCGATAGATGTTACCGGTAGTGCCGGCCCAGCCGCCCGGGCCCCAGGCCACGGCGCCGCCGTGATATCCGTAGGCTGCGCCTCCCCAGGCCAACGGCGCCGGATACAGGTGTGGCCCCCACGCGTAACCCCAGCCGTAATTGCCCCACCATGGATAGGCGCCCCAGCCCCAACCCATGGCGGCTGTGTTGCCGCCCCAGCTCCAGCCGAAGCCGAAACCGAAGGTCCAGCCTGTCCATGGCGTATAGCGAATGGCGACGCCAAAACCGTAAGTCACCGGCGGCCCGTACCAGACAGTGCCCACCCAGGGTGTGTACGGATAGCCCGTGCCGTAGACCACGACACCGGTCGCAGGATCCAGCGTCGATCCCTGATAACCCGGGGTATAGCCGACAACAACCGTGTCACCACTGGATTCATAGACTTTGACGTAAGTGAGGTAATGCATCGGCGAGTTCGGCGGAATCGAATAAATCACGGCCGGTACCGAGCTGGCGACAGTCCATGGCCCGGTCACTGCGGTGGCGACGAACCAGATCCCGTTCTCCACTGCATACCAACTGTTTTCATCGACCCGGATGATCGGCGTCGCGCTGTTGATCACATACTGAAGCGGGGTGCCGCTGATGGCTTTGAGCTGAGGCTCCCCATCGAATTGCGGGGCAGTCATGTTGACCGCGCTTTTCTTGATCGCCGACGTCTGCGGGATCGTGGCGGCAATGGCCGCTTCCTTGGCCTGCGGCGTCCCGGCAACTGAGGCTTTGACGTTTTCTTTCGGGCTGTCGTCGGGGATGTTGGCGAAGTCTGCCGGCAGCTTGTCCGCCGGGGTAAATGTCCACGGGCCGTTCATATCAGCGGCACGGAACCAGCGGCCGGAGATCAGCACATAACTGTTCTGGTCGCCGATTTCCTTGAAGATGTGCCCGGTGGTATTGCTGACATACAGCAATTGCGTGCCCTGGATCGGCAGCCACTGTGGCGCTCCGTCGGTGACGATCAGTTCGGTCGGGGTGGTGGCGACAAAGATCTTTGGCTGCGGCGGTTTGGCCAGACTCGGCACTTTGTCCTGCGGATCGCTTTGCCCGGTGAGCAGGTCCACTTGCCGGCTCTCGATCGCGGCTTTCTTGGCTTTCTCCAGATCCGCCAGGGGCGAGGACAGCAGGGTGTACGGCCCTGTCAATTGATCGGCAACCATCCAGCCGTCGAACACGTGCAGATAGTGTTTGCCCTGGGCGTCCTTGAGCAGCAGAGGACGGGTGTTGATGACTCGTTGCAATCCGGTCCCGTCGACCGGTCGATACGCAGCCTCACCGTCGATATAGACGAGCATGGCCGGCACATCAGCGCTGATGATGGTCGGTGGCGTGTTTTCCAGTGGCGCCGTGTCGGCTTTCTGTTCGGCGGCCAGTACGCCGACGGCAGCCTCCAATTGATCCAGGGAGATGGTTTTCTTGCGCTTGGCCGCATCGCTTTGTAGTGTCGTAATCCAGGTGTCGGCTTGGTTGGCGTCGGCAGGGAAGTCGGCCTTGATGATCTTGTACTGGTCGAGCATGACCCAGCGAGTCGCCTTGTCGACCAGCGTATGAGCGCTGAACTGGACGATCCCGTAAGTCGCCTTGCCGTCGGCATCGGTCGCCTCGACGGCGGCGCGGGCCTGCAAGGTGTAGCCATCCCAGCTATCGAGCTGTGGCTGATACACGGTGAGTTTCGACTTGCCGCTGGTGATGACTTGCGGCCATGTCGGCTCAACGGCAGCGGCGTCTGCCGGCTTGGCCGCAGGCGCCGCCCACGCGCTGTTGAATGCCAACAGACAGAGCATCAGCCAGGCAAGAAAAGGGCGGGCGCGGGACATTGTCAGCTCCATCGACAAAGGCTTCTCGGGGATAAACGGAAGCAATCGAAAAAGCATAGTCGCCCGATCTGGAATCACCTGCTGGATTCAGCGATTGGCGGAAAGTCGAGTGGGGCAAAATGTTGCAGTGTGCTATTTGAATGCCACGATCCCCTGAATCCTTCCCCTGAGAGGCAGTCATGTTCAACGGCATTCTGATCGACAAAGACGACAGCGGTTATCGCGCCAGCCTGCAGACAATCGACGAGCAGCAGTTGCCTGAAGGCAACGTGACGGTGCGCGTCGCGTACAGCACGCTCAACTTCAAGGACGGGTTGGCGATTACCGGCAACAGCCCGGTGGTGCGCAAGTTCCCGATGGTGCCGGGGATCGACCTGGCGGGTACGGTCGAAGTCAGTTCGCATCCCGACTATAAGGCTGGCGATCAGGTGCTGCTCAACGGCTGGGGCGTGGGTGAAAACCACTGGGGCGGTCTGGCACAGAAGGCGCGGCTCAATGGAGACTGGCTGATTCCGCTGCCAAAAGCCTTCACTGCCGCGCAAGCCATGGCCATTGGTACGGCGGGCTACACGGCGATGCTGTGCATCATGGCGCTGGAGCGCAATGGCGTGACGCCAGAACAGGGTGAAGTGTTGGTGACCGGCGCCAATGGGGGGGTGGGCAGCTTTGCCATTGCCTTGTTGCACAAGCTTGGCTACCGCGTGGTGGCGTCCACCGGGCGGGTGTCGGAGCATGAATATCTGCAGCGACTGGGCGCCAGCGAAATCATTGATCGTGCAGCCTTGTCCGAGCCTGGCAAACCCTTGGCGAAGGAGCGCTGGGCGGCGGTGATCGATTCGGTCGGCAGTCATACGTTGGCCAATGCCTGTGCGAGTACTCGCGCCGAAGGCACCGTTGCAGCATGCGGTCTGGCTCAGGGCATGGACTTTCCGGCATCGGTGGCCCCATTCATCTTGCGTGGCGTGACACTGGCCGGCATCAACAGCGTGACCCAGCCCAAGGCCCGCCGAATCGAGGCCTGGGCGCGTCTGGCCAAGGATCTGGATTTCGCCCTGTTGCCCCTGATCAGCCACGAAATCGGCCTCAGCGAAGCGATCGAAGCTGCTCCGAAATTGCTCGCCGGACAGTTGCGCGGACGGGTTGTCGTGGACGTCAATCGCTGACACATTAAGCGCCATCGCGGACCTGCCGGGCCGCACTTCAAAAAAAGGGAGTGGCACTTCGATGGATTTACAACAACAGCACGTTGAGTCGTTCACGGTTTCAGGCTTGCGCGTTCGAACCACCAATGCCGCAGAACACAAGGCCGAGACCGCGAAAATCGGCCCGATGTGGGGCGAGTTCTTCGGCAGGAACCTGGCAGAGGTCATTCCCGGCAAACTGACCGAGTCGCCGATTTATGGGGTGTATTCGGCCTACGAGTCGGATGCCTCGGGTGCCTTCGATGTGACCGCCGGCGTTGCTGTCGTTGATCCACAAAGCGATTTCGAAACAATTCTGATCGAGAGTGGCGAGTATCTGGTGTTTCAGGGGCAGGGCGCATTGCCGGACGCCGTCATCGCCACCTGGGGCCGGATCTGGAAACACTTCGAAGCCAATCCGCAGATCCAGCGCCGCTACGCCACCGACTTCGAGGCCTACCTTGGCCCCGAGTCGGTAGCCATCTACATCGGCATTCGTTAAGACCGGGTTTCCCGGGACAACAGCTCACGCTTGCGTTCCACGCCCCAGCGGTAGCCCGAGAGATTGCCGTCGCTGCGCACCACGCGGTGGCAAGGGATCGCCACCGCGAGGCTGTTGGCGCCGCAAGCCTGGGCCACCGCCCGAACCGCTTTGGGTGAGCCGATGCGCTGTGCGATGTCGGCGTAACTGGCGGTGCTGCCAACCGGAATTTCGCGCAGTGCCTGCCAGACCCGTTCCTGAAACGCGGTGCCCCGCACATCCAGTGGCAGATCGAGGCCGATGGCCGGTGCTTCGATGAAACCGACGACATGGGCGATCAGTTGTTCGAACTCGGCATCAGCCCCGATCAGGTTTGCCCGGCGAAACTGATCCTGCAGGTCACAGACAAGCTGATGAGGATCGTCCCCCAACAGAATCGCGCAGATCCCCCGGTCACTCTGTGCCACCAGAATGGCGCCGAGCGAGCATTGGCCGACCGCAAAACGAATGTCGTTGTTTTGCCCGGCGGCCCGGAAGTCGCCGGGCTTCATGCCCAGCAACTGGTCTGCGGATTCGTAGAAGCGACTGTTCGAGTTGAAACCGGCGTCGTACAGCGCATCGGTCACCGACTCGCCATCCGCCAGGCGTTGCCGCACTCTGCGGGAGCGATGTGCGGCGGCGTAACCTTTGGGAGTCAGGCCTGTGGCGGCTTTGAATACCCGATGGAAATGGAAGGCGCTAAGGCCGGCGGCTTCGGCCAGTTCGTTGAGTGCCGGCAGGGCTTCGGCGCTTTCGATCTGCCGGCAGGCTGCGGCTACGGTCGCGGCATGTTGCGCGGCCACGTCGCTTTGATCCTTGCTCGCCCGTTTGCTGGGGCGATATCCCGCCGCTTCGGCTTCTTCGGCGGTGTCGAAGAATTCGACATTCTGCGGCTTCGGCAGGCGCGCCAGGCTGCTCGGGCGGCAATAGATGCCGGTGGTCTTCACGGCATAGACAAACTGGCCGTCCGCACGTGGGTCGCGGGCGACGACAGCGGCCCAGCGTGGATCGTCTTGAGTGTTCAAAGGGGTCGAAAGCGTTTTCATGATGGAGAGTCCGTTGACCTGTTGAATTTCAGGTTAACCAGTGCCGCCAACCGTAACACTCCGGCCCTTGCGGTCAAATTCCGTGAGGTTATCCAGCGGTGCGAAACGTCAGGTTGAAACGCTGTTCGCCCAGTTGCGGATGCCGGCCGTGTTTGATCGGCAGGACGCCGTGATAGCGCAGCCGGTCGACGCCGCCCCAGATCACCATGTCGCCGTGCAACAGCGAAATGCGCTGACTCTTGTCGCTGCGGGCGAAGCCGCCGAACAGGAACATGGCGGGTAAGCCCAATGACAGGGACACGATAGGTGCGGCGTAGGAATGTTCGTCTTTGTCCTGATGCAAAGACATTTTCGCGCCGGGGACATAGCGGTTGATCAGGCAGGAATCCGGTGTGAAGTCGGTAAATCCGACTTGCTTCGCCGTTGCCTGGGCCAGCTCGCGAAAGACCTCAGGCATTTGTGGCCAGGGCTGGTGGCTGATTGGATCTTCGGCCGAGTAGCGGTAGCCGCTGCGATCGGTGATCCAGCCCAAAGCGCCGCAGCTGCTGGTGGCAACGGACATGCTGAAGCCTCCGGGCGTCATCATGTGCCGCAACGGGGCACGTTCGATGACCGATTCCAGCGCCGGCAGCAATTGCTCGATACGGGACAGGGCGAAGCCACGCAAGACCCACGATTGCTCTCCAATCTGCTCGGAGCGGGGTGGCTGCTCGGTGTCGGCGAAGAGGTCGAAATTGCTGTGCATGATGGTCAGGTTGCGTCGTGAAAGATGATGCCGAGAGTATGCCGTTTTCCACTGTGCAGGCGACTCACGCCGTGGCGCATGGTGACCCGATAATCGCCGCGCACGCCTTTGACCGGACGCTGGTTGACGGCAAAGATCAAGGCGTCACCTTTTCTCAGGTCCATCACCAGCGGGCGAGACTGCATTCTCGGACGTTGTTCGGTCAGGACGAACTCTCCGCCGCTGAAGTCTTCTCCCGGTTCCGACAGAAGAATCGCCACTTGCAGTGGAAAGACGTGTTCGCCGTACAAATCCTGATGCAGACAGTTGTAGTCCTGCGGGCCGTATTGCAGCAAGAGCGGCGTCGGTCGCAGTTGACCGGCGGCGTGACAGCACGCGAGAAACTCGCTGTGCAGGGGTGGAAACCGTTGCTGCAAGCCCATCCTTTCATGCCAGCGATTGGCCAGGGGAACGAGTCGCGGATAAAGCGCATTGCGCAGTCGCTCAACCACCGGAGGCAGCGGGTAGCGCAAATATTTGTACTCGCCGCGACCGAAGCCGTGGCGGGCCATGATGACTTGCGAGCGGAACGGTTCGCTTTGCGGGTAAAGCGCACTCAGGCGCTCGCAGGTTTCCGGGCGCAACAACGAGTGGATAACGGCACAGCCGTCCTGATCCAGCTGTTGTTCCAGCGCGACCCAGTCGAGCGTATCGAGGGGCGATTCGGGTGACATCGGCATGCTGATTCCTTGGTGCTTGTCCAAGTGATCAGTCTAGGCAGCCCGCGAGGCCGGAACACTCCGGCGCTTGCGGTCGAATTGTCACCCGTGTATTACAAGGCCTTGCTGACGCTGATCTCGCTGATCACGTCGCCGCTCTGGCCGTGCAGGGCATCCAGCGCAGCCTTGGCTTCTTCCGGCGTGCCGTTTTCCAGCTGGGCGAATTCGAAGCGGCGTTCGCCGTTGAGTTTGTACTTGATGACGTATTTGGTCGTTTGAGCCACGGTCATGCTTACCTGTTTACGTTGAGGGGCCGATCAGCTGAGTTTCGAGCTGGAGCGGCGGATGATCTTGATCGAGTGCGTCAGGGTCGGCTTGCGGGTCACGCTGATTGCGCGGCGGTTGACGGTGTCGATGGTGATGTTCCAGAAACCGGTGCTCGGCGCCGTGATGCGGGCCGGAAAGGTGTCGAAGGCGCCGCCGTGGTAGGTGTGACGGCCGCCGTTCTTGAAGCTGCGGAAGTTGGCGTCGTTCATCAGACGGATGTTGCAGGTTTGCGAGCACTGGATGACGACGATGTCGTCTTCGTTGAGGTGCTCGCGCTGGTGAATAAATTTCATGGGCGCCTCCAGAAGGGCTTTTTCTACAAAATCAAAACGATAGCAAGGTCGATTGGCGGCAGTTTATCAGTCCGGACAGGTTATTATCCGGCCGTCGGGCGCTGCTTTGACAATTAAAAACAGTTATTCGCGATTCCATGTGCGTTAAATGCAATGAGCCTCGGAGAAAAATGGCATTCATGCTGTCCGACGGTCTTTATAGGAGATTCTGTATGAAGTGGGGTGTGGTCATTGTGCCGTTGGCATTGGCGATGGGTGGTTGCGCAAGCGTTTCGGAGATTAACGAGACGTTGCCGACCATGAACGTCATTTCCGGCAAGAAGCCCCACGAATATGCGCAGTGCCTGGCTGACCAGCTGGCGCAAAGCCGCGGGGCCTTGCAAATGGAGCCGCACAAGGACGGGGTTCGGGTGATCGTGCCGGGGAAATTGTCATCCGGCCCGGCGGCGGTGTTTGACATCGAGGATCGTTCCGGCGGCAGCAGTATCAAGTTGCATGAACGCATGTCCAATGTGCCGATACGTCCTCGGGACGTACGCAATGCTGCCACGGTGTGCATTTCCGGCTGATAAACTGTCAGTCATCGGTATTGATGCCGTCCAGGCCACGCTTGGGCGGCATTGTCATTTCTGGAGATGTGCATGAAGCGGGAGCAGGTGCGCGAGCGCCATAAAGAAGGGCTGATTGCGGCCACGCATGTGATTCAGAACCCGGCGAATCCGGGTGAGTGGATCGTGTTTTTCAAGAAGAGCGCCGGGCGCAGTTATTTTCTGGTGGATGAAAACGACGAAGTCGAATCGTTTGGCCGTCTGGATGACCTGATTGAGGTCGTTCGCGGGCTGGGGATCAAGTTCGCCGAAATCCACATGTAAAACCTACTTGCAGACCACTACGACGCTGCGAGTCTTGTAATTGCCGACGTCGACACCCAGTGTCTTGTCGCTTTCCTTCGACGCAGGCGTACCTTCCGTTCCAACGATGCGATAGCCGGTTCCGGCGCAGGAGGCATCGGCCTTTTCATAGCAACTGGCCCAGGAGTTCGCCTCGCCGGAGCAGTCGATGCTCAAGCCTTGTTCGCCATTGTTCAGATAAGTCGTTTCGGACGTGGCGCAGCCGGCCAGGGCCAGAAGCGCAATCAGTGGCAGCATGCGGTGCAGGGTACGGATGTTCATGGCGATGTCGTCTTCGGAAGGAGAGGGCTAGACGCTATGACAGCGCCAGTGTGAAAAGGTTATAGCGATTGGCCACGTCTTTGTGTGCGGGCCAAAAAAAGCCCTGCGCAGTGGCAGGGCCGGGATTTGTGGTCGCCGATCAGTCTTGATCCTTGCCGCGACGCTTCGGTGCAGGAGGCGTGTAATCAAGCACCGCGGCCACTTCAACCGCCATCGCTTCAGTGGGCAATGGACCGGACACATCTTCGCCGTTGGCGGCGGTGATATGCCACTGGCCATCTTTTGCCTTGGCGACGGTGTACCCGTTGATGATTTTTGCTGCGGACATCTAGCGGCCTCGTTGGCTGGTTCAAAGGCGTCATGATAGCGGGAAACGGGCGAGCGGGCGCGGGTCGATGCGGTGTTCCTGAATCTTTGGGCTACGCTGAATGCGCAGCTTCTGCGTGCGGATTGAACTATCCGCCAGAATATTTCTCTATGTTGACATCGGTTAGCCAGTGCGGGGCATTGTAAGGTGCACGCCGCCTGATTAGACTGCGCCGAAACTCGTACACACAGCCCTTTCAAGGACTTATATGATCAAGAAATGCTTGTTCCCAGCAGCCGGTTACGGTACTCGCTTCCTTCCAGCGACTAAGGCCATGCCCAAAGAAATGCTGCCGGTGGTAAACAAGCCACTGATCCAGTACGGCGTCGAAGAAGCTCTGGATGCTGGTCTGACTGAGATCTCCATCGTGACCGGCCGTGGCAAGCGCGCCCTGGAAGACCACTTCGACATCAGCTATGAGCTGGAAAACCAGATCAAGGGCACCGACAAAGAGAAATACCTGGTCGGTATCCGCAAGCTGTTGGACGAGTGCTCGTTCTCCTACACCCGTCAGACTGAAATGAAAGGCCTGGGTCATGCGATCCTGACCGGTCGTCCGCTGATCGGTGATGAACCGTTTGCCGTGGTGCTGGCGGACGACCTGTGCGTCAACCTCGAAGGCGACGGCGTACTGACCCAGATGGTCAAGCTGTACAAGCAGTTCCGCTGCTCGATCATCGCCATCCAGGAAGTCGATCCGCAGGAAACCAGCAAATACGGCGTCATTGCCGGCGAGATGATCCGCGACGATATCTACCGCGTACACAGCATGGTCGAGAAGCCAAAGCCGGAAGACGCGCCGTCGAACCTGGCGATCATCGGTCGTTACATCCTGACCCCGGACATCTTCGACCTGATCGAACAGACCGAGCCAGGCAAGGGTGGTGAAATCCAGATCACTGACGCCCTGATGAAGCAGGCCCAGAACGGCTGCGTGATGGCCTACAAGTTCAAGGGCAAGCGTTTCGACTGCGGTGGTGCCGAGGGTTACATCGAGGCAACCAACTTCTGCTTCGAAAACTTCTACAAGACCGGCAAGGCCTACTGATAGCGCCTGACCTGTCTGTACGAAAAAGCCACCTTCGGGTGGCTTTTTCATTTTCCGCCCCTATATCGGCAGGAGTGCTTGCCCAAAGGACGACGGCGGGTATGCTGATCGCCTGCCGAGGAGAAAGAAATGGCCTACGATTTTGACCTTTATGTGATTGGTGCCGGTTCCGGCGGTGTACGTGCTGCGCGTTTTGCGGCCGGATTCGGCGCGAAAGTGGCGGTGGCCGAGAGCCGTTATCTGGGTGGCACTTGCGTCAACGTCGGCTGTGTGCCGAAGAAGCTGCTGGTGTATGGCGCACATTTCGCCGAAGACTTTGAACAGTCGTCCGGTTTCGGCTGGAGCCTGGGCGAAGCGGATTTCGATTGGGCGACCCTTATCGCCAACAAGGATCGCGAGATCAATCGCCTCAACGGTATTTATCGCAATCTGCTGGTCAACAGTGGCGTGACCCTGCACGAAGCGCACGCGAAAATCGTTGGTCCGCATGAAGTCGAGGTCAACGGTGAGCGTTTCACTGCAAAAAACATTCTGATCGCCACGGGCGGCTGGCCGCAGATTCCGGAAATCCCGGGGCATGAGCATGCCATCAGCTCCAATCAGGCGTTTTTCCTGAAAGAGCTTCCGAAGCGCGTCCTGGTCGTCGGTGGCGGATACATCGCCGTCGAATTTGCCGGCATCTTCCACGGTCTCGGTGCAGATACCACGTTGCTGTATCGCGGTGATCTGTTCCTGCGCGGCTTCGACGGTTCGGTGCGCAAACATCTGCAGGAAGAGCTGACCAAGCGCGGCATGGATCTGCAGTTCAATGCCGATATCAAGCGGATCGACAAGCAACCAGATGGCAGCCTGAAAGCGACCCTCAAGGATGGTCGCGTGCTGGAAGCAGATTGCGTGTTCTACGCCACTGGCCGGCGTCCGATGCTGGACAATCTCGGGCTGGAAAATACCGACGTACAGCTCGACGACAAAGGTTTCATCAAGGTCGACGAGCAATACCAGACCACCGAGCCGTCAATTCTTGCGCTGGGTGATGTCATCGGTCGCGTTCAGCTGACGCCGGTGGCGCTGGCTGAAGGCATGGCGGTGGCGCGACGTCTGTTCAAGCCGGAGCAATACCGACCGGTGGATTACAAGATGATCCCGACAGCGGTATTCAGTCTGCCGAACATCGGCACTGTCGGTTTGACCGAAGAAGAAGCGCGTGAAGCGGGGCACGATGTGGTGATCTTCGAAAGTCGCTTCCGCCCGATGAAGCTGACCCTGACCGAATGCCAGGAGCGCACGCTGATGAAGCTGGTGGTCGATGGCAAGTCCGACAAGGTGCTGGGCTGCCACATGGTCGGGCCGGATGCCGGCGAGATCGTGCAAGGACTGGCGATCGCGCTGAAGGCTGGCGCCACCAAGCGTGACTTCGACGACACCATCGGGGTGCACCCGACGGCGGCCGAAGAGTTTGTCACCATGCGTACGCCGGTCGGCGCTTAAGTCTTTTTCGCCTCTGCTGCGTCTGGCGCTGCCGCAACGGTGGTGGCCAGGCGCAGGCTGTCTTGCGCCTTGGTCAATTCCTTCTCCAATGACTGATTGAGCTGCGACTGCTCGTCGACGCTCTGCTTGAGTGTCTGACTCTCCAGCAGCGCCACGCGCAAGCGTTCCTGGAGGAGGGTGCGCTCGCTGTCGACACGCGTCGCTTGCTCCAACAGTTGATCCTGACGCTGATTGCTCTGCTTGAGCTGATCCTGCAGCAGGCTCAGTTCACGCAGTGTGCCACGGTTCTCGGTCAGCAGGCGTTCGTTGTCACGGTGCAATTGAGTGATTTCGTCCTGACGAACCAGCGCACTTTGCTGCGCCTGACGCAACTCCATCTGCAATTGCTGAACCTGGCTTTCGTGACGGCTCTGTTCCTGTTCGCGCTGCTCTTTGACGGCATTGCGATAGTGCTCGAGCGCATCTCGAGCATGCAGGTGCTTTTCTTCCAGCGAGCGGATCTGCTCGTCTTTGTCCTGCAAGCGCAATTCGAAATCTGCCAGCGCCTGATTCAGACCGGCATTGCGTGTCTGTTCGGTTTGCAGCATCGAGCGGGTGTCGCTCAAGGCTTCGGATTCTTTCGTTAGCGCTGCGCCCTGGATGTCGTGCTTCTTCTCCAGCTGCGCATGGTCCTGACGAAGCTGATTCAGCTCCGATTCCAGCGCCTGGCGTTGTTGCTCGTACTGTTCGCGTGCCTGATCGATCGGCTCCTGTGCCTGTTCTTTCAGACGTTGTGCCAGGCGCGTGACAAGCGCCAGGAGCTCGTCATCGATGGGTTCTGCCGAAGGATCTGCCGGTGCGCTGCCGTCATCCAGCTCCTTCAAGTAGCGATGAATTGTGGTTTTCGATCCGGTATTCCCCAGCTCGATGCGTACCGCGTCGATGCTTGGGTGTTCGCCACGGGCGAGGATCGCTGAGCGCGCGATCTGGACTACTGCTTTGTTAACGCCGCCACGGGCCATATGTGCTCCTACGATTACGTACTGTGGTACATGCCACCAAAGTACGCAGTGTACCATGCTGGAAATAAAGTTAAATGTTTCAAGATGAACGGGCGGGATATACTGGTATTACCCCGTGTGAAGCGTCAAAATCCGATTTTCCTTCTTCAAATCAGTACGCCTGCGAGAAATCAGCCCATGAGCGATATCGATCGCTATCTGCAAGCCGCCACCCGTGACAACACCCGCCGCAGCTATCGTGCGGCCGTCGAGCATTTTGAAACCGTGTGGGGCGGGTTCCTGCCGGCGACGGCGGACAGCGTCGCGCGGTATCTGGTGGCTCACGCAGGCGTGCTGTCGGTCAATACGCTGAAGCTGCGCCTGTCGGCCCTGGCGCAGTGGCATAACAGTCAGGGGTTCGCCGATCCCACCAAGACGCCAGTGGTGCGCAAAGTGTTCAAGGGCATCCGTGCGCTACATCCCGCGCAGGAAAAACAGGCCGAGCCGTTACAGCTGCAGGATCTTGAGCAGACCGTTGCCTGGCTTGAGCAGGAAATGAAAGAGGCCCGAGAAAAACAGGACCGGCCGTTGCTGCTAAGAGCCTGTCGAGACCGCGCACTGATTCTTCTGGGGTTTTGGCGCGGCTTTCGTAGTGACGAGCTGTGCCGGGTGCAAATCGAGCACGTCCAGGCCCACGCCGGCAGCGGCATCACCCTGTACCTGCCACGCAGCAAGGGTGACCGGGAGAACCTCGGTCAGACCTATCAGGCCCCGGCGTTGCTCAAACTATGCCCGGTGCAGGCCTACATCGACTGGATCACTGAAGCTGCGCTCGTACGCGGCCCGGTGTTTCGCGCCGTCGACCGCTGGGGCAATCTGAGTGAGGAGGGCTTGCACGCCAACAGCGTGATTCCGTTGCTGCGTCAGGCTCTGGAGCGTGCCGGAATTTCCGCCGAGCGTTACACCAGTCATTCGCTGCGACGTGGCTTTGCCACCTGGGCCCATCAAAGCGGCTGGGATCTCAAGTCGCTGATGAATTACGTGGGCTGGAAGGATATGAAGTCCGCCATGCGCTATGTTGAAGCGAGCCCCTTTCACGGGATGGCCCGGATTACGGATAAGCCGTTGTCGTCGTAGATATCGTTTTCTTCTATTAATACAGTCAGCTAATAGCGAAAACAAATCAGCAGCATCAGGTTTGCCAATGAGCCATCCGTCGAGTGAGTGGGTAGGATTCACCCATCGAATTCACAACCCTGACGGAGAGTCATCAATGCCTATCATCAACAGCCAAGTAAAACCGTTCAAAGCTACCGCGTTCAAAAACGGCGACTTCGTACAAGTCTCGGACGCTGACCTGAAAGGCAAATGGTCCGTAGTGTTCTTCTACCCAGCCGACTTCACCTTCGTTTGCCCAACCGAGCTGGAAGACCTGGCCGACAACTACGCTGCCTTCCAGAAACTGGGCGTAGAAATCTACAGCGTTTCGACCGACACCCACTTTGCCCACGCTGCCTGGCACAACACTTCGCCAGCCATCGGCAAAATCGAATACACCATGATCGGCGACCCGACCCACGTCATCTCCCGCAACTTCGACGTACTGATCGAAGAAGCTGGTCTGGCTGACCGTGGCACCTTCGTGATCAACCCTGAAGGCCAGATCAAAATCGTTGAACTGAACGATGGCGGCGTTGGCCGTGACGCTTCCGAGCTGCTGCGCAAAATCAAGGCTGCTCAGTACGTCGCTGCTCACCCAGGCGAAGTTTGCCCGGCCAAGTGGAAAGAAGGCGAGGCCACTCTGGCTCCGTCCCTGGACCTGGTCGGCAAGATCTGAGTCTGTGAGACACGCAACACAGGGCGGAACTCCGCACCTACCTCAGTAAGCTGCACCGCCCAATAGAAAAGCCCGGGCGAGATTCGCTCGGGCTTTTTTTCGCCTCAAATAAAGTCAGGAGATCGCCCGTATGTTGGACGCCAATCTTAAAGCCCAGTTGAAATCGTACCTGGAACGGGTCACCCAGCCGATCGAGATCGTTGCTTCTCTCGACGACGGTGCGAAATCCCGTGAAATGCTCGACCTGCTGAAAGACGTTGCCAGTCTTTCGCACCAGATTACATTGATCGACAGCGGCGACGATGCACGCAAACCGTCGTTCTCGATCAACCGCCCGGGTGCCGACATCAGCCTGCGTTTCGCCGGCATCCCGATGGGCCATGAATTCACTTCGCTGGTGCTGGCCCTTCTGCAAGTCGGTGGCCACCCTTCGAAGGCCAGTGTCGAAGTGATCGAACAGATCCGCTCGCTCAAGGGCGAGTTCAACTTCGAGACTTACTTCTCGCTGTCCTGCCAGAACTGCCCGGACGTGGTCCAGGCGCTGAACCTGATGGCCGTGCTGAACCCGAACATCCGCCACGTCGCCATCGACGGCGCGCTGTTCCAGGACGAAGTCAACGATCGCAAGATCATGGCCGTGCCGAGCATCTACCTGAACGGCGAAAACTTCGGTCAGGGCCGTATGGGCCTGGAAGAAATCCTCGCCAAACTCGATACCGGCGCCATCGAGCGTCAGGCCGAGAAAATCAGCGCCAAAGAGTCTTTCGATGTGCTGGTGGTCGGCGGTGGCCCGGCCGGTGCTTCAGCGGCGATCTACGCCGCACGTAAAGGCATTCGCACCGGTGTTGCGGCTGAGCGCTTCGGCGGTCAGGTGCTGGACACCATGGCCATCGAAAACTTCATTTCCGTCCAGGAAACCGAAGGCCCGAAACTGGCTACCGCGCTGGAAGAGCACGTCAAGCAGTACGACGTCGACATCATGAACCTGCAACGCGCTGACAAGCTGATTCCGGGCAAGAACGGCGAGCTGCATGAAGTCCACTTCGCCAGCGGCGCGACCCTCAAGGCCAAGAGCGTGATTCTGGCGACCGGCGCACGGTGGCGTGAAATGAACGTGCCGGGCGAGCAGGAATATCGCAACAAGGGCGTGGCGTACTGCCCGCACTGCGACGGTCCGCTGTTCAAAGGCAAGCGTGTAGCGGTGATTGGCGGCGGTAACTCCGGCGTCGAGGCAGCGATTGATCTGGCCGGTATCGTGTCCCAGGTAACCTTGCTTGAGTTCGACGTACAACTGCGCGCTGACGCGGTGCTGCAACGCAAGCTGCACAGCCTGCCGAACGTCACCGTGATCACCAGTGCGTTGACCACTGAAGTCACTGGCGACGGCCAGAAGGTCAACGGCCTGCGTTACAAGGATCGCAAGACTGACGAGCTGCGCACGGTCGAGCTGGAAGGGATCTTCGTGCAGATCGGTCTGTTGCCTAACACCGATTGGCTCAAAGGCACCATCGAGCTGTCGCCGCGCGGCGAGATCATCGTCGACAACCGTGGGGAAACCTCGATCCCGGGCATCTTCGCTGCAGGTGACGTGACCACCGTTCCGTACAAGCAGATCGTGATTGCGGTGGGCGAGGGCGCCAAGGCTTCCCTCAGCGCTTTCGATCACCTGATCCGCACTTCGGCCCCGGCGTAAATCCCGGACCGAAAAAAGAAAACCCCATCAGCGATGATGGGGTTTTTTCTTTTCAGCGTTTACAGCGGCGCCGGCTGAATGATCTCGACCCAGTAGCCATCCGGGTCCTTGATGAACGCCAGGCTCTTCATGCGGCCATCGGTCAGGCGTTTCTGGAAGTCGCAGCCCAGCTCTTCAAAGCGTGCGCAAGCAGCGACGATGTCCGGCACCGAAATGCAGATGTGGCCGAAACCGCGTGGGTCGGTGTTGCCGTTGTGGTAGGCGAAATCAGCGTCGTTTTCGGTGCCGTGGTTGTGGGTCAGTTCCAGGATGCCGGGAATCGACTTCATCCACTCGGTGCGCGCAGCGGCATCGGCCGGGATGTGCGATTTGTCGACCAGGGCGAGGAAGTACAGGCTGAATTCCGCTTCCGGGAAATCACGCTTCTCTACCAGCGAGAAACCCAGCACGCGGGTGTAGAAGTCCAGCGACTTGGTGATGTCCTTGACGCGCAGCATGGTGTGGTTGAACACGAAGTTGCGGGTTGCGCTGTCCGGGGTGGCAGTAACGCCAGGGAAAGTGTTCAGTTCTTGCAGGCTCATGGGCCCTCCGTAACAAATTGGGGCGAGTGAATGGGCGCAATGATACGCATGCCTTGCGGCATCGCCAAACCGAAAGCGCGGGCTTGCCCTGCAAGCGGGCGAGCCTCAGACTTTGCAGCTCAATCCGCGAGTGCCTCTGGTAATGATCCGACCGTTCAAATCGCTGTTCGTTTTCTTCGGCTTGTCCCTCATCGCCGCTTCGGCCTGCGCTGATGCGCCGAGCATTACCTGGCCTGCGGGCTGGCAAGTCGAAGCGCTGCCTGAAACGGCACCGGAAGTTTCCCGTCAGCGGGCGGTGAAGAACGATGCCGATGGCAATCAGGTGATGGTGATGGAGTTGACAATGACGCGTGTGGAAACGGGTCATCAGGTCAATCTGCAAGGCGTGTTGCTGGAGATGCGCAAGTCGGTGCAGAAGGAATTTTTCCAGGGCGGTTATCAGAGTGTCTGTAACAAGGTTCATTCGAGCACGCTCGGTTCACTCGCGGCGCTCGAGACTACTTGTACAGTCACCGAAAATGGCCGTCATGTGCTGTCACAAACATTGGTTGCTGCAGTAGAGGCAGACAAGGCCTATGTACTTTCGTATGCCGGGCAAGCCGAGGTTTACAAGGCCAGCGTCGATGAAATAGTGGCGGCAAGAAACAGCTTGAAATTTTAGTCAGCTGTTCGGTGATCCGCAGCCTGTTAGATACCTGAAGTGATTAAATACAAAGTTGCTCGCCCTGCGAAGACGCAACATCCGGAAGCATAGTTTCAGTGCAAGAGGCTGTTTGGCTGTGAACTTTCGAGACGGGAAATTGTTGCATTTGTTAGATATTGTCCAAAAAAAAGCCCTGCATCTGCAGGGCTTTTATGTTTGCGGGGGATTAGCCGCGCAACCAGGAATCAACGGTGGCTGCACCGTATTGTTCCTTCCAGGCCTTCAGGCCGCGATGGTTGCCACCCTTGGTCTCGATCAGCTCGCCGGTGTGCGGGTTCTGATAGACCTTGACCACGCGAGCGCGGCGGGTTTTAGGTGCTGCGGTCAGTTGCAGACCGGATTTGGCCGGGTTCGGATCGAGGATGGCGATGATGTCTTTCAGGCCTTTGCCGTAGGTTTTCATCAGCCCCTGGAGCTTTTCTTCGAATTCGATTTCTTTCTTGAGCCCGGCATCGTTCTTCAGCGATTCCAGCTGCTTGAGCTGTTCCTGAAGGGCCTTTTCAGCTGCACGAAATTCAGCGAGTCTGGACAATATCTTTACTCCAATAGTGTGTTTGGCTGATACCAACCGCAAACAAAGCTATAAGCCAAGAGCCTTGAAGCGACTCGGTGATAGTGGCTCACCTGCCAATCTAGCAACAGGTAAGAAAAATTGTAGTAGTTAATGCGTCAAGAGTAAATCCTGACTTTTTCTTTATGTAAAAACAGCGATGTCTTGTATCAATTTGGTGCGAACGGTCTGAGCCCGTCGGTTTTATCGCGATTAGTTAATGGTGAGTTAATGCATCGATGAAGTCTGTGGCCGGCATCGGTTTGCCAAACAGGTAGCCTTGCAGAAAGTTGACGTGATGCGCGGCCAGATAATCGGCCTGGGCCTGTGTTTCCACGCCTTCGGCCACAATGCCCAGATCCAGTTTGGCGGAGAGTTCGATGATGCTGTCCAGAATGTGTCGGGACAGGGCGTCCTTATCAATCATGGCGACGAATGTCTGGTCGATCTTCAGGAAGTCGACATTGAATGTTCTCAAATAGCTCAGGCTCGAATGACCGGTGCCGAAGTCGTCGATCGCGATCTTCACACCCATGGCCCGCAGTTGTGCAAACAGTTGATGGGTGATGTCGGTGGGCTCGATCAACTCGCGTTCCGTCAACTCCAGGACCAGGCTGATGCTGCCGGGGGCGAATGCCGCCAGAAACTCGCGGCAGTCTTCCAGCAACTCCAGATCGTGGCAGTGACTGGCCGTAATGTTGATGCCGATGTGGAAGGGGGCCTCGAAGGAAGCAGACTGCGGCCCGAGCACCACAGCGGTCTGCTGCATCAATGAACGGGTCATCGGCACGATCAGCCCGGAATGTTCTGCGAACGGTATGAACAGGTCCGGACGCACCAGGCCTTCCTTGGGATGATTCCAGCGCATCAGCACTTCGCAGCCCGACCAGCGTTTGCTGTCGCCGTAGACCACCGGTTGGAAGTAGGGAATGAACTCTCCGGCTTCCAGCGCGCGCAGCATTTCGTGACTGGGGGATGTTGCGCGGTTCTGCACGATATAACCGATCGCCCCTGACACCGCCCCAAAGAAAATCAACAGACTGAACAGCGGCGGGTATTCGTCGCTCATGTAGTTCCAGGTTTCATCTTCAGGGAAACCGGCGCTCACCGTGTAGGCATAGTGCGGAGAGTTCAACGTGCTCTGGGCCACCGGCAACTCGGGAAGGGCACCTTGATGCACTTTGCCGTCGGCCGAAAGCCAGTTATTGCCCACTTGCAGCAATAACAATGTCTGCCGGCCGATCAGGCGCAGAATATTGCTCAGGTGATAGCCGTCCAGCGTCGTCAGGGCGCCGCCCCGGCCGTCGCTCAGTCGATACACCAGCAGCGCCGTATCAGGCGTAACCGGGTTGCCGTTCATGAGCCATAACTTGCCTTGGGTGTAGTCCCCCGGATTGACGGCTTCCTTGAAGTCGCCGAACAGCGAGCTGCAATAGAGGTTGTTGTCCCACACCAGATTGGTCGAACGCACGAAAGGGCGGCGGGTGACCTGTTCGCGCAGGGCCAGTTTGACGTCCTCGCAGGTCTGGCCCGCCAGCGGCAGCAATTCCCGGGCGGACTGGGCGGTGTTGTCGAGCATCAGGTCGAACTGGCGCAAGGCTTCCTCGGCGGTTTGTCGCGAGCTCTGTTCCAGCGTGCGCTCGGCCTGCATATGCAGAATGACCGTGCCGATGATGATCGGCAGCAAACCGCACAGCAGCGTCACGATGATTCGGGTGCTGCGTTTGCGGCGGGGCCTGACGGTCAGAGGCATGGGCGCATCCTGTTGCGGTGGTGTGGGGCTCTCGACGGCAGGCGGGGCAAGGGTGCACCTTCTGGAAAGCGTTGGGTCTGTGCCCATGATAGATGGCGGTTGGCGCTTGCGCCGCTCAGCGGTTATCGAGTGCAGTCGCCAGTTTGATGAAAGCCAGAGTGGCGGGTGATGCCTGACGCTGATCAAGCACGGCCAGGCCAATGTGGCGCACCACGGCGGGTGACAATGGCCGCTTCACGTATTGCGGATTTGACTCGATGGGCAGCGAACCTTCGGCAACGAGGGTGATGGCGTCGCCCCGGCTCACGGTGTCAAGGGTGCTCAGCAGTTGCGAGCAGCGGTAGCGGATATTCGGGCTCAGCCTTGCCGCGTTGAACAGTCGCGATACCAGTTCCGAAGAGCCGGCTTCGGTGAGTACGAACGGGTCGCTGCACAGGTCTTTAAGGCTCAGTTGCGCTTGCATGGCCAGCGGATGGTCGAGTGGGAGCAGGGCGATCATCTGGTCCTCCATCAGGGCAAACGTATCGAAGCGTTCTTCGGGCAATACCACGAAACCGATGTCGATCCGCCGCTCATCAAGCCACTGGAGCACCTGCCGGTCCGGCCCTTCGTCGATGTGAACCTCGATGCCTGGGTGCGCCCGGCGAAATTGCTGGAGGATCCGCGGCAGCAACCTGATCGATGAAGTCGGGCCGAACGAGCCGATACGCAAGGTGCCGCTTTTCAGCCCGCGCGCATCGGCGGCTTCCTGGCGCAATGTGTTGGCCAGCCCGAGCATCGCCCGTGCGCGCAGCAGCAATTGCTCGCCAATATCGCTGAGTTCGACTTGCGATTGATGCCGGCGAAACAGTTCGACACCCAGTTCCTGCTCCAGTGACTTCAAGGCATGGGACACCGCCGACTGGGAAATTCCCAGGCGATGGGCGGCGAGGGTGAAGCCGCGCAGTTCGGCCACCAGAGAGAAGATTTCGAGCTGGGTCAAAGTCATGAGTAAAAGCTCATTTTACGATGATAGACAATTACTCGAATGATACGGCATCCGTCAGTTTCGTCGTCGAGCGCGTTATGAATAGTCATGAATCAATCCGTCCGGTGGCCTCGGACATGCCCGTCTATCTGAACCTCGCCATGGTCAGCATGATCTGGGGCGGGACCTGGGTGGCCGGGCGATTTCTCGCTGGTAGCCTGAGTCCGATCCTCGCTGCCAGCCTTCGGTTCTTGCTGGCCAGCGTCGCGTTGCTCGGTTTTTTGTGGCTGGCGCGAATTCCCCTCGCACGCCCGAATGCCGGGCAATGGCTGCAACTGGCATGGCTGGGGTTCTTCGGGATCTTCTTCTACAACCTGTGTTTCTTTTACGGCTTGCAATACATCAATGCGTCGCGGGCCTCGCTGATCGTTGCGTTGAATCCGGCGGTGATTGGCCTGGCTTCATGGCTATTGTTCAAGGAGCGTCTGAGTCGACTGAAAGTCATCGGAATCCTGATCTGCATCGGCGGCGCCGGTGTGGTGATCGTCAGCCGTAATCCGCAACTGCTGGCCGCGACGCCGGACGCGTGGATCGGCGATCTGCTGATTTTCGGCTGCGTGTTGAGCTGGGGTGTGTATTCGTTGTTTTCCCGCCGCCTCAACCAGAGCATCGGCCCGTTGCAGACGGTGACCTTTTCGATTCTGCTCGGCACGCTGATGCTCTGGGCGCTGGCCGCCGTTCGTGGCGAAGTGAGCGGGGCGGCGGTGGTCAGTCTGGGGATGACGCAATGGCTGAGCCTGATCTATCTCGGGGTCTTGGGATCGGCCCTGGCGTACATCGGTTACTACGACGGCATCCGCAAGATCGGCGCGACCCGCTCCGGCGTGTTCATTGCGCTCAACCCGCTGACCGCCGTGCTGGCTGGTGCCGTCCTGCTGGGCGAGCAACTGACGCTGCCCATGTGCCTGGGCGGCGTGCTGATTCTGGCGGGCATCTGGCTGTGCAACAAACCCCTTGCACCGGGCCGAAAAAAGCGGATTTTATAGAGAGGGCAGACAACCCTATTTACGCTGTGTAGAATCGGGTTACGCATACAATAATAATCGTCTTCTGGCAGCAGAAGCCTCGCCCGCAAGAGCCTTGGGTCGACAATGAAGATATTCGGGTTTCAACTGATCTACGGTGACTTTCTCGCCCGCAGTGTGCGTGGCATTTCCTGTGCGCCGCCCACCGGTCTCAGCATTACTGACAAATAACTCTGGTTAATTGATAAGAATGATGAGGCGCCAACCATGGCAGATTTATACGAAAACCCAATGGGCCTGATGGGCTTCGAGTTCATCGAGTTCGCATCGCCGACACCCGGCACCCTGGAGCCGATCTTCGAGATCATGGGCTTCACCAAGGTAGCGACCCACCGTTCCAAGAACGTGCACCTGTATCGCCAGGGCGCGATCAACCTGATCCTCAACAACGAACCTCACAGCGTGGCCTCGTACTTCGCGGCCGAGCACGGTCCGTCCGTATGCGGTATGGCGTTCCGGGTCAAGGATTCGCAGAAGGCCTACAACCGCGCGCTGGAACTCGGCGCCCAGCCGATCCACATCGAAACCGGTCCGATGGAGCTGAACCTGCCGGCGATCAAAGGCATTGGCGGCGCGCCGCTGTACCTGATCGACCGTTTCGGCGAAGGCAGCTCGATCTATGACATCGACTTCGTGTTCATCGAAGGTGTTGACCGCAACCCGGTCGGTGCCGGCCTGAAGATCATCGATCACCTGACCCACAACGTGTATCGCGGCCGCATGGCCTACTGGGCCAACTTCTACGAGAAGCTGTTCAACTTCCGCGAGATCCGCTACTTCGACATCAAGGGCGAATACACCGGCCTGACCTCGAAAGCGATGACCGCGCCGGACGGCATGATCCGCATCCCGCTCAACGAAGAATCGTCGAAGGGCGCCGGGCAGATCGAAGAGTTCCTGATGCAGTTCAACGGCGAAGGCATCCAGCACGTGGCGTTCCTCACCGACGATCTGGTCAAGACCTGGGATCAGTTGAAGAAGATCGGCATGCGCTTCATGACCGCGCCGCCGGACACCTACTACGAAATGCTCGAAGGCCGTCTGCCGAACCACGGCGAGCCGGTGGATCAACTGCAATCGCGCGGCATCCTGCTCGATGGCGCATCGGACAAAGACGACAAGCGTCTGCTGTTGCAGATCTTCTCGGAAACCCTGATGGGCCCGGTGTTCTTCGAATTCATCCAGCGTAAAGGCGACGATGGTTTCGGCGAGGGCAACTTCAAGGCACTGTTCGAATCGATCGAGCGTGACCAGGTGCGTCGTGGCGTACTCGCCACCGAGTAACCTGCAACAGATGTAAAAAAGCCCGGCCTGCAATGTTGCAGGCCGGGCTTTTTATTGCGCGTCTTACGGGCGCCGCTGGCGCATCAGATGCTTGAACCCTTCAAACACCAGCACCACCACCGCGAGCCAGATCGGGATGTAGGTCAGCCATTCGCCGGGCTTGATGCTCTCGCCGAGCAGCAGAGCCACACCCAGCAACAGCACCGGCTCCACGTAACTCAACAAGCCGAACAGGCTGAACGGCAGCAAACGACTGGCAATGATGTACACCACCAGCGCCGACGCACTGATCAGACCGAGCAGCGGAATCAGCCACGCCAGCGCCGGATACTGATCGAACACGCCGAAACCCTGTTCACCGCCGCGTACAAACCAGTACGCCACCGGCAGCATCAGGGTCATATCGACCCACAAGCCGCCGAGGTTGTCGGTCTTCAGGTATTTGCGCAGCACGAAGTACAGCGGGTAACCGACGACTACGACCAGAGTCGCCCAGGAAAACCCGCCGACCTGATACAACTCGTTCAACACGCCGAGGCTGGCAAAGAACACCGCGACTTTCTGCAAGTACGACAGGCTTTCGCCATAAGCGATGCGCCCGGTCAGCACCATCGCCAGCGGCAAGAGGAAGTAACCCAGCGACACATCGAGGCTGTAACCATTGAGCGGTGCCCACATGAACAGCCACAACTGCACGCCGAGTAGCGCTGATGAGAGGATCAGGCCGCCGATCAGCTTCGGCAGCGCAGGGATCCGGCGCAGCAGCTCCAGCACCCGCCGCCATTCACCGGACAACAACATGAACACGGTCATGCAGGGCACGGTCAGCAACATCCGCCAACCGTAGATTTCCACGCCGCTCAACGGGGTGAGCAACGAGGTGTAGTAATACATGACGGCAAACAGCGTCGAGGCTGTTACCGAGAGAGCGATACCTTTAGACAAACTGTCCTCGCGGGGGTGATGGTCAAACGGGGCGCGCAGGATACGTGGTTTTTGTGGTGAATATTGGCCGAGTGATCGATATTTCCAACATTCGACACAGATCCCGTGAGAGCGGGACCTGTGTCGAAGCATAGGTGCTTAAGGCTGACGCGGTTTGCGCCCCGACACAAAATGGCTCACATCATTAAACCCCGGCGTAGAAGCATGCCCCGGTGTCACCAGCGAATCGATAAACGCCTCATCCTCCGCCGTAATCTTCACCGCCTGCGCCTTGGTGTACGCATCCCATTGTTCTTCCGTACGCGGCCCGACAATCGCCGACGTTACCGCGCCATTGTTCAACACCCAGGCAATCGCAAACTCGACAATCCCGACCCCGCGCTCTTTGGTGTATTGCTGGATCTGCTGGGCAATGCGCAACGACTCCACGCGCCATTCAGTCTCCAGAATACGTTTGTCCTGGCGCCCGGCACGGCTGTTGGCGTCCGGCGTTACGTCCGGCGCGTACTTGCCGCTGAGCACGCCACGGGCCAGCGGGCTGTACGGCACAACGCCGAGGCCGTAAGTCTGGGCGGCAGTGATTTGCTCGGTCTCGGCCTGACGGTTGACGATGTTGTACAGCGGCTGGCTGATCACCGGGCGATCGACACCCAGTTTGTCCGCCACGCGAATCACCTCGGCAATCCGCCAGCCGCGATAATTCGACAGGCCCCAATAACGGATCTTGCCCTGGCGAATCAGATCGCCAATCGCCGAAATCGTCACTTCCAGCGGCGTGTTGTGGTCTTCGCGGTGCAGGTAATAGATGTCGAGGTAGTCGGTGCCGAGCCGGGTCAGGCTGGCCTCCAGACCGTTGAAGATATGCTTGCGGCTCAGTCCATTGCGATTCGGCACGCCGTCCACCGGGCCGAAGCCGACCTTGGTCGCCAGCACCCATTCATGACGATGACGGGCGATGGCTTCACCGACGATCTCTTCCGAGCGACCGTTGGTGTACACGTCGGCGGTGTCGATGAAGTTGATACCCTGATCCCAGGCCTTGTCGATGATGCGCAGCGAGTCTTCCGCGCTGGTCTGTTCGCCAAACATCATCGTGCCGAGGGTGAGGGTGGACACCTGCAACCCCGAGTGACCCAGTGTGCGATAGCTCATGCCGAAATCCTTTTGTCGGTGGGAAAGCTTCCATCAAATACCAGAAGCACCCGCCGCGGCAAAGTGAATTTATCGACGCAATGCCTCGCAGCGCTCGCGCAAAAACGCCTGCAACACCTTGACCCGTTCCGACACCTGCACCCGATGCGGGCACAGCAGATTGAACGGCACGCTCTCGCCATGCCAGTCATCGAACAGGGTCACCAGCCGCCCGGCGCGCACGTCTTCGGCCACGTCGAGCCAGGCCTTGTAGGCGATACCGTGCCCGGCAAGCGCCCAGCGGCGGGCGACTTCGCCGTCATCGCTGAGGTAATCGCCGCGTACTTCGACCTCGACCGTTTCGTCTTCGCGATGGAAGCGCCAGGTGTTGTAAGGCCGGCCATTGCGCAGGTAGAGCAGGGCGCTGTGCTCGCTCAGCTCGGCGGGGTTCTGCGGTGTGCCGTGGCGCTCCAGATACGCCGGACTGGCGCAGGCCACACGACGATGCTCAGGCAGAATCGGCAAGGCGACCAGCGTCGAATCACTCGGCACGCCAAAGCGCAGCGCCACATCCACCGTCTCGCGAAACAGATCCGCATGCCGATCGTTGAGCAGCAATTGCAGTTGAATGTGCGGGTGCTCGCGCTTGAAATCGTCCAGCCACGGCAGCAACACATTGCGCCCGAAGTCTGACGGCGCTGCCAGTTGCAGCACGCCGCTCAGGCCTTCGGTCTGCTGCTTCAACGCCTGCTCGCCCTCGGCTAGCGTGGCTAATGCCAGACGCACGCTTTCCAGATAGCGCCGGCCTTCTTCGGTCAGGCGCATGCTGCGGGTCGAGCGGGCGAAGAGGCGGATGCCGAGGCGGGTTTCCAGACGTTTCAACGCGATGCTGGCGGCGGCCGGCGTCAGCTCCAGCGCCCGTGCGGCGGCGGAAATGCTGCCGGAATCAGCGGTGCGGACAAAGATTTCCAGATCGAGGATCGAGCTCATTAGTAAAAATCCGTTGAAGATCCTTGGCGTTTTGCGGGATTTTTCCGGGATTGGCAAGCGCAGATACTGGAATCCTGAATAACCGCAGGAGACAGACATGACGTGGACATTCGATCATCTGGCCTTCAACACCGCTGATGGGCAGACGCTGCAGGACGCTTTCGGTGGGTTATTGGGATTGACGCCGGGGCGCCGGCCGCCGTTTCCGTTTCCCGGGCGGTGGTTGTATCAGGACACGCAGGCGCTGGTGCATGTGATTGAGCAGCCCGCGCTGGATGAGGCGGCGTTGAGTCATATTGCGTTTCGTACCGATGAAGACGCGGCGTTGGTTTTGAAGCGGGTGCAGGGTAGTGGGTTGCCGTATCAGGTGGCGCAGGTGCCGGAGGACGGGATCTGGCAGATTTTTGTGCAGATGCCGGGGGGATTGGTACTGGAGCTGGATGCAAAAACGGGGATTTTGTGAATGTTTAATCGTGGTGTTTAAAGGACACGTTCAGACACGCACCCCAGGCTACACAACCTTGCGCCGTTGCCTACGACTGCGCCAGAATCCGCCGGCTTGTGCGCTTACAGGCCGGGTTTTATCGTTGTCTCGTCGCTGAAAAGAACAGCGATCGGGTTTGGTAGCCCGGTTTTAATCTGGCGCATAGCGCACCTATATTCAGAGTTTTTTCTGTTTTTATGGTGGCCATGCGTAGGGCGTCTTCGGGCGCGCCGGTTTGCCAGATCACCGGTCTACCAACCTTCGTA